>NZ_CP127296.1:3348928-4018214 GCF_030285645.1 Amycolatopsis sp. DG1A-15b
CGACTCGAACCACGTCGGGTACGCGTCCGCGATGGCGGTGCTGATGCTGGTGATCGTGGCGCTGGTGACGACGGTGGTGCTGAACTTCCTCCGCCGCCGGGAGGTGGACCTGTGACCCGGTTGCCGCTGCGGCCGGCGGTCGCCTTGCTGGTCAGCGCGGTCTTCTTCGTGCCGTTGTATCTGGTGCTGGCCAACGTGTTCAAGCGGGGAGAGCTGATCGCGAAGGAGCCGGCGTCGCTGCCGCTGCCGCCGACGTTGGCGAACATCCGCGCGGTGCTGACCCGGCCGGACGGGCTGTTCTGGGTCAGCTTGACCAACAGCGTCGTGGTGACGGTGCTGTCGATCCTGGTCCTGACGGTGTTGTCCGCGATGCTCGGCCACTACCTGGCGCGCTCGGGCAAGCGGTGGACGAAGGTGCTTACCTTGGTCCTGCTGGCCGGGTTGATGATTCCGCCGCAGGTCATCCTGATCCCGATCACCGACGTCCTGCGCGTGACGCATTTGATGGCGACCCTGCAGGGGCTGATCCTGTTCAACGTGGGGTACTACGTGCCGTTCGGGGTGTTCGTGTTCACGGGGTTCATCCGCGGCGTGCCGGTGGAGCTGGAGGAGGCGGCCCTGCTCGACGGCGCGAGCCGCATGCAGGTGTTCTGGCGGGTGGTGTTCCCCCTGCTCCGCCCGGCAACGGCATCGGTGTTGATCTTCTTGGGCGTGTGGATCTGGAACGACTTCATCGACCCGCTGATCATCTTGGGCCCCAGCCAGGGAACAACGATCACGACGGGCATCTACCGGTCGATCGGCCAGTACCAGGCTGATCTGGGGAGCGTGTTCGCGCTGATGTTCCTGGCGACGCTGCCGGTGTTGATCTTTTATCTGGCGCTGCAGAAGCAGTTCGTGAAGGGCTTGACCGGTGGGGCGACAAAGGGGTGAGGCGCTCACCCTCGAGAGCACCGCTCACCCTCGAAAACGGGCAGCGCTCCGACTCGAGAGCGCCGCTCTCACTCCAACGGCGAGCTGTGCTCGCTTTCGAGAGCGCTGCTCACCCGCGACAGCCAGCACCGCTCACCGTTGAGAGCACTGCTCACAACCACCTCAACCTAGTGCTCCAAAGCGAGAGCACTGCTCACCAGCGCCGAGAGTCGAGGGTCGAGGCGAGAGCCGCACCACCGCAGATCACAGCTCGCTGACCTTCCCGTCCTCAACCACCAACCGGCGCGTCACCTGGACAGCATCGAGCATCCGCCGATCATGCGTGACCAGCAGCAGCGTCCCCGGGTACTTGTCCAGCGCCGCCTCCAGCTGCTCGATCGCCGGCAGATCGAGATGGTTGGTCGGCTCGTCCAGCACCAGCAGGTTGACCCCGCGCGCCTGCAGCAAGGCGAGCGCCGCCCGCGTCCGCTCGCCCG
Source organism: Amycolatopsis sp. DG1A-15b (assembly GCF_030285645.1). GTDB lineage: Bacteria > Actinomycetota > Actinomycetes > Mycobacteriales > Pseudonocardiaceae > Amycolatopsis. Next base: position 3,350,338 of record NZ_CP127296.1, read on the forward strand.
GTGAGAGCGTTGCCGCCGAGCGCATGACGTGCGCGGCCTTCAGGCCGTACTTCGCCAGCAGCGTCCGCACCTCCGCGTCCGCCAGCTCCGGTACCTCGCGGGCGAACGCCGAAAAGAGCGGGACGTCACCCAGGAACAGCCGTCGCGCCTGGTCGACCTCGCCGACCACGACGCCCGGTCCCAGCGCGGTCGTCCCCGCGTCCAGAGCCACCCGGCCGAGCAGCGCCGCCAGCAAAGTCGACTTGCCCGACCCGTTCGCCCCGGTGATCGCGACCTTGTCCGCCCAGTCGATCTGCAGGTCGACCGGCCCGAGCGTGAACCCGCCCCGCCGGACCTCCGCGCCACGCGCAGTCGCGACCACCGCCCCGGCCCGCGGGGCCGCGGCGATCTCCATCCGCAGCTCCCACTCCTTGCGCGGTTCCTCGACGACCTCCAGCCGCTCGATCATCCGGTCGGTCTGCCGCGCCTTCGACGCCTGCTTCTCCGTGGCCTCGGAGCGGAACTTGCGCGCCGCCTTGTCGTTGTCCGGCTGCTTCCGGCGGGCGTTCTTGACGCCCTTCTCCATCCACGCCCGCTGCATCCGCCCGCGCGCCTCGAGCGACGCCTTCGTGTCGGCGAACTCCTCGTACTCTTCGCGCGCGTGCCGCCGGGCGACTTCGCGCTCCTCGAGGTACGCCTCGTACCCGCCGCCGTAGACGTTCACCTGCTGCTGGGCCAGGTCCAGCTCGACGACGCGGTCGACGGTCCTGGCCAGGAACTCGCGGTCGTGGCTGACCAGCACGGTCGCCGCGCGCAGACCCGAGACGAACCGCTCCAGCCGGGCCAAGCCGTCCAGGTCGAGGTCGTTCGTCGGCTCGTCGAGCAGGAAGACGTCGTAGCGGCTCAGAAGCAGCGAAGCGAGCCCCGCGCGCGCCGCTTGGCCGCCCGAGAGCGACGTCATCGGCTGGTCCAGGTCCACGGCCAAGCCGAGGTCGGCGGCCACTTCGGCGGCCCGGTCGTCGAGGTCGGCGCCGCCGAGGGCGAGCCACCGGTCGAGCGCCGTCGCGTACTGGTCGTCCGCGCCCGGCGAGCCCGCGGTGAGTGCCTCGGTCGCCTCGTCGAGGTCGGCCTGGGCCGCCGAGACGCCGGTGCGCCGCGCCAGGAAGGCCCGCACCGACTCGCCTTCGCGCCGTTCCGGCTCCTGCGGCAGGTGCCCGACGGTCGCGGCCGGCGGGTTCAGCCGGACCTCGCCGCTGTCCGGCTTCGCGAGCCCGGCGAGGGTCCGCAGGAGGGTCGATTTGCCGGCGCCGTTGACCCCGACCAGGCCGACGACGTCCCCGGGCGCGACGACGAGATCGAGGCCGGAGAAGAGGGTGCGGTCACCGTGGCCGGCGGCCAGGTCCTTCGCGACGAGAGTTGCGCTCATGAGGTAACCGAGTCTACGACCCCGTCGCGAACTGTCAGATCAAGGTCAAAACCACCGGCTGTGTGTGTCCCGTGGCGCTTTGATCACTCACTGTGGGTACCCTGTTCGGTTGTCAGTCCCGCAGCGCAGTGAGGTCGGTGAACAGCATGGGCGAGCCCGCTCCCCCGGTCACCCTCGGCCGCAGGCCGAAGCCGAGGGAAGGCCGGTCGTCCGCGCCACGGCCCACGGTGAGCCGGCGCCGCGAGGTCAGTCACGCCAGCGCGCGGTCACTGCTGATGACCGTCCTCGGCGAGTACGCGCTGCCCCGGGACAAACCGGTCTGGACGTCGATGCTGGTCGAGGTGCTGGGCATCCTCGACATCGAGGAGAAGTCCGCGCGGCAGGCGCTGGCCCGCTCCGCCGCCGAGGGCTGGGTGGTCTCCGAGCGAGTCGGGCGCCGCGTGCGCTGGTCGCTGACCCCGCCGGGGCGCCGCCTGCTGACCGAGGGCGCCGATCGGATCTACGCGTTCGGCCGCGAGGAACGCCACTGGAACGGGCAGTGGCTGATGCTGATCGTCTCCGTGCCGGAGGCCAAGCGCGACCTTCGGCACCGGCTGCGCACCCGCCTGACCTGGGCGGGCTTCGGCTCGCCGGTCGCCGGCGTGTGGGTCAGCCCGGACCTGTCCCGGCAGCGCGAGGCCCAGCAGATCGTCAACGACCTGGGCCTCGAGGCGCAGGCGATGTCGTTCACCGCCGCCTACGGCGAGGTCGGCGAACAGGAGTCCATGGTCGCCCGGTCCTGGGACCTGACCGACCTCAAGGACCGCTACGAGGACTTCATCGACCGCTTCACCGGCCTGCACCCCACCGGCGGCCGCGCCGTGCTGCGCGCGCAGACCGAGCTCGTCCACGAATGGCGGCGGTTCCCCTTCCTCGACCCGCAGCTGCCCGCCGAGCTGCTCCCGGCGAAGTGGAGCGGGACGAAGGCGGCGGAACTGTTCCATCACAAACACGTCGACTGGCGTCCCGAGGCCCAGCAGTATTGGGACGACATCGTCGAAGCCGAAGAAGCAGGGTGAGCAATGACTGAGCAGGTCCGCCTCGATCGTGACGGCGGGCTCGCCGTCCTGACCGTCGACGCTCCGCCGTTGAACCTCTACACGGCTTCGCTGCAGTCCTCGCTCGCCTCGGCGATCGGCGAGCTGGAGGCCGAACCCGCGCGGGCGCTGCTGATCCGCGCCGAAGGCAAGATCGTCAGCGGCGGCGTCGACGTCTCGCTGTTCGACGCCCAAGGCTCGCCCGCCGAGGCGAAGGTGCTCTTCGACGAGATGCTCGCGGTGCCGGACCGGATCGCGGCGCTGCCGTTCCCGACGGTGTTCGCCGCCCACGGCCTGTGCTTGACCTGGGCGTTCGAGGTGGCCGTGGCCTGCGATGTCATTCTCGCCGCCGAACGCGCGAAGTTCGGCCTGGTCGAGAAGGTCGTCGGCCTGACGCCGACGATGGGCGGCACCCAGCGGCTCGCCGCGCGGGCCGGCGTCGGGCGCGCCAAGGAGTTCGTGATGACCGGCGACACCTACGACGCCGCGACCCTGGAACGCTGGAACGTCGTCAACCGCGTCCTGCCGAGCGAGGGTTTCGACGACGCGGCGCGGTCGTTCGCCCGCCGGCTGGCCGAGGGACCGACCCGCGCCCACGCGGCGACCAAACGCGTCCTCGACCACTTCTCGGCCGGCGGCGTCCCCGAGGCGAACGCGCACATCACGACGATCGCGGCCGAGCTCTTCGAGACCGAGGACCTCCGCAACGCGGTGAAGTCGTTCCTCGCCGACGGACCGGGGAAAGCGACCTTCTCGGGGCGTTAACCGTCCGTTCGGACACCGGTTGCCGCCGTTCGGGCCTGCGCGGTTCTCCCCGTACCGGGTTACATTCGATGTGGTCTAGACCACATCGTCCCCGCCTCGTGCCGCTTGGAGAACCGCCATGAGACGCACTCCCGCACGACTACGCTCCGCACTCGCGGCCTTGCTCATCGCACTCGGCGGCACCGCGGCGCTCGCACCACCCGCCGCCGCAGCCGGTTCGCTGACCGCCCCCCTGGCGATGAACGGCACCACCGGCACCTACACCGTCGCCAACACCGGAACCGCGTCGGTGAGCAACTGGGCGATCACCTTCACGCTGCCCGCCGGCGTCACCGCCTCGACCGGCGAAAACGGCACGGTGACGCAGGACGGCACCCAGGTCACGCTGACCCCCGCCTACTACATCGCGACGCTGGCGCCGGGCCGGAACACCTACCCGTACAGCCCGACTTTCCGGCTCAGCGCCGCCGCGACGCCGACGCAGTGCCGCGTCGACAACGCCAACTGCGACGGTTCACCGGACACCCCGCCGGGCGCGCCGGCGAACCTGCGCCTGGTCGCGAAGACGACCAAGACGGCCGCGCTGGCGTGGAACGCGTCGGCCCCTGGGTCGCTTCCGGTGACCGGGTACGACGTCTACCAGGGGACTTCCCTGGCCGCGTCGGTGACCGGGACGAGCGCCACGGTGTCCGGGCTCGCTCCGGGCACGGCCTACTCGTTCACGGTCAAAGCCAAGGACGCCAAGGGGAACACCTCCCCGGCGAGCACTTCTCTGACCGTGACGACGAACAACCCGTCCGATGACACTCAGCCGCCGTCCGCACCGAGCGGGCTGCGCTCGACGGCCGCCGATGCGGGCAGTGTCTCCCTGGCCTGGACGGCGTCGACCGACAACACCGGCGTGGTCGGCTATGACGTCTATCGCGGGTCCACCTTGGCCACGACGGTGACCACGACATCAGCGGTGGTGACCGGTTTGGCACCGTCCACTTCGTACACCTTCACGGTGCGCGCCCGCGACGGCTACGACAACGTGTCGGCGCCGAGCGCCGCGGTGACCGCCCGGACCGGCGACATCGTCTCGGGCTACGCGAAGGTCGGGTACTTCGTGCAGTGGGGCATCTACGGGCGCCAGTACTTCGTGAAGAACCTCGAGACGTCGGGTGCGGCGGCGAAGCTGACGCATCTGCTGTACGCGTTCGAGAACATCGATCCGGTGAACCTGACCTGCCTGTCCGGGGTCACCAAGGGCACCACGGCCAACCCCCAGGACCCCGGTCAGGGGGACGGCGCGGGTGACGCCGAGGCCGACTACTCGCGGCCGTTCGCGGCGGCGCAGTCGGTCGACGGCGTGGCCGACACCGGCTGGGAGTCGCTGCGCGGCAACTTCAACCAGCTCAAGAAGCTCAAGGCGAAGCACCCGAACCTGAAGGTGCTGGTTTCGCTCGGCGGCTGGACGTATTCGAAGTACTTCTCCGACGTCGCGGCCACCGACGCGTCGCGCAAGAAGTTCGTCTCGTCCTGTGTGGACACCTGGCTCAAGGGCAACATCGCGCCCTACGGCGGCGCGGGCGGGCCGGGTACCGCGGCCGGCATCTTCGACGGCATCGACCTCGACTGGGAGTGGCCCGGCAGCGCCGACGGCCACCCGGGCAACCACTGGAGCCCGAACGACAAGGCCAATCTGACCGCGCTGATGGCGGAGTTCCGCACGCAGCTGGACGCCTACGGCGCAACCACCGGCAAGCGGTACCAGCTGCACGCGTTCACCCCGGCCGATCCGGCGAAGGTCGCTTCGGGCTGGGACGTCTCCAAGATCTTCACCTACCTGGACGTCGCGAACGTGCAGGGCTACGACTTCCACGGGTCGGGCAGCGACAATTCGTGGGAGCCGAACCGCACCGGCCACCAGGCCAACCTGTACGCCGACGCGGACGACCCGTACAACTTCCACTTCAGTGCGGAAAGCGCGATCAACGCGTACACGAGCGCGGGCGTCGACCCACGGCGGCTGACACTCGGCCTGGCGTTCTACGGCCGCGGCTGGCAGGGCGTCGCCGACGGCGGAAAGAGCGGCGAGTGGCAGTCGGCAGCCGGCGCGGCGCCGGGCCAGTTCGCCGAGGAAGCGGGCACCCGCGGCTACGCGAACCTGGTGGCGGGCGTACCGGGCTGCACGGTCCACCACGACACGGCGGCGGTGGCAACCTCGTGCTACACGGGCAACGGCGGCCAGTGGTGGACGTTCGACGACGCCTGGTCGATCGGGCTGAAGACCACGTGGCTCAAGTCGCGCGGCTTGCTCGGAGTGATGGCATGGGAGATGTCGGGCGACACGGGCGCGTTGATGAACGCGGTGACCACCGGGCTCGGCTGAGGTGTTCGTTCAGCCCGCCGAACGCCCCTGTTCGGCGGACTGAACACCTTCCTTGGGCTCACCACCCGATGGGCATCGCGTTGACAGACCCGGACCCACGCAGCCGACGCGGCTTGATCGCGGGCTACGGTCCTGTCCGCGTGTTTCCGCAGGTCAGAAGGACCGCGGACCCTGGTTGCAGGGCCCTTCGGAGAGCGCGCTAGAGTACTTCTCACGCACTCAGCGAGTGCGGGTCCGGGCTGTGGCGCAGTTTGGTAGCGCACTTGACTGGGGGTCAAGGGGTCGCAGGTTCGAATCCTGTCAGCCCGACGGACAGCGGGTTTCCGCAGCTCACAGCTGCGGGGACCCGCTTTTTGCTGTGGTCATGGTGTCGATCCGGTCCAGCACAGCGCTCGGTAACACCTTGCCTGGAAGCTCTCCCCACGCCGACGCTCGCGTGGTTGCGCCCCGAGACGATCACCGCCGGGACACGCCCCCGCCGGCGGCGACCAGGAGTCTGCGGAGCTCACGCCGATCCCGTTCGTCGAGCTGGACCAAGACCCGATCTTCGGCCTCGGCCACCTTGGGGTCGAGGCGCGCGAGTGTGGCCACGCCCTCGCGCGTCAACGTGGCAGGCAACGATCTCCCGGACGACACCGCGGCCGGTCGCGCCACCAGGCCGCGATCCTGCAGCTCGCGCACCACCTTGTTCATCGCCTGCGGTGACACCTGCGCCTCACGTGCCAACTGGGCGTTCGACTTCGGCGACGGCAGCAACATCCGCAGGCAAAGGTACTCCGGCGCCGACAACCGCGACGGCTCGAGCACGGTCGCGGCCACCTCCGCGCGCAAGGCCGCCGTAAGCCGGTGCAGCAGGTAGCCGAGCGGCTCATCCCGAAGACTCTCCATGTCAACCATGTTGACATATATCAACCCGGTTGACACTCTGGGCGCATGACCAGCTCACCGAACGACGCGCTGTTCGAATCCGCCTACCGCCGCCAAGCTTCCCGAAATGGGCCAAGGCTCCCCGCCCCCCTGGAGCATCGGCGAACCACAACCCGAAATAGCCGCGCTCATCGACACCGGCGCCTTCCACGGCGAGATCCTCGACGCCGGCTGCGGCGAAGGCGCCACATCACTCCACCTCGCCGAACGCGGCTTCACCGCCGTCGGCGTCGACCAGTCACCCGCCGCCATCGCGCTCGCCCGAACGGAAGCCGCCCGGCGCGGCCTGGACAACGCCACCTTCGAGGTCGCCGACATCAGCACCCTCACCGGCTACGACGGCCGGTTCGACACCATTGTCGACAGCACCCTGTTCCACTCCATGCCGATCGCGCTGCGCCGGGGATACCAGGAATCGATCGTGCGCGCCGCAGCGCCCGGCGCGTCCTACTTCGTGCTGGTCTTCGACAGCACCACCGTGCCCTCAGGCAAGGTCAACCCGGTCTCCGCGGAAGAACTACGGGAAGTCGTGGGCGCGTACTGGACGATCGACGAGATCCGGCCGGCCCGCATCCACGCCAACGTCCCCGACAGCTTCCCGGACTTCACGGACTTCGCCGGCAGCGACGTCCGAGACGAAGGCAACGGCCGCAAGTCCACACCGGCCTGGCTGCTGTCCGCGCACCTGTCCTGACCGTGACGTCCTGCCGAGCTTCTCCGCCGCCGGTAAGCGCCTTGCCGTCGTGGGCACCGTTCTCGGGTGCAGCGAGTCCGCAGGAGGTGCTGCGGATTGCGACGCCATCGGCGCCAAGACCGACGAGACGCCGATGCCGGCGCGACATCCGTCCGCACTTGTCCCCCACGAGAGCCACATCCGGCTGTCCACTCAGGAGTGACGTTTCCGGGTCGCCGGATCACTAGCGTGGTCCACGAAGGTTCACCCTGGTCCGGGCATCGCCGCGATGCGGGAGGACAGCGAGTTGACCATGCGAGAGACGTTGGCCGATTTCCTGCGTCGGCGGCGTGATGCCTTATCCCCACAGGCGGTGGGGTTGCAGGTCGGTCCACGGCGCCGCACACCGGGACTGCGCCGGGACGAGGTGGCGCGCCTGGCGAACATGTCCGCGACCTACTACGAGCGGCTCGAGCAGGGCCGTGGCCCGCAGCCCTCCACCGGTATCCTCGCCGGGCTGGCGCGCGCGTTGCGGCTGGACCCGGACGAACGCGCCTACCTGCACCTGCTGGCCGGGCGCGCCGAACCCGCGGCGGCGGCGGACAGCGCCGTCGACAACCGGCTGCTGTCGGTCATGCAGGCGATAGACTGACCACCACGCCGACCCGGTTTCTCAAGCAGAGCGGACGATCATGCCCCGATGCATCCTCTTCGTCGGCCCGAGCCTGCCGGACGCCGCCGATCTCGTGCGGAACTCGGCCGTCGAGGTGCTGCCACCCGTGTCCGCGGGCGACCTCCCGCGGCTGTCCTTGACCGCCGGTGATGTGGTCGGCATCGTCGACGGCTACTTCCACCAGGTCGGCGCCGTCCGGCACAAGGAAATCCTTGCGTTGCTGAGCGAGGGCCTCCGGGTCCTCGGCGCCGCCAGCATGGGCGCGCTTCGCGCCGCCGAACTGGACGTCTTCGGCATGGAAGGAGTCGGCCGGATCTACGCGGACTACCGCGACGGGCGGCTGGAGGCGGACGACGAAGTCACCCTGCTGCACAGCACGCCGGAAGAGGATCACCGGCCGCTCTCGGAACCACTCGTGTGCATGCGGGCCACCCTTTCCCGGGCGGTGGAAGACGGTGTCTGTGACAGCGCGACCGCGGCACGACTGGTCGCCACACTGGCCGGCTGGCCCTTCGGACGCCGCTCCTACGGCAGCCTCGTCGCGGCCGGCAAGGAGGCGGGAATCGACGCCGAGGCTGTCCGCCACATACGGGAGTACTGCGTCACCCACCGTCTCGACCCCAAACGCGATGACGCACTGCTGTTGCTCGACGCCCTGCATCGGGCAAGCCGCGGCGAGCACTCCCCGCCGCCCGACGTTCCCGCAGTCAACCGGACCTCCTTCCTCTACCTGTGGCAAACAGCCGCGTCGGGCCTCGGCATCGGTGACTCCCCGCACCACGGTCACCTCGGAGCGCTGCGTGCTTGCCAGCTGTTCGCGGCTGAGTACCCCCGGTTCCACCGGGAGGTCGTTCTCCGTGCTCTGGCGACGGCTTGCGCCGAAGAATGCGGGCCGATCCCGCCTGCCGCCGGCGATCCGACGCCGGCGCACATCGCACTCCGGCACGGCGAGCACCGTGGTCTCTACCGGCTCCCGGCCGATCCGGCCCGGCTCGGGTTCCTCGCGCAGTGGTTGACCGGCACCGAACGCGACACCCTGGCCCCGACCGAGCAGCTGATCACGTTCCTCGTCCGCAGTTTCCGGGTCAACCCCGGCCTGACCTGGGAGGAGCTGTCGATTCAGCAGCTGCAGGACCAGCCCGGCTGGAAGGACGCGCGACAGATCGTCCAGCTCGCCTGGGAGGTGAACGACCGCGTGTTCACCGAACATCAGGAGCGTCACGTGAACGACCTGTCCTCCGAGAAGATCCTCGATCTGTTCGCGCAACGCTGGGAAGTCGCTCGTGCCGACCTCGAGCTGGCCGCGATGGACCGCGGCCTCGAATCGCTGGACAGCTTGACCATGGCGGCCCGCGCCTTCTACCTGCTGGCGCGCTACAACCCGCAGCTCGTCCATCTCGAGATCTTGCAGCCGGACAAGGAGAGTCGATCAGGGTAGCGCCGGTGAGGTCCTGCGCGACCCGTTCCAGGGCATAGAGACCACCGTGGCGGACCGCGGCCTGCGTCGACCCGAGTTGCTCAACGACTTTGAGGTACAGCCCCGCTGGGCGGCGTCGTCTGCGCGGACTGAGCCTCACGGTGCCCGCTACGGAGCGGCCAGAGCGGCTTCAGCGCTGCACGGAAGCTCCATCCGCTGATCCCGCGCACTGAGGGACCACACCCGCACCGCCCCACCGACCCGGCGGCCCATCATGCAGTCCGTGTCCTCGACGCCGGTCCGGGCGAACAGGGCCACGCCGACGTCGGATCCCCGGACCTGGACGAAGACCTGCGGTGGGATCCCGGCCAGGTGGGTCTCGGGATCCACCGGGGGCGCGGGCATCCCGGCGGTCAGCGCCGCGCGGACCTCCGCCACGCCGGCCGTGGCCGGCAGGTGCCCCAGGACGGCCTCGAGCGCCGGGGCGAACTCGGGCGGGATGTCCCGCCTCGGCAGTGGCGGCGGGGTGATCGCGGCGGCGTTCGCCGGGCAGGTGATCCGCGACGGTCCCGACGAGGTCCCGTAGTAGTCGAACTCGACGCGGTAGCAGGCGTCGAAGGTGTCCGGGCCGAAGTTCCAGTCCTCGGCCGGCGTCTCGTGGTGGATCCGCCAGACCAGGCGGGCCATCGGATCCCGGGGGTCGTCGTGGGGCAGGTCCGTGGCCTCCAGGACGCTGAAGCTCTCGCTGCGCCCCAGCGGCGTGGCCAGCGCGGCGCGGGCGAACCCGGCGGCATCCGCCTGACGCGGGTAGCCGATCGCGTCGGCGAGCGTGTCCGACTGCCGGTCCGTCCCGGCGTCACCCGCGGCCGAGGGAACGAGCCAGAATGACGCGACCACGGCCGCGCAACCGAGCAGCACGATACTGCCTGAAATCCTCACAGTGCCCAGGTTATCGGCGCCGGATCGCCGGCGCCTGGGTAATTCCCCCCGGTTTCCGGAAGCACCTACGGCAGTTCACAGCCGAAGTCAAAGCGGGGCCCGCTCCTTGCCCACCGCCGGTTCCGTCAGCACCGCGGCCGGCTTCGGGGGTGAGCGCGGGATGAACAGGGCGATGATCGACCCGGCCAGGATGACGGCGACCCCGACCAGGGTGGCCGGTGTCATCCCGGCGACGAAGGCGTGGGCGTAGTCGACCGGCGACCAGATCGTCGTGGTGCGGAGCGGGCCGCGGAACACCGTGGTCAGCACCGCCACGCCGAGCGCGCCGCCGACCTCGCGGATGGTGTTGGTGGCGCCGGACGCCTTGCCGTGCTCCTGCGGGCTCACCGCACCGAGCACGACCGCAGTGGCAGGCGCCAGGGCCAAGCCCATCCCGATGCCGGCCAGGATCAGCGGTGGAACCAGGTGCGCGTACGGCAGGTCGATCCGCGCCATCAGGGCGATCCAGCCCAGGGCACCGCCCTGCAGCAGCAGGCCGAGCGCCATCAGCCTGCCGCCACCGACGCGGTCGGTGATCAGCCCGGCGAGCGGCGCCACGATCATCGGCGCTGCAGTCCACGGCAGCGTGCGCAGGCCCGCTTCGAGCGGCGCGAACCCCATCGGGCCCTGCATGAACTGGGCGAGGAAGAAGATCCCGCCGAACACGCCGAAGAACATCGCCAGCGAAACGAGGTTCGTCAGCACGAACGCACGGATCCGGTAGAAACCCAAGGGGAGCAGCGGACTCGCGGCGCGTTGCTCCCACACGACGAACAGCACGGCCAGCACCACCGCGGCAGCGACCAGCCCGAGGATGCGCGGCGACGCCCAGCCGTCGTCCCCGGCACGCACGATCGCGAGCACCGCCGTGGTGACCGCGCCGGTCACCAGCAGCACGCCCGGGAGATCGAGCCCGCGGTCCGCGCCCTTCGTCTCGCGCACCGCCCAGAACACCAGCGGGATCGCGACCATCCCGACCGGCAGGTTGATCCAGAAGATCCACTGCCAGGCGATCCCTTCCGTCACCGCCCCACCGATCAGCGGGCCCAGTGCGATGCCGAGGCCGTTCACCCCGCCCCACAAACCGATCGCCGCGCTGCGTCGGTGCGGCGGGACGGCCGCGGACAGCAGCGTGAGCGACAGCGGCTGCACCGCCGCCGCGCCCATTCCCTGCACCACCCGGGCCAGCACGAGGGTCACCGTGCTGTCCGACAGGGCGCAGGCGATCGAGCCGAGGCTGAACAGCACGATGCCACCGACGAAGACCAGGCGCCGCCCGTAACGATCGCCCAGCGCGGCGCCGGTGAGCAACAGGCCGGCGAAGGCCAGTACATAGCCGTTGACCACCCACTGCAGCCCGGCAACGTCGGTGTCCAGGCTCTGCCCGATCTCCGGCAGGGCGTTGGTGACGACCAGGTTGTTCAGCGCCACCATGAACATCGGCAGCGACGACGCGAGGATCACCCATCCGGGGCGAGGTGTCACAGCCATCGCCTAGTGCGCCTTCGCCGGCGGGCAGAGCTCGATCTTGGCGTTGAGCAAGGCGTTCGGCTTGAGGATCTGGAACGAGCGCTTGCCCAGCTTGTCGCGGTAGCCGCCGGAGGTGCCGAGCGCCGGCAGGAACTGCCATTCGCCGGCGATGCCCTTGGTGATGTCGTAGAACCCTTCGGTCTCCACCACCCCGCCGTCGAGCTCGATCCGCTCCTCCGAGTACTCCATGACGTGCCCGTCGGGGTTCTTGAACGGGATGTTCGCCTTCCCGTACACCGTGCCGACCAGCTTGCCCGCCGGGTCGTAGAACCGGGTCAGGTAGACGGCGCTGTCGCCGACGGCCGGGTAGGGCCCGCCGATCTCGTTGAGCGAGACCGAAATGATCTTCTCGGTGAGGTTGTCGAGCACGTTGCACCCTGGCGCGGGTTCCGCCGCGGCGGGCGACGAGCACGAGACCGCCCCCGCGGCCAGGGCCACGACGGCGGCTAGCATGGTCGACTTCGAACGCGCCATCAGCGGGGTGTCCCTTCCGGTTCGGCTGCCTGCGCCGAAACTAGGCAGCGGTCCTAAAGCCGCTCTTATGCGCACCCACTTAGCGCGGCTTTAGCCGGCGCTCTCAGCATGAGGGATGCGCGCGAACGAGATCGACACGACCCCTTACCTGCCGTTCCCGCCTTCGGGCGGGGCGGCGCTGCGGCTGCTCTGCTTCCCGCACGCGGGAGGCGCCGCTTCGGTGTTCAAGGGCTGGCGGGGGATGTTCGGCCCCGGTATCGACGTGCTGCCGGTGCAGTTGCCGGGGCGCGAAGGCCGGATCCGGGACGAACTCCCGAAGGACATGGCGTCGCTCGTCGACGAACTCGAGGTGCACCTCGAGGAGGTGTTCGACGAACCCTTCGCGTGTTACGGCCACAGCATGGGCGCACTCGTCGCCTACCACCTCGCGCTGCGGCTGGCCGTCCGCGGCCGGCCGGTGCCCCGGCTGCTCATGGTCGGCGCGTGCAAGGCGCCGCACCTCGGCAACCGGCTGGTGGCCGCGCACGACGCGTCCGATGCCGAGCTGAAGCAGGCGGTACTCGATCTCGGCGGCCTGTCACCGCTGCTGCTCGGCTATCCGGACTGGCTGTCGGCCGCGCTCGGCCTCGTCCGCCGCGACCTGGCGCTGTGCGCGACCCAGCGGCCGGACGGTCCGGCGCCCTGCCCGGTGCGTGCCTTCCACGGCGCGGACGACCCGCTGGTGTCCGAAGGGGACATGGCCGCGTGGGCGCGCTACAGCGCACCCGGGTTCGCCCTGCACCGGGTGCCCGGCGGGCACTTCTTCGTGCACGAACCCGCGCTCGTCGCGCAGTTCGCCTCAGGCTCGCTTTAGGCGCGGACAAGCCCTCCTTAACCGCCGTTCCGAACACTCGGCAAACGGTTGGACGGGTTCTGACGCAAGGGGCGTGACGGGTGTCGATGAGCGAGTTCGAGCCGATCGCCGTGATCGGGCTGGCCTGCCGGCTGCCGAAAGCGCACGATCCGGAGCAGTTCTGGCGGCTGCTCCGCGATGGGGTCGACGCGATCACCGAGGCACCCGAGGGCCGGTGGGCCGGCGAATCACTGCCTCACCGATTCGGCGGATTCCTCGACGGCGTCGAGGACTTCGATGCCGGGTTCTTCGGGATTTCACCGCGCGAAGCCGCCGCGATGGACCCCCAGCAGCGGCTGATGCTGGAGCTCGGCTGGGAGGCGCTGGAGGACGCGCGGATCGTCCCGGCCGACCTGCGCGGCAGCAGCACCGGCGTGTTCGTCGGCGCGATCTGGGACGACTACGCCACTCTTTCCTACACCGGCGGACCGGAGACGATCACCCAGCACACGGTCACCGGCGCGACCCGCGGCATCATCGCGAACCGGCTTTCCTACACATTCGGCCTGCGGGGCCCGAGTCTCGCGACCGACGCCGCGCAGGCGTCGTCGCTCGTGGCCGTGCACCTCGCGTGCGAAAGCCTGCATCGCGGCGAGTCCACCTTGGCCCTGGCGGGCGGCGTGAACCTCGCCCTGCTCGCCGAGAGCACGCTGGGCGTGGTGCGTTTCGGCGGGCTCTCCCCCGACGGCCGCTGCTACACCTTCGATGCCCGCGCCAACGGCTACGTCCGCGGCGAGGGTGGCGGGCTGGTCGTCCTCAAGCCACTGGACGCGGCGCTGGCCGACGGCGACCGGATCCACTGCGTGATCCGGGGCGGCGCGGTGAACAACGACGGCGCCACCGACGGCCTCACCGTGCCGAGCCGCGACGCGCAGGAAGCCGTGCTGCGCCGGGCATACGCGCGGGCGGGCGTAACGCCCGCCGACGTCTCCTACGTCGAACTGCACGGCACCGGCACCCGGGTCGGCGACCCGATCGAAGCGGCCGCGCTCGGCGCGGTGTTCGCCGCCGGGCGCACCACACCGCTGCAGGTGGGTTCCGCGAAGACCAACGTCGGCCACCTCGAAGGCGCCGCCGGGATCGTCGGGCTGCTCAAGGTGGCCCTCAGCCTCACGCACCGCGAACTCCCGCCGAGTCTCAACTTCGCCATCCCGAACCCGGACATCCCCCTCGGCGAGCTCAACCTGGAAGTGCGGCGGCGGCACGGCGCGTGGCCCGCCACGGACCGGCCGCTGCTCGCCGGCGTGTCGTCGTTCGGCATGGGTGGGACGAACTGCCACCTCGTCGTCTCGGAGCCCCCCGCGGGCCCCGCCCGGCCTGTCCCGACCACAGCGGGCCCGGTGCCGTGGCTGCTTTCCGGACGCACCGGCGAGGCGGTGCGTGCGGCCGCGGATCGGCTCCTGTCCGCTTGGGACGGTCAGGATGCCGCCGGGGCCGGCTTGTCGCTGGCCACGCACCGCACGGCGTTCGAGCGCCGGGCCGCGGTCATCGCCGAAGATCCGGCCGGCTTCCGGGACGGTTTGCGGGCGCTCGCCGCGGGCGCGCCGGCGGCGAACGTGGTCACCGGGTCGGTGACCGACGGCCGCACCGCCGTCCTGTTCACCGGTCAGGGTTCGCAGTACGCCGGGATGGGCCGCGAACTGTACGACTGCTTCGGGGTGTTCCGGACCGCGTTCGACGAGGTCTGTGCCGCGCTTCAGCCGTATCTCGACCGGCCGCTGCGCGACGTCGTCTGGGCGGAGGATGCCGCGCTGCTCGACCGCACCGGCTACACCCAGCCCGCGCTGTTCGCCGTCGAAACCGCCCTGTACCGGCTGTTCGAGTCCTTCGGCCTGCGGGCCGGGCACGTCGCGGGCCATTCGATCGGCGAGTACGCCGCCGCGCACGTCGCCGGGGTCCTGACGCTCGAGGACGCTGCGAAGCTGGTCGCCGCGCGCGGCCGGTTGATGGAGGAACTGCCCCGCGGCGGCGCGATGGCCGCCGTCGAGGCCACCGAGGAGGAGATCCGGCCGCTGCTGACCGGCCGGGTGGACCTCGCCGCGATCAACGGGCCCACCGCGGTGGTGGTGTCCGGGGACGACGACGCCGTCGCCGCGGTCACCGTCCACTTCGAGCAGCTCGGCCGGCGCACCAAACGGCTCACGGTCAGCCACGCCTTCCATTCGCCGCACATGGACGCCATGCTGGACGGCTTCCGCGCGGTGGCGGAAACCGTGACGTTCCACCCGCCGCGGATCCCGGTGGTCTCGACCCTCACCGGCCGGCTCGCCGAACCAGCCGAGCTGGGCTCGCCGGGCTACTGGACCGACCACGTCCGGCGTGCGGTGCGCTTCGCCGACGCCGTACGCACCCTGGAAGCCGAAGGGACCGGCCGGTATCTCGAACTCGGCCCCGGCGGGGCACTCGCGACCGCCGTCCGGTCGATCGTCCATGATGGACAGACCAGTTCCGTTTTGCGCAAGGGCGTTCCCGAGCGGACATCGGTGCTCACCGCACTCGCCGGGGTCCACGTGACCGGCGGGGAAGTCGACTGGCGGGCGGTGTTCGCCACCGTCGCACCGGCGGCACGCCCGGTCGATGTGCCCACCTACGCGTTCCAGCGTCAGCCGTACTGGCTCTCGTCCACCGCGGCCCGGCCGCGGCTTCCCGCCGCCGAAACGCCCGTAGCGGAGACACCGGAACACGTGCCCGGCGAGCACGAAGTCCTGGAGCTGGTGCGGACGACGGTCGCGATCGTGCTCGGGCACGTGACCTCCGGCGCGGTCGAGATGTCCGGCACCTTCCGGGACCTCGGCTTCGACTCCCTGATGTCGGTCGAGCTGCGCGATCGGCTGGCCGCCGCCACCGGGTTGCGGCTGCCGCCGACGTTGCTGTTCGACCACCCCACCCCGCGGCGCCTGGTCGAGGCGCTGCGCGAACGGATGAGCGGCGGGAAGCCGGGCGCGGCCACGCCCGGCACCACGACCGCCGTGCCCGATGAACCGATCGCCATCGTCGGCATGGCCTGCCGCTACCCGGGCGACGTCCGCTCTCCCGAGGACCTGTGGCTGCTGCTGACCGAGCAGCGCGACGCGATCTCGGAGTTCCCGGTCAACCGCGGCTGGGACCTCGACCGGCTGTACGACCCGGACCCGGCCACGCCGGGCACCTCCTACGTCCGCCACGGCGGGTTCCTGCACGACGCGGACCGGTTCGATCCCGCGTTCTTCGGCATCAGCCCGCGCGAGGCCGCGGCGATGGATCCGCAACAGCGACTGCTGCTGGAGACGTCATGGGAGGCCCTCGAACGCGCCGGGATCGCCCCCGACCGGCTCCAGGACGAGCCGGTCGGCGTGTTCGTCGGTGCGATGGCCCAGGACTACGGGCCGCGGCTGCACGAGGCCGCCGACGGGTTCGACGGCTACCTGCTGACCGGCAGCACGGTCAGCGTCGCCTCCGGCCGGATCTCCTACGTGCTCGGCCTCGGCGGCCCGGCGGTCACCGTCGACACCGCGTGCTCGTCGTCGCTGGTGGCGCTGCACATGGCGAGGTCCGCGCTGCGCCAGGGTGAATGCCGGCTGGCGCTGGCCGGTGGCGCGGCCGTGATGGCGCACCCCGGCATGTTCGTCGAGTTCAGCAGGCAACGCGGGCTGGCCGCGGATGGGCGCAGCAAGGCGTTCGGCGCCGGCGCGAACGGCACCAGCTGGGCCGAGGGTGCCGGGATGGTCGTCCTGGAACGGCTTTCCGACGCGCAGCGCAACGGGCACCGCGTGCTGGCCGTGCTCCGCGGCTCCGCGATCAACCAGGACGGCGCGTCCAACGGCCTCACGGCGCCGAACGGGCCGTCCCAGGAACGCGTCATCCGGCAGGCGCTCGCCACCGCCGGGCTGTCTCCGTCGGACGTCGACGTGGTGGAGGCACACGGCACCGGCACGAGCCTGGGCGACCCGATCGAGGCCGGCGCGCTGATCGCCACCTACGGCCAGGACCGGGCCGAACCGCTGTGGCTCGGCTCGCTCAAGTCGAACATCGGCCACACCCAGGCCGCCGCGGGTGTCGGCGGGGTGATCAAGATGGTGCTGGCGCTGCGGCACGGCCTGCTGCCCAAGACCCTGCACGCGGACGAGCCGACGCCGCACGTCGACTGGTCGTCCGGGAGTGTCGCGCTGCTCAACGAGCCGATCTCCTGGGAACGCGGTGACCGGCCGCGGCGGGCCGCGGTGTCGTCGTTCGGCATCAGCGGCACCAACGCGCACCTGATCGTCGAGGAGGCCCCGGACGAGCCCGGCGAGATCGAGCCGTTCGACGGCCCGGTGGTGTGGCCGGTGTCGGCGAGGACCGAGAACGCCCTGCGGGCGCAGGCGGCGCAGCTGCGAGAACTGGCCGGCGCGGATCTCGCGGCGGTGGGCCGTTCGCTGGCCACCACGCGCGCGGCGCTCGACCATCGTGCGGTGGTCGTGGCCGGAGACGCCGACGGGCTGCTGCGCGGCTTGGCCGCCCTCGCCGCGGGCGAACCGGCGGCGGAGCTGGTCCAGGGCGTGGCGCGGTCGGGACAGCGTCCGGTGTTCGTGTTCCCGGGTCAGGGTTCGCAGTGGGCCGGAATGGCCGTCGACCTCCTCGACACCTCCCCCACCTTCGCCGCCCGCATGCAGGAATGCGCCGACGCCCTTGCCGAATACTGCGACTGGTCACTTCTCGACACCCTCCGCAACCAAACCGCCCTCGACCGCGTCGACATCGTCCAACCCGCCCTCTGGGCCGTCATGGTCTCCCTTCGCCGAACTCTGGCGCTCCATCGGCGTCCCCCCACCGCCGTCATCGGACACTCCCAAGGCGAAATCGCCGCCGCCACCGCCATCGGCGCACTCACCGTCCAGGACGGCGCCAAAGTCGTCGCACTCCGCAGCCAAGCCATCCGCACCCACGCCCGGCCCGGCGGCATGGTCTCCCTTTCCCTTTCCGCCGAAGACACCCACGAACTGCTCTCCCCCTGGGCCGGACACATCCACATAGCCGCCCACAACGGACCCACCGCCACCGTCGTCGCCGGCGACATCGACGCGCTGGACGAACTCCTCGCCCACTGCGAAACACACGACATCCGCGCCCGCAGGATCCCCGTCGACTACGCCTCCCACACCCCGCACATGCACGTGCTGCGCGACGAACTCCTCCACCTCCTCGCCGACCTCGAACCACGGTCCACCGGCATCCCGTTCTACTCCACCCTCCACGGCGAACCCGTCGACACAGCGACACTCGACGCCCAGTACTGGTACGACAACCTCAGCACCACCGTCCACTTCGCCCAAACCATCGACAAACTCACCCAACACGGCCACACCCTCTTCATCGAAACCAGCCCCCACCCCGTCCTCACCACCACCATCGACACCGGCACCACCACCGCCATCGGCACCCTCCGACGCGACGAAGGAACCCTCACCCGCTTCCTCACCTCCGCCGCCACCGCCCACACCCACGGACAGGAAATCGACTGGGACGCGGCCGTGGGCTGGCCGCGGTCGCGGCCGGTTGACCTGCCCACCTACCCCTTCGAGCGGCAGCGGCACTGGCTGGACGCCCCGGCGGGCACGGCCGGAACCGACCTCGGGCTCGCCCCCAGCGACCACCCCCTGCTCGGTGCGGCCGTCGCCCTCGCCACCGGCGACGGTCTCGTCCTCACCGGACGGCTGTCGCTTCGCGCACAGCCGTGGCTCGCCGACCACGCGGTCGGCGGGACCGTGCTCGTCCCCGGTGCCGCCTTCGTCGACCTGGCCTGCCACGCCGGTGATCTGGCCGGTTGCGGCCGGGTCGCCGAGCTCACCGTGCAGGCTCCGCTGGCGCTGCCCGACGGCGGCGTGCAGCTGCAGGTCGCCGTCGGTGACCCGGACGAGACCGGCCGCCGCTCGCTCACCGTCCATTCGCGACCGGCCGGAGACGAGAGCGCCCTCACCGAGCACCCGTGGACCTGCCACGCCACCGGCGTGCTCGAGCAGGCCGTCGCGCCTCCCGACACCGGCCTCACGGTGTGGCCACCCGCGGGCGCCACTGCGCTGGAGCTCACGGACTGCTACGACCGGCTGGCCACGCTGGGGTACGAGTACGGCCCGGCTTTCCGGGGACTGCGTTCGGCGTGGCGTCTCGGTGCCGACGTCTACGCCGAGATCGCGCTGCCCGAAGAGACCGGCACCGCCGGGTTCGGCTTGCACCCGGCACTCCTGGACTCCGCCCTGCACCCCCTGGTGCTCGGCGCGATCGAAGGCATCGGCGGGACCACGGCGCTGCTGCCGTTCTCGTGGTCCGGCGTGTCGCTGCACGCCGTCGGCGCGTCTTCGCTGCGAGTCCGGCTTTCGGCCAACGGACCCGACGACGCGGCCCTGACCCTGGCCGACGCCGCCGGGCTCACCGTGGCCGTGGTCGAGTCGTTGACCTTCCGCCCGGCCACCCTCGAGCCGCACACCGGACGCTCCGATGACCTCTTCCGTCTCGAGTGGACGGAGATCGCACCCGGCGCCGCGGACGGCGATCCCCGCGAATTCGCCGGCCTCGACGAGGTGCCCGAGGAGGTTCCGGACCGGGTCGTCGTCCGGGTGTCCCCGGCCGGCAAGCTGCCCGCGGCCGCGCACACCGCGACCCGGCAGGCGCTCGACCTGATCCGGTGCTGGCTCGCGGAACCCCGGTTCACCGGCTCGCACCTGGTCTTCGGGATCGGCGACGACATCGTGTCCGCCGCCGTCGGCGGCCTGGTGCGCAGCGCGCAGTCGGAGCACCCGGACCGGTTCGTGCTGCTCGACGCGGACCCGGCGTCCGCCGCGCTGGTCCCGGCCGCGCTCGCCACCGGCGAGCCGCAGCTGAAGCTCCGCGACGGCAAGGTGTCCGTCCCGCGCCTCGCCCGCGCCGGGTCCACCACGGCCACGACCGGCACCCGGCTCGACCCGGACGGCACCGTGCTGATCACCGGCGGCACCGGGACGCTGGGCGCGCTCATCGCGCGGCACCTGGTCACCACGCACGGCGCGCGCCACCTCCTGCTCACCAGCCGCCGCGGGCTCGACGCCGAAGGCGCCACCGAGCTGACCGCGGAACTCACCGCGCTCGGCGCTCAGGTCAGCGTCGCCGCCTGCGACGTCGCCGACCGCGAAGCGCTGGCCCGGCTGCTCGGCGCCATCCCGGCCGAGCACCCGCTCACCGCCGTCGTGCACACCGCCGGTGTCCTCGACGACGCCACCGTCGAGACCCTCACCGCCGGGCAGCTTGAGCGCGTGCTGGCGCCCAAGGCCGACGCCGCGTGGCACCTCCACGAGCTCACCGCACACCTGCCGTTGACCGCGTTCGTGCTCTTCTCATCCGTGGTGGCCACGGTCGGCGGCGCCGGGCAGGCCAACTATTCGGCCGCCAACGCCTTCCTCGACGCGCTGGCTCACCACCGCCGCGCTCGCGGCCTGCCGGCGCTGTCGCTGGGCTGGGGGCTCTGGGCGGACGCCACCGGCATGACCGGGCACCTCGACGAGACCGACGTGGCCCGGATGAGCCGCGCGGGCATCGGCTCGTTCCCGGCCGGGCGAGGGCTCGCGCTGTTCGACGCGGCACTCGGCCTCGACGACGCGCACCTCCTGCCCGCCCGGCTCGACCTCGCCGCGGTCCGCGCCCAGGCATCCTCCGGCGTGCCCGCGCTGTTCCGCGCGCTGGTCCGCGCACCGGCACGCCGCACGGCCGCGTCCGGCGGCAGTACGTCGTGGACCGAACGGCTCGCCGCGCTGCCGCCCGCCGAGCAGGACCAGGCGATGGTCGACCTCGTGCGGTCGCGGGTGGCGACCGTACTCGGTCACGCCACCGCGGAGACCATCGACGCGCACCGGGCGTTCAAGGATCTCGGGTTCGACTCGCTCACCGCGGTCGAGTTGCGCAACCGGCTGGCCACCGCGACCGGGCTCCGGCTGCCCGCCACCGTCGTCTTCGACCGGCCCACGGTCGCCGCGATGGCGGACTTCCTGCGCGACGAGCTTCTCGGTACCCGCGCCGTGCGACCTGCCGCGGCGAGCACCGCCGCCGTGGCAGGCGACCCCATCGCGATCGTCGGCATGGCTTGCCGGTTCCCCGGCGGCGTCCGCACGCCGGAAGAGCTGTGGCAGCTCGTCGCCGACGGCATCGACGCCATCGGCGAGTTCCCGGCCGATCGCGGCTGGCCCGCAGACCTGCACGACCCGGATCCGGACCGGACGGGCCGGTCGAGCACCCGGTACGGCGGGTTCCTGTACGAGGCCGGCCTGTTCGACCCGGCGTTCTTCGGCATCAGCCCGCGCGAGGCGCTCGCCACCGACCCCCAGCAGCGGCTGCTCCTGGAGACGTCCTGGGAGGCCGTCGAACGGGCGGGCATCGACCCGGTTTCCCTGCGCGGCAGCAAGACCGGCGTGTTCGCCGGCGTGATGTACAACGACTACGGTTCGCGCCTCTCCCCGGCGCCGGAGGGCTTCGAAGGGTTCCTCCTCGCCGGGAACCAGGCGAGCGTCGTGTCCGGCCGGGTGTCGTACACGCTCGGGCTGGAGGGCCCGGCCGTCACGGTCGACACCGCGTGCTCGTCGTCCCTGGTGGCGACCCACCTGGCCGCGCAGTCGCTGCGCACCGGTGAATGCGATCTCGCGCTCGCCGGCGGAGTGGCCGTGATGGCGACGCCGACGACGTTCATCGAGTTCAGTCGCCAGCGGGGGCTGGCCCCCGACGGCCGGTGCAAGTCGTTCGCCGCCGGCGCCGACGGCACCGGGTGGGGTGAGGGTGCCGGAATGCTCGTCCTCGAACGGCTCTCCGACGCCGAGCGGAACGGGCACCCGGTGCTGGCCGTCATCCGCGGTTCCGCGGTGAACTCCGACGGCGCGTCCAACGGCCTCACCGCGCCGAACGGCCCCTCCCAGGAACGGGTGATCCGGCAGGCCCTCGCCAACGCCTGTCTGTCCACATCGGACGTCGACGTGGTCGAGGCGCACGGCACCGGGACGACGCTCGGCGACCCGATCGAAGCGCAGGCCTTGCTGGCCACCTACGGGCAGGACCGGTCCGAGCCGCTGTGGCTCGGCTCGATCAAGTCCAACATCGGGCACACCCAGGCGGCGGCCGGGGTGGCCGCATTGATCAAGATGACCGGGGCGCTGAACCACCGGCAGCTGCCGAGGACCCTGCACGTCGACGCGCCCTCCCCGCACGTGGACTGGAACTCCGGTGCCGTCTCGCTGCTCACCGAGGCCCGGGAGTGGCCCGACGTCGACCGGCCACGCCGGGCCGCGGTGTCGTCGTTCGGCATCAGCGGCACGAACGCGCACCTGATCATCGAGGAGCCACCGGCCGCCGAGCCCGCACCCGACCGGGATCCGCGACGCCGGGTCGTGCCGTGGGTCCTCTCGGCGCAGTCACCGGCGGCGCTGCGGGCGCAGGCCGAGCGGTTGCTGTCCGTAGTGGACCTCGACCCGGTGGACGTCGGTTTCTCGCTCGCCACGACGAGGCCGGCACTCCAGCACCGCGCGGCGGTCGTGGCCGCTGACGCCGAGGAGTTCCGGAGTGGCCTCGCCGGCTTGGCCGCAGATGTGCCCGCCGCACACGTCGTCACCGGAACGGCCGGAGCGGCCAAGCCGGTGTTCGTGTTCCCGGGTCAGGGTTCGCAGTGGGCCGGAATGGCCGTCGACCTCCTCGACACCTCCCCGGTCTTCGCCGCCCGCATGCAGGAATGCGCCGACGCCCTCACCGAATACTGCGACTGGTCACTCCTCGACATTCTTCGCAACCAAACCGCCCTCGACCGCGTCGACATCGTCCAACCCGCCCTCTGGGCCGTCATGGTCTCCCTCGCCGAACTCTGGCGCTCCATCGGCGTCCCCCCCACCGCCGTCATCGGACACTCCCAAGGCGAAATCGCCGCCGCCACCGCCATCGGCGCACTCACCGTCCAGGACGGCGCCAAAGTCGTCGCACTCCGCAGCCAAGCCATCCGCACCCACGCCCGGCCCGGCGGCATGGTCTCCCTTTCCCTTTCCGCCGAAGACACCCACGAACTGCTCTCCCCCTGGGCCGGACACATCCACATAGCCGCCCACAACGGACCCACCGCCACCGTCGTCGCCGGCGACATCGACGCGCTGGACGAACTCCTCGCCCACTGCGAAACACACGACATCCGCGCCCGCAGGATCCCCGTCGACTACGCCTCCCACACCCCGCACATGCACGTGCTGCGCGACGAACTCCTCCACCTCCTCGCCGACCTCGAACCACGGTCCACCGGCATCCCGTTCTACTCCACCCTCCACGGCGAACCCGTCGACACAGCGACACTCGACGCCCAGTACTGGTACGACAACCTCAGCACCACCGTCCACTTCGCCCAAACCATCGACAAACTCACCCAACACGGCCACACCCTCTTCATCGAAACCAGCCCCCACCCCGTCCTCACCACCACCATCGACACCGGCACCACCACCGCCATCGGCACCCTCCGACGCGACGAAGGAACCCTCACCCGCTTCCTCACCTCCGCCGCCACCGCCCACACCCACGGACAGGAAATCGACTGGGACGCGGCCGTGGGCTGGCCGCGGTCGCGGCCGGTTGACCTGCCCACCTACCCCTTCGAGCGGCAGCGGCACTGGCTGGACGCCCCGGCGGGCACGGCCGGAACCGACCTCGGGCTCGCCCCCAGCGACCACCCCCTGCTCGGTGCGGCCGTCGCCCTCGCCACCGGCGACGGTCTCGTCCTCACCGGACGGCTGTCGCTTCGCGCACAGCCGTGGCTCGCCGACCACGCGGTCGGCGGGACCGTGCTCGTCCCCGGTGCCGCCTTCGTCGACCTGGCCTGCCACGCCGGTGATCTGGCCGGTTGCGGCCGGGTCGCCGAGCTCACCGTGCAGGCTCCGCTGGCGCTGCCCGACGGCGGCGTGCAGCTGCAGGTCGCCGTCGGTGACCCGGACGAGACCGGCCGCCGCTCGCTCACCGTCCATTCGCGACCGGCCGGAGACGAGAGCGCCCTCACCGAGCACCCGTGGACCTGCCACGCCACCGGCGTGCTCGAGCAGGCCGTCGCGCCTCCCGACACCGGCCTCACGGTGTGGCCACCCGCGGGCGCCACTGCGCTGGAGCTCACGGACTGCTACGACCGGCTGGCCACGCTGGGGTACGAGTACGGCCCGGCTTTCCGGGGACTGCGTTCGGCGTGGCGTCTCGGTGCCGACGTCTACGCCGAGATCGCGCTGCCCGAAGAGACCGGCACCGCCGGGTTCGGCTTGCACCCGGCACTCCTGGACTCCGCCCTGCACCCCCTGGTGCTCGGCGCGATCGAAGGCATCGGCGGGACCACGGCGCTGCTGCCGTTCTCGTGGTCCGGCGTGTCGCTGCACGCCGTCGGCGCGTCTTCGCTGCGAGTCCGGCTTTCGGCCAACGGACCCGACGACGCGGCCCTGACCCTGGCCGACGCCGCCGGGCTCACCGTGGCCGTGGTCGAGTCGTTGACCTTCCGCCCGGCCACCCTCGAGCCGCACACCGGACGCTCCGATGACCTCTTCCGTCTCGAGTGGACGGAGATCGCACCCGGCGCCGCGGACGGCGATCCCCGCGAATTCGCCGGCCTCGACGAGGTGCCCGAGGAGGTTCCGGACCGGGTCGTCGTCCGGGTGTCCCCGGCCGGCAAGCTGCCCGCGGCCGCGCACACCGCGACCCGGCAGGCGCTCGACCTGATCCGGTGCTGGCTCGCGGAACCCCGGTTCACCGGCTCGCACCTGGTCTTCGGGATCGGCGACGACATCGTGTCCGCCGCCGTCGGCGGCCTGGTGCGCAGCGCGCAGTCGGAGCACCCGGACCGGTTCGTGCTGCTCGACGCGGACCCGGCGTCCGCCGCGCTGGTCCCGGCCGCGCTCGCCACCGGCGAGCCGCAGCTGAAGCTCCGCGACGGCAAGGTGTCCGTCCCGCGCCTCGCCCGCGCCGGGTCCACCACGGCCACGACCGGCACCCGGCTCGACCCGGACGGCACCGTGCTGATCACCGGCGGCACCGGGACGCTGGGCGCGCTCATCGCGCGGCACCTGGTCACCACGCACGGCGCGCGCCACCTCCTGCTCACCAGCCGCCGCGGGCTCGACGCCGAAGGCGCCACCGAGCTGACCGCGGAACTCACCGCGCTCGGCGCTCAGGTCAGCGTCGCCGCCTGCGACGTCGCCGACCGCGAAGCGCTGGCCCGGCTGCTCGGCGCCATCCCGGCCGAGCACCCGCTCACCGCCGTCGTGCACACCGCCGGTGTCCTCGACGACGCCACCGTCGAGACCCTCACCGCCGGGCAGCTTGAGCGCGTGCTGGCGCCCAAGGCCGACGCCGCGTGGCACCTCCACGAGCTCACCGCACACCTGCCGTTGACCGCGTTCGTGCTCTTCTCATCCGTGGTGGCCACGGTCGGCGGCGCCGGGCAGGCCAACTATTCGGCCGCCAACGCCTTCCTCGACGCGCTGGCTCACCACCGCCGCGCTCGCGGCCTGCCGGCGCTGTCGCTGGGCTGGGGGCTCTGGGCGGACGCCACCGGCATGACCGGGCACCTCGACGAGACCGACGTGGCCCGGATGAGCCGCGCGGGCATCGGCTCGTTCCCGGCCGGGCGAGGGCTCGCGCTGTTCGACGCGGCACTCGGCCTCGACGACGCGCACCTCCTGCCCGCCCGGCTCGACCTCGCCGCGGTCCGCGCCCAGGCATCCTCCGGCGTGCCCGCGCTGTTCCGCGCGCTGGTCCGCGCACCGGCACGCCGCACGGCCGCGTCCGGCGGCAGTACGTCGTGGACCGAACGGCTCGCCGCGCTGCCGCCCGCCGAGCAGGACCAGGCGATGGTCGACCTCGTGCGGTCGCGGGTGGCGACCGTACTCGGTCACGCCACCGCGGAGACCATCGACGCGCACCGGGCGTTCAAGGATCTCGGGTTCGACTCGCTCACCGCGGTCGAGTTGCGCAACCGGCTGGCCACCGCGACCGGGCTCCGGCTGCCCGCCACCGTCGTCTTCGACCGGCCCACGGTCGCCGCGATGGCGGACTTCCTGCGCGACGAGCTTCTCGGTACCCGCGCCGTGCGACCTGCCGCGGCGAGCACCGCCGCCGTGGCAGGCGACCCCATCGCGATCGTCGGCATGGCTTGCCGGTTCCCCGGCGGCGTCCGCACGCCGGAAGAGCTGTGGCAGCTCGTCGCCGACGGCATCGACGCCATCGGCGAGTTCCCGGCCGATCGCGGCTGGCCCGCAGACCTGCACGACCCGGATCCGGACCGGACGGGCCGGTCGAGCACCCGGTACGGCGGGTTCCTGTACGAGGCCGGCCTGTTCGACCCGGCGTTCTTCGGCATCAGCCCGCGCGAGGCGCTCGCCACCGACCCCCAGCAGCGGCTGCTCCTGGAGACGTCCTGGGAGGCCGTCGAACGGGCGGGCATCGACCCGGTTTCCCTGCGCGGCAGCAAGACCGGCGTGTTCGCCGGCGTGATGTACAACGACTACGGTTCGCGCCTCTCCCCGGCGCCGGAGGGCTTCGAAGGGTTCCTCCTCGCCGGGAACCAGGCGAGCGTCGTGTCCGGCCGGGTGTCGTACACGCTCGGGCTGGAGGGCCCGGCCGTCACGGTCGACACCGCGTGCTCGTCGTCCCTGGTGGCGACCCACCTGGCCGCGCAGTCGCTGCGCACCGGTGAATGCGATCTCGCGCTCGCCGGCGGAGTGGCCGTGATGGCGACGCCGACGACGTTCATCGAGTTCAGTCGCCAGCGGGGGCTGGCCCCCGACGGCCGGTGCAAGTCGTTCGCCGCCGGCGCCGACGGCACCGGGTGGGGTGAGGGTGCCGGAATGCTCGTCCTCGAACGGCTCTCCGACGCCGAGCGGAACGGGCACCCGGTGCTGGCCGTCATCCGCGGTTCCGCGGTGAACTCCGACGGCGCGTCCAACGGCCTCACCGCGCCGAACGGCCCCTCCCAGGAACGGGTGATCCGGCAGGCCCTCGCCAACGCCTGTCTGTCCACATCGGACGTCGACGTGGTCGAGGCGCACGGCACCGGGACGACGCTCGGCGACCCGATCGAAGCGCAGGCCTTGCTGGCCACCTACGGGCAGGACCGGTCCGAGCCGCTGTGGCTCGGCTCGATCAAGTCCAACATCGGGCACACCCAGGCGGCGGCCGGGGTGGCCGCATTGATCAAGATGACCGGGGCGCTGAACCACCGGCAGCTGCCGAGGACCCTGCACGTCGACGCGCCCTCCCCGCACGTGGACTGGAACTCCGGTGCCGTCTCGCTGCTCACCGAGGCCCGGGAGTGGCCCGACGTCGACCGGCCACGCCGGGCCGCGGTGTCGTCGTTCGGCATCAGCGGCACGAACGCGCACCTGATCATCGAGGAGCCACCGGCCGCCGAGCCCGCACCCGACCGGGATCCGCGACGCCGGGTCGTGCCGTGGGTCCTCTCGGCGCAGTCACCGGCGGCGCTGCGGGCGCAGGCCGAGCGGTTGCTGTCCGTAGTGGACCTCGACCCGGTGGACGTCGGTTTCTCGCTCGCCACGACGAGGCCGGCACTCCAGCACCGCGCGGCGGTCGTGGCCGCTGACGCCGAGGAGTTCCGGAGTGGCCTCGCCGGCTTGGCCGCAGATGTGCCCGCCGCACACGTCGTCACCGGAACGGCCGGAGCGGCCAAGCCGGTGTTCGTGTTCCCGGGTCAGGGTTCGCAGTGGGCCGGAATGGCCGTCGACCTCCTCGACACCTCCCCGGTCTTCGCCGCCCGCATGCAGGAATGCGCCGACGCCCTCACCGAATACTGCGACTGGTCACTCCTCGACATTCTTCGCAACCAAACCGCCCTCGACCGCGTCGACATCGTCCAACCCGCCCTCTGGGCCGTCATGGTCTCCCTCGCCGAACTCTGGCGCTCCATCGGCGTCCCCCCCACCGCCGTCATCGGACACTCCCAAGGCGAAATCGCCGCCGCCACCGCCATCGGCGCACTCACCGTCCAGGACGGCGCCAAAGTCGTCGCACTCCGCAGCCAAGCCATCCGCACCCACGCCCGGCCCGGCGGCATGGTCTCCCTTTCCCTTTCCGCCGAAGACACCCACGAACTGCTCTCCCCCTGGGCCGGACACATCCACATAGCCGCCCACAACGGACCCACCGCCACCGTCGTCGCCGGCGACATCGACGCGCTGGACGAACTCCTCGCCCACTGCGAAACACACGACATCCGCGCCCGCAGGATCCCCGTCGACTACGCCTCCCACACCCCGCACATGCACGTGCTGCGCGACGAACTCCTCGACATCCTCGCCGACCTCGAACCACGGTCCACCGGCATCCCGTTCTACTCCACCCTCCACGGCGAACCCGTCGACACAGCGACACTCGACGCCCAGTACTGGTACGACAACCTCAGCACCACCGTCCACTTCGCCCAAACCATCGACAAACTCACCCAACACGGCCACACCCTCTTCATCGAAACCAGCCCCCACCCCGTCCTCACCACCACCATCGAGACGGGAACCGCGATCGGTACTCTCCGACGCGATGAAGGAAACCTCACCCGCTTCCTCACCTCCGCCGCCACCGCTCACACCCACGGCCAGGAAATCGACTGGGCGGCGGTGTTCGGTCCCGACGCGCGGCGGGTCGACCTGCCCACCTACCCCTTCGAGCGGCAGCGGTACTGGCTGGACGCCCCGGCCCGGTCCGGGGACGTCACCGCGGCGGGCCTGGGCTCCGCCGGGCACCCGTTGCTCGGCGCGGCGGTCGAGCTGGCCGACGGCGCGGGCGTCGTCTTCGCCGCGCTGCTGAGCCCGGACACGCACCCGTGGCTCGCCGACCACGCCTTCGCCGGCACCGTGCTGCTTCCGGGCACGGCGTTCCTCGAGCTCGCCCTCCACGCCGGGCACCAGGTGGGCTGCCCGCAGGTCGCCGATCTCACGCTCGAAGCTCCGCTTCCGCTCGGATCGGCCGTCTCCCTGCAGCTGTTCGTCGGGGAGGCCGACGCAGCGGACCGGCGGCCGATCAGTGTCTATTCCCGTCCCGCAGGCGACACCGACAGCTGGACCCGCCATGCCACCGGCCTGCTCACCGGTGAGGCCGCCGCGCCGGAACCGCCGTCCGGTGCGTGGCCCCCACCCGGTGCCGTGCCGTTCGACTTGGCCGGCGCCTACGAACGCCTCGCCGGGCAGGGTTACGAATACGGCCCGGCGTTCCGGTGCCTGCGTGCGGTCTGGCGGCGCGGCGACGAGGTCTACGCCGACGTCCGCCTCCCGGACGGTGTCGAGCCCCGCGGGTTCGGCCTGCACCCGGCGCTGTTCGACGCCGCGCTTCACCCTCTCGTGCTCGGTGCCCTCGGCGAAACCGAACCGGACCTGCTGCCGTTCTCGTGGAGCGGGGCCTCGCTGCACGCGGTCGGCGCGCCGGCCCTCCGCGTCCGGCTGTCCCGTGCCGCCGACGGCACTGTCGGCATCACGGCCACGGACCCGGCAGGCACTCTGGTGTCCACACTGGACTCGCTGTTGCTGCGCCCGGTCGCGCGTGAGCGGCTCACCGCGGCGCCGCGCTCGCTGTACCGCGTCGAATGGTCGGCGGTCAGTCCGGAGACCACCACGGACTGGGCGTTGCTCGACGAGTTCGGCGGCGAGCACACCGCCGTCCTCGTCCCGCCCGCCGCCGACGGCGACGTTCCGGCCCGGGCCCACGAGATCACGCGGCAAACCGTGCGGCAGCTGCAGGAGTGGCTCGCCGACGACCGGTTCGCGAAGACCCACCTCGTCGTCGTGACTCGCGAGGCGGTCGGTCTCGGCGGCAAAGCGGACCTCGCGACAGCGCCGCTGTGGGGCCTGGTCCGCAGCGCCCAGGCCGAGCACCCCGGCCGGATCAGCCTCCTCGACGTCGACACGGACGTTCCGGCAGCACTCCCCCTCGGCCATCCGCAACTCGCGCTGCGAGACGGAACCGCCTACGCGCCCAGGCTCGCCCCGGCCGTCCCCGGTGAGCCGACGGTGCTCGACCCGGACGGCACCGTGCTGATCACCGGCGCCGGCACGCTCGGCCGCCTCCTCGCGCGCCACCTCGTCACCGGACACGGCGTCCGGCACGTCGTCCTCGCCAGCCGCCGCGGCACCGGCACCGATCCCGGGCCCGACACCGGCGTCACCGCCGTGGCCTGTGACGTCAGCGACCGCGAAGCCCTCGTCCGGTTGCTCGGCACCATCCCCGCCGAGCACCCGCTGACCGCCGTCGTCCACACCGCCGGCGTGCTCGAGGACGCGACCGTCGACAACCTCACCGCCGAGCAGCTCGACGCCGTCCTCCGGCCCAAGGTCGACGCCGCCTGGCAGCTGAGCGAGCTCACCGGCGTTCCGCTCATCCTCTTCTCCTCGGCCGCGGGTGTCCTCGGCACCCCCGGCCAGGCGGGCTACGCGGCCGCCAACACCTTCCTCGACGCGCTGGCGCACAACGAACCCCGCATTCGCTCCCTCGCCTGGGGCCTGTGGAACCCGGCCACCGGCATGACCGCGCACCTCGAGACCGCCGACCGGGTCCGGCTCGCCCGAACAGGGCTGGCGCCGATGTCCGTCGAGGAAGGCCTCGCGCTCTTCGACGCGGCTCTCCGCACCCCGGATTCGCTGCTCGTTCCCGCCTCGCTCGACACCGCCACGCTCAGCTCGGCCGACGCCGTGAATCCCCTGTTGCGCGGCCTGGTCCGCACCCCGGTCCGCCGCGCCGTCGCCGCCGGGCCCGGGTCCGGCACGGCGCTGACGGACAAGCTCGCCGGCCGGCCGGAACCCGAGCAACGGCAGCTCCTCCTCCGCCTGGTCCGGAGCACGGCCGCCGCGGTGCTCGCACATCCCGATCCGGACGCGGTCAGCGCCGGGCAGGCGTTCCGCACCCTCGGCTTCGACTCGCTCACCGCGGTGGAACTGCGCAACCGGCTCGCCGCGGCGACTTCGCTGTCGCTGCCCGCGTCGCTGATCTTCGACCACCCGACGCCCACGGCGCTCGCCGAGCACTTGCGGAGGAAGCTCCTCGGCGGCACCACGGCGTCGTCGGCCGCGGTGGCGACCACCGCGGCCGTCGACGAACCGATCGCCATCGTCGGCATGGCGTGCCGCTACCCCGGCGGGGTCACCACGCCCGAGGACCTCTGGCGGCTGGTCGAGTCCGAAGCAGACGCCATCGGCGGCTTCCCGGACGACCGCGGCTGGAACCTCGGCGCGCTCTACCACCCGGACCCCGACCACCCGGGCACGTCCTACGTCCGTCAGGGCGGTTTCCTCTACGACGCCGGTGAGTTCGACGCCGAGTTCTTCGGCATCAGCCCGCGCGAGGCGCTCGCCACCGACCCGCAGCAGCGGCTGCTGCTGGAGACCGGCTGGGAAGCGATCGAACACGCGGGCATCGACCCGGCCGCCCTGGCCGGCAGCCGGACCGTGGTGTTCACCGGCGTCATGTACGACGACTACGGCTCGCGGCACGTCCAGGCTCCGCCCGGGTTCGAGGGCTACCTGGTCAGCGGCAGCGCGGGCAGTGTCGCGTCCGGGCGGCTGTCCTACACCCTGGGTTTGGAAGGGCCCGCCGTCACGGTGGACACCGCGTGCTCGTCCTCGCTCGTCGCGATGCACCTCGCCGCCCAGGCGCTGCGGACCGGCGAATGCACGCTGGCTCTGGCGGGCGGGGTCACGGTGATGGCGACGCCGGCGGTGTTCATCGAGTTCAGCCGCCAGCGCGGGCTCGCACCCGACGGCCGCTGCAAGTCCTTCGGCGCCGGCGCGGACGGCGCGGCCTGGGCCGAGGGGGCCGGGATGGTCGTGCTGGAACGGCTCTCCGACGCACAGCGCAACGGCCACCGCGTGCTGGCCGTGCTCCGCGGTTCGGCGGTCAACCAGGACGGCGCGTCCAACGGCCTCACCGCCCCGAACGGCCCCTCCCAGGAACGCGTCATCCGCCAGGCCCTCGCGAACGCCGGGCTGTCCACGTCGGACGTCGACGCGGTGGAGGCACACGGCACCGGCACGTCGCTGGGCGACCCGATCGAAGCGCAGGCGCTGCTGGCGACCTACGGCCAGGACCGCGACGAGCCGCTGTGGCTCGGGTCGGTCAAGTCGAACATCGGGCACACCCAGGCCGCCGCCGGGATCGCCGGCGTGATCAAGATGGTGCAGGCGATCGAGCACGCCACCTTGCCGCGGACCCTGCACGCCGACGAACCGACCCCGCACGTGGACTGGGCCACGGGGGCGGTTTCGGTGCTCACCGAAACCCGCGACTGGCCACGGGCCGGCCGGCCGCGCCGCGCCGCCGTGTCTTCGTTCGGCATCAGCGGCACCAACGCCCACCTCATCCTCGAACAGCCTCCCGCCACCGAACCGGCGCCGGCTCCCGCTGCCCCGCCGCCGGCGAACCCGGTCCTGTGGCCGCTTTCCGCGAAGTCGCCCGCGGCGCTCCGAGACCGCGCACGGCAGCTCCTCCCGCTCGCCGGCGGGGAAGGCGCGGACGTCGGCTTCTCCCTGGCCACCACCCGTACCACCTTCGGCCACCGTGCGGTGGTCACCGGAGACCTCCGCCGTGGCCTCGAAGCCCTCGCCGCCGGTGACCCGGACGCCGGCGTCGTCACCGGGATCGCCGATCGCCCGGCGAACCCGGTCTTCGTCTTCCCCGGCCAGGGTTCGCAGTGGATCGGCATGGCCGAGCTGCTGCTGGACACTTCCGAGGTGTTCCACCGCCGGATCACCGAATGCGCCGGCGCGCTGGCCGAATTCTGCGACTGGTCGCTCCTGGACGTGCTGCGCGGCGGTTCGCTGGACCGCGTCGACGTCGTGCAACCCGTGCTGTGGGCGGTCATGGTCTCCATCGCCGAGCTGTGGCGCTCCTACGGCGTCCGGCCCGCGGCGGTGATCGGGCATTCGCAGGGCGAGATCGCCGCCGCGACCGTCACCGGTGCGCTGTCGGTGTCCGACGGCGCGCGGGTGGTCGCGCTGCGGAGCCAGGCGCTCGGCGCGCTGGCCGGACAGGGCGGCATGATGTCGGTTTCCCTTCCCGCCGCCGAACTCGGGGGGTACCTGGGCGAGTCCGTGTCGATCGCGGCCGTCAACGGGCCGCGGTCGGTCGTCGTGTCCGGCGACCCGGACGCCCTCCGGCGATTGCGGGACGAGCTCACCGCGGCCGGGCACCGCGCCCGGATGGTCGCCGTCGACTACGCTTCCCACTCCGCACACGTGGAACGGATCCGCGAGGACCTGCTGCGGCGGCTGGCCCCGGTCCGTCCACAAGCGACGGACGTGCCCTTCCTCTCGACGGTCACCGGGGCCGCGCTCGACACGGCGACCCTCGACGCCGGCTACTGGTACCGGAACCTGCGCACGACCGTGCGGTTCGAGGAGGCCACGCGAGCCGCCCTCGCCGCGGGCCACGACCTGTTCATCGAGGCCAGCGCGCATCCGGTGCTCGTCATGGGCGTCCAGGAGACCATCGACGCGACCGGCGCTGATGCCGCCGCGCTCTCCTCCCTGCGCCGCGACGACGGCGGGCTCGACCGGTTCTTCCATTCGCTCGCCGAAGCCCACGTCCACGGGGCCGAGATCGACTGGGCCGCCGTGTTCCCCGGCGCGCGCAAGGTCGAACTGCCGCGCTACCCGTTCCAGCACCGTCGCTACTGGCTGGCGGCGCCCGAGGTGGCAGGCGACGCCACCGCGTTCGGCCTGACCGCCGGCGGGCACCCGCTGCTCGGCGCGGCCATCGGGCTCGCCGATGGCCGGGGGCACGTCGCCACCGGCCGGCTTTCCCCGCGCACCCAGCCGTGGCTGGCCGACCACGCCGTCGCCGGTGCCGTGCTGCTGCCCGGCGCCGCGTTCGCCGACCTCGCCCTGCACACTGCCGCGACCGTGGGCGAGGACCGCGTGGACGAGCTCACCCTCGAAGCGCCGCTGGTGCTCGACGGGGACGAAGAAGCCACGCTCCAGCTGGTGGTCCACCCGGCCGATGGCACCGGCCGCCGCCCGTTCACCGTGTTCTCCCGCACCGGCGAGGAGGAGCCGTGGACCCGCCACGCCACCGGCCTGCTCGCCAGTGGCGGCACCCGGCCGCGCGCGGACTGGGCGACGGCTTGGCCACCACCGGGTGCGACTCCGGTCGACCTCGGCGACGCCTACGACCGGCTGGCCGACCACGGCTACGAGTACGGCCCCGCGTTCCAGGGCCTGCGGTCGCTCTGGTCGCGTGGTGCCGAGCGGTTCGCCGAGGTCGCCCTCCCGGACGACGTCGGCGCCGGGGGGTTCGGCGTCCACCCCGCCCTGCTCGACGCCGCTCTGCACCCGGCGGTCCTGGAACTGCTCGGCGGGCCGCTGCACCTGCCGTACTCGTGGACCGGCCTCACCGCGCACGCTCGTGGCGCCACCGAGGTCCGGGTCCGGCTCTCGCCGACGGCTTCCGGTGCGACCGAGGTGGCTCTAGCCGACACGGCGGGCACTCCGGTCCTCACCGTCGAGGCACTGCATTCACGGCCGGTGCCCGCCGGGCGGCTCACCACGAGCCGGCAGCCGCTGTACGCCGTCGAGTGGACCGCGGTCGACGCCCCCGCCGGGAACGGCGGCGACTGGGCGGTGCTCGGCACCGGCGACCTCGGCCTCGGTGTCCCCGCCCACCCCGAGCTCGCCGCGTTCCCCTCGGCTCCCGCGGTGGTGATCACCGAGTGCACCGCCGCCGGCGGGCCGGTGATCGAGGCCGCACACGAGTCCACGTACCGGATGCTCGGCCTCGTCCAGCGCTGGCTGGCCGACGAGCGGTTCGCCGGGTCACGGCTCGTGGTCGTCACCAGGGACGCCGTCGACACCGGCGACACCCCGGTCGACCTCGCCACCGCCCCGGTCTGGGGCCTGCTGCGGACCGCGCAGCTCGAGCACCCCGGCCGGTTGTCCCTCGTGGACGGTCCGGCGACGGCGGCGGCGATCCGGGCCGCCACCGCGGAACCGCAGCTCGCGGTCCGGGACGGACGGCTCTTGGCCCCCCGCCTCGCCCGGCTCGCGCCGGCGCCCGCCGACCCCTTCGGCGACGGCCCGGTCCTCGTCACCGGCGCGACCGGCGGCCTCGGCCGCCTGCTGGCCCGGCACCTGGTCACCCACCACGGGGTGCGGGACCTCGTCCTGCTCAGCCGCCGGGGCGGCGCCGGCGGCCTGGCCGAGGAACTGGCAGGCCTCGGGGCGCGGGTCATCGTCGCCGCGGCCGACGCCGGTGACCGCGCCGCGCTGGCGCGGGTGCTCGAGGCACATCCGGTCACCGCGGTCGTGCACGCGGCCGGCGCTCTCGACGACGGCGCGCTGGACACCCTCCTGCCGGCCTCGGTCGACGCGGTCTTCCGGTCCAAGGTCGACGCCGCATGGCACCTGCACGAACTGACCCGGGAACGCCCGCTCACCCGGTTCGTCCTGTTCTCCTCGGCCGCCGGTGTGCTGGGCAGCGCGGGCCAGGCCAACTACGCGGCCGCCAACGCCTTCCTCGACGCGCTGGCCGCGCACCGCCGTGACCTCGGCCTTCCCGCCGTTTCCCTCGCCTGGGGACTCTGGGACGCCGACAGCGGCATGACAGCCGCCGCGGACCGCGCGCGGCTGCACCGGGCCGGCATCGCGCCGATGCCCACCGAGGAAGGGCTCGCGCTGTTCGACGCCGCGCTCGCCGCGGACCGCGCGCTCGTCGCCCCGGTCCGGTTCGACACCGCCGCCCTGCGTGCCCAGGCCGTGCCCCATCCGTTGCTGCGCGGGCTGGTTCCCGCGGCAAGGCGGGCAGGCTCCGCGAAGGACGTCCAGGAGCGGCTGCCCGAGATCGTGCGCGGCGCGGTGGCGGCCGTCCTCGGCCACGGCGATCCGGGTGCGGTCGACGACGTCCGGCCGTTCAAGGACCTCGGCTTCGACTCGCTCACCGCGATCGAGCTGCGCAACCGGCTCAGCGCGGCCACCGGGCTCCGGCTGCCTGCCACACTGGTCTTCGACCACCCCACCACGGCCGCACTGACCGCGTACCTGCGCGGTGAGCTGGCCGGTACCTCCGCCGCGAAACCGGTCGCGACCACCGCCGTGGCCGACGGCGATCCGGTGGTGATCGTCTCGATGGCCTGCCGCTTCCCCGGCGGGGTCCGCTCGCCCGAGGACCTGTGGCAGCTGGTCACGTCGGAAGCGGATGTCATCGGCGGCTTCCCCGCCGACCGCGGCTGGGACCTCGACGCGCTGTACCACCCGGACCCCGACCACGCCGGCACCTGCTACACCCGCCACGGCGGTTTCCTCGACGGCGCGGGCGATTTCGACCCGGCGTTCTTCGGCATGAGCCCGCGGGAAGCCCTGGCCACCGACCCGCAGCAGCGGCTGCTCCTGGAAACCGGCTGGGAGGTCTTCGAGCGGGCCGGCATCGACCCGGCCGCACTGCGCGGCAGCGGCACCGGGGTGTTCACCGGCGTGATGTACGACGACTACGCCTCTCGCGTCCGCGAAATCCCGGCCGAGCTGGAGGGCTACCTCGTCAGCGGCAGCGCGGGCAGCATCGCCTCCGGCCGCGTCGCCTACACGTTCGGTCTCGAAGGCCCGGCGGTCACGGTCGACACCGCGTGCTCGTCCTCGCTCGTCGCGATGCACCTGGCCGCACAGGCGCTGCGTGCCGGGGAATGCGACCTCGCGCTGGCCGGCGGAGTCACCGTGATGGCCACGCCGGCCACGTTCGTCGAGTTCAGCAGGCAACGCGGGCTCGCTCCGGACGGGCGGTGCAAGTCCTTCGCCGACGCGGCCGACGGTGCCGCGTGGTCCGAAGGGGCCGGGCTCGTCCTGCTCGAGCGGCTGTCCGACGCGCGGCGCAACGGCCACCCGGTCCTCGCCGTCCTCCGCGGCTCCGCGGTCAACTCCGACGGCGCGTCCAACGGGCTCACCGCCCCGAACGGCCCCGCACAGCAGCGCGTGATCCGGCAGGCACTGGCCGCCGCCGGCCTCGCCGCTTCGGACGTCGACGCGGTCGAAGCGCACGGTACCGGCACCACCCTCGGCGACCCGATCGAAGCTCAGGCCTTGCTGGCCACCTACGGCCAGGACCGGGCCAAGCCGCTGCGGCTCGGTTCGGTCAAGGCGAACATCGGGCACACCCAGGCCGCGGCCGGGGTCGCCGGGGTGATCAAGATGGTGCAGGCGATCCGGCACGGGTTCCTGCCGCGCACCCTGCACGTCGACGCACCGACGTCCCGGGTGGACTGGAGTGCGGGTGCGGTGTCCCTGCTCACCGAACCCGAGGACTGGCCCCGGGTGGACCGGCCGCGCCGCGCCGGTGTGTCCTCCTTCGGCATCAGCGGCACCAACGCCCACCTGATCCTGGAAGAGCCCCTGGCCGAAGCGCCTGCCGAGCCGGCAGCACCGCCGGTCACCGGCGGTGTGCTGCCGTGGCCGCTTTCGGCCCGGACCGAGCGAGCACTGGCCGACGCGGCGAGCCGGCTGGCGGAGGTCGAGCCGTCCGTCG
This sequence comes from Amycolatopsis sp. DG1A-15b, assembly GCF_030285645.1. GTDB lineage: Bacteria > Actinomycetota > Actinomycetes > Mycobacteriales > Pseudonocardiaceae > Amycolatopsis. Next base: position 3,388,002 of record NZ_CP127296.1, read on the forward strand.
ACATCGCCTACTCCCTCGCCACGACACGGGCGGTGTTCGAACACCGCGCCGTCGTGATCGCCCGGAGCGGGCCGGCACTGGCGGACGGCCTTGCCGCCCTGGCCGCGGGGACGCCCGCGGCACACGTCGTACGCGGGACGGCGGCTGCCGGGGCGACCGCGGTGCTGTTCACCGGCCAGGGCAGCCAGCGGCTCGGCATGGGCCGCGAACTGCACGCGGCGCAGCCGGTGTTCGCGACGGCCTTCGACGAGGTGTGCGCCGAGCTCGACCACCACCTCGACCGGCCGCTCCGCGACGTCGTCTTCGGCGAAGACGCGGCGCTGCTCGACCGGACCGACTTCGCCCAGCCCGCCCTGTTCGCCCTCGAGGTCGCGCTGTACCGGCTGCTCGAGCACTTCGGCGTGCGAGCCGGGTACCTGGTGGGCCACTCCGTCGGCGAGATCTCCGCGGCGCACGTCGCCGGCGTCCTGTCCCTTGTGGACGCCGCGACGCTGGTCACCGCCCGCGGGCGGCTGATGCGGGCGGCGACACCCGGCGGCACGATGATCGCCGTCCAGGCGAGTGAGGAGGAGGTCCTCCCCCTCCTGGCCGGGAAAGAACGTCTCGCCGGAATCGCGAGCGTCAACGGGCCCGCGTCCGTGGTCGTCTCCGGCGACGACGAAACCGTCACCGCCCTCGCCGCGCACTGGCGGGAGCGGGGCCGGAAGACGAGCAGGCTGCGCGTCAGCCACGCCTTCCACTCGCCGCACATGGACGCGGTGCTCGACGACTTCCGGCGGATCGCCGGGAGCCTGACCTATCACGAGCCGCGGACCCCGATCGTCTCCACCGTCACCGGCGGAATCAGCGAAGACGTGCGCACGCCGGAATACTGGGTGCGGCAGATCCGGCGCCCGGTCCGGTTCCTCGACGCCGTACGGGCCCTGGAAGCGCACGGCGTGGCGGTGTGCCTCGAAGCGGGTCCCGACGGCGTGCTGACCGCGGCGGCCGAGGACTGCTTCACCGAGTCTCCTGGGCTCGCCTCCGTGCTGCGGCGCGACCGGCCGGAACCCGAAACCCTGTTCACCGCGCTGGCCACCGCGTACGTGCGGGGCACGCGCATCGACTGGGCCGCGGTGTTCCCCGGCGGCGGCCGGCGAGCCGACCTGCCCACGTATCCGTTCCAGCACCGGCGGTTCTGGCTCGACGCGCCCACCGGCACCGGGGAAGCCGCCGCGGGGCAGCACCGCGCGGAGCACCCGCTGCTCGGTGCCGCGGTCGAGCTGGCCGACGGCGGAAGCACGGTGTTCACCGGCAGGCTTTCCCGTTCGGCCCAGCCGTGGCTGGCCGACCACGCCGTGCTGGGCACGACCGTCGTCCCCGGCAGCGCGCTGGTCGAGCTGGCGCTGCACGCCGGCCGGCGGTCCGGCTGCGATCGCCTGGAAGAGTTCACCTTGCGCGAGCCCCTCGTCCTGCCCGGCCGGGGTGGCGTGCGCGTGCAGGTCACCGTCGGCGCGGGTGACGAGACCCGGCACCGCACGGTTTCCGTCCACGCCCAGCCCGAACACGACGACGCGCCGTGGACCGTGCACGCCACCGGCGTCCTGACCGGAGCCGCGCCTGCCGAGGCGGCCGGCCCCTGGTCGCCGGCCGGCGTCGCGATCGACGTCGTCGAGGCCTACGACCGGCTGGCCGACGGCGGCTACGAATACGGGCCCGCGTTCCAGTGTCTGAGGGCCGCTTGGCAGGACGGCGACGACGTCTACGCCGAAGTCGCGCTCCCCGAGGACCGGGGCGCGGACCGGTTCGGCCTGCATCCCGCACTTCTGGACGCGGCCCTGCACCCGCTGGTCCTCCGGACGCTCGGCGGTGAAGTGCTGCTGCCGTTCGCCTGGCGCGGGGTCACCGTGCACCGCACGGGCGAGCGCGAACTGCGCGCCCGGATCACCCGGACCCCGGACGGCTACGCCCTGCGGATCACCGGCGCCGACGGCTTGCCGGTCATGACGGTCGACGAGCTGGCCGTGCGCCCGGTCCCCGCGGGCGGGTTCGCCGCCAAGCAGGTTCTGCACCGGGTCGGCTGGTCGCCGATCACCGCGGACACCACCACGGACTGGGCGTTCCTCGACGAGTTCGACGGTGAGCCGACCGTCGTGATCACGCCGGGCCGGGCGGACGGCGACGTGCCCGCCCAGGCCCACGCCGTCGCCCGGAACACCCTGCGGCAGCTGCAGGACTGGCTCACCGGAGAACAGTTCGCCGACACGCGCCTCGTCGTCGTCACGCACCGTGCCGTCGAGGTGGGCAACGACGTCGACCTCGCCATGGCGCCGGTGTGGGGCTTGGTCCGCAGCGCCCAGACCGAAAACCCGGGCCGCGTCACACTCGTCGACGTCGATGCGGACGTCCCGGCCGAACTGCCCGTCGGCGAACCACAGCTGGCGGTGCGCGAAGGCGTCAGCTACGCGCCGGCGCTGCTGCCTGCCGAGCCCGCAACGGACAAGCCGCGGCTCGATCCCGAGGGGACCGTGCTCGTCACCGGCGGGACCGGTGCGCTCGGCAGGCTGATCGCGCGCCATCTCGTCCGGGCACACGGCGTCCGCCACCTGCTGCTGGTCAGCCGCACCGGCGGCACGGTCGACCTCGACGCGGACGTGACCGTCGCGGCCTGTGACGTCTCCGATCGCGACGCGCTGGCCCGGCTGCTCGACGCCATCCCGGCCGAGCACCCGCTCACCGCCGTCGTCCACGCCGCCGGGGTCGTCGAGGACGCCGTCGTGGCGTCCCTCACCCCGGAACGGCTCGACGCCGTCTTCCGTCCGAAGGTCGACGCCGCCTGGCACCTGAGCGAGCTCACCGCCGTGCCACTCATCCTGTTCTCCTCGGCGGCGGGTGTGCTCGGGACCGCGGGACAGGCCGGGTACGCCGCCGCCAACACGTTCCTCGACGCACTCGCCGGGCACCGGCCCGGCATCCGGTCGATCGCCTGGGGTGTCTGGGAAGCGGGCATGGCGGACGCCCTCGGTGGTGCCGATCTCGCCCGGATCCAGCGATCCGGCCTGACCGCGCTGACGACCGACCAGGGCCTCGCCCTGTTCGACGCCGCGCTGGAGCACACCCACGCCGTCGCGGCCCGCTTCGACAGCGCGGCGCTGCGGGCACAGGCCGAGGCAGGCACCCTCCCACCGGTGCTGCGCGGGCTCGTCCGCACCCGCCCCGCGGCCGCGAAAGCCGGGCCGACGTTGATCGAGCGGCTCGGCGACAGGCCGGAATCCGAGCAGGAGAAGATCCTCCTGGACCTGGTCCGCACGCACGCCGCGGCCGTGCTCGGCCACCCCGATCCCGGCACGATCCGCCCGGACCACGCGTTCGCCGAACTCGGGTTCGACTCGCTGACCGCCATCGAACTGCGCAACCGGCTCAGCACCGAAACGCGGGTCAAGCTGCCTGCCACGCTCGTCTTCGACCACCCGACCCCGGCCGTGCTCGCCCGGCGCATCCGCGGTGAGCTCACCGCCCGCGAGCCGTCCGGTGCCGGGCTCGTCGAGGCCGAACTGGAGCGGCTGGAAGCCACGTGGGCGAAGCTCGCCGACGACGCCGAGGCCCGCGAGGTGCTCGGCCGCCGGCTTCACGACCTGCTCGGCAGGCTGAACGGCGAGGACTCCTCCGGCCAGGCCGTGACCGAACACCTCGAATCCGCATCGGACGACGAGATCTTCGCCTTCATCGACAACGAGCTCTGACGACCACCCACCGCCGAGAAGGGTTCACGATGGCCAACGAGGACAAGCTCCGCGAGTACCTCAAGCGGGTCACCGCCGACCTGCACGCGGCCCGGCAGCGCCTGGCAGGCGTCGAAGCGGGGCTGCGGGAGCCGGTCGCGATCGTGGGCATGGCCTGCCGCTATCCGGGCGGCGTCGCCAGTCCCGAAGACCTGTGGCGGCTGGTGGAGTCCGAAGGGGACGCCATCGGCGAGTTCCCGGCCGACCGCGGCTGGCGCGTCGCCTACGATCCCGACCCGGACCACGCCGGGACGTCGTCCACGCGGCACGGCGGATTCCTGGCCGACGCGGCCGGGTTCGACCCCGGGTTCTTCGGCATGAGCCCCCGCGAGGCACTGGCCACCGATCCGCAGCAACGGCTGCTCCTCGAGACGTCGTGGGAGGCGGTGGAGCGCGCCGGGATCGACCCGGTTTCCCTGCGCGGCACCAGGACCGGTGTGTTCGCCGGGATCATGTACGGCGATTACGGCTCACGCGTCAAGCCGGTTCCGGAGGAGCTGGAGGGCTACCTCGGCGCGGGCAGCGCGGGCAGTGTCGCGTCCGGCCGCGTCGCCTACGCGCTGGGCCTGGAGGGCCCGGCCGTCACGGTCGACACCGCTTGCTCGTCGTCACTGGTGGCCCTGCATCTCGCCGCTCAGTCGCTGCGCGCGGGCGAGTGCACGCTCGCCATCGCCGGCGGGGTCACGGTGATGGCCACGCCCGACGGGTTCGTCGAGTTCAGCAGGCAGCGCGGCCTCGCACCGGACGGCCGTTGCAAGTCCTTCGCCGCCGCGGCCGACGGCGTCGCCTGGGCCGAGGGCGCCGGCCTGCTGCTCCTGGAAAAGCTCAGCGACGCCCAGCGCAACGGCCACCCGATCCTCGCGGTCGTCCGCGGCTCCGCGGTCAACTCCGACGGTGCGTCCAACGGCCTCACCGCACCGAACGGGCCGTCGCAGGAGCGCGTCATCCACCAAGCCCTCACCAGTGCCGGTCTGTCCACATCGGACATCGACGCGGTCGAAGCGCACGGTACCGGCACCACCCTCGGCGACCCGATCGAGGCTCAAGCACTGCTGGCCACCTACGGTCGCAATCGGGAAACGCCGCTGTGGCTCGGCTCGGTCAAATCCAACCTCGGGCACACCCAGGCCGCGGCCGGGGTCGCCGGGGTGATCAAGACGGTGCTCGCCTTGCGGCACGGCGTCCTGCCGCGGACCCTGCACGTCGACGCACCGTCACCCCACGTCGACTGGAGCGCGGGCGCGGTTTCGCTGCTCACCGAGACCCGGCCGTGGCCGCCGGTCGACCGGCCGCGCCGCGCGGCCGTGTCGTCGTTCGGGATCAGCGGCACCAACGCCCACGTCGTGCTGGAACAGGCTCCCGAGGCGGAACCCGGGCCCGCCACCGGCGAAGGGCCCGTGCTGTGGCCGCTTTCGGCGAAGACCGAGCCGGCGCTGCGCGAGCAGGCCCGGCGGCTCCTGCCCTGGGCCGGCGGCGAACTGTCCGCCACCGATATCGGTTACTCGCTCGCCACCACGCGCACCGCCTTCGAGCACCGGGCCGTCATCAGCGGGAACCTTCGCGAGGGTCTCGAAGCGCTCGCCGCCGGCAGGCCGGCACCGGACGTCGTCACCGGCACGGCGGCGAGCGGCGAACTCGCCGTGCTGTTCACCGGGCAAGGCGCGCAGCACGTCGGCATGGGCCGCGAACTGCATGCCGCTTTCCCGGTGTTCCGGGCCGCGTTCGACGAGGTGTGCACGGCCATCGGCCCGCACCTCGACCGCCCGCTCGCCGAGGTGATGTGGACCGACGCCGCGCTGCTCGACCGGACGTCGTACACGCAGCCCGCCCTCTTCGCCCTCGAAGTGGCGCTGTTCCGGCTGTTCGAGTCGTGGGGCGTGCGGCCCGGCTTCCTCGCCGGGCACTCCGTCGGCGAGATCAGCGCCGCCCACGTCGCGGGCGTGCTCTCCCTCGCCGACGCGGCCACCCTGGTCTGCGCCCGTGGGCGGCTGATGGAGGCCCTTCCGGCGGAAGGCGCGATGGTCGCCGTCGAGGCCACCGAGGAGGAAGTGCTTCCGCTCCTGACCGGAACTGCCGGGATCGCGGCGGTCAACGGCCCGGCCTCGACCGTCGTCTCCGGTGCCGAACAACCGGTGCTCGCCGTGGCGGCGCACTTCGCCGCGCTCGGCCGCCGGACGCGGCGGCTGGCCGTCAGCCACGCCTTCCACTCGCCGCTGATCGACCCGATGCTCGACGAGTTCCGCGCGGTCGTCGACGGCCTCGCCTTCGCCCCGCCCCTGATCCCGGTCGTGTCGACGCTGACCGGGGAACCGGCCGACCTCGGCACGGCCGGCCATTGGGTGCGGCACGCCCGGGAAGCGGTCCGGTTCGCCGACGCCGTCCGCCGGCTGGGCAGCGAGAACGTCACCACCTTCCTGGAGCTCGGGCCGGGTGGGGTCCTCACCGCCATGGCACCGGAAACGCTGGCCACCGCGAACGCCGTTCCCACGCTCCGCAAGGACGTTCCCGAGCCGCAGGCGGTGCTGGCCGCGCTCGCCGCGGTCCACGTGCACGGCGGCGCCGTCGACTGGCCCGCGTTCTTCGGCCCGGCCCGCCTGGTCGGCCTGCCCACGTATCCGTTCCAGCGCGCGCGGTTCTGGCTCGACGCGCCGGCGGGCGCCGGGGACGTCACCGCGCTCGGCCAGGACCAGCCCGAACACCCGCTGCTCGGCGCGATGATCTCGCTCGCGGACAGCGACTCCGTCGTCCTCACCGGCCACGTCACCCCCGGCACCGCCGGGTGGCTCGCCGACCACACCGTGCTGGGCTCGGTGCTGCTGCCCGGCACGGCCTTCGCGGACCTCTGCCTGCACGCGGCCCGGCGCACGGGACACGCCGGGGTCGAAGAACTCCTCCTCGAAGCCCCGCTGGTCCTTCCGGCCGAGGGTGTGCAGCTGCAGGTCACCGCCGAGGGCACGGAGGTCGCCATCCACTCCCGGCCGGGGCCGGACCGGCCCTGGACCCGGCACGCCACCGCCACCCTGACCGACGACGTCGCCGTTCCCGCCGCGCTGACGGCGTGGCCGCCCGCGAGCTCGGCCCCCGTACCGGTCGACGGGGTCTACGAGAAGCTCGCCGCGCTGGGCCTGGACTACGGTCCGGCGTTCCGTGGCCTGCGAGCGGCCTGGCGGAACGGCGACGACCACTACGCCGAGATCGAACTGCCCGCGGAGCTCGCCACCGGCGGCTACGGCGTCCACCCGGCCCTGCTCGACGCGAGCCTCCACCTCCTCGCCACCGAACCGCGGCTGCCCTTCAGCTTCGGCGGCCTCGCGGTGCACGCCACCGGCGCCGCCGCGGCCCGCGTCCACCTCACCGCGACCGGGCCGGGCTCCGCGCGGATCCGCCTGTACACCGCGGCCGGCGCGCCGTTGGCCACCGTGGAGAACCTGACGACCCGGCCGGTCTCCGCGGCCCAGCTCGCGACCGCCGCCCGGCAGTCGCTGTTCACCGTGGCGTGGACCGCCGTCGAACCGGCCACGGCAGCGGGAAGGTGCGCGGTGCTCGGGGAGGACGCGGCGGTGATCGCCGCGGTCGAAACCGCGCTCGGCACGGTCCCGGCCCATCCGGACCTGGACGCGCTCGGTGCCGCGCTCGACTCCGGCGCGGCCGTGCCCGGCACCGTGCTCGCCACGCTTCCGGCGGACACCGGCGGCCACGAAACGACCCTGCTGGGGCTGGACCTGGCGCAGCGCTGGCTCGCCGATCCGAGGTTCGCCGCGTCCCGGCTGGCGCTGGTCACCAGGGCCGCGGTCGCCACCGGCACCGGCCGGATCGACCTCGTGAGCGCCCCGTTGTGGGGGCTCTTCCGGTCCGCGCAGTCGGAAGCGCCGGACCGGTTCGTGCTGATCGACGTCGACGGCGAACCCGCGTCGTACGAAGCACTTCCCGCCGCGCTGGCCACCGGCGAACCGCAGCTCGCCCTGCGCGGCGGCGAGATCCTCGCGCCCCGGCTGGCGCGCGCCGGCGAAGGCGCCCTCGTCCCGCCGGACACCGGCTCCTGGCGGCTCGACGTCACCGCGAAGGGCACCTTGGAGAACCTCACGCTCACCCCGGACGCCGCGGCGGACCGTCCACTCGCCCCGGGCGAGGTGCGGATCGCGATGCGGGCCGCGGGCCTGAACTTCCGCGACGTCCTCGCCGCACTGGGCATGTATCCGGGCGACATCGTGATCGGCGGCGAAGGCGCCGGGGTGGTGGTGGAGACCGGCCCCGGCGTCACCGACCTCGCGCCGGGAGACCGGGTGTTCGGCCTGGTCGAAGGCGCGTTCGCCCCGGTCGCCATCGCCGACCGGCAAACGGTGACGACCATGCCGGACGGCTTTTCCTTCGCCGAAGCCGCCGCGATCCCGATCGTCTACCTGACCGCGTACTACGCGCTGAAGGACCTCGCGCGCACGAAACCCGGCCAGCACATCCTGATCCACGCGGCCGCGGGCGGGGTCGGCATGGCCGCCACGCACGTCGCGCACCACCTCGGCGCGCACACGCACGCCACCGCCCACCCCGGCAAGTGGCCGGTCATCGCCGGGCACCGGCACGACACCGTCGCGAGCAGCCGCACCCTCGACTTCGAGCACCAGCTGCCGCACCCGGTCGACACCGTGCTCAACTCCCTCACCGGCGCCGCCCTCGACGCGTCGCTGCGCGTGCTCAAGCCGGGCGGCCACCTGCTGGAGATGGGCAAGACCGACCTGCGCGATCCGGCCGACATCGCGCGGCGGCATCCCGAGGTCACCTACGAGCCCTTCGATCTGATCGAGGCCGGCCCCCGGCGGACCCAGGAGATGCTTCGCGAACTGGTCGCGCTGTTCGAGAAGTCCCAGCTGCCGCCGCTGCCGATCACGGTGTGGGACATCCGTGAGGCGCCCCAGGCGTTCCGGTACCTGCAGCAGGCCCGGCACACCGGCAAGATCGTGCTCACCCTCCCCGCGCGGCTCGACCCGGACCGCACGGTCCTGATCACCGGCGGAACCGGCACGCTCGGCGCGCAGGTGGCCCGGCACCTGGTCGCGGCGCACGGCGCCCGGCGGCTGCTGCTGACCAGCCGCCGGGGACCCGGCGCCGAGGGCGCCGCCGAACTCGAAGCGGAACTCGCCGGGCTCGGCGCCGAAGTCACCGTCGCGGCCTGCGACGCCGCCGACCGCGACGCCCTCTCGAAGCTGCTGCACGGCATCGACCTGACAGCGGTGATCCACACCGCCGGTGTTCTGCGCGACGGTGCGCTGGCCGCGCAAACGCCCGAAGGCACGATGGCCGTGCTCGCGCCGAAGGCCGACGCCGCGCGGAACCTCCACGACCTGACCCGGAAGCACGACCTCGCCGCGTTCGTGCTGTTCTCCTCGATCGCGGGCGTCTTCGGCAATCCGGGCCAGGCGAACTACGCCGCCGCCAACACCTATCTCGACGCGCTCGCCCACGACCGCCGCGCCCAGGGCCTCCCGGCGCAGTCGCTCGCCTGGGGGCTGTGGACCGGCGGCGGGATGGGCGGCGCCCTCGACGACGCCGGGATCGCGCGGCTCCGCCGGTCCGGCCTCGCCCCGCTGTCCGCGGAGCAGGGTCTCGCCCTGTTCGACGCCGCACTCGCCACGCCGGATGCCGGTCTGGTCGCGACGCCGGTGGACGGCAAGGCCGCCGCGGAGTCCGTGCCACCGCTGCTCCGCGCTCTGGTCCGGCCGGCCGTCAGGTCCACAGTGGACGACCCCGCGAAGGTGCGGCTCGACGGCATCGCCCCGGCCGAGCAGCGCGAACAGCTGGTCGCCTTCGTCCGCGGGCACACCGCGGCCGTGCTCGGCCACGGCTCCGCCACCGCGGTCGATCCGCGGCGGCCGTTCGCCGAGCTCGGGTTCGATTCGCTGACCGCGGTCGAGCTGCGCAACCGGCTCGCCGCCGCCACCGCGCTCAAACTCCCGACGACCCTCGTCTTCGACCACCCGACGCCGTCGGCGCTGGCCGGGTACCTGCACGCCGCGCTGGCGCCCGGAGAACCGGACGTGCCGCCGGTGCTGGCCGAACTCGATCGCCTCGAGCAGACCCTCGACGCGCTGCCCGCCGGTGCGGCGGAGCGCGGCCGGATCACCACCCGGCTGCAGGCCCTGCTGTCGAAGTGGCTTTCCGCCGGCGAGCCCGGCGAGGACGAAGCGATGACCGACCGCATCGAAACCGCCAGCACCGACGAGATCTTCGCCTTCATCGACTCCGAGCTGGGCCGGGCGCGGGACTGACCAGGAAAGCAGAACGCAGATGACGAACGACGAGAAGCTCGTTGACTACCTCAAGTGGGTCACCGCCGACCTGGCCAAGACCCGCCAGCGGCTGGCCGAGGTCGAATCGGGCCGCCACGAGCCGATCGCGGTGGTCGGGACGGCGTGCCGCTTCCCCGGCGGCGTCGACTCCCCCGCCGGGCTCTGGCGGCTGGTCGACGATGGCGTCGACGCCATCGAGGCCTTTCCCACCGACCGCGGCTGGGACGTGGCGTCGCTGTACGACCCGGACCCCGACCGGGCGGGCAAGACCTACGTCGTCGAGGGCGGCTTCCTGCGCGACCCGGGCGGCTTCGACGCCGCCTTCTTCGGCATCAACCCCCGCGAAGCGCTGGCCATCGACCCGCAGCAGCGGCTGCTGCTGGAGACCGGCTGGGAAGCGGTCGAGCGGGCCGGCCTCGACCCGCTCTCGCTCCGCGGCAGCAAGACCGGCGTGTTCGCCGGAGTGATCTACAACGAGTACAGCGCCCGCGCCTATTCGGCGAGCGAGGGCTACTACCTGACCGGGAACACGACCAGTGTCGCCTCCGGCAGGCTCGCCTACCACCTCGGCCTGGAGGGCCCGGCCGTCACCGTCGACACCGCGTGCTCGTCGTCGCTGGTCGCCACCCACCTCGCCGTCCAGTCCCTGCGCACCGGCGAATGCGACCTCGCGCTCGCCGGCGGCGTCACCGTGATCGCCGTCCCGCAGGTGTTCGTGGAGTTCAGCCGCCAGCGCGGGCTGGCCCCGGACGGCCGGTGCAAGTCCTTCTCGGCCGGCGCCGACGGCACCGGCTGGGGCGAAGGCGCCGGGATGATCCTGCTCGAACGGCTGTCCGACGCGCAGCGCAACGGCCACCCCGTCCTCGCCGTCATCCGCGGCTCCGCCATCAACTCAGACGGCGCATCCAACGGACTCACCGCACCCAACGGCCCCTCCCAAGAACGCGTCATCCGGCAAGCACTCGCCGACGCCGGACTATCCACATCGGACATCGACGCCGTCGAAGCCCACGGCACCGGCACGACCCTCGGCGATCCGATCGAAGCGCATGCGCTCCTCGCCACCTACGGCCAGGACCGGTCCGAACCGCTCTGGCTCGGATCGATCAAATCCAACATCGGCCACACCCAGGCCGCCGCCGGAATCGCCGGCATCCTCAAGATGATCGAGGCCATCCGGCACGGCGTCCTGCCCCGGACTCTCCACGCAGGCGAACCCTCACCCCACGTCGACTGGGCGGCGGGTGCGGTGTCCGTGCTCGCCGATCGACGGCCGTGGCCGGAAACCGGGCACCCGCGCCGCGCCGGGGTCTCGTCGTTCGGGATCAGCGGCACCAACGCCCACCTCATCCTCGAACAACCACCCGCCGAACCCGCGGCCGCGGACCCGGATCTGCTCGAGGTCGGGCAGCTGCCCTGGCTGATCACCGCCCGCACCGCGGACGCCGTCGGCGACCAGGCCGCCCGGCTGCTGGCCCACGTCGAAGCCCATCCCGAATTCAGCCCGGCCGACATCGGCCACTCGCTGGCCACCACGCGCACCCCGTTCGAGCACCGCGCCGCCGTCGTCGCCGAGAAGCGCGTGGAGTTCCTCGACGGGTTGCGCGCACTGGCACAGGGCGAGCCGTCACCGTCGGTGGTCCAGGGCACGGCTTCCGGCCCCGCGAAGGCCGTGTTCGTCTTCCCCGGGCAGGGCTCGCAGTGGGCGGGCATGGCGCTGGAGCTGATGGACTCCTCCGAGGTGTTCCGGGACCGGATCCACGAGTGCGGTGCGGCGCTGTCCGTCCACACCGGATGGTCGCTGGCGGACGTCCTCCGTGCCGCGCCGGGCGCACCCGGCATGGACGAGGTCGACGTGGTCCAGCCGGCCCTGTGGGCGGTCATGGTCTCCCTCGCCGCGCTCTGGCGGTCACTCGGCGTCGAACCGGCCGCGGTGGTCGGGCATTCCCAGGGCGAGATCGCCGCGGCCTGTGTCGCGGGTGCGTTGTCGCTCGCCGACGGGGCCAAGATCGTCGCCCTGCGGTCCCGGGCGCTGCGTGCGCTCTCCGGGGGCGGCGGGATGGTGTCCGTGTCGCTGCCCGAAACCGGCGTGCGCTCGCGGATCGCGCGCTGGGGCCGGAAGATCAGCGTCGCCGCGGTGAACGGGCCGGAGGCGACCGTGGTCACCGGCGAACCCGTGGCCCTGCGCGAACTGCTGAGCGCCTGCGAGGCCGACGGTGTCCGCGCCCGCCGGATCGCGGTCGACTACGCGTCCCACTCACCACAGGTCGAAGTCATCCGGGACCAGCTGCTCGGCACGCTGGCCGGGATCGAGCCACGGCCCGCGGAAATCGCGTTCTACTCGACACTGCACGGCGGGCTGCTCACTGACACCACCACCCTCGACGCGGGGTACTGGTACCGGAACCTGCGCCACACCGTGCGGTTCGAAGACGCCGTCCGCGCGCTCGCGGCGGACGGGCACCACCTGTTCATCGAAGCCAGCCCGCACCCGGTGCTCACCATGGGCGTCCAGGAAACCCTCGCCGCCGCCGGGGTTCCCGGCGGCGCGGTCGGTTCGCTGCGCCGCGACGACGGCGGCTGGCGCCGGTTCCTCACCTCGGTCGCGCACGCCGGGACCTTCGGCGCCGTCGCCGACTGGTCGCAGGTGTGCGGTCCCGCCGCACGCCGGGTCGAGCTGCCCACCTACGCCTTCCGGCACCAGCGGTTCTGGCTCGAATCGGCGGCGGCGTCCGGCGACGTCACGGCCCTCGGGCAGGACGACGGCGAGCACCCGGTGCTGGGCGCGATGATCACCGTGGCCGAGGACGACTCACTGCTGTTCACCGGCCGGATCTCCGGCCACAGCCTGCCGTGGATCGCCGACCACCGCGTCCTCGGGTCCGTCCTGCTGCCGGGGACCGCGTTCCTCGACCTCGCCCTGCACGCGGCCCACCGGGCCGGCTGCGCCACGATCGACGAGCTCCTCCTCGAAGCCCCGCTCACCCTGGCGGGCGCGGCCGTCCAGCTCCAGGTCGCCATCACCGCCGAGGCAGGCGGCACGCGCACCGTGACCGTCCATTCGCGGCAGAACGAGGACGAACCGTGGACCCGGCACGCCACCGCGACGGTGAGCCGCGAACCCGCTGCCGCACCCGCGTCCGTGCAGGCGTGGCCACCGCCCGGAGTGCGTCAGCTGCCCCTGGATTCCCTCTACGACGAGCTTTCCGCGCTCGGGCTCGACTACGGCCCGGCGTTCCGCGGCTTGCGAGCGGCCTGGCGCGACGGCGACCGCTACTACGCCGACGTCGAGCTCCCCCGCGAGACGCGCGGCCACACCGTGCATCCGGCGCTGCTCGACGCGGCCCTGCACGTTCTCGCCGGAAGATCGGCCGAACCGCGGCTGCCCTTCACCTTCGGCCAGGTCACCGTGCACGCACTGGGCACCACCTCGGCGCTGCGGGCGACGTTGACCGTCACCGGCCCCGACACCCTGCGGGCCGAGCTGCACGACCAGGCGGGGACACCCATCGCGACGATCGGCCGCTTGAGCACCCGCCCGGTGACACGCGACCTGCTGCGGGGCGGCGGCCGTGCGTTGTTCACCGTGGATTGGGTCCCGGCTCCCGCGGCCGAAAGCGCCATCGCGTGCGTGACCCTCGGCGAGGACCACGCGGACCTCGCCGCACTCGGCGCGGCGGTCGAGAGCGGCACCCGGCTGCCCGAAGCCGTGCTGGTCCCCGTCTCCGGGGCCGGCGCGGTCCACGACGCCCTGGCTCTGGCCCAGGACTGGATCGCCGACGACCGGTTCGGCGGCGCCCGGCTGGTCGTCACGACCCGCGGCGCGGTCACCACCGGCCCCGGCGACCGGGTCACCGACCTCGCCGCCACGGCGGTCTGGGGGCTGCTGCGGTCCGCGCAGACCGAACACCCCGGCCGTCTCGTCCTCGCCGACATCGGCGATTCCCCCGCGACGGCGCTGCCCGCCGCGCTCGCCACCGGCGAGCCGCAGCTCGCTCTGCGGCAGGGACGGGTCCTGGTGCCACGCCTGGCCCGCACGTCACCTGCCGAGCTGCCCGTTCCGGACGGTCCGGACTGGCGGCTCGACACGACCGGGAAGGGCACCCTCGACAACCTCGCGCTGGCCGCCGTCGACGCGGAGCCGCTCGGTCCCGGGCAAGTCCGGCTGGGTGTCCGCGCGGCGGGGCTGAACTTCCGCGACGTGCTCATCGCGCTCGGGATGTACCCCGACGATTCGGTGCGCATCGGGAGCGAGGCCGCCGGCGTGGTGCTGGAGGTCGCCGGCGATGTCACGACGGTTTCGCCCGGCGACCGGGTGATGGGCCTGGTCCCCGGCGCGATGGGGCCGGCCGGGGTGACCGACCACCGGCTGCTCGCCCCGATCCCGGACGGCTGGACCTTCGCCGAAGCCGCCGCCACGCCGATCGCGTACCTCACCGCGTACTACGCGCTGAAGGACCTCGCCTCCGTCGAACCCGGGCAGCACGTCCTGATCCACGCGGCGGCCGGTGGTGTCGGCATGGCCGCCACCCGGATCGCCCACCATCTGGGCGCGCGCACCCACGCGACCGCGCACCCCGCCAAATGGGACCTCCTGCGCGGGCACGAGACCGTAGCGAGCTCCCGCACGCTCGGCTTCGAGCAGGAGGTTCCCCAGGGCATCGACGTCGTCCTGAACTCGCTGTCCGGTCCCGCCGTCGACGCGTCGCTGCGCCTGCTCAAACCGGACGGTCACTTCCTCGAGATGGGAAAGACCGACATCCGGAACGCCGAGGACCATCCCGCGGTGCGTTACCGGGCGTTCGATCTGTGGGAGGCCGGACCGGACCGGATCCAGGAGCTGCTCACCGAGCTGGGCGCGCTGTTCGCCGAGGGCGTGCTCGAGCCGCTGCCGGTCACCGCGTGGGACGTGCGCCAGGCGCCGCAGGCGTTCCGGTTCCTGCAGCAGGCCCGGCACACCGGCAAGGTCGTGCTCACCGTCCCCGCCCCGCTCGATCCGGCGCGGACGGTGCTGATCACCGGCGGGACCGGTACCCTCGGTGCGCTGCTGGCCGCCCATCTCGTCACCGGGCACGGCGTCCGGCGCCTGCTGCTGACCAGCCGCCGTGGCCTCGACGCCGAAGGTGCCGCGGAACTGCGCGACGAACTGGTCGCGCTGGGCGCGGACGTCACCATCGCCGCCTGCGACGCCGCCGACCGCGACGCCCTCGCCCGGCTGCTCGAACACACCGACCTGACCGCCGTGATCCATGCGGCGGGGGTCCTCGACGACGCCACGCTCGAAGCCCTCACCCCGGCCCGGCTCGACGCCGTGCTGGCACCGAAAGCCGTCGCCGCACGCAATCTCGACGAACTCAGCCGGCGGCACGACCTGTCCGCTTTCGTGCTGTTCTCCTCCGCCGCGGGTGTCTTCGGCACGCCGGGCCAGGCCAACTACGCGGCCGCCAACACCTACCTGGACGGACTGGCGCAGCGACGGCAGGCCGACGGGCTGCCCGCACACTCGCTGGCCTGGGGATTCTGGGAGCCGGCCAGCGGCATGACCGCGGGAGCGGACGCCACCCGGCTCGCCCGCGCCGGGCTCCGGCCGATCTCCGCGGCCGACGGGCTGGCCCTGTTCGACGCCGCGCTGAACGCTCCCCAGGCGGCGCTGGTGCCCTGCCCGCTGGACACCAAGGCACTACGGGAAGCCGGTTCGGTGCCGCCGATCCTGCGCTCGCTGGTCCACGTGGCCAAGCCCGCCGCCGCCGTTGTCCCCCGTGGCGTCTCCGGGCGGCTTGCCGGGCTCTCCCCCGACGAGCGGCTCAGGCAGCTGCGCACCCTCGTCCTCGGCCACACCGCGGCCGTGCTCGGCCACGGCGATCCGGGCGCACTCGACGCGGACCACGCGTTCAAGCAGCTCGGGTTCGACTCGCTCACCGCCGTCGAGCTCCGCAACCGCCTCACCGCCGCCACGGAACTGAAGCTCCCGGCGACGCTGGTGTTCGACCACCCGACACCGGCCGCGCTCGTCGAGCACCTGCACACCCGGCTGGCGGGCACCGGCGAGACCTCGCGGGTCACCACACCGAGCGCCACGACCGCGGAACCGATCGCGATCATCGGCATGGCCTGCCGATACCCCGGTGCCGGCACGCCGGAGGAGCTCTGGCGGCTCGTGCACGACGGCGTAGACGCCGTCGGCGACTTCCCGGCCGACCGCGGCTGGGATCTCGGCGGGCTCTACCACCCCGACCCCGACCACCCCGGCACCTGCTGTGCCCGCCAGGGCGGGTTCCTCGGCGACGCGGGCGATTTCGACGCCGCGTTCTTCGCCATGAGCCCGCGCGAAGCGCTCACCACCGACCCGCAGCAGCGGCTGCTGCTGGAGACCGGCTGGGAGGCCATCGAGCACGCGGGCATCGACCCGGTTTCCCTGCGCGGCACCCCGACCGGCGTGTTCGCGGGCGTGGTGCACAACGACTACAGCTCGCGGTCCTACCGGGACACCGAAGGCTTCCACCTGACCGGGAACACCACCAGCGTCGCCTCGGGGCGGCTGGCCTACACGTTCGGCCTCGAGGGCCCGGCGATCACCGTCGACACCGCGTGCTCGTCGTCACTGGTCGCCGCCCACCTGGCGGCCCGGTCCCTGCGCGCCGGTGAATGCTCGCTCGCGCTGGCAGGCGGGGTGAGCGTGATGGCCACGCCGGCGGTGTTCCTGGAGTTCAGCCGTCAACGCGGGCTGGCCCCGGACGGCCGGTGCAAGTCGTTCTCGGCGGCGGCGGACGGCGCGGGCTTCTCCGAAGGTGCCGGCGTCCTCGTCCTCGAACGGCTGTCCGACGCGCAACGCAACGGCCACCCCGTCCTCGCCGTCATCCGCGGCTCCGCCATCAACTCAGACGGCGCATCCAACGGACTCACCGCACCCAACGGCCCCTCCCAAGAACGCGTCATCCGGCAAGCACTCGCCGACGCCGGACTAACCACATCGGACATCGACACCGTCGAAGCCCACGGCACCGGAACAACCCTCGGCGACCCCATCGAAGCCCAAGCCCTCCTCGCCACCTACGGCCAGGACCGAACCGAACCCCTCTGGCTCGGATCGATCAAATCCAACATCGGCCACACCCAGGCCGCCGCCGGAATCGCCGGCATCCTCAAAATGATCCTCGCGCTCCACCACGGCATCCTGCCCCGCACCCTCCACGCCGAGGAACCCTCACCCCACGTCGACTGGGCAGCGGGTGCGGTGTCCCTGCTCGACTCGGCCCGGCCGTGGCCCGAAGCCGGCCGGCCTCGCCGCGCCGCCGTCTCGTCGTTCGGCATCAGCGGCACCAACGCCCACCTCATCCTCGAACAACCACCCGCCGAACCCGCCCGGGCGCCGCGGGACGAGCCGCCGTCCGTGCTTCCCTGGCTGCTCTCGGCCCGGAGCCGGGACGCGCTGCGGGCACAGGCCGCCCGCCTGCTGTCCGCTGTGGACGGTGGCCGGCCGGACCCGCGGGACGTCGGCTTCTCCCTGCACACCACGCGAACGGCGTTCGACCACCGGGCCGCGATCGTCGGGGGTACCCCGCGGGACGGCCTTCGCGCGCTGGCACAGGGAATCCCCGCCGCCAACGTGGTCACCGGCCGGGCGAACGGCCCGGCACGAACGGCATTCCTCTTCGCCGGCCAAGGGAGCCAGCGGCCCGGGATGGGACGCGAACTCGCCGGGACCTTCCCCGCGTTCGCCGAAGCGCTGGCCGAGATCTGCGCCGAGCTGGACCGCCACCTCGACCGCCCGCTACGGGACGTGCTGTTCGCCGCCGAGGGCACGCCCGAAGCGGCGGCGCTCGATCGCACCGAATACGCCCAGCCCGCACTGTTCGCGCTGGAGACCGCGCTCGCGCGGCTGCTCGCCTCCCGCGGTGTCCGACCGGCACTGGTCGCCGGGCATTCGATCGGGGAGCTGGCCGCGGCGCACGTGGCCGGGGTGTTCGACCTCGCCGACGCCGCCATGCTGGTCGCTGCCCGGGGCAGGCTGATGCAGGCCATGCCCCTCGGTGGCGCGATGATCGCGGTGCAGGCGACCGAAGCGGAACTGCGGCCGCACCTGGCCGGGAACCACCGGGTCTGCCTGGCCGCGGTCAACGGGCCGGACTCACTCGTCATCGCGGGCGACGCGGAAGCCACGTCGGACGTCGCGGCGCACTGGCGGGCACAGGGCCGCCGGATCCGGCGGCTGCGGGTGAGCCACGCGTTCCACTCACCGCACATGGACGCGATGCTCGGCGAGTTCGGTGAAGTCGCGGCGAAGGTCCGCTTCTCGGCGCCGGAAATCCCGCTCGTCTCGACCCTCACCGGCGAGCTCGCCCCCGCCGGGCTGCTTGCCGACCCCGGCTACTGGGTGCGGCAGGCCAGGGAACCCGTCCGCTTCCGCGACGCCGTCCGGACGCTCGCCGCCGAGGGCACCACGGTCTACCTCGAGATCGGCCCGGACGCCGTTCTCGCTCCGGCCGCCGGTGACTGCCTCACCGGGGACACCCGCGACCCGCTCGTCACGCCCACCCTGCGCCGTGGCCGCCCGGAACCGGAGACCTTCACCCTCGGGCTGGCCCAAGCCCACACCCGCGGCACGGCGGTCGACTGGCGCCCGGCCTTCGGCGCCGAGCCCCGGCGAATCCCGTTGCCCACCTACGCCTTCCAGCACGAGCGGTTCTGGCTCGAGGGCGGCCGGTCCTTCGCGGAGAAGGGGTTCTGGGAAGCCGTCGAGAACGCCGACACCGAAGCGCTCGCCACCGCACTGTCCCTGGACGAAAACCAGCTTCCCACGCTCACCGCGCTGCTCCCCGCGCTGGCCGGCTGGCGCCGCCGGAACGGCGACGGGGCACCGCGCACACCGTCCGTTCCCGCCGCCCCGGACCTGCGCAACCGCCTCGCCGAGGCGCAGGCACCCGAGCAGGAACGCATCCTCCTCGACCTCGTCCGCACCTACGCCGGCGCGGTGCTCGGCAGCGCGCCCGAAGCCGTCGACACCGCGAGCAACTTCCTCGAGCTGGGCTTCTCGTCATTCACGGCGCTGGAACTGTGCAACGGCCTCGCGGAAGCCACCGGGTGCGAAATCCCTCCGGTGGCCGTCTTCGACAACCCGACTCCGGCGGCACTGGCCGGCTATCTCCGGACCCGGCTGGCCACCACGTCACCGGCCGACGCCCGCTGACGGCTGAAGGGGACCTTCCTCCGATCGTCCGGAGGAAGGTCCCCTTCGGTTCACCGCGGGAAGCTCACCAGGAAACCCGCAGGTCGTGGAGGCCGAACAGGGCCGCGTCCCGCTTGTACGCCAGGTCGGCCACCGGGGTGTCCACGCGCAAGGCCGGGAACCGGTCGAAAAGGGCCTCTAAGACGATCTCCAGCTCGGCCCGGGCGAGGTTCTGCCCGATGCACTGGTGGACGCCGTACCCGAAGGCGAGGTGGTGCCGGGCGGAGCGGCGGACGTCGAACCGGTCCGGGTCGGGGAACGCCGCCGGGTCGCGATTGGCGGAGCCGGTGAGCACGAACATGCCTTCACCGCCGCGGATGACGCGATCGCCGATGCGGACGTCCTCCTTGGCCGCGCGGGGTGAGACCAGGTCGCCGATGCTGAGGTAGCGCAGCAGTTCCTCCACCGCACCCGGCCACAGCGCGGCATCCGCCTTCAGCTCCGCCAGCGTCTCCGGGTGCCGGAGGAGCAGGACCGTGCCCAGCGAGATCATGTTCGCCGTGGTCTCGTGCCCGGCGTTGAGCAAAGCTTGCGCGGTGGTGGCCAGGTCCTCGTCGGGGATGTCGTGCTCGGCCTGGGCCTGGACGAGCTTGGTCAGGATGTCGTCGGCCGGTTCGGCCCGCTTGGCGGCCAGCAGCCCGATCATGTATTCGCGCAGTTCCCGCAACGCCTCGTGGAACCGGGCGGGCGAGCTGGCGCGGCTGAGCACGACCTTGGCCCGGGACTGGAAGAACTCGTGGTCCGCGTAGGGAATCCCGAGCAGGTCGCAGATCACCAGTGACGGCAGGGGCAGCGCCAGCGCCTCGACCAGGTCGGCCGAGCCGGGCCTGGCGGCCATCGCGTCGAGGAGTTCCCCGGTGATCTCCCGGATCCGCGGGCGCATCGCCTTGACGCGCTTCACCGTGAAGCTCGGCAGCAGCAGCTTCCGGTAGAGGGTGTGCTCGGGCGGGTCGGTCCGGGCGAACGGCGGCCGCACGCCTGGGGGGATCGCGGGGCCGCCGCCCGGCACGGGGCAGCCCGCACTGCGCAGGTCCCCGCTGATCTTCGGATCCGTCAGCGCCGCCCTGGCGTCGGCATGCCGGGTCACCAGCCAGACCGGCATCCCGTCCGCCAGCACCGCGCCCGCGACCGGATCCTCTTCCCGCAGCCGCGCGTATTCCGGCGGCGGGTCGAACGGGCAGCCCGAGCGGGGCATCGGGAACGCCTGCCGGCTCAGCACGGCATCGGTCATCTCCGGGTTCCTTTCTGGATTCCGGGGCCGCGCCGAGCCGGGCGTCGCTTCGACGACCGCTTCAGTGCCGCTTGGCCCCGCCTTTCTTGACGTTGGGGAACAGGGCGAGCGCGGTGAACGCGGCGACGACGAGCAGCGCGGCGCTGATGGCGAACCCGAGCCGGAACCCGCTGGTCAGCGCTTCCGCCTTGGGTGTGCCGGAGGACAGCAGGTCCGTGGTCCGCGCGGTCGCCAGCGTCGACACCACGGCGAGCCCGAGCGCGCCGCCGATCGTCCTGGACACGTTGACCAGACCCGAGGCCACGCCGGTCTGCCCGGCGGGCACGCCCGACACCGCGGCGATCGTGGCCGGGATGAACGTCAGCGCGACGCCGATGCTCAGCAGCAGCGACGGTGCCAGGATGTCGCCGAGGAACGTGCCGTCCGGCGAAACCCGGGCGAACAGCGCGAGGCCACCGGCGGCGATCAGCGCGGCGCCGAACACGATGTAGCGCACGCCCAGCTTCGGGATCAGCACCGGTGCCAGCCGGGCGAACACCACCAGCAGCAGCGTCAGCGGCACGTAGGCGAAGCCGGTCTGCAACGGCGTGAAGTGCAGGACCTCCTGCTGGTACAGCGTCGCGAGGTAGAACATCACGAACATGCCGCTGTTGACCAGCGCCTGCACCACGTTGGCGCTGAACACCGACCGGACGCGGAGCAGCGAGATCGACAGCAGTGGCTCCTTCGCCACGAATGCCTCGTGGATCAGGAAGTAGCCGATCAGGACCACCGCGCCGCCCAGCGCGACGAAGGTGCGCGGGGAATCCCAACCGTCCTTCGTGGTTTCGACGATGCCGTAGGCGAGCAGGGTCAGCCCGCCGGTCGCGGTGATCGCACCGACTCCGTCGAACCGGTGGAACCGCCGGGTCGCCTTGTCGACGTCGAGGTACTTGAACGAGGCCACGATCAGCGCCAGCCCCAGCGGGATGTTGAGCAGGAAGATCCACTGCCAGCCCGGCCCGTTGACGAACAGGCCGCCGATCAGCAGGCCGGCCGACGCGCTGACCCCGCTGAGCATGCCCCAGAGCCCGATCGCCTTGTTGCGGGGCGCGCCCTCCGGGAAGGTCGCCGCCAGCATCGCCAGCGTCATCGGCCCGATGAACGCGGCCGCCAGCCCCTGGACGGCCCGCATGACCACCAGTTCGATGGCGTTCTGCGACAGCCCCGCCACCAGGGAGGCGAGGGTGAACACGGCCAGCCCGCCGAGGAACACCCGGCGGCGCCCCAGCAGGTCGCCCGCCCGCCCGGCCAGCAGCAGGAACCCGCCGAAGGCGACGGTGTAGGCGTTGACCACCCAGGACAGGTCCGCGTCGGCGAAGCCCAGGTCCACCTTGATCCGGGGCAGGGCCACGTTGACGATCGTGATGTCGACCGTCTCGAGGATGTGGCCCACACAGAGGATCGCCAGCGCGATCCGGATCCGGTTGGTCCAGACGAAAGCCGGGGCGGCGGCCGCCGCGGGCGGCGCCGCGGTGTTCTCGGTCATGGGACACTCCCGCTACTTGACGATCGGTCGGTAAGTAGTGGTTCTACGCCACTTACCGACCGATCGTCAAGTACACTGGGCAGCGAACAGGAGGCGACATGGGTGAGCGCGCGGCGAGCGGGACCAAGGATCGGATCCTTGCGATCGCGAAGCAGCTGTTTCTGGAAAAGGGCTACGCGGGGACGTCCATCGCGGACATCAGCGGCGCCCTCGGCACCACGAAGGCCGCGGTCTACTACCACTTCGCGGCCAAGGACGCGATCCTGTCCGAGCTGCTGGCCAAACCGCTGGCCGAGTACACCAGGCTCGCCGAGCGGGCCGTGACCGAGCCGCTGACCGCCGCGGAGCTGCTCGGCGAGCTGATCGACATGACCGCCGACGCCGAGTCCGTGCTCAGCCTGCCGGGCAACGATCCGTCGATCAGCGCCGAGCTGAAGGACATGCACAAGCTGCGCGAGAAGAACGACATGATCATCGCCGGGCTCGCCGATCCCGGCGCCACCGGCGTGCAGCTCGTCCGTGCGCACGCCGCGTACGCGGTCGCCAAGCAGGGTACGTTCGCGGTGCTCGCGGCCAACGGCGGCAAGCTTCCCGAGGGGGCCCGCGCCGAACTCCTCGACGCCGCACTGCGCGCGCTCGGCCGCTGAGCTCATTCCGCCCGCTCCGGCAGGGCGACGACGAGGACCGCGGCGAAGACGAGCAGGACCGCCAGCACGAGCACGGCCGGGCCGGTCCGTTCGGCGAGCGCACCGGCCGGTACGGTCACCAAACCGACGGCCAGCACGCCGAACGCACCGCCGAAGTGGCGCAGGGCGTTGATGAACCCCGCGCCGTTGCGAGCGGATTTCGGCGGCAGCGAGCCCATCGCCGCGGACAGCGCGGGTGCCTGCGGGATGCCGCCACCGAACCCGGCCACGCCGAGCGCGACGGTGATCAGCGCGTCATCGCCGGCCGAGACCGCGAAGGCGAGCAGGGCGAGTCCGGCGGCGAAAACGAGCAACCCGGCGATCACCACCCAGCGGACACCGACGCGCCGCGCGACCCGGTCGGACAGCAGCGAGCTGACCGCGACGAACCCGGCGAAGGGCAGCAGCCGCAGCCCCACTCCCAGCGGGTCGACGCCGAGCCTGGTTTCCAGGTACATCGGCACCACGAACATCGCACCCGTCCACGCCAGGTTCGCCAGCACGATCACCAGCTGCGACCACACGAACCGGGGCACCCGCAGTACCGAGAGCTCGATGAGCGGGTGCTCGGCCCGGCGCTGGCGCACGCCGAAGGCGATCACCAGCACGGCCGCCAGCGCGAGCCACGCCGCCGCCCATGCCCGGCCACCGCCGGCGGCGTCGATCAGTCCGGCGGAGATGGCCAGCACGGCGGCACCGGCCAGCGCGACGCCGGCGACGTCGGCCCGGTGCGGCTGTTCGGCGCGAGCCTCCGGCACCAGGACGAGGAGAAGCGGGCAGGCCAGCACGACCAGGCCGGTGTTGATCAGGAACACCGAACCCCACCAGGAGTGCTCGAGCAGCGCGCCGCCGAGGATCGGCCCGAGCGGGGTCGCCGAAGCGACCACGGCGGTGCCGATGCCGAAGGCGCGTCTCCGCTGTTCGGGCGGGAACAGCCCGGTGGTGATGGAAACCCGCATGGGGAGCACGACCGAGGCGCCGGCGCCCATCACCACCCGCCAGAGCAGCAGCCACCCCACATCGGTGGCGTACGCCGCGGCCAGCGAAGCCGCGCCGAACACGACGAGCCCGGTCACGAGGGTCCGGCGCTGTCCCCAGCGGCCGCCGAGCGCGGGCACCAGGAGCATGCCGGACGCGCAGGCGACGATGTAGGAGATCACGATCCACTGCAGCTGCCCGGGGCTCGCGTGCAGCGCGGCGGCGATCTTCGGCAGGTCGATGCTGATCATGGTCACGTCCATGAACGGGACGAGGACGCACATCGAAAGCACGCCGACGACCGTCCAGCGCCGCAGCCCGGCCGACTCGCGCGCGGCCACCTCCGTCATACCGCCACTCCCGCCGGTTCGCCGAACCAGCGCCGCAGCGCCGGGACGAGCTCGGTGCCGTCGCGGTCGGTCCAGGCCACGTGCCCGTCCGGCCGGATCAGCAACGCGGCGTACGGCAGTTCCGCCGCCGGCGCGGCCGTGACGACGTCCACCCGGCCGGCCCACGGCGCCGCGGACGCCGGCCCGGCACCGCCCGAAAGGTCCAGCAGCACGCCACGGGCCTGGTGCAGCGTCCGCAGCGTGCTCGACTCGCCCTCCGCGGTGGACAGCGGCACATCCGGGATCCGGGCACCGGTGAGGGAACCGGTCGTGCCCGGCGAGTAGCGGATGTCCACCCCGGACACGAGCCCGGCCAGGAACCGCCGGACGTCGGCGAACCCGAGCAGGTCGCCCATCAGCGCACGCAACGGGGAGACCCGGTCCGCCGGGAACGTCAGCGCGATCTGCGCGCGGGCGCTCTCGCACACCTGGTGCCCGACCGGGTGACGCTCGTCGTGGTAGCTGTCGAGCAGGCCGGGCGGGGCCCAGCCCGCCACGGCCGCGGCGAGCTTCCAGCCGAGGTTGACCGCGTCCTGCAGGCCGAGGTTCATGCCCTGGGCGCCGAGGGGGAAGTGGATGTGCGCCGCGTCCCCCGCCAGGAACACCCGGCCCGCGCGGTAGCGCTCGGCCTGCCGGGTGGCGTCGCCGAACCGCGACAGCCAGCGCGGCTCGCCGAACGCCGGCGCCCGGCCGGTGACCCGTTCGACGGAGGCCCGCAGCTCGGCCACGGTGACCGGCTGCTCCCCCGGCGTGACCCCGTGCTCGACGCACATCACGCGGAACAACCCGTCGCCCAGGGGTGAGACACCGAGCATGCCGCGCTCGGACACGATCGGCTCGCGGAGGTTGATCTCGTCGTCGAACTCCTCGACGTCACCGACGATCCCCCACAGCGCCGAGTCCGTGCCGGGGAAGCCGATCCCGGCGAGCTTGCGGATCGCGCTGCCGCCGCCGTCGCAGCCGGCGAGAAACGCACCGGGCAGGCGGTAGTCCCCGTCCGGTCCGCTGACCAGGGCCGTCACGCCGTCGTCGTCCTGCGTCAGCCCGGTCACCGCGTGGCCGCGGCGAATGTCCGCACCCAGCTTGAGCGCGGCCTCCTCCAGCAGCCGCTCGACCCGCGACTGGTGGATGTGCAGCGAATACCGGTGGCGGCCGTCGACCACGTCCATGTCGAGCAGCAACCCGGCGTAGTGCACCCGCGGCCAGGTGACGCCGTCGGCGAGGAACGGGCCGAGCAGCCCGCGCTGGTCGAGCACCTCGGCGGAGCGCGCGTGCAGGGCCAGCGCCCGCGACTGGCCGGTCGGCTCGGGCAGGCGTTCCAGCAGCACGGTCTCCACCCCGGCCACCCGCAGCTCACAGGCGAGCATCAAGCCGGTCGGCCCGGCGCCGACAACGATCACACGGCTCACGAAGGACTCCCTCTCCTTGTTGAAGACGCGAACCGGGCTCGCGCCCGCAGCAGCCGCAGCGCCGCAGCGAGCAGCAGGTACCGCGGTCCACCGCTCCCCCGCGTCCGCAGCACGGAAAGCGCGCCCCAAAGCCGGGTTTCCGCGACGTGCCGAGGCGAGCCGTGCACGTCGTCGTGCGTCACCACGTCCAGGTTTCGCACCGTTTCCCGGAGCAGCCGGACCTCACCGGCCGGGATGATCTCGTCACGCTCGCTGGCCGTGTAGGCGACCGGGATGTCCAGCGACGCCAGCTGTGCGCGGGTCAGCGCCATGGGTGCCAGTACCCGCGACAGCTCGGCCGTCTTGGCGCCTGCCAAGTGCGCCAGCGTGTCGACGGTGAGGCGGGGCAGCCGCGCCTGCCACGACGAGTCGGAGAAGAACTCCGCCACGGGCGCGCCGACGGTGACCACCCCGCGGATCCGCCGGTCCGACACCGCCGCCCTCAGTGCGAGGTGGCCGCTGAAGCTCAGCGCCAGCGCGTACGCCTGCTCGACGTCCGCTTGCCCGGCGAGCGCGTCCAGCAGGTCCGGCAGCATTCGCCAGCTGTCTTCGTGGTAGCCCAGGGTGTTCTCACCGACCCCGGGCATCTCGACGGCCACCCCTGCCACGCCCAGCCGGCGCAGCATGGGCAGCGCGGGCGCCCACTGCTCCTTGATGCTGACGATGCCACCGCAGACCAGGAGCAACGGCTGCCGGGCGGTGGGGGAAAGTCCCGACGTCCAGCAGCGCACCCGGCCGCCGCCGAGCTCCAG
This sequence comes from Amycolatopsis sp. DG1A-15b, assembly GCF_030285645.1. Taxonomy (GTDB): domain Bacteria; phylum Actinomycetota; class Actinomycetes; order Mycobacteriales; family Pseudonocardiaceae; genus Amycolatopsis. The sequence goes on from NZ_CP127296.1 coordinate 3,414,285, forward strand.
CTCGAGCTGCTCGATGCCGTGCTCCCCGGCCCAGCGACCGAAGCAGGACACGCACCGTTCGAGCGCGGCCTGCCGCGCCGGGCCGTCCACGAACGGGAACCGCGCCATGTTGTAGTGGCCTGCCGCGTCGAGCAGACGGCCCGCTTTCTCCAGTTCGGCGCCGGCGCGCGACCACTCGGCCACCCACGAGCCCGCCGCGTCACCGTCATCGGTGTGCATCCGGGACAGCAGCCGCGCGTGGTCCCCGAGCCGCTGGGCCCGCGCGTGCGCGACCGCGAACTGCTTGAGCTCGCCGAGGTCGTTCATCCGGCCACCGCTTCACCGGACTTGAACTCCTCCAAGGCGGCCTTGAGCTCGGTGAGCACGTCCGCCGCCTCGGCGCCGTCGATCACGCGGTGGTCGAAGGCGAGGCTCAGCCGCATCACCGGCGCGACGGTCACCTTGCCCTCCCGCACCACCGGCCGGTCCAGCACCCGGCCGACGCCGAGCGTGACCGTCGTCCCGCCCACCGAGTGGAACCCGTCGACCGCCCGGTGCCCGAGCGAGGTGACCGCGACCGTGCCCATCGTCTTCGCCCGGCCACGCGGCGAGCGCGTCGCGAGCCGGAAGGCCAGCGCGCCGATCGGCGCCGGCAGCCGGTGCAGGGCCCGGACGCGGGCGAATTCCGGACCCTGTCCGGGATCGGCGTCACGATAGTGCTCCAGCCGTTGCTGGATGTCGGCCAGCGACGCGGTGTGCACGTCGGGCAGCACCGCCGACAGCACGACCCGCTGCTCGTCCAGCCGCCGATCGAGGGTCAGCTTCGCGTGTACGCTGTCGTGCCGGGTCAGCTTCGGCCACCGGTGGCCGCTGACGGCGGCGTTGGCCTCGGGATGCTCGCGCAGCACCCGCCCCGCGGCATAGAGGACGTAGCTCACCCAGGAATGGCGCACGCCGGAGTGGCGGTGGTCGCGGACCGCGGTCATGTCCACCTCGGTGTCGAGGAAGACCGGTGCGAACGACTTCGCGTAGTCGAGGAAGTAGAGCGTGTGCCGCCGCTGCCGGGCGATCGGCGTGGTGTGCGTCACGCGGCCACCGCCAGGTCGTAGATGCGCGCGAGGTTGGGCGCTTCGAGCACGTCCGGGAACGAGATCCCGCGACCGGTCTCCCGCTCCAGCAGGGTGACCAGCCGCAGCAGCAGCACCGAGTCCCAGCCGGGCAGGCGGTCGAACTCCACGGTGACGTCGCCGGCGGTCAGCGCCAGGCCGATCTCGTCGCGGACCAGGGTGACGAACTCGTCGAGGCTGTTCATGAGCGGTCTTCTCCTCCGAACGTCGCGTAGAGACTCACGTGCCCGGGCACGGTGACGATCTCCGCCAAGTCGTGGCGGAACACCGCACCGGCGTCGTCCTCGGAGACCGCCGCGAAGCCGTACCGCGGGTAGAAGTCCTTGACCTTGCCGTTCTTCGCGGTGGCGCGATAGGTGCCGTAAACGGCCCGCACGCCGGTGCCCTTCGCGTACCGGACCAAGGCGGACAGGCAGGACTGCTCGATGCCCCTGCCGAAAACCCGGCAGCTGAGCAGGAAGTTGTCGATGTGGGCTTCGTCGCCTTCGCGGTGGTAGAAGACCGCGCCGACGACGCCGTTGTCCCCGAACCGGTCGCGGGCTTCGATGGCCAGGACCAGCGACGCCGGATCGTCGAGCAACGCACGCAGCTCCGGTGGCTGGAGCCGCCGGGTGGTCAGGTTGAACTGGTTGGTGCGCAACGTGATCTGCGAGAGCCGCGGCACCTGGTCCGCCCGTGCCCGGGTCAGCCGGACTTCGATGCCGAGTTCGGCGAGGTAGTCCTCGAGCGAGGAGAACTCGTGCAGGAAGTCCTTGCGTGCCAGCTCTTCGCGGTACTGGACAGGCCGGGTGAGGTCCGCACCGGTCAGCTCGGGGACGCCGAACCAGCCATCCCGCAGCAGCTTCCCGGGATGACGGGCGGGCTCCTCGTCGAGGCGGACCACCGCCACGCCGGGGAGTTCGTGGCGCACCAGGCCGCACTCGAACGGACTGTCGTCGACGAACACGAAAGAGTCCACCCCGAGGTTGAGCGCCTCGGCGAGCCCGCGCAGGTTGTCGTGCTTGGGCTGCCAGTTCGCGATTATCCGCACGAAGTCGTCCTCACGCAGGACCATCCGCGGGTGCTCGCGCAGCACCTTCCGGACCGGTTCGGCGTCGTTCTTGCTGACCACGGCCAGCAGCACACCCTGGGCGCCGATCTGCTTGACCACCTTCTGGAAGGCGGCGAACGCTTCACCGCGGTAGCCCTCGCCGATCTCCACACCGGACGCCCCTGCCTCGCCCAGCACGCCGCCCCACAACGTCTCGTCGAGATCGAGCACGAGGCATTTCTTGCCCCGGCCTGCCTGCTGGGCGCCGATGTGGCCGAGTTCCCGCGCGTACCGCGCCAGCAGTTCGGCGGAGAGGTATGCCTTGGCGTACCGGCTCATCCGCGCGTCCTCGACCGCGATGCCTTCCGCGATCAGCGGATCGAGGTCGACGGTCAGCACGCCGGGCAGGTTTTCACCCAGCCGCAGCAACCGCGCGTTGGCCTCCCGCCACACGGCGCCGAGGCGCGCCCGGGAGCGGTGGTCGACCAGCTGCGCGGCGACACCGGCGGGCAGCGGAATCGTGTTGAGCACCAGGGTGGCGCGGCTGTGCTCGCCGAACCGCGCGGCCAGCTGCCCGGCCAGTGCGACCTTGGCCGCGAGCACGCGCTCGGCGTCCGCCGCGGTCCAGGGCACCGGCAGCTCGTCGAGGACCATCATCGGGTCGAGCACGAACGCGCACAGGCCCGGCCCGGCCCGGTGCAGCTCGCTGTCCTTTTCCGACAGGTCGGTCCGGTAGCCGTCGAAATCGCCGACGAACGGACGCGCCAGGATGCCGTGCCGGGCCAGTTCACCGGTCAGCGGCGGGACGAGCCCGGCGAGCGTGCCATGCCCGGTGATGCCCACCTTCAGCTGCAGCTGGCCGGGATGGGCCCGCAGGATCTCCTCGGCGTCGAGCCGGGACAGCAGCTGGCCCGCGCGGGCGAAGTCGGCGTCGGTCAGGTCGGTCAGCAGTCCGCGCACCGCCGGGTAGTCGCGTTCGAGCAGGCCGTCCCGGTACAGGTCCCAGAGTGTCGCGCCGCCGATCGCCGGCCCCCCTGTCATGCCTTCTCCAGCACGAGACCGGCTTTGATCCAGCGGCTGGACTCGACGGCGACAGCCACCGCGCGATCGCCGGGTGCCATCTCCGGAAGGGCGCGCTCGAGCTGGAAGAACGGCAGGGCGTTGCCGGTGTTGCCGGTCTCGGCCACGCAGCTGACCTCCCGGACCCCGGGCACGTCCAGCCGGGCCATGATCTTCTCCGTCATCCGGACGGAAAGCTGGGGCGGGAGCAGGAAATCGAGGTCCGCCGGCTGCCAGTCCTGTTCCTTCAGCAGCCGCGCGAGAATGTCGACGGACAGCTCCGGGACCAGGTCCGCGATCGCCTTGAAGTCCTCGCGCACGGCGGGCGTTCCGCTGTCGCGGTCACCAAGGCCGTACCACTCGAGACGCTGTCCCGGCGGCTGGCCGAGACCGCTGAGCTCGACGAAGGCCCGGTGCAGCAGCACGGAACCGGGCCCGGGCTCCCGGGTGAGCACGGCGGCACCCGCGCCATCGCCGAAGAGCACCATGTTGACCATTTCCTCGGGCGGGAGGCCGCTGTAGTCGAGGGAAAGGTCGATGTGCTTGGCGCACACGTCGCCGCCGAGTACGAGCGCGGTCCGATGCCGGCCGGCCAGGAGGAACTGGTGGGCCAGGTCGAGTGCCTGCATCGCGCCGGAACATCCGGACTGCAGCTGGTAACCGGGCACGCCGGTGATGCCGGCGCGCTCGGCGATCACGTTGACCGTGGTGGGCAGCAGGGCATCCGGCATCGAAGTCCCCATGACGACCAGATCGACCTGACCGGCGGCCACACCGGCCGTCTCGAGCGCGCGCCGGGCGGCCGTCTCACCGAGGTCGGCGAGCGAGTACCGCTGCTCGCCGGTGACGAGATCCAGTGCCAGATAACGGGTTCTGGTGCCGACGAACGCGTCGATCCACTGCTCGAACACCGGCGTCAGCCGGAACGCCTTGGTCAGCGCCGCATTGTCCACCGGGGAACCGGGAAGCGCGGTGCCGACGGATCGAATGTGGACTTCCTGCCCCACCATGGCCGCTCACCTCATCCTGTGCTGTGACCAGCCTGGGCAGGCCGGCCAAAGCACGGCTAAAGCGAGCCTTGTGCGGAGCGCCGATGCCTACCTGCCGGGTCCCGGTAGACATCGGACGCGACTCAATCGCGGACGACCGGGACCCGCCAGCCGCGGCGGGCGGCGTGGTGATCGATCTCCGCGTCATCGGCGGCGAGGATGCACTTTTGCAGTTCCCGCAATGGACCGCACGGCTCGAGCCCGAGCTCGGTCATCAACTGTTCCCGCGCGGTCTGGTACACCTTCAATGCGTCCGCCCGGCGGCTCGAGCGGTACAGCGCCAGCATGAGCTGCTGGTAGAACTTTTCGTGCAGGGGGTGTTCCGCGATCAGCGAATAGAGCCAGCCGATCAGCTCCTCGTGCCGGTCGAGCATCAGGTTGGAGGACACGAGCAGTTCGACGCACTCGAGCCGGATCTCCCCCAGCCAGCAGGCGAACCCGTTGATCATCGGGCCGTCCCGGAGGTCCCCCAGTACCGGACCACGCCAGAGGGCCAGCGCGCCCTCGAGACTGGTGACGGCTTCTTCGAACTTCCCGGCCCTGGCGAGTGCCCGGCCGTGGCCCAGCAGCCGCTGGAATTCGTGCAGGTCGAGCTCGTCCGGACCAAGCCGGAACGTGTAGCCTGGCGCGCGCGTGACGATCGGGCTGTCGTCACGGCCGGGACGTTTCAAGAACTTGCGAAGCTGAGAGACGTACACATGCAGTGCCGCTCCCGCGCAGCGCGGTGGATTGCTGCCCCAGATCTCTTCGATCAGCTGGTCGATCGAGACGACTTCTTCGGCTTTGATCAGCAGCGTGGCCAGAAGTATTTCCATCTTTCTGGCGGTCAATACGGCATAGGAACCTTGTTCATCGCCTATCCGCAAAGACCCCATGATTTCGAACTTCACATAACCCCCACGGTTAGAAAAGAACCCCAGACCACCACCGCACTGTGGCATCAAGCCGTCCGCTCCCCAGACGCCCTGAGGACAGGCGACGCATCGTTGCGCCTACCTACCCGGCGGATCCAGCGGACGGTTACATCCTAACCGGATTGACTGCGCACTGTCGCCACAAAGTTCCCGTTTGGTAGCCCATTCGGCGCAACAAACACCCGAATGTTGCCACCGCGGCATCGCGCCCCGCAGAAGGAGCTCTCATTCGGAGCTTGTCCGCCACTATCGGACATACCCGACAAACAGCAATTCTGCCCCCAATGACACATTCGGAGGCGATCTCCGCGGACCGTCGCCCCCGTCAGTCCTCGGCCGACATTGCCTGGCGTCACCCAGCTCGACGGCAATCCCTCGAACGCGTTCGATCTCGTTGCTCCGTCACGGAGTCACGGTCGAGCAGCTGCTGAAGGAAACGGGCGCACGAGCGCGGACCCTCGGCTCGCGCCCATCCACCGTGGACGTTCCGGCCACCCCACCACCGGCCACGATCACGTTGGGGCACCCGGTCGGCGGACACCGCCACTGACGGCCACGTAGCCGCGCATCGAGCTTCCGCATTGCTAATCTGCGGCCGGTACCTCGGCAACCGGGAGGCGTAGTGCCCCAGTTCGACCTGTCTCCGGCCGAGTTGGCGGATTACCGGATCACCACCCCCGAACCACCCGAACTGGACACCTGGTGGGCGACCCGGCTGGCCGAGTCGCGCGCGCTGGCGAAACCGATCCGGCTCACCCGGCACGAACCCGGGATCTACGGTCCGCTGCTCGCCTTCGACCTCGAGTTCTCCGGAGCCGGCGGTGATCGGATCCGCGGGTGGTACCTCCGGCCGCCCGCCTCGGCCGGCCTCGAACTGCCCACGGTCGTCACCTTCGTCGGCTACGGCGGCGGCCGCGGTCTGCCGATCGATCACACCGCATTGCCCGCGGCGGGGTTCGCGGTCCTCGTGATGGACGCCCGTGGCCAGGGCGGACGCTGGACGATCGGCGCCACCGGAGACCCCGGCGGGGACTCGAGCGGCCCGGAAGCTCCGGGAGTCATGACCCGCGGCATCGCCGATCCGCGGACGTACTACGTCACCAGGCTGATCACGGACGCCGTGCGTGCGGTCGAGGTGGCCGGAGAGCTCGACGGCGTGGCCGCCGGCCGGATCGCGGTGCGGGGCGGCAGCCAAGGTGGCGGGCTGGCCCTCGCGGCGGCCGCGCTGAGCGGCAACGCCGTCAAGATCTGCCAGGCCGACGTGCCGTTCCTCTGCGACTTCCAGCGCGCGATCACGCTGTCCGGCCAGCCCCCGTACACCGAGATCGCCGGGTTCCTGGCCCAGCACGTGGACCTGGTGCCGGCCGCGCTCGACACGTTGAGGTACGTCGACTGCGCGTTGCTGGCGCGCAGGATCACGGCGCGATGCCTGCTGAGCGTCGGCCTGATGGACGAGATCTGCCCGCCCTCGACCGTGTACGCGGCCTTCCACGAGATCAACGCACCGAAGGAACTGCTCGTCTCACCCTTCGGCGGGCACGACGTGGCCAGGTCGCACCTCGAGCGGCAGCTGGGCCACCTGCGCACCTACCTGTAGCCGGGCCGGCCGCCGGGCTACGCGCGGCTGACGCGGCAAATCGAAGGCAGTCAGCTGCGGGAACGGCGTCCGCGTCTCCGAGGCGTGGTCAGCTCTTCCCCCAGGATCGCGTCGACCTGCTGCCCGGCACGTCGCAGCATCGCTGCCGCGAGTCCGGCCAGCGAGAGCACCGCTGTGCCGGCGATCCCGGCGGCAGCCGACTGCGACCAGGCCACCAGCAGGATCCCGAGCGCGGCCACGACCGAAGGCGCAGCGAAGGGATTGGTCAATGCCGGAGCGAGCGGGGACGAGCCCATCGGCAACCACCTTCGAACGAACACGGCATCCGACTCCACCGCGTTACCGGCTCAGTCGCGAGCGCTGTCCGTGTTGTTACGGCCTGCGCGCTGGACCTGCGGACCCGCCGCTGATGCCACGCCGGCAGAGCACTCGCCGAGGCCGGTGAGCGGCTGCCGGTGCCTGTCGACACGGTTCCGGCTCGAGAAGCCTGCAATACCGGTCCGTGGGTGTTACCGTCTGTGCCCGCGGCCACTGTCGGGGTCGCTTCATCGCTGTACGGTCGTGGAGTCGTCGTGGGCAGGGAAACGCAACACCACCAGCCGTCCGCGCAGCCGGGTCAGCGCGATGTCCTCGACGGTCTGCCGGTCACCGTCTGGGAAGCCGACGCTCGCAGCGGTGCCTATTCGTTCGTCTCCGCCGGTGCCCGGACGCTGCTGGGACGGTCGCCTGCCACCTGGCTGGGTGATCCGGCGTTCGCGCCGTCGGTCGTGCACCCCGAAGACCTCGCGCACTTCCGGCAGGCGCGCGGCAAAGCCTGGCGGCAGGAGGGCGACTACGAGATCGCCTACCGCGCGCTGACCCCGGACGGGACCGCGGTGTGGCTCGAAGAGCACGCGCGCGTGGGCTCCGACGGCGTCGTCCGCGGCGTGTGGCTGGACGCCGCGGGGCGGCGCTCGGAGGCGGAACGGCAGCGGTTCCTCGCCGGGTTCGAGCGCGGGCTGCAGGAACTGGACGACGCCGAGCAGGTCATGGAATACGCCGCCCGCCGTCTGGGGGAACACCTCGGCGCCGATCGTTGTGCCTACGCCGAGGCGGAAGAGGACCAGGACCACTTCCTGATGAGCGGCGATCACCACACCGGCCTGCCGCCGCTGCCCGGGCGCTTCGCGATGTCGGAGTTCGGGGACGGCTGCGTGCGGGCGATGCGGGCCGGCGAGTCGTGGGTCGTCGGTGACTGCTTCCACGACGAGCGCCTCGAACCGGCGGACCTGCATGCCTACCGGGTGACCGGGATCCGGGCCGTCATCTGCGTCCCGCTGCTGCGCGGCGGCCGGTTCGTCGCCGCCATGGCGGTGCACCAGGCCACGGTCCGGCCCTGGACGGACGCCGAAGTCGACCTCGTCGAACTCATCGTCGCCCGCTGCTGGGAGTCCATCCAGCGGACGCACACCGGCCGGGCGCTGCGCGACAGCGAGCAGCGCCACCGGTCGCTGGTGGAACGCGCCACCGACGCCATCTGGGTCCTCGACCGCGACCTGCGGTTCGCCGAGATCAACCCCGCGGCCTGCGCCCTGCTCGGCTACCACCGCGACCAGCTGATCGGCACGCCGATCGCCGACCTGCTCGATGACGACGGGAGCCGCCGGTGGCGGCAGCTGCTCGCCGAGCCCGGTACGGCGCTGGAAAGCGGCGAAGTGCACCACGTCCGCCGGGCCGACGGCGCCCAGGTGGCCCTGGAGCTGAGCATCCAGGTCACCCCGTCCGGGATGCAGGCGATCGGCCGGGACGTCACCGAGCGGCGCCGCCGCGAGGCGGAGCGGGAGCTGCTGCTGCGGCGGGAACACGAGATCGCCGAGACCCTGCAGCGGAGTCTGCTGCCCCGCGAGCTGCCGGCGCTGCCGCGGGTGGCCGCCGCGGCGCGCTACCTCCCCGCCGCGGTCCACGCGCAGACGGGCGGAGACTGGTACGAGCTGGTCGCGGTCGGGGAGACCACCGTCGCCCTGTCGGTCGGTGACGTCGTGGGCAAGGGCCCGCAGGCAGCGGCGGTGATGGGCCAGCTGCGCAGCGCGCTGGCCGGCAGCCTGCTCGACGGGCACGGCCCGGCGGCGGCCCTGGAACGCCTGGACGCGTTCGCCGCGCGCACCGACGGAGCCTCCGGCACGACCTGCGCGTGTCTCACGCTCGACTGGGAGACCGGCGAGCTGCGCTGGGCCGTGGCCGGGCACCCGCCACCCACCGTCGTCGAGGCCGCCGCCGCCCGGTTGCTCCCCGGCGGCGGCAGCGTGCTCGGCGGCCCGGAGCGGTCGCGATACGCGGAGCAGACGACGACGCTCAGCCCGGGCACTTCGGTGCTGCTCTACACCGACGGCCTGGTCGAACGGCGCGACGAGCGGATCGACGAGGGGCTGCAGCGCCTGTGCGCGACAGCGGCGGCGCTCGCCGCCGCGGCGCCGGAGCAGCTGGTCGCGGCGATCACCGGGACCCTGCTCGACGACGGGCAGGAAGACGACGTCGCCCTGCTCGCCATCCGGCTGCTGCCACCGCCGCTGCACCGGCGCGCGACCGCCGAACCGACGGCACTGCAGCGGCTGCGCGCCGACGCCGCGCGGTGGTCGGCGGAGACCGGGCTGCCCGCCGAACTGCACCAGGACCTGAGCCTCGCCCTCGGCGAAGCCGTGGCGAACTCCGTCGAGCACGCTTCGGCGAACGCGGTCACGTACTCGGTGACGCGGACCGCGGACGGCCGTCTCGACGTCGAGGTGCGCGACGACGGGACGTGGCGGCCCGAACCGGCCGAAAACAGCCACCGGGGCCGCGGCATCGCCATCATCACGGCGTTGTCCGAAGAGATCGCGATCGACCACGACGACCTCGGCACCACGGTCCGGTTCCGGATGGGCGCCGAGCCGGGCACCCCGTCCGAGGCCGTCGCGCCGGTGTCCGAGGTCATGGCCTCGGCGAACGTGACCGTCCACGACACGGTCCCGGACGTGCTGATCCTGAAGGTGACCGGCGACCTCGACCTGGCGACGATCGACGAGGTGCGCCCGGCGATGCTGCACCACGTCGGAGCCGCCGCGTCCCGGAAGGTGGTCGTGGACCTCACCGGGCTGCGGTACTTGAGCAGTTGCGGCGTCGCCCTGCTCCTGGACACCGCGGCGCTGACCCGGCGGCGCGGTGCGGTGCTCACGGTCCGGGCGGTCGCCGGTTCCGCTCCGCTGCGGATCCTGGAACTGGCCGGCTTGGCCGGCACGGCAACGGAAGCGCTGACTGTGGAAACTGCTTCGTGAAGGCATCGGCTCAGCGTTGCCGCCGCAGCCGACGCTGACGGCGAGGTTCTCCCGAAAGGTGTACTGGCAGAGCACCCTTCGCCCGGCTGAGCCGACTTAGGGTGACGGAGTGGACAATCGCCAGGAAATCCGCGAGTTCCTCTCCTCGCGGCGGGCCAAGATCACCCCCGAGCAAGCCGGGCTCCCCGCGGGGAGCAAGCGGCGGGTGCCGGGCCTGCGGCGCAGCGAGGTCGCCATGCTGGCCGATGTCAGCGTCGAGTACTACGCCAAGCTCGAACGCGGGAACCTCGCCGGTGTCTCGCCGTCCGTGCTCGACGCGGTCGCGCGGGCGCTGCACCTCGACGATGCCGAGCGGGCCCACCTGCTCGCTTTGGCCCGCACCGCCGATGGCACGAGCGCGATCCTGCGACGCCGGCCGAACAGCAAGCAGTGGACCCCGCGCCGCAGCCTGCAATGGGTCCTCGACGCGGTGACCGACGGACCCGCGTTCGTCCGCAACGGACGGATGGACCTGCTGGCCGCGAACCGGCTCGCGCGAGCGTTCTACTCCGAGGTCTACGCGAGCCCGCAGCAGCCGCCGAACATCGCCCGGTTCCAGTTCCTCGACCCCGCTTCCCGCCGGTTCTACCCGGACTGGGGCTTCTTCGCCGACGTCTGCGTCGAAATCCTGCACATCGAAGCCGGCCGCAATCCGCACGACAAGGGGCTGCACGACCTGGTCGGGGAACTGTCGACCCGCAGCGAGGAATTCCGCACGCGATGGGGCGCCCACAACGTCCGCCACCACGGCAGCGGATCGAAGACCTTCCACCACCCGGTCGTCGGCACGCTCACCCTCGCCTACGAAGGCCTCGAACTGGCCGCCGAGCCGGGGCTGACCCTCACCATCTACACCGCCGAACCCGGCTCGCCGTCGGATGAGGCGCTGCGGTTGCTGTCCTCCTGGGCGGCGACGCAAGAAGCCGAGGACTCCCCTGTGGACAGTCAGTAGCGCCACCACCCCACGGTGGGGTGTACCGCCGGTACACCTCTCGCCAGTGACTCGCTGCGCGCCCGAAAAGGCGGTTGTCTGGTATTCGCGAGCCGACCGGCCCGCGACCGCCACCGCAAAGGAGCCACCATGCGCGGAGCCGTCATCCACGCTCCCGGCGACGTCCGCTTCGAGCAGCTCGACGACCCGAAGATCCAGCAGCCGACCGACGCGATCATCCGCACCGTCGTCACCTGCGTGTGCGGCTCGGACCTGTGGCCCTACCGCGGCGTCGAACCGATCGGCGACCCGCACCCGATGGGCCACGAATACGTCGGCATCGTCGAAGAGGTCGGCAGCGAGGTCACGTCGGTCAAGCCCGGCCAGTTCGTGGTCGGCTCCTTCGCCACCTCCGACAACAGCTGCGCGAACTGCCGCAACGGCTGGCAGTCCGCCTGCCTGCACCGCGAATTCATGAGCACCTGCCAGGCCGACCACGTCCGCATCCCCAACGCCCAGGGCACCCTCGTCGCCACCCCCGAGCACCCGGACCAGAAGTTCCTGCCCGGCCTGCTCGCCGTCTCCGACGTCCTGGGCACCGGCTGGTACGCCGCCCTCGCCGCCGAGGTCAAGCCCGGCTCGACCGCCGTCGTGGTCGGTGACGGCGCGGTCGGGCTCTGCGGCGTCATCGCCGCCAAAGAACTCGGCGCCGGGCGCATCATCGCCATGAGCCGCCACGAATCCCGGCAAAAGCTCGCCACCCGGTTCGGCGCGACCGACATCGTCACCGAACGCGGCGACGACGGCGTCACCGCCATCAAGGACCTCACCGGCGGCATCGGCGCCGACGCCGTCCTCGAGTGCGTCGGCACCGCCGAATCCATGAAGCAGGCCCTGCACGCGACACGGCCCGGCGGCAACGTCGGATTCGTCGGCGTCCCGCACGACGTGCAGATCGCGGGCGAAGAGCTGTTCTTCTCCCACGTCGGCCTGCGCGGCGGCCCGGCGCCCGTGCGCCGCTTCCTGCCCGGCCTGATCGACCGGGTCCTCTCCGGCCGCATCGACCCGGGTCCGGTCTTCGACCTGACGCTGCCCCTGGACCAGGTCGCCGAAGGCTACCGGGCCATGGACGAGCGGCGCGCCATCAAGGCCCTGCTCACCCCCTGACCGAAGACGGAGCACGCCCGGGTCCGGGCCGCAGCGACGGCGGTGCGGCCCGGCCCGGCGACGGCTTCCCCCGCGAAAGAGAGATTCCATGCACACCGGGACCACTCCCGGCAAGCTTCCCGCCGTCGTGTGGGTGCTCGCCGCCGGCACGTTCCTGATGGGGACCACCGAGTTCGTCATCGCCGGCCTCCTGCCGGAAATCGCCGGAGACCTCGGCGTCGGCGTCTCGCGGGCCGGTCTGCTGATCACCGCCTTCGCCACCGGCATGATCATCGGCTCCCCTGCCATGGCCCTGGCCACCCTGCGGCTGCCGCGGCGCCACACCCTGGTCCTGGCGCTCGCGGTGTTCAGCCTCGGCCACGTCGTCGCGGCCCTCAGTGGCTCCTTCGCGGTCGTCCTCGCCGCCCGCGTCGTCACCGCGCTGGCGACCGGGGCGTTCTGGGCCGTCGGGTTCGTCGTCGCCACCGCCGCGGCCGGCCCGAACTCCACCCGGGCCATCGGCGTCATGATGGGCGGCCTGACCCTGGCCAACGTCATCGGCGTGCCGATCGGCTCCTTCGCCGGCCAGCTCACCGGGTGGCGCGGGCCGTTCTGGGCCCTGGCCGCGCTCTCCGCGCTCGCCGCCGCGGTCATCGGGCGGTTCATCCCCACCCGTGCACAGCACACCGAAGTGTCCGTCCGGGCCGAACTGGGGGCCCTGCGCCAGAGCCGGCTGTGGCTGGCGCTCGCCGCGGCGATGCTGATCATGGGCGGGGTCCTGGCCACCTACAGCTACCTGACCCCGTTGCTGACCGGGCGCGCCGGCATCCCGGCGGCCGTCGTCCCGCTGGCCCTCGTCGCGTTCGGCGCCGGCGCCCTCGGCGGAACCACCGCCGGCGGCCGCCTCGGCGACCGCCGCCCCATGGCCACCACCATCACCGCGGCCGGGGCCACCGCCGTGGTCCTGCTCCTGCTGATCCCGCTGTCCGCCAGTCCCGCCGCGGCCGTGGTCCTGGTCTTCCTGATGCCGCTGACCGGGTTCACCGTCAACCCCGTCGTCACCGCGCTCGCCGTCCGCTTCGCCGGCGGCGCGCCGACGCTGACCTCGGCGCTGAGCACCTCGGCGTTCAACACCGGCATCGCCGCGGGGACCGCCATCGCGGCCACCGCGCTGGACTCGCCCCTCGGGCTGGTCGGCCCACCCCTGGTCGGGGCGGTCGGCGCCGCCCTGACGCTGCTGCCCCTCGCCGCCCTCGCGACCGGTGCCCGGCGCGCGAAACGGCGGGAAGCCGACCATGAGGACGAGCAGGTGGCCGCGCTGTGCTGAGAGAGCCGACCGGCCAGTTTACGAGTGATCCACCGGCTCTGCGAGGTACTGCTGGTACACCTCTCGCCAGGGACTCCCACTTCGCGCCGGCACTTGGTTCGGTCGGCTCCATGCCCCCCGAAGATCCTCACACACCCGGCCGGCCCGAGGCGGACCCGCCGGCGGCCCACTCCCGGCGGACGTTCATCGCGGCGTCGGCGGTGGGGGGTGCCGTCGCCGTCGCCGGGCCGTCGCTGCTGGGCACCGAGCCCGCCGCGGCCGCCGCCGACGCGCCGAGCAGCCCGGTTTCCCTGACCGTCAACGGAACCCGGCACACCGTCACCGTCGACAACCGGACCTCGCTGCTGGACCTGCTGCGCGAGCACTTCGGGCTGACCGGCACGAAGAAGGGCTGCGACGCCGGTGCCTGCGGCGCGTGCACCGTCCTCGTCGACGGCCGGCGCGTCAACGGGTGCCTGACCTTGGCGGTCCGGCTCGACGGCGCGCAGGTGACCACCATCGAAGGGCTGGCGCCTCACGAAGACGGGCCGTTGCACCCGCTGCAGCAGGCGTTCATCGACCAGGACGGCTTCCAGTGCGGGTACTGCACCCCCGGCCAGATCATGTCCGGCGTCGGCTGCCTCGAGGAAGGCCACACCGGGTCGCCGGAAGAGATCCGGGAGTGGATGAGCGGCAACATCTGCCGCTGCGGCTGTTACGTCAAGATCGTCAAAGCCATCCAGCAGGCGGGGAGCTGACCCGATGGAACCCTTCGCCTACACCGAAGTGCGCGATGTCCGGGCGGCCGTCGCGGCCGGTCGGCGCGGTGGTCGCTTCATCGCCGGCGGCACGACGCTGGTCGACCTGATGCGCGAGACCGTGGAACGCCCCGGCACGCTGGTCGACATCGGCGCGCTGCCGCTCACCGCCATCTCCCCTGCCCCCGGCGGTGGCGTGCGGATCGGCGCGCTGGTGCGGATGGCCGACGCCGCCGCGGATCCGCGGGTGCGCGCCGCCTTTCCGGTGGTCTCGCAGGCGCTGGAGCTGAGCGCGTCCCCGCAGCTGCGCAACATGGCCACCATCGGCGGCAACATCATGCAGCGGACCCGCTGCCCCTACTTCCGGGACGTGACCGCCCGCTGCAACAAGCGCGCGCCCGGTTCGGGATGTGCCGCCCTCGACGGCTACAACCGGAGCCACGCGATCCTCGGCGGCTCCGAAGCGTGCGTCGCGACGCACCCCTCCGATGTCGCGGTCGCGTTCGCCGCTCTGGAGGCCAGAGTGCACCTGCAGGGACCGGACGGCGACCGCAGCGTTTCCTTCGCCGACTTCCTCCTGCGGCCGGGCAGCACTCCGGACCGGGAACAGGCCCTGCGGCCCGGTGAGCTGATCACCGCCGTCGAGCTCCCGGCACTCCCGGGCCCGCCGCGGTCGGGGTACCTCAAGGTGCGCGACCGGCAGAGCTACGAGTTCGCCCTGACCTCGGCCGCGGTCGCCCTGTCGATCCGGGACGGGGTCATCCGCGCGGCGAAGGTCGCCGCCGGCGGCGTCGGCACCGTTCCGTGGAAGCTCACCGCCGTCGAACGGCACCTGCTCGGCAAGCGGCCGTCGGACTCGCTGTGGGCCGAGGCCGCGCAGCGAGCGGCGGACGGCGCCCGTCCGTTGCGGCACAACGGTTTCAAGGTCGAGTTGCTCAAGCGCACGGTCGAACGCCAGCTGCGCGTCGTGGGAGGCACCCGATGACACAGCCCCGCATCGCCGTCGGCACCCCGCAGTCCCGGGTGGACGGACGGCTCAAGGTGACCGGGCGCGCGCTCTACGCCGCCGACCACCCGGCCGACGGCGTCCTCTACGCCGCCGTCGTCGACAGCAGCATCGGACGCGGCCGCATCACCGGCGTCGACGACCGCGCCGCCCGCGCCCACCCCGGCGTTCAGCGAGTCATCAGCCACCTCAACGCTCCTCGGCTGCCCTATCTGGACAATCCGGGCTCGAACAACCCGGCGCCGAACTCGCGGCTGCGGGGCTTCCAGGACGACCGGGTCCGGTTCTTCGGCCAGCCGGTCGCCGTCGTGGTCGCCACCAGCCACGAAGCCGCCCAGCAGGGCGCCCGCCTGGTGAAGGTCACCTACGCCGCCGAGCAGCCGCGCACCGACCTGGCCACCGCGCCCGCCGACCCGCCGTCGACCTACTCGCGCGGCGACGCCGAAACCGCGCTGAACACGGCGCCGGTCCGGCTGGACCTGGCCTACCGGACCGCCCGCAACCACCACAACCCCATGGAGCCGCACGCCACCATCGCCCAGTGGAACGGCGACCGGCTCACCGTGTGGGACAAGACCCAGTGGGTGGTGGGCGGCACGCAACAGGAACTCGCCGCCGTGTTCGGCATCCCCCAGACGTCGGTCCGGGTGATTTCGCCCTTCGTCGGCGGCGCCTTCGGCAGCGGTCTGCGGGCCTGGCCGCATACCACCATCGCCGCTTTGGCCGCTCGCGAAACGGGCCGCCCGGTCAAGCTCGTCCTCTCGCGCCGGCAGCTGTACTTCGGCACCGGCTTCCGGCCCGCGTACTCCTACCGGCTTCGGCTGGGCAGCGACCGCATCGGGCGGCTGGCCGCGATGACGCACGAGATCCGCGGCGAGACGTCCAGCTACGAGACGTTCACCGAAGCGATGCTGGCGCCGGGCCGGATGCTGTACTCCACGCCGAACGTCCGCCAGGCGTACGCGACCGTTCCGCTGGACGTCAACACCCCGATCTGGATGCGCGGCCCCGGCTACGCCTCCGCCGCCCTGGTCATCGAATCCGCGATGGACGAACTCGCGCACCGGCTCGGCATCGACCCCATCGAACTGCGCAAGCGCAACGAGCCGGCGGCCGATGAATCCACCGGGCAGCCGTTCTCCACCCGCCGGCTGCGCGAGTGCTACGACGTCGGCGCCCGGGAGTTCGGCTGGCCACGCCGCAACCCGGAGCCGCGCTCGACCCGCGACGGCGACTGGCTGATCGGCACCGGCATGGCCGCCGCGGTCTACGACACCGCCCGTGCCCCCGCCCAGGCCCACGTCCGCCTCGCCGCCGACGGCACCGCCGTCGTCCAGTCCGCGACCAGCGACATGGGCCCCGGCACCTACACCTCCATGCCCCAGGTCGCCGCCGACGCGCTCGGCCTGACCATGGACACCGTGGACTTCCGGCTCGGCGACTCCCTCATGCCGCCGACCCCGCCCCACGGCGGCTCGATGACCATGGCCAGCGTCGGCTCCGCCGTCCAGGACGGCTGCGACAAGGTCCGCCGGCAGGCGATCACCCTGGCCGTCAACGACCCGCGTTCTCCTCTGCGCGGCGTCGATCCCGGCGACGTGATCGTCCGAAAAGGACGAATGTCGGTGAAGAACGACCCCACGCGCGGGGAGACCTACCGGCAGCTGCTGGCCCGCAACGGTCGCGACCACCTCGAGGCCATCGGGTCCTGGGCCCCGCCGGAGCACGACCGGTTCTCGATGTACGGCTACGGCGCCGTGTTCGCCGAAGTCGCCGTCGACGCCCGCCTCGGCCTGATCCGCCTCCGCCGCATGCTCGGCGTCTACGACGCGGGCCGGATCGTCAACCCGAAGCTCGCCGACAGCCAGGCCCTCGGCGGCATGGTCGGGGGCATCGGCGCGGCCCTGCTGGAGCACACCGTCACCGACCCGCGCGACGGCCGCATCGTCAACGCCGACCTCGCCGGCTACCTCGTCCCCGTCAACGCCGACATCCACGACCTGCGCGCCATCTACCTCGACGGCGAAGACCGCGAAGCCGACCCTCTCGGCGTCAAAGGCCTGGCCGAACTGGTGCTGGTCGGAGTGGCCCCGGCGATCGCCAACGCCGTCTTCCACGCCACCGGCCGGCGCGTCCGCGACTTCCCCATCACCGCCGAGGCGATGCTGTGAGCGTCGTGACGGCCAGGGCGCCGAGAGTCCCGCTCAGGGGTGCCAGGTTCCGATGCCGTCGAGAAGCCGGTCGATGAGCCCGTCAGGGACCACCTCACGCTGCATCGCCGTGCGGTAGACGATCGGTCCGACCAGCATCGACACCAGATCCGCCGGCTCCGCGTCCGACTCCAGCTCCGCTCCGCCGACGGCCGACCGGACCGCCGCGTGGATCCGCTCCTGGAT
Organism: Amycolatopsis sp. DG1A-15b; assembly: GCF_030285645.1. Taxonomy (GTDB): domain Bacteria; phylum Actinomycetota; class Actinomycetes; order Mycobacteriales; family Pseudonocardiaceae; genus Amycolatopsis. Next base: position 3,431,912 of record NZ_CP127296.1, read on the forward strand.
CGTCCTGGTCGACTCGTCACGCCGGCGTGCCATCTCCGCGTCCCAGAGCGCCGACTGCATCATGGCGAGCGACAGACCGGCCACGGCCGGGGGCATCAGCTCGTCGGCCAGCTGCCGGAGCTGCCGGTGCAGCCACGGCCGGACCGGCTTTCCGGGGTCCTTGAACAACGGCAGATCGGCGCCCTCCATCACGTCGAGCAAGAGCTGCTCGGACCGCGGCCAGTGCCGGTAGACGGTGGCCCGGCCCACGCCGGCCTCCTGGGAGACGCGCTGGTGCGTGACCGCGCCGGGCCCCTCGCTCGCCAGCAACTCTCGGGCGGCGACGAGGATCGCCTCCCGGGAACGCGCCGCGCGCGGGTCCGTCGAGTAACTCACGGTCACAGCATACGAGCCGGCCTTCCGAGACACGTTGACTCATAGATCACGTCGTGGCACAGTCGAACTTGTGAGACACCTTGTCTCACATTTCCGGCCGAGGAGCAGACTGTGCCCGATTCCCCGCACCCCACCGCGTTGATCACCGGCCGCCGGGCGGCCCGCTGCCCCTTCGAACCCGCCGCCGAGCTGACCGCGCTGCGCGAGCAACCCGAGTGGCCCGTCATCCCCCGCCACCACCCGTTCTTCGGGCAGTTCGACGCCCGCGCCGTCGCCCGCTACGACGACGTTCGCGCCGTGTTCGCGCACGAACACATCGGCGCCGACATGAACGCCGACGCCGACGCGCCGCGCACCTTGTTCAACCAGCCCGGGTTCCTGCTCGGCTACGACGGACCCGGACACCTGCGGCTGCGGCGGATGCTGGCGGGCGCTTTCACCGTCCGCCGGCTCCAGGAAATGCGGCCTCGGATCGAGAAGATCGTCGCCGAGCACCTGGACGCGATGCAGGAGTCGGGTCCGGTGGCGGATCTCGTGCAGGCGTACGCGCTGCCCATCCCCTCACTCGTGATCTGCGAACTGCTCGGCGTCCCCTACGCCGACCGCGCCGACTTCCAGCACCGCAGCGCGGTTCTGCTCGACGCCACCCGTACCCAGCAGGAACAGTTCGCCAACTACGCCGCCATGCACGCCTACATGGCCGAGCTCGTCGCCCGGTTGCGCGCCGAGCCCGGCACCGGGGTGCTCGGCGAGGTGATCGGCAAGCACGGCGACGAGATCACCGACGAGGAACTGGTCGGCTTCGGCAACCTGCTCCTCATCGCCGGGCACGAAACGACGTCGACCATGATCGCGCTCGGCGCGCTGGCCCTGCTGCAGAATCCCGGACAACTGGCCGCTGTCCGCGACGACGAAGACGTGGCGACCAGTTCGATCGAGGAACTGCTGCGTCACCTTTCCCCCGTCACCTACCTCGACCGGCGCGCCACGGCGGACGTGGACGTCAACGGTCACCGGATCGCCACCGGCGAGTGGCTGTCGCTGTCGGTCCTGGCCGCCAATCACGATCCCGCACTGGTCGGCGGGAACGCCGGGCTCGACGTGCACCGCAAACCCGTGCCCCACCTGGCCTTCGGCTTCGGCGCCCACCAGTGCCTCGGCCAGCAGCTGGCCCGCATCGAACTGAAGGCGGCACTGCCCGCGCTGCTGCGCCGGTTCCCGGAGCTGCGCCTGGCCGTGCCGTCCGAACGGATCGAGTTCCGGACCTTCTCCCCGATCCACGGCGTCACTTCACTGCCGGTGACCTGGTGACAGTGACCGCGGCAGGCCGAACGCCGGGAGCACCCCGTTCTCGAACCTCGTCATGGCGGAGATCCGGCGGCCGGCCAGCGTGAGCACGTACAGGCCCGTGCCGTGGCTGGTGCCCGACGGACCGCGCAGGTACGTGCCGAACGCCGGCTGGCCGTTGGCGCGCGTCGGGACCAGGTCGAAGCGGCGGCCGGCGCCGAACAGGCCGGCGCACAACCGGACCACCACGTCGCGGCCCTCGTACTCGAGCGGCAGCGGCGGCATCGACACGAACACGTCGTCGGTCAGCAGGGCCACCAGCGCCTCGATGTCGGCGGTTTCCCACGCCCGCACGAACTCCGCCACGATCGCGTGCTCGGCGGGTGAACCCGGCGCGGGCGCCGGTTCGCCCGGCGGGCGGCGCCGCAGCCCCGCCCGGGCGCGCTTGAGGGCGCTCTTGACCCCATCGGCCGTGGTGTCCAGCATCGCGGCCACCTCGGCCGCCGGGAAGCCGAGGACGTCGCACAGCACCAGCACGGCCAGCTGGCGCGGCGGCAGCACCTGGAGCGCGGTCACGAACGCCAGCGACACGGATTCGCTCTGCTCGTAGCGCGCCTCCGGGCCCAGCGGCGCGGCGAAGGCCCCTTCGAGGAGCGCGTCGGGAAAAGGCTCGAGCCAGACGACTTCCCCGAGCCGCGTCGGCTCGGGTGGTTCGACGCCGGGGATGTCCCACGCCTTGGCCGGGCGCCGGGCCGCCGAGCGCAGCGCGCTGAGGCACCGGTTGGTGGCGATCCGGTAGAGCCAGGTGCGGATCGACGCGCGGCCGTCGAACCCGCCGAGGCCCCGCCACGCGGACAGCAGCGTGTCCTGCAGGGCGTCCTCGGCATCCTGGAACGACCCGAGCATGCGGTAGCAGTGCACCTGCAGCTCACGGCGGTGCGGCTCGGTCAGCGCCCGGAACGCTTCGCCGTCGCCGGCCCGTGCCCTGCCGATCAGTTCGTTCCCCATCCGGCCGCCTCTCCCTGGTCGCGCTGCCATCCTGTACGGACGCCGGCGGCGGCGCGATGGGGGCGGCCGCCCCTTTCCCGGTGTCCCGGCGTCTGCCCCGGCATGGGAAAACTCATCATCAGCGAGAACGCCACCCTCGACGGCGTCGTGCAGGACCCGACCGGCGAGGAGGGGTCCGGCCGCGGCAGCTGGTTCACTTGGATCAGCGACGAGGACCGCGCCGCGTGGGCCCGGGTCGAATACGAAGAGGCGCTCGGCGCCGAGGCCCTGCTCATGGGCCGCCGGACCCACGCGTACTTCCTCGGGCGGGGGTGGGCGTCCCGCACCGGCGAGTGGGCGGACCGGTTGCGGAGCCTGCCGAAGTACGTCGTCTCCTCCTCCCCCGTCGAGGACGCCGGCTGGGGCGAGCCGACGGTCTTGGCGGGCGACGTCGTCCGGGAAGTCGCGAAGCTGAAGGAGGAGGTCAACGGGGAAATCGTCGTGTACGGCAGCGCCCGGCTCGTCCACACGCTGATCGAGCACGACCTGGCGGACGAGGTGCGGCTGATGACGTACCCGTTCGTGGTCGGCGCGGGCGAACGGCTCTTCCCCCCGACGACCGGCGTCAAGCCCGCGCGGCTGGTCGGCACGCGCACCGTCGGGACGGCCCTGGCCCTGCTGACGTACGAACTCGGCAGGCATCGTGTACGCTGAGTGGTGCCCGAGAGGTTCCGTGCGACGGCCCGCCTTCACTTACGGCGGTGGCCGCCCGGCCGGGTTCACCACCCCACTCGCGGAATCACCGGCTGCCCCTGTGCGGCCCACCCTTCTGAACCACGCCACCACCCGGTGGCGGCCACGAAAGGATCCCCGATCACCACTTCCACTGTGGACAGTGCGCTGTTCAGCCACCCCGTCGCCGAAGAGCCCCGGCCCGAAGCGCTCACCGCGCCCCAGGACCAGCGGTACGGCAGCCTGTTCCTCCAGCCGGTGTACCCGGCCGAGCCGGTCTCCGACACCGAAACGTTCCCCGGTCCGCAACGAGGACCCCGGGCGGCGAACGCGCGGACGAGCGACCCGTCGGGACGCCGCACCCGCCGATAGTCCCGCCCGACGTGGCCGATGACCGGATCGACGAGCGTGGCTCAGGCCCGGAACTGGGGTTTGCCGCCCGGGCCTGCCCCGGCGATCCAGGTCTCGCCGGCCGGTTCCGCCACCGGGACGACGGCGGCGCCCCGCCCGCAGCCGCCTACTGAGCCGGCCCCTCGGTGCCGTGCTCGCCGGCGAGTGCCCGGTACGCCGGCCGGAGCAGCTCGGCGACGTCTTCGCCGCCCGCCGTGATCGCGAACGGCGGGGCCTGGTCCAGGAGCGCGTCGACCGACGTCCGAGGCCCGTGCAACGGCGCCGCGCCGGGCAGGCCCGGGGCCTGACCGCAGTCGAAGAACGTGTCCATGACCTCGGTCAGGGCCGGAGACCGGTCGCCGGGATCGAGCGGCTCGGCCGCGATGAGCCGGTTCTTCAGCTCCTCGAGCAGCGTTTCGCGGTTCCGGCCGCGCAGAGCCAGGATGGTGAACGGGTCGTCGGCGACCCGCGCCACGAGCGCGGAGAACACCGCGTTCAAGTGGCCGCACGGCACCTCGGCGTCCGGGCAGGTGCAGTCCAGGGACACCTCCCGCGCCGACGACGGGAACAGCGGCAGCCGGACCGCCTTGAAGATCTCTTCGACGTCGCGGGGCAGCTCGCCGCTGAGCAGCAGGACCGTGGACGACGCTTTCGCGGCCAGCGCGTGGGTGATCGCCGCCCAGTCCGTCTTCCCGAACGCCGTCAGCCCGATTCTCACCTGGTGCGGGTGGTCGTCCCGCACCTCGGCTTCGACGCGGCCCGCGCCGACCTCCAAGGACACGACGCGTCCCCGGCCCTCGGCGGGCAGGAGGACACCGATCGCCGTCAACGCCCGGATGAACCGGGCCGGCCACCACGGGAGCGGCTCAGTCATCGATCGCCTCCTCCCCCAGGGTGAGCACCCCGCGCAGCGCGTCCGTGGACAGTTCGGTGAACCGGCTTTCCCCCTCGCCGACGACCATGCCCGCGAGCGCGCGTTTCCGGGTGATCAGGGTGTCGATGCGGTCCTCGATGGTGCCCGGGCAGACGAACTTCCGGACCTGGACGGTGCGGTGCTGCCCGATCCGGAACGCCCGGTCGGTGGCCTGGTTCTCCACCGCCGGGTTCCACCAGCGGTCCAGGTGCAGGACCTGGCCGGCGGCGGTCAGCGTGAGCCCGGAGCCGCCGGCCTTGAGCGAAAGCAGGAGGATCCGCGGCCCGTCGCCGGCTTGGAAGCGTTCCACGATCGCGTCTCGCGCCCCTTTTCCCAAGCCGCCGTGCAAAAACGCGACTTCGGCGCCGAGCCGGTCCGACAAATGGGGCACGAGCAGGTGACCGAATTCGGTGTACTGCGTGAAGCACAGCACCCGATCGCCCGCCGCCAGGATTTCCGCCAGGATCTCTTCGAGGCGGTTGACCTTGCCGGAGCGCTGCCCGATCGGGGACCCGTCGTGCAGCAGGTGCGCGGGGTGGTTGCAGACCTGCTTGAGCTTCGTGATCGCGGCGAGGATGTGGCCACGGCGTTTGATGCCCTGGCTGTTCTCGATCTTCTTCATCATTTCGTCGACGATCGCGCAGTACAGCGTGCCCTGTTCGCGGGTGAGCCGGTACTCCTGCCGGATTTCGAGCTTTGCCGGCAGCTCCGGGACGATCGCGGGGTCCGTCTTCACCCGGCGCAGCAGGTACGGCTGCGTGAGCCGGCGCAGGTCGGCGGCGGTGGCGGTGTCCCCGCGGCGCTCGATCGGGGCCGCGAACCGCCGGCGGAACTCGAACCTGCTGCCGAGCAATCCGGGGTTGAGCAGGTCCAGGATCGACCACAGGTCCGCCAGCCGGTTTTCGACCGGGGTGCCGGTCAGTGCGAGCCGGTGCTCGGCCGTGAACCGCCGCACCGCCTTGGCCGTCGCCGTGTCGGCGTTCTTGATGGCGTGCGCTTCGTCGAGCACCAGCCGTCGCCAGGCGAACGTCTCGAGTTCGCCGGCGTCACGGGCGGCGGTGGCGTAGGTCGTGACGACGAGGTCGGCCGCGGCGATCTGCGCGGCGAGCGCGTCCCCGTGCGCGCGGGCGCTGCCGTGGTGGGCGTGGACACGCAGGCCCGGGGCGAAGGTCGCCGCCTCGCGCTGCCACATGCCGACCAGCGACATCGGGCACAGCACCAGCGTCGGGCGGCGATCGTCCTCGGCCCGCTCGAGCGCCTCGAGCGCCAGCGTCTGGACGGTCTTGCCGAGGCCCATGTCGTCGGCCAGGCACGCACCGAGTCCCAGCGCCGACATGAACGCCAGCCAGGCGACCCCCCGCTGCTGGTAGGGGCGCAGCGTGGCGCGGAACGACGGCGGCAGCCCGACCGGCCGCAGTTCCTGCTGGACCCGCCCGGCCAGGACGTCCCCGACCCAGCCGCCGGCGCTGACGCCGGTGACCGGGAGCGGCGTCTCCCCCTCGAGGTGGGCGAGCTCCAGCAGCTCGGCCGCGGCCGGGGGCCGGGTGTGCCGGTCCGGGTCGCGGCGCAGGAACTCGAGACCGGCGCGGAGCCGGTCGGCGTCGACGCTGATCCACCGGCCCCGCAGCCGCACCAGCGAAGTCTTCGCCGCGACGAGCTTCGCCAGCTCTTCCTCGCCGATCTCGTCGTCGCCCACCGCGATCGACCAGCGGAACCCGCCCAGCTCGTCGCGGCCCACCCGGCTGCGGGTGACGACCTGCTCCGACGGCGTGCTGCGGACGGACAGCCGCAGCCCGAGCCGGCGCCGGCCGTCCCAGGTGGCCGGAAGCTGCACCTCGAACCCGGCCTCGACCAGCCGGGTCGCGCCCGAGGTGAGGAACCGCTCGGCCTCCTCGACGGTCAGGTCGTATTCGGACGGCTGGGTCCGGCGCAAGGCCGGCGCGAGCATCGGTTCCACCAGCGCGGCCCGGCCCAGTTCGGCGACGAACAGCCCTTTCGGGTCCCTGACCAGCCCGTTCGCCTCGCCCGACCAGATCTGCCCCGCCGACAGCAGCAAGCTGGCGTCGGCGGTCGCCCGCAGCAGGAACTGCAGCTGCCACTTCGTGCCGTCGCCGGTCTGGTCGTCGGGATCGTCCTCGGCCGGTCGACGCAGGGTGGTGACCTCGGCCAGCCGGAAGCACGCCCGGCCGTCGACGACAGCGGCATCGGCGGTATCGGCGACCTCGTCCCACTTCGCGACGGCGCCGGCCAGGACACCGAGCTCGGCCAGCGGCAGCTCGACGCGCGGAACGCCGCCTTGCAAAGCGGAGAGCCACACCGCGGCCGCGTCCCCGCCCCCGCGCAGGTCGACGGGCGGATCCGCGCGCGCCAGCCGGTCCCGGACCGCGGCGTCGACCAGGGCGTGGAGGGCATCGGTGACGAGCGCGCGCGGCGAGGCCCCGGTGAGCGGCGCGATCTGTTCGGCCCGCCCGACCGGCGGCATCGCGGCGACCAGCGCGTCGAACGCGACGAAATCCACGCCCTGCAGCACCGGGCGCCACCGGGCCTCCGCCGCGTCGCCCCGGCGGAGGAGCGTCGGCAGCACCCGCCCGCGCCGCACCAGGTCCCCGGCCAGGCGGGCCACCGCCCGCAGGTAGGTGACGGAAGAACCGTACGAGGCCGAGTCGTCGAGGTCCTCCAGTTCGCTCGCGTCCACGATCAAGGCCGGCACCGACCACGGCCGCAGCGACAGCACCCGCCGTTTACCACCCGCCGGCTCGGAGGAGGCCAGCGGCCGGTTCGCCCGCGACGGCAGCAGCAAGGTCGCCGACGTGGGCTTGCCGGGATGCAGAGCGGTCAGCTGCGTGCTGGAGACCGCGAACGGATGCGGAAGCGCGATCCGCGCCGAACGGCTCGCCGTGCCGGCCGGGCCTCGGTCGCGCTCCGCCCAGAGCAGCAGCCCCCGGCCCGGAGACCACAGAGCGTGCACCAAGGGCAAGGTCTGGGGCTCCTTCGTCCGGTCCGGGTCCTCCGCAGATGGTCGCACGGGCGACGCGGAGGCCGACGCCGAGACCAGGCACCGATCACCGCCAGACGGCCGTGATCCCGCCGAACACGAGCAGGATCACGGCATTGCGGAACGCCCATTGCGCCATGTGCAGCGCCTCGACCTGGCGGTTGTCACTCTGGTAGTTCTTGACCAGGGATGCCAGCAGTTCGACGGCCAGGTGCCGCGAGTAGGACGCTCCCACGGAGGGAACCAGCTCGTCCGGACCGATCTTGTGGCGTCGTCGCCGTCCGTGCACGCGTAGCGCGACCAGGATGCAGTACGCGAAGTACGCCAGGGCCAGGAGGTAGGCGATGACGAGCAGCGGGTTCCCGACACCCACCCCGAAGAGGCCCTTCTGCCCGACGGCGGTGGTCGTCAGCGAGGCGGCGATGCCGGCCGCGGCCATCAGCTGGCCCGCGCGGCTGTCGATCGAAGACAGCCGCGTCTCCTGGTCGGCCCACATCTTCCGCGCCTGTTCGAGGAGTTCGCTGTCCGGGATCCGCGGATCGTCACGGAGTTCGGCGATCCGTGTCTCGTAGCGCTCGAACAGGTGCGGCGGATTGATCACGCGGTCCTTCCGCGGCACCGGCACTACCTGCCGGAGCAGCGTGATCGGCGCGAGCCGGGCCATGCGTGCACCTCCTCGCCGAGCAGTTCGTCGACGATCAGGCGGGTGAGCGGGGTGCCGCACGCGTGTTCCAGCCAGGCCCACTGCCCGCCCGGGTTGACTTCCAGGAAGTGGTAGCGGTCTTCCGCGCGGAAGAGGTCGACCGCCGCGTACCGCAGGCCGAATGCGCCGGCCAGGTCGAGCACGAAGTCCCGGACGTCCGGCGGCAGCGTGATCTCCCGGTACTCGACGTCCTCGTCCCGGGCAAGCCGCCAGTCCACTGTGTCCGATCGGGTGGCGATCGCCACCGCGTGGCACCGGCTGCCGATGACGGTCACCCGCACGTCTTCGCCGGTCAAGCGTTCCTGGGCGCAGAACGGCGCCGTTTTCGCGGCCCTCTCGGCGCCGGAACCGGTCAAGGGGGCCGTGTACACCGACACGGGACGTCCGTCGACGGTGAACAGCCGGCCGGTGACCGGTTTGCTCACCGATGCCGGGTGGGCCAGGTGGTGGGCGCCGACGGTCCGCAGGTCGTTGGTCAGCACCGTCGCCGGAACCGGGAAGCCGAGCTGGGCCGCCAGCCGGAGCTGCCGGGCCTTGTTGGACGCCGCGGTGACCGCGTCCGGGTGGTTGAGCCACTTCGCGGGCGGCGAACAGGCGAAGACGCCGGTCAAAAGGTCGGCGGACTCATCGAGGACGTACCGGGTCGTGTCGTCGCCGGCCGGTCTGGGGAACCGGAGCCCGCGGCACCACACCCGCGCTTCGCCGCACAGCAGCGTGGACGCGTCCTGGCCGTCCAGTGTCAACGTCCCGGCGACGGGATCGAAGGCGACGGACGCGTGCTGCGGGAAGAGATCGACGTTGAATCGCCGGAACGGCACGGCACGACGGCGCAGCTCGAGGGCGACGAGGTCGTCGGCCCGGTCCGTCGTCCGGCTGATCAGGTACACCGCCGGGGGCGGCATTTCAGTCTTCGTTCCCCTCGATCGTGTCGGTCTTCAGGTGGCTGAGCGCGGACTGCGCCACAGGCCGGCCCCCGTGCACCCACACTTGCAAGTCGGCCGAGTAGTGCCCCGGCTCCGCGGCCGGGCGGACCTCGGCGAGACCGGCGAACGCCGGTCCGGAGTCACGCAGGATGTCGAGCGGGCTGGCAGGCATCATGCTCCCCTTGTCGGCTGTCCCCTTCGCGGCAGAATCGCCGGGGCACCGACCACCGTTACAGCGCGGGCGGCGATCGGTGTCGTGCGGCTGAGGATCCGACGGACAACAGCGGTGCACGCCAGTACGACTGGACGACTCTCGACTTGGCGCGGTTGCGCCGATACGCCAGGCGAGTGGCAGCCGAAAGCAAGGTCACCCCGAAACGGAGGCTTCTCCGCCAGGTGACGAAGTCGGTCCCCGCGACCGAAACGCGACGCGCGGGCGGCCGCAGGGCGAAGTACTGGGGCAACCGGGAAGCGGGCCCGCGAGTTCGCCACGCCAAAGGAGCAGGGCTGTCGGTCGCGCTCGAGGCGCTGTTGCCGTAGCACCCTCCGTGCGCGCACAGCTGGCCGGAGCCACCACGGCCAAGCCCGGTCCTCGGTGAGGTGGAACTGAAACCGGCCGGGACGGCAAAAAGGGAGCATGACACCACTGCGGTCCGCAAGGGGGAACGACCGGTTGCCGCCGGCCGGTCCCGTCGCGGACGTCACCGATGCCGAGCTGATCGCCGGCGATGCCGAGACCTTCGGTGTGCTGTTCGACCGGCACGCCCGCCCGCTGCATCGGTACTGTGCCGCCAGAGTCGGACCGGAGGTCGCCGAAGACCTGGTCTCCGAGACGTTCTGCCTGGCCTTCCGGCAGCGTGACCGCTACGACCCCAGCCACTCCGGGGCACTGCCGTGGCTGTACGGCATCGCGACCAACGTGGTCCGGCGCCGCCACCGGCAGGAGTCGACGCGGTACCGGACGATGGCCCGGGCGGGCGGCACCGACGTCAGTTCCGACGACCCCGCGCAACAGGCGATCAACCGGATCCACGCCGGCGGTTACGCGCGGCTGATCACCGGGATCCTCGCCGAGATGCCCCGCAGGCAACGGGACGTGCTGCTGCTCTACGCGTTGGCGGACCTCGGCTACGAGGAGATCGCGACCGCGCTCTCCGTACCGGTCGGCACGGTGCGCTCGACCCTGCACCGCGCGAGGAAACGCTTGCAGGCCGCCCTGCCCGACCACGCCCGTCCCCAGGCTCCCGGAGAGACGATCCGATGACCCAGCAGCAAGCCCCCGGCGACAGCCGCGACCTCGAACTGCTTCGTTCCGCTTTCCCGGCTCCCGAACTGTCCGCCGAAAGCCTGGCCCGGATGCGTGCCCGCGCCTTCGGCCAGCTGCACTCCCGGGTCACGCGGCGGACGCCCCGCCACGGTGGCCTCGCGCTGGCCGCCGCCGTGGTCACCGTGGTCGCCGGGGCCGGGATCACCGCGGTCGCGGTGCTGCCCGCGGGACGCACGACCCCGCCGGGCGCCGTCAGCCCGGCTGCTCCCGCGCCACTCGTCGGGGCGGAGACGTCGGCGCGGGACACCCTGGTGGTCCTCGCCGCGCACACCTCGGGGCTCCGGCCGCTGTCGATCCGCGCCGATCAGTTCGTGTACTCGCACGACCGCGGGCAGATCGTCAACGAAATCGTCCTCAACCGGGGCCCGGACGGGCAATTCACCGAGTACGGGGACGAGGACGTGGCCCGGGTGCGGTCCGCGTCCGAGTCCGAGCTGTGGCTGGCCGCGGACGGCCTGCGGACGGTGCGCCGCAAGACGACGACCGACATCGACGCCCGTCCGTTGACCGACCAGGATGCGCGGAAGCTCGCCGAGCGGGGCCGGGCCCTGCCCACCCCGCACACGCTCGTGTTCCCGGATCCGGATGCCCACGGCGATCCGAAGCGCGCAGAACCGCCCGCTGCCACCGAACCGGGCGTGGGCCACCCGACGTTGTCCTGGGTGGCGAACCTGCCCACCGACCCCCGGCGGCTGCTCGACGTGTTCCGCGCGGCGGCGGGCTCGAACCCGAAGCACAGCGACGACTACCTCACGTACAAGACCGCCGTGTCCTTCGCGGCCAGGGCGGACGCGCTGCTGCCCCCCGGCGTGCGCACGGCGCTGTACCAGGCCATCGCCCTGTTGCCGGGCATCGAGCGGACGCCCGGGCAGATCGATTTCGCCGGCCGCGGCGGGGTGGCCGTCGGGCGCACCGACGAGGGCGTCCGCACGGAAATCATCCTCGACCCGGTGAGCTCCCGGGTTCTCGGCACCAGGACGGTCGCGGCCGGCCGCGCCGGGGTGCCGGCCGGCACGGTGCTCGGCTGGTCCACCAACGACCAGCTCGTGGTCGACGCGGTGGGGGCGACCTCGTGACGACGGGACGATTCCGGTTCGCCGCCATGACGGTGGCGCTGACACTGTCCACGCTGGTCTCGCCCGCGGCGGCGGCGATCGCCGCCGCCGAAGCCGGGCCGCCACCCGCCGGCCGCACGGTCACCCTCGTCACCGGTGATCAGGTGACGCTCACCGGGCGTGACCAGGTCCGGGTGCGCCGTGCTCCCGGCCGCGAGAACATCGGCTTCCGGCAACGGCTCGACGAGCGCGGCGACGTCACCGTCGTGCCGGACGACGCCCGGGAGCTGATCGACGCGGGACAGCTCGACAGCCGGCTGTTCGACATCTCGCTGCTCGTCGGCAACGGCTACGACGACAGCGCCAGGAAAGACGTGCCGCTGATCGTCACCCGCAGCAGTGACCGGGCCGGGCTCGCCCGGCCCCTCGCCGCGACCACCGGCGCCCACGTCCTGCCCAGCGTCGACGGGACGGCGGTACGGGCGGACAAGAAGTCCGTCTCGGCGGTGTGGGCGGACGTGCGTTCGCGGCCCGCCGACGTCCGGCGTGTCTCCCTCGACGGCCCAGTGCGGGCCGATCTCGACCACAGCGTGCCCCAGATCGGCGCTCCACAGGCGTGGCGAGCCGGGTACACCGGCGCCGGGACGACGGTGGCGGTGCTCGACAGCGGGATCGATGCCGGCCACCCGGATCTGGCGGACGCGGTCGCCGGCGCCCGCGACTTCACCGGCAGCCCCGGCGGCACCGACGACAGGTACGGGCACGGCACGCACGTCGCGTCGATCGTCACCGGCAGTGGCGCCGCGTCCGGCGGTGCGTACCAGGGGGTCGCGCCCGATACCCGGCTGCTGGTGGGCAAGGTGCTCGACGACAGCGGTGACGGCACCGAATCCGGGATCATCGCGGGGATGGAGTGGGCGGCCGCGGCCGGCGCCAAGATCGTCACCATGAGCCTCGGCGGGCCGGCCGGCGGGGGCAAGGGCGGGGATCTGCTCTCGGCCGCGGTGAACCGCCTGACGGCGCAGTCAGGCGCGTTGTTCGTCGTCGCCGCCGGGAACAACGGCCCGAACGGGGCCCTCACCAGCCCGGGAATCGCCGACGCGGCCCTGACCGTCGGGGCGGTGGACCGTGAGGACGAGCTGGCCGATTTTTCGAGCCGCGGCCCGCGGCCGGGTGATGGAGCGATCAAGCCCGATCTGACCGCACCCGGGGTCGCCATCGTCGCCGCCCGCGCGGCGAACGGGCGGATCGGCACGCCGGCGGCGGAGAAGTACGTCTCGCTGTCCGGCACGTCGATGGCGGTTCCCCACGTGGCCGGCGCGGCCGCGCTGCTCGCGGGCGAGCACCCGGACTGGCCCGCCGCCCGGTTGAAGTCGGGATTGATGAACAGCGCGAAGCCCCGTGACGGCCTGTCGGTCTACCAGCAGGGCGCGGGCCGGGTCGACGTCGCCCGGGCAGCCGGCCAGCCGGTGCAGGCCGCCCCGGGCAGTCTTTCCCTCGGGGTGGCGCGGTGGCCGCACACCGACGATCGGCCGCTGACCGCCACCGTCACCTACCAGAACAGCGGGTCCGTGCCGGTCACCCTGGACCTGGGCACCGATGTCCGCGACAGCACGGGCAAGAGGGCTCCGGACGGGATGTTCACCGTCTCCCCCAGCCGGCTGACGGTGCCCGCCGGCGGAGAGGCCGCGGCCACGTTCGCCGCTGACACCGCAGTCGACAGCCCGGACGGGACCTACGGCGGGGTCCTCGTCGCCGTCGGTGCCGGCAGCACGGTGCGGACGCCGGTCGGGGTCCAGCGTGAGGCGGAGAGCTACGACGTCAAGCTGACCTTCGTCGACTGGCAGGGCAATCCCGCGGCCCGGAGCAACAACTACTGGTTCGTCGACCTCGATCGCCCCCAGGGCTACTCCGGAAACCTCGGGGGTGTCTCCTCGGCGGTGGTCCGCCTGCCACGAGGCCGCTACTTCCTCCTGACCGACGTCTTCGGGCGGAACGCCGCCGGTGAACTGATCGCCGCGCACTTCCCCGAACCCGAGATCACCGTGCAGGCGGACGGGGAGCTGACGTTCGACGCGCGAACGGCCGAGCCCGCCGGGATGGTCGTCGATCGCCCCGATGCCGCGGACGGGGAGTCGACCTTGACCTTCGAACGCGCCATCCCGACCGGCACGACGTGGGCCCGGAACTCCGGGGCGTTCGGCCGGACGTGGGTACGTCCCTCGACGACGACGGCGAAGGGCTTCACCTACACCGCGGAAGCGCTCCTCGCCCGGCCCGACGGGCAAGGCGGCTTCGGCAACAGCCCGTACCTCTACCACCTCCGGTGGTCCGAGCAGGGCAAGGTGCCCACCGGGCTGGTGCGGCGCTTCGCCGATCGCGACCTGGCTTCCGTGCGGTCGGAGCACTCGAGCACCGGTCCCGGTCAAACGGGCACCCGAGACTCGATGGTGACGGCCGCCCTTCCCTTCACGCTCCAGGAGTACTACAGCCCGGACACGCCGTGGGAGAGCTACTTCGACCAGTCCACGGGCGACGAGTACCAGACCTCCGCCCAGAGCGTGCCGAAGACGTACCGGCGTGGTCGGTCCGTGGTCGAACGGTGGAACTCGGGGGTCTTCGGGCCGTCGTTCCCGCAGTACCCGGGTGATCCCGCGAAGTGGGCGAGCCGGCTGGGCGACACGGCGGACTTCGACCTGTGGTTGCTGAGCGACCGGGGCGAAGGCCACTACGGCCAGGCGGCGAACGCGGAGTCGGGCACCACCGCGCTCTACCGTGACGGCCGGCAGCTCGCCGGGTACCCGTGGGCCGGCCGCAGCGAATTCACGCTGCCGCCGGAAGAAGCCGCCTACCGGCTGCACACCGAGTCCGTCCGCAACGGTCCGGCGGATCTGTCCACCACGGTCAGCGCCGACTGGACCTTCCGGTCCGGGCACGTCGCGGGCGCCGGAGCCGAACCGCTGCCGCTGATGGCCGTGCGGTTCGCGCCCGCGCTGGACGACCGGAACCAGGCCCCGGCCGGCACCGGCTTCCTGGTACCGGTGTACCTCCAGCACACCGACCAGCAGGCCGCGCTGACGGAGCCGGTGGTCCAGGTGTCCTACGACGACGGGAAGACCTGGCTGCCGGCACCGCTCCTGCGCGCCGGCGACCATTGGCTCGCCCAGCTGTGGCACCCGGCTCAGGGCGCGTTCGTGTCGTTCAAGGCAACGGCGGCGGACCGGAAGGGGAACACGGTCGCCCAGACCATCATCCGTGCCTACCGCTTGAGGTAGCACTCGCGCAGCAGGCCGGCATCGGCTGGAACCGCCTGCCCACCGCACTGTTCGGCGCGTCCGGTGCCACCTGCCGGCGGCGGCTGAACGGTCAGGCCGCCGGGGCAAGGTCACCGACGAGGGCCAAATCGCGTTACGGCGAATGACGGATTGCCCCTGCGACTGGTTACCGTTTGACTTGGTGTGCAACGAAACCGCGTGCGGGCAAGCGGCACGCGTCACGTCTGGGGGGATCGTCCATGGCACGTCCACGAGTACTTTCGCGCGTCGGCATCCTGGCGGCCGGCAGCCTCGTCACGTTACTGGCGGGCACTGTCGTCCTTCCGGCGCCGGCCACGGCCACCACGCAGATCACCGACCTCGGCGTCCTGCCGGGCGGCAGCTACAGCTTCGCCTTCGCGATCAACTCGAGTGGAACCGTCGTCGGCGAGTCCTCGGTCGGCCTCGGCAACCACGCTGCACGCTGGAACCCGGACGGCACCATCAACGACCTCGGGATGCTGCCCACCGGAGTGAGCAGCACGGCGCAGGCCATCAACGACGCCGGTGTCGTCGCCGGCAGCGGCAGCATGCGGGACGCGGAGTACAACTTCCACACCCACGCCGTGCGCTGGAACCTCGACGGCACGATCGACGACCTGGGCACGCTGCCCGGTGACATCGCCAGCGAGGCACGCGGGATCAACTCCGCCGGCGTCGTCGTCGGCTACTCCCAGCAGCCGGACGGCGTCCGGCACGCGGTGCGGTGGAACGTCGACGGCACCATCGACAACCTCGGTACCCTTCCCGGCCAGCACAGCAGTCAGGCGAACTCGATCAACGACACCGGCGCGATCGTCGGTTACTCCTACGGTTGCTGCCCCGGCACCAGGGCCGTGCAGTGGGCCCCGGACGGCACCATCGCCACGCTCGGCATCGGGTCCGGCTCGTCGACCAGCATCGCCACCGCGATCGACGACGACGGCGTGGTCGCCGGCTACGAGACGACGGACACCTCTCGCGTCGCGCGCTGGGACAGCGCCGGAGTCATCACCCTGCTGAACCCGTTGCCCGGGGATGCCACCAGCTGGGCGTCAGGCATCGCGGCCTCCGGGGTGATGGTCGGCAAGTCGTTCACCTCGGGCAACACCGGGCACGCCGCGCGGTGGGACACCGACGGCACGGTCTCGCCACTGGCCCCGCTTGCGGACGGCAAGGACGCCAACGCCACTGCTGTCAGCGACAACGGACAGGCAGCGGGCTACGCCACCACAGCGGACGGCCACACTCACGCGGTCCGGTGGTCCACGGGGGCAAGGTAGAACAGGATTACGGCGCCGCGACCGAAACGAACCGTCCGCTATGGAGCAGGGTGCGTCGAGGCAGAGGGTTCGGGGAACGGGCCCCACCCCACGGTTCCACCGGTGTGCGTGACACCGTCGAAGTCGACTTTTCCGGCGGAGAAATGTGCGTCGTCGAACTCGACTCGGCCTGCCGAGAACACGGCTCCCTTGAACGAGGTCGTGGTGCCCGCGAAGGTTGCTCGGCGGAAATCGACGAACGCGCCGGCGAATTCGACCCCGCTGAACCAGACCGGGGTGCCCTCGAACTCGACGTCGTTGAACTCGACGTGTCCTGCCACGAAACGCGCCTTGTGGAATGTGACGTTCCCGCCCCGGAAATGAGCCTTCGAGAAATCTCCGCAGTCGAAGACCGCGCCTTCGAAGCTGAATCGGTAGCCCCGCCATGACACGGCGCTCCAGTCGTCACGGAGATGGTTGCGGATCACGCGGATGATGATGCGACGGACTTCACGGTTGCCGTCGGAGTAGTCGGCGGAAGCCGTGTCGGCGACGTAGGGCATCCGCAGATACGCGCAGAGGAGATCAATGCACGTCTGCCTGCCGTCGATCCACTCGTCGGCCAGCTCCGCCAGCGCGTAGACACCTCCGGTCCGCACCACGTATTCCGCGTTGCCCAGCTGGTCGGCCGCCTTGCCGAAGCGGTCGGCGTAAGCCTTCGCGTCCTCGCGGTATTCGGCCAGCTCCGCATCGCGCTGCTTGCGGTAGGCGACGGTCAATGCGACGACCGCGCCGATCCCGGCCACGACGGCGAGGATGACCTTCAAGGCTTCCAATCGTTCGCCTGCGGTCAGCGCGGGTGGTGCTGTCGTCCTGCCGGTGGTCGGAGTCGAAGGGGCCGTGACGTTCGGACTGCCCAGCCCGAGCCACAGCAGCGTGCCGAACCCGACGGCGACCGCGGTCGCGAGCAGCAACAGGAGCCCGACGTGCAGGAAAAGTGACCGTGGAGAGACACGGGCAGGTCGCTGGCCGCGGAACACGAGGCCTGCTGACGTCGATTCACGCGGTCGGCTCATGCCGCAAGTAGTACGGCAGCCGTGGTCTCGAATCAACTAGGATAGCGGAGACTTCCGACCTGAGCAGCGAACTTGATAGCGCGCCGGCGGCTACGCCCCCCAGGCCCGACGGCACGATGTGGAGCTGGGACAACGCCGATGAGCCCTCGTGCGGAAATGGGGATCGTCCTGCTGGGGATCTGCGCACTCCTGGTGACGACGGTGTTCGTCGGGACCCGGTGGCGGGAGAAGAGCGGAGGGCTCGGCCAGGTACCGCCTCCGGCGCCGGAGTACGCACGCCGGATCATCGCGCTGCGGGACGAGGACTACGACCTCGTCCTGCGGGGCGGGGCCCGGGTGAACGGCATGGGCGCGACGTGGCCGTTCGCCAGCCTGCTGGTCAGCCGAGACCAGATCGAGCTGCGCGTCCAGATCCTGATGCCGATCCGGATCGCCCGCGCCGAGGTCATCGGCCTGCGTCGGGTGCGTGGCCTGTTCAGCTACGGCTTCAAGTTCCGGACCGAGTCGGGCCGGTTGGACAAGGTGAGCTTCTGGCTGCCGGGCAAAGCCGCGCACCAGCTGGCCGAGCTCGGCTGGCACTAGGACTGTCCGTCGAGGCGGTATTCCGCGTTCACCAGGTCGAGGAGCTCGGCCACCGACGTCTCCGCGGCCGGGCGGTCGAAGGTGATCTTGCCGTGCTGCAGCAGGTTCACCCGGTCGCAGACGTCGATCACCTGGCCGTAGTTGTGGGCGATGAGGATGATCGCGATGTCGCCGCGGCGTTTCAGCTCCTGCAGCAACCGCAGGATCACCGCGCTTTCCTTCGCGCCCATCGCGGCGAGCGGCTCGTCGAGCAGCAGCAGCTTCGCCTTCGAATACACCGAGCGGGCCACCGCGATCGCCTGGCGCTGGCCTCCGGACAGCATGCCCACTTCGGCGGTCACCGACGGGATCCTGATGCCGATCGAGTCGAGGGCCTCGCGGGCGCGGTGCTTCATTTCGCGGCGACGCAGGAACGGGAGCGGGTGGTGGGTCAGTTCGCGGTTCAGGTGCAGGTTCAGGTAGACGGGCAGGTCGTCGACCATCGCCAGGTCCTGGAACACCGTCTCGATGCCCAGTGACCTCGCGTGCACCACGGACCTCAGCGTGGTCGGCTCGCCTTCGAACAGGATGCGGCCGCCGTCGGGCTGGTGGTAGCCGGTGAGGATCTTGATCAGCGTCGACTTCCCGGCGCCGTTGTCCCCGATGAGCCCGAGGACCTCGCCGCGCCGCACGTGCAGGGTGATGTCGGCGAGCGCGGTCACCGGGCCGAACTGCTTGCTGACGCCCTCGACCCGGATGACGTCGGCGGTCATGTCAGCTCCCGGGATCCGGCGCGCTTGCGCACCACGATCAGCGTCACGTTGAGCACCATCGCGACCAGGATGGCGGCACCGAGAACCAGGTTGAACGCGTTCGCGCTGACCCCGGTCAGGTTGAACCCGTCGAACACGATGCCGAGCAGCAGCGCGCCGAGGAACGCGCCGACCACCGTGCCGGATCCGCCGAGCAGCGCCGTGCCGCCGATCACGGCCGACGCGACCGCGAAGAACATCGTGGTGAACCCGCCGTTGGTCGGGTCGTACGAGCCGACCCGGGTGCCCTGCAGGATGCCGGCGAGCCCCGCCAGGGTGCTGGTGATCGCGAAGTTGACCACCTTCACGCGGTTCACCGCGATGCCGGACTCCGCGGCGCCGACCGGGTTGCCGCCGGTGGCTTGGGTGTGGATGCCGAACCGGGTCGCCGAGAGCACCACCTGCATCACGACGACCACCCCGGCCGCCCACAGGAACTCCGTCCAGCGCGTGCCCCCGAAGGCGGCGACCACCCAGCCGTCCTTCGGCGCACCGACCGGGCGGGCGTTGGAGATGATCAGGACCAGGCCCTGCAACAGGAACGCCGTCCCCAGGGTGGTGATGAACGACGGGATGTCGAGCAGGGTCCGGATCAGTCCGTTCACCAATCCGACCAGGGTGCTCACCACGATCGCGCCGAGCAGGGCCAGCCACAGCGGCCAGCCGTTGACGAAGAACTGCATCAGCATGAACGGGGCGAGGGTGAACACGAACCCGGCGGAGAGGTCGATTTCGCCGCAGATCAGCAGCATCACCTGCCCCGCGGCGATGATCGCCCACGGCGCGACGTACTGGGCGATCGTCTGGTAGTTGTCCAGGGAATTGAACGCGTCACTGGTCACCGTGAAGTAGCTTCCGGCGGCGATCGTGACCAGCAGGATGCTGAGTTCCTTGATCCGCATCACGCCCAGCAGCAACGGTCTCATCGACGTTCCCCGCTACCGGCCCGACGCCGGCGGCAACGGGATCGCGCCCGGCATCCCGATGACGTCCTTGTTGTCGCCGCCCTCGAACCGGCTGTGGGCCGTCGCGTACGGGCCGACGTTCTCCTTGGTGACGAACGTGAGGCCGGTGTCGGTGGCCGGCGGCGCGACCAGCGTGCCGGACAGCCGGAACAGGTAGAGGTAGAGCACGGACAAGAACCCTTGCAGGTACGGGGACTGGTCGATGGTGAAGTCGAGCGCGCCGCCCTTGACCCCGGCGACCGTGTCGTCGAGCAAGTCGAATCCGCCGGCACCGACCCGGCCCGAAAGGCCGCGGTCGGCGATCAGCTTCGCGCACGCGGCGGTGCTGCCGGCGTCGACCGCGTAGATCCCCTTCGCTCCGGCGTTCCCGGTGTACGCGGCGGTCATCGCGTTCAGCTCGCCGGCCTGCTCGGCCCCGGTGTTCACCGACTGGACGCGGACGCCGGGCGCGGCCTGCTTCAGCGCGTCGGTGATGCCGTCCAGCCGCGGCTGGACGTTGTTGCCGCCCGGCTGGGAAATGCCGACCAGGATGTCCCCGGAGGTGATCTTCTGCGCGATGCGCTGTCCCATCCGGAATCCGGACAGGTACAGGTCTTGCCCGACGTAGGCGAGCGGGTAGTTGCCGGCCGCACCGGCGTTGTAGGCGATCACCGGGATGCCCTGGCCCAGCGCCCGTTTGGTGAGGTCGACGAAGGCGTGGTCGTCGGTCAGCGCGATGGCGATGCCGTCGACCTTGCTGTTGATCGCGGTTTCCATCGCGCTCGCCATCTGGGCGACATTGCCGTTTTCCGAGCCGGTCCACTGCGGCTCGGGCACGCCGAGCAACGCCGCCGCGTCGGCGAGCCCGGACCGGGTCGGGACGAAGAAGGAGTTGGTGGTGACGTGGTTGACGAACACGAACCGCCACCCCGGATTGCCCGGGAACGGCCCGGAACGCCCGCCGTTCTGGGCCTGCTGGACGCCGGTGCACGCGGCCAGCGCGGCGCCCGCGGCCACCACGCCACCGCCCGCGCCGAGGTACTTCAACACCGCTCTCCGGGAACTGGCGCCTGGTTCGGACATCATCGGACGACCCCCATTCAGCTCAGCCCCGGGCCGTGGCCCCCGGGGAGACCCCTTCGAACCGCACACACT
Organism: Amycolatopsis sp. DG1A-15b; assembly: GCF_030285645.1. Classification (GTDB taxonomy): domain Bacteria; phylum Actinomycetota; class Actinomycetes; order Mycobacteriales; family Pseudonocardiaceae; genus Amycolatopsis. Next base: position 3,452,702 of record NZ_CP127296.1, read on the forward strand.
TAAGATGCGGCTGCTCGCCAATCTGTTGCGCCGGCGTCCGAGTTTCCGGAAGCGCTACCCGGCTCGCCGGGAATTTCCGGCAGGAGTGCAACAATGTGCCGGGGTCTCGGCATCTGACTTGATGTGCACTTCGAAGAGTTCGCGCGTGCTCAGCTGCCCGACCTGGTGCGGTTCGCGGCCGTTCTGACCGGCGACCGCGAGCTGGCGCAGGACGTGGTGCAGGACGCGCTGGTGCGCGCGCACCAGCTGTGGCGCCGGGTGGCCGCGGCCGACCGGCCGGATCTGTACCTGCGGAAGATGGTGGTCAACGGCTACCTCTCGTGGCGACGCCGCTGGTACCAGCGCTCGGTGCAGACCGCGCCGGACGTCACGAAGTTCGGCGAAGCGGCGGTTCCCGACCACGCGGACCGGATCGCCGACGCCGACCGGCTCGCCCGGCTGCTGACCGGCCTCTCGCGGGCGCAGCGGGCCGCGATCGTCCTGCGCTTCTACGAAGACCTCGACGACGGGGAGATCGCCGAGGTGCTCGGGTGCGCGGTCGGAACCGTCCGCAGCCACATTTCCCGGGGGCTCGGCGTCCTCCGCGTCCAGATCGCGGACGGCAAGCGGGTCGCGTGCTGACCGCCCCGAAGCCCCCAGGGAAGGACAGCCGGTGCGGAGCCGACGACAGCGCACGAGCTTGCTGGTCAGCGGGTGATCGCGACCGTGATCACGCCCGCCGCGCCGGCGTTCGCGGACACACCGTCACGAGTACCGGTCCGCGGGCTCGAGGGCACCCGGTCCACCCACGTGGTCCACGACGGGACCGACACCGGGCCGGCCGATCCGGCGGCCCCGGTCACCGCCCAGGTGTTCCTCGCGGGTGACTCCCGCAGCCTGGCCGCCTACGCCCGCGCGGTGTCGGACCCGCGTGATCGCCGCTACGGCCACTACCTGACCGCCGAGCAGACCCGCGCCCGCTTCGGGCCGGCGCAGCACCGCATCGACGCGGTCAGCGAGTGGCTGCGCGGCACCGGCCTGTCGATCGTCAGCGCCGGCTCCCGGGCCGTCGTCGCCCAGGGCACGGTCGCGCAGGCGGCCGAGGCGTTCGGCACCCGCTTCGACAACTACACCCTTTACGGCACCCCGTTCCGGGCGGCCGTGGATCCGGTCACGGTGCCCGCGGCGGTGGGGCGGGACGTCCTGACCGTCACCGGGCTCACCGCCGTGACGGGCTCCCGCCCCTCCGGTCCGCCGCCCGGGACCGGGTCCCGGACGGCCTCTCGCGCCACCTCGGGAGGGGCGCCCACCAGCCCCTGCCCGGCCCACTACGGCGACACCCCGGCCACCGACCTCCCGCCCGCCTACGGGCACCCCGCGCAATGGGCGCCGTGCGGGTACACGCCGCGGCAGGTGCGCGACGCCTACGGGATCACCGGGACCGGCCTCACCGGCAAGGGCGTGACGATCGGGATCGTCAGCATCGGCAACGAGATCAACGCCCTGCCCGACGCCGACCGCTTCGCGACCGAGCACGGCGAGCCGCCGTTCGCCCCCGGCCAGTTCACCGCCTACGTCCCGGCCGACGCCCGGCCCGAGGAAGCCAGCGGCGAGTTCGCCATGGATGTCCAGGCCGCCCACGCGATCGCCCCGGAGGCGGACATCGCCTTCGTGGTGGGTTCCCGGGCCCGCTACGGCGACGACGTGCTGGACGCGATCGTCCGGATCGTCGACCGGCACCTCGCCGACGTCGTGTCGGGGTCCATCATCGTCGGCTACACCCCCGGCTCCGCCCCGGACGCCGTCGCGGCCTACGAACGCGCGTTCCAGGAAGCCGCGGTCGAGGGCATCACCTTCACCTTCGCCAGCGGCGACTCCGGCGGTGGCGGCACCGACGACGGCATCCGGACCGTCGAGTACCCGGCGTCCAGCCCGTGGGTCACCGCGGTCGGCGGCACCACACTGGCGATCGGGCCGGTCAACTCGTACCGGTGGGAAATCGGCTGGGCGACCGACGAAGTGCCGCTGTCCGGCGACGGCAGCTCATGGGAAGCGGAGCTGCCCGGCTACCAGGGCAAGGCCTCCGGCGGCGGGACCAGCACCGTGTTCCCGCAGCCGTTCTACCAGCGCGGCGTCGTGCCCGCGTCGTTCGCCGGATCACCGGCGATGCGCACGGTGCCCGACGTCGCCGCCCTGGCGGACCCCGACTTGTGCCTGCTCGTCGGGGAAACCGACTACAACCTCGACGGCAGCCTGTCCTACAAGGTGGGCAACGGGGGCGGCACGAGCCTGTCCTCACCGGCCTTCGCCGGGGTCGAGGCCCTCTTGGTCCAGGCACACGGTTCCCTCGGCTTCGCGAACCCGGCCCTCTACGCCCGCCCCCGGTCGGCTTACCACGCCATCGCCGACAACCCCGCCGGGACGCCGGATACGGTGGCGTTCGCGGTCGTGAAGCACGGGTTCGTCGACCTGATCACGCCGGGGCAATACGCGGACTCGAACCTCGTCCACGCCCCCGGCTACAACACGGTCACCGGCCTGGGCTCCCCCACCCGGGAACTGATCGAGTCCTTCCGCCGTCGACCTCAAGGCGTCGACGGCGGGGCCGGCACCTGAGCGAGACCGCCGCTCAGCGGGCCGCGGCCTGGGCGAACCGCTCCCACGCCGACTGGCGGGTCATGCCCAGCGCCTCGCCGATCTGGGTCCAGGTTCCGCCCAGGGCGCGTGCCTTGCCCACCCAGGCCGCCAGGTTCTCCTGGACCTGGGTGCTCGCCACCGAGACCGGGCGCAGGTTCGAAAGCACCTGCTCCAGCGGCAGGTCGTGCTCCCACGGCGCGATGAGCGGCACGTCCGCCGGCTTGCCTTCGATCACCGACACGCACAGCTGCACACACCCGTCGCAGATGAACACGCCCGGGCCGGCGACCAGCGTGTCCACTTCCGTGTTGGGCTTCGAACAGAACGAGCAGCGCGCGAACACCGCAGCACTCATCGAAAGACCTCCCTTGTCAGGCGCAACCTTACAGTCGTAAGGGTGCGCCTGACAAGAGGAAGGCCGCCGTCCACGCGGACAGCTCGGTCAGCCGGCCGGTCAGCTCCTCGATCTCCGCCCAGCGGCGGTGTTCCCGCTCCAGGTCCGGCACCAGGAAGTCCTCCACCAGCAGCAGGAGCGTCGCGATCTCGTAGGCGACGTCGGCGAGCTGCAGGAACGGCCGGTACTGCGCTTCGGTGCCCGCCCCGTGCCGCGCGGCCCAGTCACGGGCGCCGTGGCCGGCGGTGCGGCACACCGCCTCGACCGTGCGCCGCAGGTCGCCGCGGCGGGAGCCGGGCGGTCCTTCGGCCAGCGGGGCGACGTTCCAGGCCACCGACAGCAGGCAGCACCCGGCGTCGTCCATCGACTCGTTCATCACCGGAGGTACTCTGCTGACCGGCACGCACAGTCCCGCCGCTCCGACTCGCCGGCTCACCCCATCGTGTGGCCGACCGGCCCGGATCGGGTGAGCATCGGCACCGACACGAAATCGGCCAGCGCCTGCTGGCCGGCCGCGTTCGCGTGGATGCCGTCGCCGTTGTCGTAGGCGGGCAGGATGCTGTTCGGCTTCAGCGGATCCGCCAGCACCGTGTCGAAGTCGACGACGCCGGAACACGTGCCGCCGCAGGTGTTCCAGCGCTCGACGAACAACGCGATCTCGTGCCGGGCGAGGTTCGCCTGGTCGCTGTACCCCGGCCTCGGCGTGCTCGGCGTGACGTACACCGGAATGCCGGCCGCCCGCAGCCGCGCGAACACCGCGCGGTAGCTGTCGAGGATCGTCGCCGCGTCGCAGCCGTACGCGAGGTCGTTGGTGCCGTAGTAGTAGATGACGGCCGTGACGCCGTGCAGCGCCAGCACGTCCCGGTCCAGGCGGCTCGCCGCGTCCAGGCCCGCGACCGACGGCGGCATCCCCGGGCACGACCGGGCGCTCGTCGTGCCCGAGACGCCGGCGTTGGCGACGGCGAGCTGCGCGGACGAGGCGACGATCCGCCGCGCCAGGTCGTCGGTCCACCGGCGGTTCGTGCCGAGCTCGGTGCAGCCGGGACCGCAGTTGGTGCTGCCGATGCCGTCGACGACCGAGCTGCCGAACGGGACGACGACGCCCCGCAGAGCCGCGTTGTGCACGTCGACGGCGCTGACGACGTACGTGGCGCCCACCGTGGCCGTGAAGGCGCCGCCCGAAGCATCGCCGGCGTGGTCGCCCGAGCCCGGCGGCGTGAGGTAGTTGTCGCGCAGCGCCGCGCCGTGGCGGCCGGGCACGGCGCTCCCCTCGACCGCCATGCTGACCGCGAGGTCGGTGTCCGGGCGCGTCGCGAGCCACGTCTCGTCGCTCCAAACCTCACCGCCCGCCGGGATCGTGACGGCGTGCCGCCCGAAGAAGGTCAGGTCGCGGACCCCGGTGACGGCGGCGCCGCCCGCGCTCGGCCCGGCGGTGGCGTGCCCGATGGTCAGCGGCCCGGTGCCGAAGGTGTTCTGGAACCGGACGCGCACCGCGTCGCCACCCTGGCTGAGGTGGGTGATCATCCGCAGCGACTGGCCGGTGACCGCCGTGTCGGCCCGCCCGTCCTGCGACTGTGCCCACGACGTGAACCACGTCCGCGCGGCCCCGGCGGCCCCCGGAGCGGAGACGACGGCGGCCACGGCCACGGAAACCGCAGCGAGAACGGCGACCCTGCGCACGACGCCTCCCGAGTCCACAATGGACGAGCGGTGGACAGCTCCCGGCGATCGTAGGCAGCCGGTCACGGAAGGGACAAGGTTTTGTCCGATCTTGTCAGCGGCGGCGGTCTCCGGTTCGATGGCGGCATGACCGAACCCCGCACCTTCGGCGATCCGTACGAAACCCCGGACGGGACGACGGTGATCCCGGTCCACCGGCCGGTCGGCGTGTTCGCGGTCCGCGACGGCCAGGCCCGGTGGGAACCGGCCGTCGACGCCACGCGCGTCGCCCTGCTGGGCATCGGCATCGGGCTGGTCGCCGCCACGCTCACCGGGATCGCCATGGTGCACCGGCCGCCGTGGCCCGACCTGCGCCGGCGCGGGCGCTAACCCTTGGCCAGCGCCTGTACCCGGCCGATCGGGCCGTTGTAGTAGTTCTGGTCCCCCGGCAGGCTGCCGCCACGGGCGAACTGCCAGATGCTCTGCTTCTCCCACCCCGCCGGCAGTTCGCCGACGTCCGGGCCGTACCGCGCCAGCCACAGCGGATCGGTGTTCCCGAACCGGGCCGTGTTGCCGGTGCACTGCTTCCACCAGGCCGTGCTCGTGTAGATCAACGCGCTGCGCTTGACCTTCGCCAGGTACGTGCGGGTGAAGTCCGCGATCCACGCCGTCAGGTCGGCCGGGTTCTTGCCGTAGCAGACGTCGCCGTACGGGTTGTACTCGATGTCGAGCGCGCCGGGCAGCGTGGTGCCGTCCGCGCGCCAGGCGCCGCCGTTGGCGATGAAGTACTCCGCCTGCTGGGCGCCGCCCGAGACGTCCGGGCGGGCGAAGTGGTAGGCGCCGCGGATGATGCCCGCCGCGTGCGCGCCGTCGTACTGCTGCCCGAACTGCGGGTTGACGAACCCGGTGCCCTCGGTCGCCTTGACGTAGGTGAACTTCGCCCCGGCGGCGGCCGCGGCGGCCCAGTCGACCGGACCCTGGTGCCCGCTGACGTCGTGCCCGAGCGTCTGCCCGGGCGGGTCGGTCCGCGGAGTGCCCCGGACGCCTTCGTGGCGGGCGATCTGCGTGCCCGCGTAGTTCGTGTCGGCCAGGGAGTAGTCGGCTCGGGCGGGCGTCGCGACCACCACCGCCGCGAGCACCGCCAGCGCGGCCGCTCCCGCCAGCCGCTGTCCCGTCACGGTTCGGTTCATCCGGGCTCCGATCTCGGTACGGGCAGATCCGCAACCCATGCTGCCTGCCGGGCTCGGTCCCCGCGAGGCTTGTGTCACCCGATGCAGTGATCTTCAGAGTTCGGTGGTGATGATCGCCTCGACGAGCACTTCCCCGGCCGGGGTCAGTTCGACGACGCCCGGCCGCAACCGGACGAGGCCCCGCGAAGCCAGCGAACGGAACTTGCCCAGCCACGGTTCCGCGAACAGCGACCGCCCCGGGAACCGCGCGGTGTGCACGGAATCCCGCACCGGCTGCAACGTCGTGAGCGCCATCTTGACGGCCCGGGCCTCCTGCGCCTCGGGGGTGAACCGCGTCGCCGACCCCAGCGGGATACGGCCGGCGTGCACGGTTTCGGCGTAGCGGCGGGAGTTCACGTCGGTGATCGCCTCGGACGCGCGGCAGCTCGAGCTGCCGCCCAGCCCGATCGCGACTTCGGCCTCCTGCTTGTCCTGGTCGACCATGATGGACTTCCACTTCTCCGGCCCGAGGCCGTCGCGGGCGAAGTACATCGTCGGGTGCTCGGTGTACCCGGCCGCGCGCAGGCCGTCGGTGAGCAGCTCCCGCATCTGGTACTGCTCGCCGAGCGTCGGCCAGCGGTGCCCGTCGCGCACCAGCTTGTCCCGGTAGGACGGCAGCTGCCACGCGGCCGGCTTCTCCCCGGTGACGCCGGTGCGGGTGTCGCTGTAGGACGCCAGGTGCAGCTTCGTGCACACCACCGCGGTGACTTCGTTGTCCAGGACGACGTCCAGGTCGCGGCGGACGCTGTCGAGAGTCTGGTCGAGCAGGCCGTACATGAGGTCGATGCTGACCCACTCGAAGCCCGCCGCGGTGGCGTTCCGGACGAAGTCGACGCACATCTGCGCGGTGTGCTCGCGCCCGCAAAGCGCCAGCACGTGGTCGTCGAACGACTGGACCCCGCTGGAGAGCTTGGTGCAGCCCAGCTCCCGCAGCAGCTCGAGCTTGGCCGGGGTGAACGTGCTGGGGTCGCCTTCGAAGCGGATCGTCGTGCGGTCGGTGAACCCGAAGTGCGCGCGGTAGAACTCCAGCAGGCGCCGGATTTCCGGCTCCGGCAGCAGCGACGGCGTGCCGCCGAAGACGTTGAACTCCCCCACTTCGGCACCCGTCAGGTTCGGCACCGCGTCGAGCCACAGCCGCGCCTCGGCGATGTTGAGGTCGACCCAGTGCGCCGCCTTCTCGATCTTGCCCTTGACCAGCACCACCGGGTACTGGCAGAACCGGCAGCGGTAGGCGCAGGTGGGGATGTAGGACCACAGGTGGATCGGCCCGGAGGACGCCAGCTGCGCGTCCAGGTCGCGCAGGAACTCCGGCGGCGAGCCGGGCTCGTTGCCGGGGAACACGTGCGCCCCGAACGGGTCTTCCTGCACGAAGTCGAGCAGGTGCCGGTTCTCGGGCGCTTCGAGCACGTCGAGCACGCCGGGACGCGGCCACGCGGGGTCGATCGCGTGCAGCGAGCCGACCGCTTCTTCGTAGCCCAGGGTCATCAGAACACCCCTCCGTTGCCGAAGTAGTTGTGGGCTTCGCCCGACTCGCGGTCCTCGCAGTAGTAGCGGACGAATTCCGCGAACCGCGCGGCCGGCACCGCCGCCAGGCACGGCGGCAGTGGCGGCGGGTACCCGATGTCCTCGCCCACGTGCCGCCGCAGGCACGCGAACAGCTCGTCGGCGAACTCGAAGTACAACCGGTACGACGGCGTCTTGTAGGCGTGGATCGGCGTGAAGTCCACGACCCGCATCTCGTGCCGGATTTCGCTGATCCGCCGGGCCAGCCGCGCGGCCAGGTCGTGGCCGAAGAACGCGATGACGGCGTCGTCCTCCAGCAGCGCGGGCGTCAGCAGCACCGGCAGGATGGTGTTCTTCGGCGTGAAGTCCTTGATCGAGAACTCCCAGGCCTGCTTGGCCTCGGCTTCGGTGAGGTCGGTGGGCACCGGCGGCGCCGACGGCCGGATGTCGCGCATGACGATGATGCCGTCCGAGCCGTAGGCCCGGCCGGCGATGACCTCGTCGATGGCGTGGTCGACGCGGCGCGGGTTGATCTCGACGCGCGAGCGCGGCGCGTAGGTGATCGCGTCGCCGCCGCTGGCGACCTTGATCCCGAAGTCCCAGTCGTCGGAGAGGTGGTTGACGAACTCGCCGTCCTGCAGCTGGTAGAAGATCTCGATGCCGCCGGCGCGCTCGTAGGCGTCGCGCTCGACGGCGAAGCCCTTGCCGTCGGGGAAGCCGCCGAAGAGCGCGAACGTGACGGCGCGGCACCGCAGGGTCCGCTGGATCGCGTCCCACAGCCGCGGCCGCCCGGTGAAGTGCCCGGCGTTGTAGTAGTAGTCGCAGACGCCGATGGCGGCCTTGCTCGTCTCCATCGCGGCGAACAGCTCGCTCAGCCAGTGCGGGTCGACCCGGCAGTCCGCGTCGGCGGAGACGAGGTAGTACCGCTCCCCCGGGTCGCTCTCGGGCCGGTTCCGGCTGCGGGCGGCGGCAAAGTCCATTCCGGCTCGCCGCGCGCACGAAACGCCCTGTTCGGGTTCGTGGATGACGTGCAGGGCCAGGTCCGGATGCGCCGCCGCGAAGGCGTGCGCGACGGCCACGGTGTCGTCCGTCGAGTTGTTGTCGACGAGCACGACCTCGTACCGGCTCTTGTCCAGGGGCACGTCGCCGTCGCGCTGGTCGTGCAGCGTCCGCAGCACCTCCGGGAGGTTCGCGGCCTCGTTGTACACCGGCAGCACGACGCTCAGCCGCGTCGCCGCGCCCATCGGCGGCGGGTACAGCCGGTCCACCAGCTCGTCGACGACCCGCGCGCCGAACCGCGCCTGCCCGAGTTCCGAGTTCACCCGCACCACTTCGGCCCGTTTCCCTTCGTCGGTGATCAGCTCGGCGACTTCGCGCGCGAACGCCGCGTCCGGCAGGTCGCGGGCCCGGATGTCCAGCACCGGCGCCCGGAAGCTGCCGTAGACGACGTCGTACAGCTCGTACCCGCTGGTGATGTACGGCGTCCCGGAGGCGATCGCCTCGCTGACCGGGTTGCCGTAGCTCTCGTAGTCGTAAGAGGTCAGAAAGGACACGACGGTCGTGTGGGCGAGGAGGTCGCGCACGGAGTACCGGCCGGGGACCGCGGTGTCGTACGGGGTCAGCCAGCCGCCGAACACGACGCGCTCACGCACCCCCAGCCGGTTCGCGAGATCGACGAGCCGGGCGTGCTCGGTGGGCGTCTCGCCGACGTCGCCGGCGACGAACAGCCACGCGTCCGGCAGCAGGGCCAGCAGGTGGAGGTCCCGGTCGATGCGCTTCTGCGGGATGATCCGGGTGATCCGGGCCAGCAGCGGGACGTCGTCGGGAATGCCGTGGTCACGCCGGAAAGCCGCGTTGCGCTCGTCGATCCGCGCGGGGGCGATGGCGAAGGAGTTGGGCAGGACGTCGATGTTCGCCAGCTCCGGGACCCACTCCAGCGTCCGCGCCTTCGCCTGCTCGTGCAGGGCGAAGTAGTGGATGTGCGGGGAGTTCCGCGGCGCGGGGACACCGGGGTACGGGAACGTGCCGTACTTGGCGATCCCGGGTTCGCTCTGCCACATCAGGTCGTGGTCGCGCCAGAACACGAACCGGCCGAGCCGGTGGCGGGCACCGTAGCGGTCGATCGCGGAGTACAGCGCCTCGGTGTAGGCGAGGTTTTCCGGCAGGGTCCCGTTCTCCACCATCACCACGGTCACGCCGAGGCGTTCCCAGGTGGCCACGATCCGGTCCGCCAGCTCGCTCGCGATCCGGTCGGCTTCGGGCCGCAGCGTGTCGTCACCGGCTTGGACGATCCGGGTGAGCACCGCTTCGACGAACTCGCGGTCGTAGCCCCGGATCTGCTCGAGCCCCTCGACGCGGTCGAGCGTGACCCAGTCCGGCAGCAGCTCGGCCTCGTCGCGGTAGGGCCGGAAGAACGCGCCCTTGTCGGCCTTGATGTCGTACCCGAGGTCCAGGTGGACGCGGTGCCCGCGAGCGGCGAAGCGGTGCGCCGTCTTGAGGAACTCGACCACGACCCCGGACAGCGGAGTGGCGTCGAAGGACACGCCCCAGAGCACTGACATCGATGTCAAACCCCCGTATCGGCCTCGCCGTGGTTTCCAGCGTAAGCGCCATCACGTCGAACGGCCGTGTGAGCGCTTTCGTGGTTGACCGCGGAAGCCCGCAGCCCCCACAGTGACCGCATGAACCGGGCCCTCGGGGTGCTGACCTGCGGCGCCTTCCTCTCGATCGAGCTCGGGGTCCTCGGCTCCGGGGAACCCCGGCTCGCGCTCGCGCTCGGCGCGGTCTTCGCCGTGCTCGCGACGGCGGTCTTCGGCTGGGTGCGCCGCCGCGAGCGGCTCGCGTGGGGCGCGGCCTACGTCGCCGTCCAGCTGCCCCTGGCCTTCGTGCTCTTCACGATCGACGCCGGCGTCGGGACGACGCTGTTCCTGGTCGTGCTGGTCAGCCAGTGCGTCCTGCTGCGCCTGCCGCGGCCCGCGATCGGGCTCGTGATCGCCGTGGTGCCGCTCGTGCACCTCGGGATGTCGCTGGGCGAAGGGCTGCGGGAAGGGATCGGCACGCTCATGTCGGTGCTGTTCGCCGCGATCATCACCGAACTGCTGCTGCGGGAACAGCGCTCGCGCGGCGAACTCGCCGAAGCGCACGCGAAACTCCGCGACCACGCCGCCCAGGCGGAGCGCCTCGCGACGGCGCAGGAGCGCAACCGCGTCGCGCGCGACATCCACGACGGGCTCGGGCATTCGCTCACCGTCGTCCAGATGCAGGTGAAGGCCGCGCGGGCGGTGCTGCCGACCGATCCCGGCAAGGCCGACGACGTCCTGGCCAAAGCGCAGGAGCAGGCCGAAACCGCGCTGGCCGAGGTGCGCCGCTCGGTGCGGACGCTGCGCGAGCCAAGGCTGGTCCCGCCGCTGCCGGAGGCGCTGAAAGCCCTCGCGGAAGAGACGTCGGCGACCGGTGTCACGGCCCGGCTCACCGTGACCGGCACCGAACGTCCGCTCCCCGAGGAGCAACGCGAAGCGCTCTACCGGGCGGTGCAGGAAGGCCTGACGAACGTCCGCAAGCACGCCGGCGCCGAGACCGTGGACGTCGTCCTCGGCTACGCCGCCGCGGCGGTCCGGGTCGAAGTCCGCGACGACGGCCGGGGCAGCGACGGCGGCGCGCCGACCGGCTTCGGCCTGGTCGGGCTCCGGGAACGGGCGGCCCATCTCGGCGGCGAGCTCGCCTTCACCTCGACCCCCGGCGGCGGCAGCGCCCTGACCATGGAGATCCCCGGATGACGCCGGTCCGCGTCCTGCTCGTCGACGACCAGGCCCTGTTCCGCGAAGCCCTCGCCACCCTGCTCGCCACCCACGACGGCATCGCCGTCGTCGGCGAAGCCGGGAACGGCGCCGATGCCCTGCGCGAAGCCGCTTCGCTGGCCCCGGACGTCGTCCTGATGGACCTGCGGATGCCGGTCCTCGACGGCGTGGCCGCGACCCGGCGGCTGCGCGTCGAGCACCCCGGTACCCGGGTCATCGCGCTGACCACCTTCGACGACGACGAAGACGTCTTCGCCGCCCTTCGCGCGGGCGCCGTCGGCTACCTGCTGAAGGACGTCTCGTCGGCACGGCTGGTCGAGGCGGTGCTGGCCGCGGCCCGCGGGGAGTCGGTGCTGCAGCCGTCGGTGGCGGCGAAGGTCCTGGCGCGGTTCGCGCAGCTGCCGGACGCGCCGGAGCCGCGGCCCCAGCCGCTGGTGGTGCCGCTGTCCGAGCGCGAACTCGACGTGCTGCGGCTGCTCGCCGACGGCCGCAGCAACCGCGAGATCGCCGCGGCGCTGTTCCTCGCCGAAGGCACGGTCAAGAACCACGTCACGAACGTGCTGGGCAAGCTCGGCGCCCGTGACCGGACCCAGGCCGCACTGCGCGCGAGGGATCTCGGCCTGCTTTAGACCGTGACCCCCGGTCATGACTTCCGGCACCTGGCAGCACGGCCTCCAGGCGCGATTCTCGTCCGGGAACGAACCCTGGAGGGAACCATGACCACCACCGAAACCACCCGGACCCCCGCCCGCAAGCTGGCCCGGTTCGCCGGCCACTACGTCGAAATGGTCGTCGCCATGCTCATCGGCATGGTGGCGCTCGGCTCGCTGTGGCCGGCCGCCTGGCTCGAGCGCGCGGACATCGGCGCGATCGTGATGGCCACGAACATGACCGTCGCGATGGTGCTCGCCATGGCGCTGCGCCGCCACGCGTGGCCGCGGATCGCCGAGATGGCCGCCGCGATGTACCTGCCGTTCGCCGCGCTGCTCGTGCCGTACTGGCTGGGCGCGATCTCCGGCACCACGCTGATGGTCGCCGGGCACGTGGTCATGTTCCCACTGATGCTCGCCGCCATGGTGTGGCGCCGCGCCGAGTACTGGCACTGATCATGCTGAAGCGCCTCGCCTTCCTCCTCGCCGCGATCGCCGCCGTGCTGGCGGTTCCCGCCGTGGGCGCGACCGTCTCCGCGCTCGGCGCGATCGACGCCCTCTACGCCCCCGGCCCGCCGCGGGCCGTCCCCGCCGCGGCGCCGGTCCCCCACGACCCGGCCAAGCCGACCGCGGTGGTCGTCGTCGGCGACCGCGGTGCCGTGGTCTCCGACGCACTCGCCCCCTACGAGATCCTGGCCGCGACCGGCCGGTTCAACGTCTACACGGTCGCGCCGCACCGCGAGCCGGAGCCGCTGACCGGCGGCCTCGACCTGGTGCCGGACTTCGACTTCGCCGGCCTCGCCGCCCGGCTCGGCGGGTCCGCGCCGGACCTCGTCGTCGTCCCCGCGTTCCCGGACGTCGGCGAGCCCGGCACCGAACCGGTCACCACCTGGCTGCGGGCCCAGGCAGCGCACGGTTCGAAGCTGCTCAGCGTCTGCAACGGCGGCGCGGTGCTCGCCTCCGCCGGGTTGCTCGACGGGCGGCCGGCCACCGCGCACTGGCTGAAGGTCGACGCCTGGGCCGCCGAGTACCCGGCCGTGCGGTGGGTGCGCGGGATGCGGTTCGTCGACGACGGGAACGTGGTGACCACCGCCGGGATCCTCTCCGGCATCGACGGCACGCTGCACTGGGTCGAGCGGCTGGCCGGGCCCGCGGTGGCGGCCGACGCCGCGGCCGCCATCGGCTGGCGCCGCTACGGCACCGCGGTGCCGGTGCACCCGCCGGCCGGAATGCCGGACGCGGCGGCGATCCTCAACGCCGGGTTCCGCTGGCACCCCGGCGAAACGGGTGTGCTGCTCGCGAACGGCATCGGCGAGGTCGAACTCGCGTCGGTGTTCGACACCGAAGGCCAGTCCCTGTCTTCACGCACGCTTGCCGTCGGCTTCGACGGCGGCCCGATCCGGTCCCGGCACGGGCTCACGTTCCTGCCCCGCGCCTCCCTCGCCTCGGCCCGGCTCGACCGGCTGCTCGTGCCGGGCGCGATTCGCGGAGTCACCCCGCCGCCCGGCGGCCCGGCGCCCGAGTACGTCCACGACCGGCCCGGCTTCCCCTACGACCTTGCGGTGAGCGGGCTGTCCCGCCGCACCGACGTCGCCACCGCGCGGTGGACGGCGAAGGTGCTGGAGCTGCCCACCGACGGAGTCGTCTTCGAAGGCGACACTTGGCCTTGGCTGCCCACGGCGCTGCCGATCGCGCTGATCCTGCTGGGCGCCGCGGTGGTCGTCGTGCTCATCCTGGTGCGGCGGTCCCGGCGTCCTGAAACGATTTAGGAACCCGGCCGAAACGGCCGCTTGCGGGCCTCGTGCGTACCGGTGGCGTATTGCCAACACGTGAGGTGGTGATTACAGTCACCTCTCAGCGCTTGGTTGAAACGTTCTAATTCGCGTCCCCATCCCCGCCGCAAGGGAGCCTGCATGCTGCCCTCGAAGCTCTGGCGCGCCACCACCACCACGCTCGCCGCGATCCTGGCCCTGTCGGCCGCCGCGGTTCCCCCCGCCGGCGCCGCGCCGCCGATCGGGCTGTCCGGCGCGCACTGGATCTGGTACCCGGAGGGCGACGCCCGTGTCGCCGCGCCGGCCGGGACCCGGTACTTCCGCACGACGTTCACCGTCCCCGCCGGCGCGGTCACCGACGCCCGGCTCCTGCTCACCGGCGACGACACCGCCGACGTCTGGCTCAACGGCACCCCGCTCGCCTCCTCGGCCCGCACCAGGGACTCGTGGCGCACGGCGCTGCCGGTGGACCTGCGGCCCGCGCTCGTCCCCGGCCGCAACACCCTCGCCGTCGCCGTCCGCAACGCCGCCGGCCCGGCCGGCCTGCTCGGGCGGCTGCGGGTGACGACCGCGGCGGGCAGCACCGACCTCACCACCGGGCCCGGCTGGAAGAGCGCGACGACCGTGCCGGAGGGCTGGGAACAGCCCGGCTTCGCGGACGGGACCTGGTCGCCGGCCGCGGACCTCGGCGCCTACGGCACCGCGCCGTGGGGCGCCGGCGTCACCACGCCGAACCCCGTCGCGGCGTCACCGCTTTCGGTCGCGAGCGCCACGGTCGCGAACCGCGTGAACCCGCTGGGCGTCGACCCGGCGCGGCCGCGGTTCGGCTGGAAGCTGACGTCGGCGGCGCCGCAGCAGCGGCAGTCGGCGTACCAGCTCGTCTTGTCCACCGGCGGGAAGGACCTCTGGGACAGCGGCCGCGTCGCCTCGGCGCAGCAGGCCGACGTCGCCTACGGCGGCCCGGCACTCGCCTCGCTGACCGCCTACACCTGGCGCGTCCGCGTCTGGGACGGCCAGGGCCGGCCGAGCGGCTGGAGCCCGGTGCAGCGCTTCGAAACCGCGCTCCGGAGCCCGGCGGCCGAGTGGACCGGCGCCTTCCTCGGCCGCGCCACGGCCGGTCCGGACCTCGCCGGGGCGAGCTGGATCTGGTACCCCGAAGGCGATCCGCTCGGCGGGGTGCCGCCGTCGACCCGCTTCTTCCGCAAGACCCTGGACCTGGCCGCGGCCCCGGCGAAGGCCACTTTGGTCGTGACCGGCGACGACACCGCGACCGTGTGGGTCAACGGCACCCGCGTCAGCGACTCGCCGCGAGTGGCCGACTCGTGGAAGACGGCCGCGGTCGTCGAGGTCGGCAGCCTGCTGACGGCCGGGGCGAACACCATCGCGATCAGCACGGAGAACACCACGCAGAGCCCGGCGGGCACCATCGCGAAGCTGATCGTCCAAGGTGGACCGCAGACGGTCACCGACGGGACGTGGAAGGCGAGCCGGACCGGCCCGGACGGCTGGCAGCAGCGCGCCTTCGACGACAGCTCCTGGGCCGCCGCGCGGGCGCTGACCGCGTACGGCACCGGCCCGTGGGGCGCGAACGTCGCCGTGAGCGCGCCCGCTCCCCTGCTGCGCAAGAGCTTCACCGTCACGAAGCCGGTCGCGAGCGCCCGGCTGCTGACGACCGCGCTCGGGCTGCAGGAGACCCACCTCAACGGCGTCAAGGTCGGCTCGGAGGTCCTCGCGCCCGGTTGGACGGACTACGCGAAACGCCTGCAGTACCGGGTTTCCGACGTCACCGGGCAGATCCGCGCCGGGGAGAACGTGCTCGGCGCGCTGGTGGGCAACGGCTGGTACTCCGGCAGCGTCGGCATCGCCGGGAGCCAGAAGTACGGCACCGAGCCGTGGTACTCCGCCCAGCTGCGGCTGACGTACACCGACGGCACGAGCACCACGGTCGCGACCGACGGCACCTGGAAGACCGCCGACGGCCCGATCCGCGCCGACGACCTCTACCAGGGCGAAACCTACGACGCGCGGCTCGCGGCGGCCGGCTGGGACCGGCCCGGCTTCGACGACCGCGGCTGGGCGGCGCCTCGCGTGCGCGGCGACGCCAAGCCGAATCTGGTGTCCCAGGCTGACAACGGCGTCACGGTGCAGCAGGAGTTCAAGCCCGTCGCCTGGACCCAGCCGAAACCCGGGGTGTGGGTCGCCGACCTCGGCCAGAACTTCGGCGGCTGGAACCGGCTTTCGGTGACCGGCCCGGCCGGCACCACGGTGACCATGCGGCACGCCGAGGTGCTCAACCCCGACGGGACCGTCTACACCACGAACCTGCGCGCCGCCCAGGCCACCGACCGGTTCACCCTCGCCGGCACCGGCCGCGCCGAGACGTACGAACCGCGGTTCACCGTGCACGGCTACCGGTACGTCGAGCTGACCGGCCTGCCCGCGGCGCCGACCGCGGCGACGTTGACCGGCCGGGCGATGTGGACCTCCGGCGCGCAGACCGGCACCTTCACGTCGTCCGACGCGCTCGTCAACCAGGTGCAGCACAACATCCTGTGGGGTGAGCGCTCCAACATGCTGTCGGTGCCGAGCGACTGCCCGCAGCGCGACGAGCGGCTCGGCTGGACCGGCGACATCGGGATCTTCGCCGCGACGTCGACGTTCAACCTCGACGTCGCGAACTTCCTCGGCAAGTTCAGCGACGACCTCGTCGACGCGCAGCACGACGACGGATCGTTCACCGACGTCGCCCCGGGCGTGCTGAACGGCTCCGGCACCGCGGGCTGGGGCGACGCGGGCGTCATCGTGCCCTACACCCTGTGGCAGCGCTACGGCGATACCGGCGTGATCGACGAGCACTTCGCCGCGATGGTCCGGTGGATCGAGTACCTGCGGTCGACCTCCGGCGCCGACCTGATCCGCGACCACCAGACGTACGGGGACTGGCTCAACGTCAACGACGAGACCCCGCACGACCTGGTTTCGACGGCGTTCTTCGCGTGGTCGTCACGGCTGGTGTCGCGGATGGCCGCGGCGACCGGGCACCCCGCCGAAGCGGCGAAGTACGGGACGCTCGCCGACCAGGTCGGTGCCGCGTTCACCGCTCGCTTCGTGGCGGCGGACGGCACGATCGGGTCGGACACGCAGACCGGGTACGTCCTGGCGCTGGCGTTCGGGCTGCTGCCGGCCGACCGCGTCCAGCCGGCGGCGGACAAGCTGGCGGCCCGCGTCGCCGCGGCGGGCGGGCACCTGAGCGTCGGGTTCCTCGGCGTCGAGAACCTGCTGCCCGTGCTGGCCGCGCACGGCCACGCCGACGTCGCCTACCGGGTGCTGCTGCAGCCGGACTTCCCGGGCTGGGGCTACATGGTCGGCCACGGCGCGACGACGATCTGGGAGCGCTGGGACGGCATCAAGCCGGACGGCTCGTTCAACGACCCCGGGATGAACTCGTTCAACCACTACGGCCTCGGCTCGGTGGGCGACTTCCTGTACCGGTCGGTGGGCGGCCTGGCCCCGGCGTCACCCGGGTACGCGTCGCTGCGCATCGCACCCCAGCCGGGCGGCGGCCTCACGTCGGCGAAGTCGGCCTACGAGACGCCGTACGGCGGCGCGGTCAGCGACTGGTCAGCCGCGGGCGGGAAGCTGACGCTGCGGGTGACGGTCCCGGCCGGTTCCTCGGCGACGGTGGTGGTGCCGACGTCCCGGCCGTCGGGCATCACCGCGCCGCCCGAGGCGGTGCCCTCGGCGCCCGGGACGTACTTCCTGCCCGCGGGTTCGTACGTCTTCACCGCACCGGTGTGACCGCCTGAGCCGGTGCCGCCGCGCCACGGCGGCGGCGCCGGCTCAGACCGGCTTGAGCTTCAGGTGGAAGTTGTCGAGGGTGGCCGGCAGCGGGCGCTCCGGGGACAGCACCGGTCCCGACGCCTGCTCGTACCCGTGGTCGCGCAGCAGGTTCGCCAGCATCGTGCTCGCGCAGAACTGGACCAGGTCGCGGCCGGGGCAGATGGCCGGACCGGCGCTGAACGGGACCAGGGCCGGGTTCTCCGCCGCGCGGCCGTCGAGCCAGAGGTCCGGCTCGAACCGGTCCGCGTACGGCAGGTCGGGGTCCCGGTGGAAGAACGGCGTGAAGATCAGCACCGTCGTCCCCGCCGGTCCCCAGGACGTCTCCTCCGTCGTCTCACGCAGGATCATCGGCGTGGTCGGCCACAGCCGCACCGCGTCGAGCACGCACGCGCGCAGGTAACTCAGCTGGTTCGGTTCCGCGAGGTCGGCGCCGTCGAGGTCCGCGCGGGCGCGGTCGAGGGCGGCCGGGTGGCTCGCCAGCAGCGCCAGCGTCCGGTAGGTCGCCATGCCGGCCGCGTCGAACGCGAACAACCAGTGCGCCACCTGGTCGGGCGCCGTGTCCTCGCCGGCCGAGGCGATGGCGGCGGCCAGGCTGCCCGCCTCGGCGCGGTCCAGGTGCCCGGTCAGGCGGCGGCGGAACTCCTCGCGCAGCTGCTTGCGCTTCGGATGCGCGTACGCCCAATTCGCATCGAGCCGGAGGCGTTCGAGCTGGTCGGTGAGCGTCGTGTCGTCACGGGCGCCCGCGCCGAGCACGATCCGGCGGACCAGGCGCCACCAGGTGACGTTGAAAGTGTCCCAGTCGAGCTCGCCGCTGTGGGTGACCTCGCTCAGCAGGACGGCCGCTTCCTCGGCGACGGCCCGGGCGAACGGTGCCGCCAGCTCGTGCAGCGGACGGCCGGGTTGCAGCACGGCCTCGGTGAACCGGCGGCGGGCCGGCCGGTCGGCCGCGTCCGAAATCAGGAGACCGTGCGGCTGGAAGTGACTCAGCGCGGCCCGTTTCTCCACTGTGGACGGACTGAACGGCGTCGGCGCGCCGGCCAGCAGCCGCTTCACGTCCGCGCCGGACAGCGCCAGTTCCACCGACCGGCCGGGGACGCGCAGCTTCAGCGGACGCCCGTAGTGGCGCTCGCGCAGCCGGCGCAGCAACCGCACGGCCGGGCGGTCGAACTGCAGCTTCCCGGCCAGCGCCATCGCCGCGGGACGACGTTTGATCACCCCGCCGGCCAGCGTGGGCAGCGCCACCTCGAGCGCGACTCGCAGGGTCTCGGCGACCGAAGCGGTCTCCGGCCGGGTGCGGTGTTCCCGAGTGGACGTCATGGCGCCCGGCTACCCGCGGTGGCCGGGCCGGAAACGCCCTCAGCCGCGCAGGGCGACGTTCAGCACATCACCGGCGTGGTCCAGGCAGTCCACGCAGATCACCGCGTCCCGCGCCGCGCAGTCGACGCGCAGCAGCGGACGCCGGAGCCCGAGGAACGTCCGGCGCTCGCGGCGGCCGCAGAAGTCGCAGACCGCCGCCAGCGGTGACGTCACCGCGGCCAGCACGTCACCCGCGCCGCTCTCCCGGTCCGCGCCGTCGCGCACCACACGCAGGCCGGCGCGGACGCAGTCCACGCAGATCGGCCCGTTCCGGCCGGGCACCCGGGGGTCGCGCTGCCTGCCGCAGAACCGGCACGGCCTGCCCGCCCCGTTCATCGCCGTCACCGCGGCCTCCTCGGTTTCGCCGCTCGCACGCCGGGAATCCGGGTCGCGGCGCGCCTCTTCCCGCCACGCTACCCGGCTCCCGGGTGCCCGGCCGATCGCGGTGCGCCCCGGTGGAACCCGGCATCCACGCTCGCCCGGGTCTCCTGGCCGCGGTGGTGCGGGACGAGCGCGCAGGAGGAGACCTTTTGTCATCGTTGACGGTGTTGTTCGGAGTGGCCGGCCTGCTCGCGCTCGCGGCGGCGATCGTGCCCAAGCTGGTCGCCGACCGGCCGTTTTCCGTGCCGCTGGTGATGCTGGTGGCCGGGATCGTGCTCGGGCTGCTCCCGCTGCCGGCCCCCTACGGCAACGGCTGGAGCGACCCCGCCGCCCACCTGCACAGCGTGGAATCCTTCGCCCAGCTGGGCATTCTCGTCGCGCTCGCCGGGGCGGGGCTGTCGGTCGACCGCCCGTTCGGCCTGCGCCGGTGGGGGTCGACGTGGCGGTTGCTCGCGGTCACCATGCCGGTGTCGATCCTCGCGATCGCCGTGCTCGGGTACTGGTGGCTTGCGCTCGCTCCCGGCGTCGCGCTGCTGCTGGCCGCGGCGCTGGCGCCGACCGACCCGGTGCTGGCGGGCGACATCGGCGTCCCGCACCCCGACGTCGAGCCGGAACTGGCCCGGAACAACGAAATCCGCTTCACGCTGACGACGGAAGCCGGGCTCAACGACGGCCTCACCATGCCGTTCGTCCTGCTCGGCCTGGCCCTGGCGAGCGGCGAGCCCCGCCTGGATCCGTCCTGGGTGCTGGTGGACCTGCTGCTGCCCCTGGTCGTCGGCGTCGTGGCCGGCCTAGTCACCGGCCGGCTGCTCGGCTGGGCGATCTTCCGGACGCCGTCGGACCGGCTGCGGCTGGCCGAGTACGCCGACGGGCTGGTCCTGCTCGCGCTGGCGTTCGTGCCCTACGCCATCTCGGAAGTGGTGCACGGCAACGGGTTCGTCGCCGTGTTCGTCGCGGCGGTCGCGGTGCGCACGCAGGAGCGCGAGCACGAGTACCACGGCGTCCTGCACGCCTTCGGCCACCAGCTGGAACGGCTGTTCGTCCCGCTCGCCCTGCTGGGGCTGGGCCTGGCGATCGGCGACGGCCTGCTGAGCGGGCTGCAACCCCTCGAAGTGGTGATCGCCGTCGTCGCCGTGCTGGTGGTCCGGCCGCTGGTGGGCTGGCTGTCGCTGCTCGGCGCGCCGTCGCCGGGACGGCCCGCCACCGCGGCGATCGCGTTCTTCGGCGTGCGCGGCATCGGGACGCTCTACTACCTGGCCTACACGCTCAACCGGCTCCCCGTGCCGCAGCAGGACGTGCTCTGGCGGGTCGGCGCCCTCGCCGTCGCGGTGTCGGTCATCGTGCACGGCGTGCTCGCGGAGCCGGCGATCCAGCGGATCGAGCGGATGGGCGGCCACCTGCCGGCCGATGTGTAGCCGCGCGAGGAGTGGGTATCAGTCTGTCAAGGCCCTTTTGGCGACTGGCCGATCCGGAAATGTCGCCGTGACGGAAGGTGCACCCTGATGAACGACAAACTGGAAAACAAGGGCGAAGAGCTCAAGGGCCGGGCCAAGGAAGCCGTCGGCGACGCCACCGACAACGAGCAGTGGCAGGCCGAAGGCAAGTCCGAGCAGGCCAAGGGCTCGCTCAAGCAGGCCGGCGAGAAGATCAAGGACGCTGTGAAGGGTGTCACGGACAAGAAGTGACCCGTTTCTCCGCTGCCGCATCCCGGAACCCCGGGGTGCGGCAGCGGGCTCATGTCCGGGGGCAGTAGGTGTTCGAGGGCTTCACACTGGACCGCGTCGACGTCGGTGCGGTGACACTGCGGGTGCGCCACGGCGGGTCCGGGCCGCCGGTCCTGCTGCTGCACGGGCATCCGCGGACGCACACGACGTGGCACCGCGTCGCTCCGCGGCTCGCGGAGCGGTTCACCGTCGTGTGCCCGGACACCCGCGGTTACGGCGAGTCCACCAAGCCGCCGACCGACGCGGAGCACACGCCCTACAGCAAACGCGTCATGGCGGCGGACTGCGTCGCGCTGATGCGGCACCTCGGGCATGACGAGTTCTTCGTGGCGGGCCACGACCGCGGCGCCTACGTGGCGACGCGGCTGGCGCTCGACCACCCGGACGTGGTCCGCGGCGCGGCCATCCTCGACGCCGTCCCGATCGGCGAGGCCCTCGCCCGGTGCGACGCGCGGTTCGCCCGGGACTGGTACCACTGGTTTTTCTTCGCCCAGCCGGAAATACCCGAGCGGGTGATCACCGCCGACCCCGACGCCTGGTACGACGTCCGCACGAGGAACACCCCCGAACGGCTCGGCGAAGAGAACTTCGCCGACTTCCACCGCGCGATCCACGACCCGGCCACGGTCACCGCGATGCTCGAGGACTACCGCGCGGGCCTGGGTGTCGACCGCGCCCACGACGACGCCGACCGCGCCGCCGGGCGGCGGATCACCTGCCCCACGCTGGTGCTGTGGTCCCGGGACGACGACATGGAAGACCTCTACGGCGACGTCCTGGCCGTCTGGCGGCCGTGGACGGCCGACCTGCGCGGGCACGCGATCGAGTCGGGGCACCACGTGGCCGAGGAGAACCCCGAGGCGCTCGCCACCGCGCTGAGCGGGTTCTTCGGCGGGATTCAGCGGTAGCGGGAGGCGAGTTCCGGGCGCTGCCCGCCGAAGGCGGCGAGATCGGCCCGGAAGACGGCGTCGAGCAGGCCGGCGTCCTCGACCCCCGGGGCGGTGACGACCTCACCGAGCTCGAAGCCGCGCAAGGACGCGGTGACGACGTCGGCGGCGGACATGCGCGGCACCGCGCTGAGGTCCAGCCCCTGGCGCTCGTGGAACTCGGTGGCGACGACGCCCGGGCACAGCACCTGCACCCCGACACCGGTGCCCGCGAGCTCGGCGTTCAGGGCCTGGGACAGGGCGACGAGGTAGGCCAGGGACCCGGCGTAGACCGCGCGGCGGGGCATGACGGAGGAGTCGGCGGGACCGCTGAAGGCGATCATCCCGGCCACGTTGACGATCTTCCCCTCGCCGCGTTCCTGCATGCCCGCGACCGCGGCCCGGGTGAGCATGGTGGGCGCGGCGACCTTGACGTGGACGAGCTCGGCGGCCTTGTCGGCGGGCAGCTGCGCCAGCGGCATGTAGTGGGCGACACCGGCGTTGTTCACGAGCATGGTCAGCGGCTCGGCGGCGCAGAGCGCGGCGACGGTCCCGACGCCGTCGTCGGTGGACAGATCGGCGGCGACCGTGCGCACCCTCACGTCCGGGTGCGCGGCGGCGAACTCGGCGAGGCGGTCCTCGCGGCGGCCGGTGACGATCAGGTCGTGGCCGTCGGCGGCGAGGCGTTCGGCGAAGGCCCGGCCGATGCCGGAGGTGGCGCCGGTCACGAGAGCGAGCTGGTTCATGGGTTCCGTTCCTTCCGGGGTGCTGCCACCACGATCGGCCCGGACCGCGGCGGCGGGAAGTGTCCGGTTTTCCTGGGACGGGCGGTACCAGGACAAGCGACCGGCCGGCTTGCACAATCGGGGGATGGCGAACACCGGACTCGGCACGGCCCTGCGCCACTGGCGCGACCGCGTCTCACCCCAGGCCGCCGGCCTGCCCGCGGGCCACCGCCGCCGCGCCGCCGGGCTGCGCCGCGAGGAACTGGCCCAGCTGGCCGGCATCTCCGCCGACTACGTCATCCGGCTCGAGCAGGGCCGCGCCACCAGCCCTTCGGCCCAGGTCGTCGAAGCACTGGCCCGGGCCCTGCGCCTCACCCAGGACGAACGGACGCACCTGTTCCGGCTGGCCGGTCTCGCGCCCCCGGGCCCCGGCTCGGTCCCCCGGCACATCACGCCCGGCGTCCACCGCATGCTGGACCGGCTGGCCGGCACACCCGTCGCCGTCTTCGACGCGGCTTGGAACCAGCTGCTCGCCAACCCGCTCTATACGGCCCTGATGGGCGAATGGCACGGCAGCGACCTCAACGGCGTCCGGCGCAATTTCCTGAACCCGCACACCCGGGTCCGCGACACCCCCGGCTCCCGCGACACACTGCAGGCGGCGTTGGTCGCCGACCTGCGCGGCACCGCCGGCCGCTACCCCGACGACCGGGACCTCCACGCACTCATCACCGACCTCCGGCGGCGCAGCACCCGCTTCGCCGCCCTGTGGGAATCGGGAGCCGTCGCCCACCACGAGTCCGCCCGCAAGACCATCGACCACCCGGACGTCGGCCCGCTGACCCTGGACTGCGACGTCCTGAGCGTCGCGGGCAGCGACCTGCGTCTCATGGTCTACACCGCCGAGCCCGGCAGCGACGAGGCCGAGCGCCTGGCGCTGCTGGGTGTCCTCGGGACGCAGTCGCTCGTCGGCGAAGAGCCCGGCCCGGGCTAGTCCGCTCCGCAGCAGCGGCGGATGGCGTCCTCGGTCAGCGGGCCGCTCGGATCGGTCACGATCGCGCGCAGTTCCCTGCTCCGGACCGCGTCGAGCAGGTGTTCCGGGAAAAGATCCGAACTCCACTGTGGTTCCCGGAGGCCGAGGACGGACGCCGGCTTGCGCTGCAGGTGGTCGGCGACCGCCGGCCAGCGGACCCGGAGCACGGACCACAAGGCCAGCACGCCGGCCTCGGGCGTGTTGCCCTCGAGCGTCCGGACGGCGCGCAAGATGCTGTAGGTGTTGAGGAAGAGCTTGATCTCCCGGGGATTGCTGCCGATCAGCGGAGCGAACTTCCGCAGCATGTGTTCGGTGCTCGTCCGGGTCTCCGGGGCGGCGACGGCGCGCACCGCGTCGACGGCGACGGCGTTGCGTATCTCCGGTTCGGCGATGTCGTTCAGGGCCGCCAGGATCCGGCCTTCGTCACCGGCGGCAGCCCGGATCCGGCCTCTGGCCTCGACAGCGGCGGGCGCCTTCCGCAGGTCGGATTCACCGTCGGTGACGTTCAGGAGATGCCCCAGGAACCGGTGCTGGGCCGCGGCGCCCAACGCCGGCATCGGCACAGTCAGCTGGAACAGCTTGTCCATGAACTGGTAGCCCAGCGGGCCTGCCGATGGCCTTCCGTCGTCGTCGAACTCCGCGTACCACGTGGTGAAGCTCTGCCGGATCCAATACCCGTCGGCGCTCACGACGACGTAGGCGGCCGGCGAGCCGCCGCTCCGGCCGCGATGCCCTCCAGGAGCGTCTCGGAGCAGCGTTTGGACGGCTTCGAGGACTTCCACCACGTAGTCGTGTTTGCACCGGTCGAGGTCGTCGATGAAGAGGACGATCGGCTTCCCGGACTGCCGGAGCAGCCAGCCGAAGTGTTCGGCGACCCGGGCCATCGGGTTCGCGCCGGTCTGCTCGAACAACCGGGCGCCACTGGCCGAATCCCACAGGAGAACCCGGCTGGCCACCCGGGCGCCGGGCCACAGCACGCCGACCGCCGCGATGGCCGAGAGGACAACCTTCAGCAGCTCGGAACCCGGCTGCTGGCTCCCGACGACCGCGCGGACGAGCAGCCCGATCCCACCCGCACCCACGATCAGCAGGATGGCGGACAACAAGAACGGTGCGCCCGACCGGCTCGCCCGCGCGGCCAGCTCCTTGACCCTGAGCTTCCGGCGGCCCCACCAGCTCCGGTCTTGCACGATCGCGTTGCGGACCGCGGTCAGCAAGGCCCACCACGGCGGCGACAACCGGGACTGCTGCCAGGCGTCGAACAGGGTGACGAGCAGGCCTTCACCGGTCAGGCGCTTGCCCAGCAGTCCCAAGAGCGTGCTCTTGCCGGAGCCCCATTCGCCGTCCACGTGCACGAGCAACGACGTGCCCGGATGCCGCTCCCGGGTTTCCAGGATCCGCGCCGCGAGCACCTCCGCCAGCGCATCACGCTTGAGCAGGTCGACGTCGGTCGGCGTGTCCGTGGTCCAGTCGACGTCCGACTTCTCGTGGACTTCAGGGCGGCCGGGCTGCGGTTCGGCGGCCCGCGCATCCGGCTCCGCTGCGGCCGTCAACGGCATTTCCCGGGCCACGTCCGTCACCATGCCGACAGTCGCCGGCACACCCTCCGCGCTCGCCCGTCGAAAGACCTCATGAGAGAGCATGATGATCGTGCGCGCGTTGCCGCCGGACACTTCCGCGATGCGGGCGACGGCCTCTTCGGTGAACGGCTCGAGGCCGCGACGTCCCGAGAACGCCTGTTGGCTCTGCTCGATGAGAGATCGGACAGCATCCGCCGGGAGAGGCGGCATCTCGATCACCCGGCCGAGGCGCTGCCGGACATCGACGCTCAGTTGCGCGAGAAATTCCGGGACACCGAGCAAGACGAGCAGAGCACCGGAACCGGAAAATATCTCCAGCAGCGCCTTGAACCCGGTCAGCGTGTCCACCCCGCCGAATTCACCGGGCCACAACACCTCGACGTCATCGATCACCAGCAGGAATTTGCGGTGTTGCGAGCCGTGGAGCTGAGCGATCGACCCCATCGCTTCCATGGCCGCGGCTTCCGAATCGATCGGCCGGCTGATTCCGGCCTCCTCCAAGACCCTGGCAGGCTGCTGACAGGTGAGCCATTCCCACGCGGCGTCTTTCCGATCCGCCCGCATCAACAGGGCGAGCGCGCCGGCGAAGTCGCCATCCGAGACGACTGCGCGCATAGTCCGGTCGAGCCTTCGCAACAGCTCCGGCGCGCTCAGCGAGAGCCGCTCAACAGCGGTGGCCGGATCGATCTCGAGGTTGCGGACCCGGTCGAGCAATTCCTCTTGACCTGGAACAGCGGATTCGGTGGCGTCGGCCACGATATCCGCGTAATACATCTCGACGAGGCCGGCAATGTAACCGGTACCCAATTGGTCCATGAAGCGCCGATAGGTGTGCAAGAACGTGTTCCGCGCCTCCAGGTAGAAATTGGAGACGGAGTGGGATTCCGCTGAACGCAGCAGGCTCAGCGCGAGGTGGGTCTTGCCGGTGCCGCGGTCGCCGACGATCGCGATCGTGTTTCCCTGCCAGCCGTTTTCTGCCAGGTAGCTGTCGAGGGTGGCATGAGCCAAGCGGGCGGCCTGGGTCTGGATCGTCGTCTCGGGATCATGCCCGAAGGTCGCGACGGCGACCGGGGGAAACGGGTTCCCCGCCGGGGTGTCCTCGCTGTCGACGCTCATCGTCTTGCGCATGAGGTGGCTGGCATGTCCCGGGAGTATGCCACCTCGCACCCGCCGCCAGGCGGACGGAAACCGAGCACCCTAGCCGGTCGTGCGGCGGGTGCCGTCGCCGAGGGATTCGGTCCGGCCCGCCGCGTCCAGGCGCTCCAGCAGCGGGATCATCACCCGGCGGGTGCTGTCGAGTGCCTTGCGAGCCGCCGAAACCGTGAACGGCTGGGGCAGCCGGCGCAGCTCCTCCACGGCTCGCTCTTCCACGTCCGGGCCGAGCACCACTCCTTCGGCGACCGCCGTCAACCGGCCGAGGCGGACCGACGCCGCCAGTTCGCGCCGGCCGAGGCCCAGTGCTCGCAGCTCGTCCGCCTCGGGCGCGCGGAACGGGTGCTCGGCGAGCCGCTCGGCGACCACTTCGAGGGCCTTCTCGACGGCGGGGACGAGCCCGGCGCCGGGACGGCGGACCAGGCCGCCCGCCACCTCGAAACCGGTGCCCCGCAGCACGGGGACGACCAGCTCCGGGGCGGGCAGTCCGAGCCGCTGCCGCAACGCTTCGACCGGCACGCCCGCGGCCGTGCTGTCCCACGCTCCCACCACCGAGGCCGCCTGCGTACGCGACGCCGCGAGCCGCTCCTCGTCCGCGCACCACTCGCCCAGCCGCTCCCCCGTCGAGCGCAGGCCCATCGCCGTGAAGTCCTCCGTGCGGACGAAACCCTTGCGGCGCAAGTAAATCCGGGCGAGGTCGGGTTCGGCCAGCTCGCGGCCGCGGGCCCGCGCCGCGCCGCGGCGGGACAGGGCGGGCGGGTCGACGTCGAGGACGTCGAACCCGGCGGCGATCCGGTGCTCGCCGGGATCGCGCAGCAGGCCGCGGTCGCCGGTGCGCAGCGGCAGGGCGGTGGCCGTGGTGAGCCGCGCGGTGTCCGTCCCGAGTGGACGGACCCGTACCGGCACCGCCGCCGTGCCCAGGTGCAGCACCAGTTCCCGGTGCAGGTCGGCGGCGGCCGCGCCGCGCAGCCGGACGTCGAACTCGGCCGTGGTGCGCCACCGGCCCGGCGTGAGCAGGACGTCGCCGCGGCGGACGTCGCCCCGGGCGGTGCCGCGCAGGTTCACCGCGACCCTGGCCACGGCTTCGACCCGGTCGCGGGGTTCGCCCAGCGCCTGCAGGGCGCGGACCTTCACCCGCGCCGGCCCCAGCGCGAACTCGTCGCCGGTGGCGATCGTGCCGGCGGCCAGCGTGCCCGTGACGACCGTGCCGGCCCCCGAAACCGTGAAGGCCCGGTCGATCCACAGCCGCACGTCGGCGTCCGGATCGGGCACCGGCAGGCCGGCGGTGAGCTCCCCGATCGCCGTGCGCAGGCCGGCCAGGCCCGCGCCCGTGGTGCCGCTGACGGCGACGCTCGGGACGGCCCCGAGCGACGTCGCGGCGATCTCCCGGAGCGCGACGGCCGTCGCGGCGGCCGGGTCGGCGCGGTCGGCCTTGGTGACGACCAGGAGCCCACGGCGGACGCCGAACGCGTCCAGGGCCGCCAGGTGCTCGGCCGACTGCGGCATCCAGCCCTCGTCCGCGGCGACGACGAACAGCACCGCCGGGGCCGGCCCGGCGCCGGCGAGCATGTTCGGCACGAACCGCTCGTGGCCCGGCACGTCCACGAACGCGACGTCCTCGGCGCCGATCCGGGTCCACGCGAAGCCGAGGTCGATGGTGAGGCCGCGACGGCGTTCCTCGGCCCACCGGTCCGGTTCCATCCCGGTCAGCCGCCGCACGAGCGTGGACTTCCCGTGGTCGACGTGCCCGGCGGTGACGATCACCCGCATCGGCGGACGGCTTCCCGCAGCTTCGCGTCCTCTTCCGGGGGCACGGTCCGCAGGTCGAGCAGGCAGCGGTCCTTGACGACGCGGCCGGCCACGGCGGGCTCGCCCGTGCGCAACGCGGCCGCGTACCGGGCGGGCAGGCTCACCGCGACGCTGGGCAGCTCGACGCCCGGCGCTCCCCCGCCGCCGACGGCCGCGACCGACGCGACCACCTGGGCATCGGCGTTCTCGAGGGCCTTGACCAGCGCTTCGGCTCGTTCTCGCAAGCTCGCGACGGACATGTCGAGCGCGACGCGCACCGGGGATTCCGGCCCGCGCAGTGTCGCTTCGAGGGCGGCGAGGGTGAGCTTGTCGACGCGCAGGGCCCGGGCGGCCGGGTGCCGCCGCAGCCGTT
Organism: Amycolatopsis sp. DG1A-15b; assembly: GCF_030285645.1. GTDB lineage: Bacteria > Actinomycetota > Actinomycetes > Mycobacteriales > Pseudonocardiaceae > Amycolatopsis. Next base: position 3,481,200 of record NZ_CP127296.1, read on the forward strand.
CGACGACGTCCGCGTCGCCGAACAGCAGGCCGGCCTGCGGGCCGCCGAGCAGCTTGTCCCCGCTCGCGGTGACGATCGTGGCGCCCGCCCGCAGCGCGCTCGCCGCGTCCGGTTCGTCCGGCAGCAGCGGGTGCGGGCTCAGCAGGCCGGAGCCGATGTCGGCGACCAGGGGCACGCCGAGCCCGGCCAGCTCGCCCAGCGCCGCTTCCGCGGTGAACCCGGTGACGCGGTAGTTCGACGGGTGGACCTTGAGCACGAACCCGGTGTCCGGGCCGATCGCCGCGGCGTAGTCCCGGATCGACGTCCGGTTCGTGGTCCCGACCTCGCGCAGCCGCGCGCCGGCCGATTCCAGCAGGTCCGGGATCCGGAAGCCGTCGCCGATCTCGACCAGCTCACCCCGGCTGACGACGATCTCCCGGCCCGGGGCCAGCGCGAGCGCGCAGAGCAGCAGGGCCGCCGCGTTGTTGTTGACCACGTGCACCGCACCGGCGTCCGGCACGGCCGCTCGCAACGCCGCGAGAGCGCCGCGGCCGCGCCGGGCCCGCTCGCCGGTCGCGAGGTCGAATTCGACGTCGGTGGCGCCACCGGCCGCGACGACGGCGTCGCGCGCGGCCGCCGACAGGGGCGCGCGGCCGAGGTTGGTGTGCACGACGACGCCGGTCGCGTTGATCACCGGCCGCAGCGAGGACGCGCTCGCCGGGAGCCGGGCCAGCACGGTGTCGACGACGTCGCCGGGGGCGATCTCCCCCGCCCGCACCGCCTGCTGGACGTCGTTGACCACCGCTTTGACCAGGTCCCGGCCGAGCGATCCGGCAGCCTTGGCGATCCGGGGCTCGGCCAGGACCGCGTCGGTCCGCGGGATCGCGCGGCGCGGGTCAGGCATGGCGGAGGCGGACGGGAATCGAACCCGCCAGCGGCAGAACCTGCCGTTCGACGGTTTTGAAGACCGCGCCGGTCACCAGGCCGGATACGCCTCCCTGCACCATGGGGCCATCCTGCCAAGTTCGCGCCCGGGGGGCACGATGAACCGGTGGGTTACCGACTGACGCAGTACGCGCACGGCGGCGGGTGCGCGTGCAAGATCCCGCCCGGCGAACTGGAAGCGGCCGTGGCCGGCCTGACCGGCGCCGTACCCGTCGATCCCCCGGGCGAGCTGCTCGTCGGCCTGGACACCGGCGACGACGCGGCCGCGGTCCGGATCTCCGGCGACACCGCGCTCATCGCCACCACGGACTTCTTCACCCCGGTCGTCGACGACGCCTACGACTGGGGCCGGATCGCCGCCGCCAACGCGCTGTCCGACGTCTACGCCATGGGCGGCACGCCGGTGGTGGCGGTGAACCTGCTCGGCTGGCCACGGGAGACGCTGCCGTTCGAGCTGGCCGCGGAGGTCCTGCGCGGCGGCCTCGACGTCTGTGCCGAGGCGGGGTGTCACCTGGCCGGGGGGCACAGCATCGACGACCCGGAGCCGAAGTACGGGCTCGCGGTGACCGGCATCGCGGACCCCGCGCGGCTGCTGCGCAACGACGCGGGCCGGGCCGGCGTGCCGCTGACGTTGACCAAGCCGCTCGGCATCGGCGTGCTCAATTCGCGGCACAAGGCCACCGGCGAACGGTTTTCGCAGGCCATCGACGCGATGACGACGCTGAACGCTCCCGCGGCCCGGGCCGCGCTGGCCGCCGGGGCCGTGTGCGCCACCGACGTGACGGGGTTCGGCCTGCTGGGGCACCTGCACAAGCTGGCGCGCGCGAGCGGCGTGACGGCCCGGCTGGACCCGGCGGCGGTGCCGTACCTCGAGGGCGCGCGGGAGGCGCTGCGCGACGGGTACGTGAGCGGCGGCACCCGCCGGAACCTCGACTGGGTCCGCCCGCACGCCGACCTGTCCCGCATCTCGCCGGAGGAGGCGCTGTTGCTGGCCGACGCGCAGACGTCCGGCGGCCTGCTGGTCGCCGGGGAACTGCCGGGCCACCCGGTGATCGGGTCCCTGGAACCGCGCTCGGAGCACACGATCGTCGTGGGCTGAGTTTCCTTCCCGGCCGCCACGGGTACGCCGGGTCAGGAGAACGATCAGGAGGTGTGCGATGCCCGCTCCGGACCGGACCAGCCTCGAGCAGCACCTGTCCGAGACCGAGTACCCCTGCGGCCGCGACGAGCTCCTGCGCCGGGCAGCCGCGGCGGGCGGCGGTGACTCGGTGCTGGGCTCGCTCGGCGGGCTGCCGGACAGCGACCGGTACGACGACTTCGACGCGGTGTGGGAAGCGGTGTCCGCCAAGCACATCGGCGGGGCACCTAGGTGAGCCGTTCCACGGCGTCGCGGGCCTCCTTGAGGTCGGCGCCGGTGCTGTCGCGGTAGGCCTTGATCGCCTGGATCTTCTTGCCCTGCCGCAGCAACGCGGTCACCTCGGGCAGCTCCGGCTCCCCGGTGGACACGCCGAGCCGGTCGGCGATCGCGTCGAGCTTCCGCTCCACCCGCGCGAGGCGGCGGTCGACCCGGCCGAGCTTGCGGTCGGTGGCGGACGACGCCAGTCCGACGACCGCGACCAGCAAGACGACACCGAGCAAGAGCATCCCGTAGTCCATGCCGGGCATGCTACTTCGCGGAAATTGTCGGTGCCGGTGGTTAGGGTGACGCCATGACCACACTGACCGGCCGTCCGCACACCGCCCTGCTCGTCGTCGACGTGCAGAACGGCGTGATGGAGACGGCACACGAGCGCGAAACCGTGCTGGCCAACATCATCACGCTGGTGGACCGCGCCCGCGCCGCCGGCACCGAGGTGGTGTGGGTGCAGCACACCAGCGAGGAGCTGCCGCGCGGAAGCCGGACGTGGGAGTACGTGCCGGAGCTGGTGCGCGCGGAGGGGGAACCCCTGGTGCACAAGGAGTACGGCGACTCGTTCGAGGACACCGACCTCGAGGAGGTGCTGGCGGCCCGGGGCGTGGGGTCGCTGGTGGTGGCCGGGGCGCAGACGGACGCGTGCATCCGCTCAACGCTGCACGGCGCGCTCGCCCGGGGTTACGACGTGGCGCTGGTGGCGGACGCGCACTCGACGGAGGACCTGACGGCTTACGGGGCGCCGCCGCCCGGGCAGGTCATCGCGCACACGAACCTGTACTGGAAGTACCAGACCGCACCGGGCCGCACGGCCGGAACGGTGGAGACGGCCGAGGTGGAGTTCGGGGTGAAGACACCAGCCTGACCGGCGGCTTCCGGCCGGGCGGCGGGGTCGCGCCGAGGCTGGACGGTCGGCGGCTATGGGCGCGGTCGGTCGGCTGGGGTCGCGCCGGGGCTGGCCGGTCGGCGGCTACGGGCGCGGTCGGTCGGCTGGGGTCGCGCCGAGGCTGGACGGTCGGCGATACGGGCGCGGTCGGGCGGCAGGGTCGCGCCGGAGGCCGGGCGGTCGGCGGCTACAGGGCGCGGTCGGGCGGCGGGGTGCGCCCGAGGGCTGAACGCTCGGCGGCGCCGGGGCGCGCTCGGCCGGCGGGGTCGTGCCGGAGGCCGGGCAGCAGGGTCGCACCCAAGGACTGGGCGCGTGGCAGCTACGGGCGCGGCCGGGCGGGCAGGGTTGCGCCGAAGGCCGGGCGGCGGGGCTGCGCCGTGGCGCGCTCGGTCCGCGGCTACGGGTCGCACCGGAGGCCGGGCGGCCGGGTCGCACCCAAGGACTCGGCGCGTGGCAGCTACGGGCGCGGTCGGTCGGCGGGGTCGCGCCCGAGGGATGAGAGCGCTCGGGCGGCGATGCGTCGGCCGGCCCCGCGATGATCACCGCCGGCCCTGGATGCTTTCTCAGCGTCCGCGCAGCTCGTCGCGCAGGGCTCGGGCCACCCGGGTCATCAAGACCTCCGCCTCCGGCTGGATCGCCGCCGGCACCCTCGACTCCGTCAGCGCCACCACCGCGAACACCCCGCCGTCCGCGTGCTCGACCACGCCCATCTCGTGCCGCATGTTCAGCAGTGTTCCCGTCTTCGACGACCACCGGGCCGCGTCGGAGGCGAACTCGGGGGTCAACCGGTGGCGGATCATGTTGTTCGCCATCAGCTCGCGCACGCCGCCGGCCACCGCCGGGTCGATCTTCGATGGTGTCCACAGCGCTTCCAGCAGCGAGAGCAGCGCGCGGGCCGACGCCGAGTTCGCGCGCGTGACGTCGAGCTGGGGGAGGCGGTGGCCCTGGCCCGCCGTCGACGCGCCGATGGCCAGCGCGTGGGCCAAGTCCGCCTCGCCCGCGTCGAACCGCTCGGCCGGGGTCCGCACCAGGTCGCGCATGAGGTGGCGCACCGCGATCCCGGGAATGCCCCACTCCCCCAGCACCCGCGTGATCTCCGGCGGCGGCGTCAGTCCGAACAGGACGTCCGCGGCCGTCCCGTCGCTCAGGGACGTGCTCAAGTACACCAAGTCGCCGACGGCCACGCGAGCCGGGTGGCGGAAGCGGGTCAGGCCGATCGGGCCGGGGGTGGTGACGCCGCCGGGTGGTACCTCCAGCTGGGTGGCCGCGTCGAGCTCGCCCCGGCGGATGCGGTCCAGGGTGACCGCCGCCAGGGGAACCTTGACCAGGGAGGCGATCGGGTACTCGCGGTCCGGGTCGATGCCGAGTTCGGCGCCCGACCGCAGGTCGCGGACCAGGAACGAGCCGCGCAGGCCGCCCGCGTCCAGTGCCGCCCGCAGGTCGCGGACCAGCGAGGCGGTCACCGGGCGGCGCCGAGGCACCGGCCGACCGCCGCGCGCAACGTCGTCCGGAGCCGGTCCGCGTCCTCGGCCAGTGCCGCCGTGACGCCGAAGCCGCGGGCCGGCTCCAGCTCGCCGATCGGGCGCCAGGACAGCCCCAGGTCCTCCGCCTGCGCCACCGAGCACAGCAGCAGGTCTTCGGACGCGAACACCTCCGCGGCCGCCGACGTCAGCGAATCGGCCACCGCCACCTGGGCGGGGGACAGCCCCACCGCGTCCCGCACGCGCAGCACCCCGTCGCGGACGTGCGGGACGTCGTCCTCCGGCTGGATCCAGACCCGGCGCCGCACGCCGGCGGACCGGCCCACCCGCAGCGTCTCCAGGTGCACGACCCGGCTCGGCAGGGGCGCCACGCCGGCGACCCCCAGCGGCACCGACCACACGGCTTCCCCGGCCGGGACCGCCGTGAGCGCGGCCCGCACCTCGTTCGTGCGGACGAGCTCGGCCCGCTCCCCCGGCCCCGCCGCGCGGAACTCGAGGTGGATCTCCTGCGCCCGCGCTTCGGCGGCGAGCGCGGCGAGCTCCCGCACCCCGCACGTCGCCGGTACGGCCACCCGCACCGGCCGCAGCCGGGCCTGCTTCGCGTCGTGTTCCATCGCCTCGGCCAGCTGCACCAGCCGGCGGGCCGAGGGCAGCACGTCCCGGCCGAACGGCGTGAGCCGCGCCCGGCGGGTCGAGCGGTCGAAGAGCCGCTCCCCGAAGTGCCGTTCGAGCGCGGCGATGCGCCGGCTGGCGACCGGCTGCGGGATCCGCGCGAGCGCCGCGCCCGCCGTGAAACTCCCCGTTTCGCTCACGCTCACGAACGCCCTGCAGCCGCCGACCAGGTCCACGACCTCATCTTATGCCGGATCGGCATCGAACCGCACAGTTCCGTCTTGGACAGCATGAACGAACGTCGTGAGACTGCGGAGGACGATCAAGAAACCGGAAGGAAGTCTTCGTGCCGTTCCCCCGAGCCAGGTGGGCCGCGCTCGCCGCGCTGCTCCTCGTCCCGCTGACCGCCTGCACGGCGGAAGCACCGAAGCCCGCACCGGCACCGGCGGCGACCCCGGCCGCGACGCCGCAGCCGGACTTCGCCCCGCTCGAACGCAGCTTCGACGCCCGCCTCGGCGTGTACGCCCTCGACACCGGCTCCGGCCGCGAAATCGCCCACCGCGCCGACGAGCGCTTCGGCTACGCCTCGGCGCACAAGGCGTTCTCCGCCGCGGCCGTCCTCCAGCGCACCGGCATCGAAGACCTCGCGAAGGTGCTGACCTACAGCCGGGCCGACCTGCAGGAGAACTCCCCCGTCACGGAAAAGCACGTCGGCACCGGCATCACGCTGCGCGACGCGATCGACGCGGCGTTGCGCTACAGCGACAACACCGCGGCGAACCTGCTGTTCCGGGAACTCGGCGGGCCGCCGGGACTCGCCGCCGCGCTGCGCGCGATCGGCGACACGACCACCCACGTCGACCGGACCGAACCCGCGCTCAACGACCTCGCGCCGGGCGACCTCCGCGACACGAGCACCCCGCGCGCGATGGCCGGCACCCTGCGCACCTTCGCCCTCGGCGACGCGCTGGCGCCGGAGAAGCGGACCATCTACACGGACATGATGCGCGCGAACAAGACCGGCGCGACCGTGATCCGGGCGGGTACGCCGGCCGGGTGGGCCGTCGCCGACAAGACCGGCACCGGCGAATACGCCACGCGCAACGACATCGCGGTCGTCTGGCCGCCGGGGCGGGCACCGATCGTCCTGGCGATCATGTCCAGCCGCCAGGCCGAGAACGCCGACCACGACGACCGGCTCATCGCGCAGGCGGCCGAGCTGGTCTTCGACGCGCTGAAGGCGAGCTAACCGAAGAGCCGCTGCACCTCCGCTTCGACGTCGTCGAGCCACGCGGCCCGCTGAGCCGCGTCGGTGTCGGCCACCACCCGCAGCACCATCCGCCGCACCTCGGGCTCGCCGAGGTACGGCGCGAGGCAGCGCCGCCAGATCGCGTCCAGGGGGTCGCCGAACAGCGTCCGCTCCCGCTCCTCCGGGGTGTCCGACGTGTTGACCACCAGCAGCCGCCGCAGGGACAGCAGTGACTCGGGGGCGCCGCCGGCGTCGTCGAGCCGGTAGGCCACGCCGGGGACGAGGATCCGGTCGAGCCAGCCGCTGAGGATCGCCGGCGGCTTGCCCCACCAGTTCGGGTGAATCGCGACGAGGCCGCCCGCGGTACCCACTTCTTCCCGGTGCCGCCGCACCAGCGGGTCCGGTTCGGCGGCGAGGAACTCCTCCGCCCGGGTCCCGCTGGTGTAGGCCTCTTCCGCGGTCAGGACCGGGTCGAAGCCTTCGGCGTACAGGTCGTGGAACCGCACCGGCACCCCGGCCCGCTCCAGCGCGGCGGCCACCCGCGCGGCGAGCGCGTGGTTGAAGCTGCCCGGACGCGGGTGGGCGAGCAGCACCACCACCGGTGCGGTCATCCCGTCATCGCCACCAGGATGCGCCGCTTGCCGGTGAACGGCTCGCGGCCGTGGGCCATCAGCACGTTGTTGATCACCATGATGTCACCAGCCTGCCACGGGAACGCGTAACTGACTTCGTCGTAGACCTCGCGGATCTTTTCGATGTCCGCGACCGGGATCGGGCTGCCGTCGGCGAAGTAGGCGTTGCGCGGCAGATCCTCCTCCGGGTACAGCTCCAGCAGCGCCTCGCTGACCTCTTCGCCGAGGCTGGAGACGTGGAAGAGGTTGGCCTGGTTGAACCACACGGTGTCCCCGGTGTGCGGCTCTTCCACGAAGGACGGCCGGACGTGCCGCGTGCGCAGCCCTTCCTCGGTCCATTGATGCGTCTGGCCGTGGCTCGCGCAGTAGTCCTCGACGGCCGCGCGGTCCTCGGTCTGGAACGCCTCCTGCCAGGTCAGCCCGAGCCCTTCGCGGAACGCGCGGGTGTAGGTGACGCCGCCCGCGAACCGCTCCCGCAGGTCTTCGGGCAACAGCCGGAACATCGCCCGGCTGTCCGCGATCGGTGTCGCCCCACCGGTTTCCGCGGCGGTGTCGCACAGGAAGAACAGCCGCGCCGGCCAGCTCGCCGAGTAGGAGTTCTCGTTGTGCATCGGGATCGACTCGGCGGGCGGGTACTCGGTCGAGGTGTAGATGTTGCCCGCCACCGCCGAGCGCGGCGTCGACCGTTCGGTGTAGGTGAGCAGCGCCCCGCCGATCGCCTCGGTGACGGTGTTGAACAGGTCGAGGTCGGCGGGCAGCCCGCGCAGCAGGATCGCGCCGTGGTCGCGCAGGTGGTCCTGCAGCCGCGGCAGGTGCGCCTCCACGGCCGCGAAGTCCGCGGCCGGGAAGACGGCGATCCGGGTGTGCTCGTTGCCCTGCAGCTGCGCCGGCGAAGTCCCGGATGTCACAGCGGTCATGCTTCCTCCAGTTCGAATCGGACGAGCTTGGTGGCCTCGGCGTGCAGCGCGGCCAGGTCGTCCGCGTCGGCGAAGCCGGCGACGAGGACGTTGACGGCGTAGATCTCCTGGTCGTCGGTGAGCACTTGGCCGGGCGAAACGATGGTGACGACGTCGAGGACCTCCGCCAGGTCCGCGACCTCGCCGGTGCCTTCGACGCGCACCAGCCGCCCGGTCCCTTCGGCGTAGACGACCAGGTACCCGACCGGCACCGGCAGCCCGGTGCCCCGCGCGGGCGGTGGCGTACCGAGGGCGAGGGAGACGGCTTCGGCGGTGACGTCGATGCCGGTGGCGAGCTTCAGCAGTGCGGGCTGCGCTCCCCCGGCCGGACGGCCGGCGTTGACCTCGACGACCACCGGCCCGAGCTCCGCGTCGTCGATCACCTCGACGTGCGCGACCGTCTGGTCGAGCCCGAGGGCGAGCACCGCGGCGGACGCGGCCGAGCGGATCGCCTCCGCGCCCCGTGCGGACAGCCCGAACGGCGGGCAGACCATACCGAGCTCGAACTTGCGCTCGTCGATCAGCGGTTTGCCGACCACCGTGACGGTCTCCGCCGCCCCGGCGCGGACCAGCACGTCCACCGCGTACTCCGGTCCGTCGAGCCGGCCCTCGACGAGGAACACGCGCAGCGGATCGATGCCTCCGGGCAGCAGGCGGTGGTAGCGCGCGTCCGCGTTCTCCGGCAGCCGGGCGGCCAGCACCTCATAGGCGGCCACCAGTTCGTCCACAGTGGACACCGTGCGGACCAGGGTGCTGGCGGCACCGTTCACCGGCTTGACGATCGCCGGGAGCCCGACCCGCTCCGCGATCGTCGCGGCCCCGGCCGGGTCGGCGAACAATGCGCAACGCGGGCCCGGCAGCCCCGCTTCGGCGAGCCGCTCCCGGACGGCGAACTTGTTGTGCGCCAAGGTGAACACCGACGCCGGGCACCGCGCGACCCCGAGCAGCTCGGCCACCTGGGCGGTGCTCGCGATGATCCCCTCCGCCGCGGTCAGCACCGCGGCGGGTTCCCGGTCCCGGAGCGCGCCGGCGACGGCGGCGACGTCCCGGACGTCCTCGACGACGACGAACCCGTCCACGAGCGGGCCCAGCGCGGCCCGCTCGGCGTCGTCCAGGGGCTCGGTGACGAGTTCGGCCCGCCACCCGGACGCCCGGACGGCGGCCGCGAAGTCCCCGATCCAGTGCCCGCGCGTCTCCCGCACGATGAACGCGGTCTTCACGAAACCTCCAGCCGGATCAGCTTGCTCGCTTCGGCGTGCAAAGCCGCGAGATCGTCGTGATCGGCGAACCCGGCGACGACGAGGTTGACCGCGTACGTCTCCTGCTCGTCGGTGAGCACCTGGCCGGGCGAAACCGTCGTGACGACGTCGACGACCTCCGGCAGCGCGGCGACCTCGTCGAGACCGCCGATGCTCCGCAAGGTGCCGGAGCCGGACGCGTAGAGGATCAGCATCGCCAGGGGAATCGGCAGTTTCGCCGGTTCCCGCGCGGGCGGCGGCGCGCCCAGGGCGAGCGCGGTCAGCTCGGCGAACACGTCGATGCCGGTGCGCAGCTTGGCCAGCAGCGGCATGATCGAGCCCGCCGGGCGGCCCGCGTTGACCTCGACGATCGTCGGGCCGCGCCGCTCGTCGTCGATCACCTCGACGTGCGCGACCGTGTTGTCCAGGCCCAGCGCGCGCACCGCGTCGGACGCCGCCGCCGTGACCAGTGCCGCCCGCTCGGCGGAGAGGCCGGCCGGCGGGCAGGACAGGGCCAGCTCGAACTTGCGCTCGTCGATCAGCGGCTTGTCGAGGATCTCGATCGGCTCGGCGACGCCGTCGCGGATCAGCACGTCCACCGCGTACTCCGGGCCGTTCAGGAAGCTCTCGGCCAGGAAGGTCGCCGACGGGTCCAGCGTCCCCAGCGGCCGGTGGTAGCGCGGGTCGGCCGACTCGGGCAGGCGAGCCGCCAGCAGCTCGCAGGCGGCCGCCAGCTCGTCCACAGTGGACACCATGCGCACCAGGTTGCTGCCGGCACCGTTCACCGGCTTGACGATCGCCGGGAGCCCGACCCGCTCCGCCACCGAAGCCGCTTCGGAAGCCGACGAGATCAGCGCGGCCTCGGGCCCGGGCAGCCCGGCCGCGGCGAGGGCGGCCCGGACGGCGAACTTGTCCGCGCACACCGCGAACACCGACGCCGGGCACCGCGCGACCCCGAGCAGCTCGGCGACCCGGGCGGTGCTCGCGATGGCCCCGTCCGAACCGGTCAGCACGGCCGCGGGCGCTCCGAAAGCCGACCGGATCTTCGCGGCGACGGCTTCGGCGTCGTAGACGTCGTCGACCGCGACCACTTCGTCCACCAGCGCGGCGAGCGACGCGCGCTCGGCGTCGTCGACCGGCGGCGCCAGCAGCACCGCGCGGTGCCCGGCCGCGTGCACCGCCGCGGCGACCTCGCCGACCCAGTGCCCGCGGGCCTCCCTGATCAGCACCACGGTGCTCACGCCGCCTCCTCGCTGGCGCTCGGCGGCGCCGCGAGCGGCGCTGCTGTGTTGAATGGTGACCTCGCAGGCTCGGTCACGTGGCCTCCTTTCCGGCGAGCTTCCGCTCCCGTTCCTGGGCGCCGACGAGGTCGTCCGGCAGCGAATCGGGGACTTCGGTGTCGAACCGGCGCAGCAGCCGCACGCTGAACCCGCCGGCGTTGATCAGCAGCAGGATCAGCGCGTAGACGACGTAGGCGAGCCCGACGCCACGGCCTTCGCCGGTGCCGAGCACCGCCCCGGCCGAACCGGACAGCGCCCCGCCCGGCGCGAGCAGCGGCGAGAACCAGCCGACGGCCAGCGGCGCCAGCACCGCGAACCCGATCGGCAGTGTGGACCAGGTGATCGTCTGGTTGATCGCGAACACCCGGCCGTGGTAGCGCTGCGGCACCTTGACCTGCACCAGCGTCGCGTAGATGCCCTGCGAGACGGCCATCGCGGCGGCCAGCAGGAACACGCCGGCCGCGACGACGACCAGCGACGGGCGCAGGCCCATCACCAGGCTGCCGAGCGCGATGCCGACGTTGCCGAACAGGACCCCGACCATCCGCCGCTTGCGCGGACCGCCCCACAGCGCCATGCCGATGCCGCCGGCGACCGCGCCGACCGCCTCGGCCAGCGCGACCTGGGCGACGTCGGTGACCGTGCCGAACGACAGCACCAGCGGCGAGACAAGCACCAGCGCGGGGGCCAGGAAGACGTTGGCCAGCGCGAAGTACAGCAGCATGGTGCGGAAGCCGCGGTGGTTCCACGAGTACTTCAGCCCGCCCGCGATCGCCGTCAGCAGCGGCTCGCGCGGGCGCCAGCCCAGCAGGTCGGGGAACCGGACGAACAGCAGGCTGACGACGGCGAACAGGTAGCTCGCCATGTCGAGGACCAGGATCCCGGACAGCTGGATCGCCGCCAGCAGCCCGGCCGCGATCACCGGCATCAGCAGCTGCGCGAAGCCGTTGGACAGCTGGGCGAGGCCCATCGCGTGGCCGAGGTACTGCTTCGGCACCAGCTGCGCCACCGACGACTGGTAGGCGATCCGCTGGATCGACCCGGCGACCGACCCGAGCGGGATCAGCACGTAGAGGAACCACAGCTGCAGGTTCCCCGCGGTCAGCAGGAGCGCCAGCGCGAGCTGGATGACGCCGGCGATCGCGCTGGCCGCGATCATGATCTTGCGCCGGTCGCCGCGGTCGACCAGCGCGCCCGCCACCGGCAGCACCAGCACCCCGCACAGCAGGGCCAGCGCCCAGAGCAGGCCGAGGTCGGTGACCGAGCCGGTCTTCGTGTAGAGCCAGATCGGCACCGCGAACGACGTCAGCGCCGAGCCGGTCGAGGAGACCAGCTGGCCGACGGTGACCGTGACGAACCGGGCCATGCTCGGCGGCACCGCGGGCTTTTCGTCCACGGTGGCCCGGTGGGTGTCGTGCACGGCCCAGCCGGCGTCCTCTCCCCGGGCCGAGACGTGCAGGTCTCCGGGTTCGTCGAGGGCCGGGTACACCCGGGTGAGGATCTCCGCCAGCTCCTCCGCGCGGTAGCGGAGGAAGAAGTGCCCGGCCTGGTCGAGCACCACGAGCGCGGTGTGGTCGGTGAGGAACTCCCACTCGCGGTAGCGCTCGGCGTAGTAGTCGGTGACCGGGTCCTCCGAGCCGACGACCGAGACGATCGGCGCGCGCAGCTTGGCGACGCGGGCGTCGAGCAGGCCGCTGAAGTACTCCTCGGCGGCGCGGCTGTCGGCGCGCATGTTGCTGATGATCCGGTCGGCCTGGGCCGGGTCGAGGTCGTCGGTGTCGACGCCCATGCCTTTGAGCCAGTTCGCGTAGTACCGGTTGCTGCGCAGCTTCTCCAGCCGCGTGCGCAGTGTCCCGACCGCACCCTTGATCCGCGCGAACGGGAAGATCGCGCCGATGTGGACGACTTCCAGTTCGCGGCCACGCTCTTCCAGGCGCCGGGCGACGCCGACGGCCAGGGCGTTGCCGACGCCGCAGTGGCCGTAGATGGCCAGGGGGCCGTCGATGCGTTCGAGGACCTCGTCCGCCAGCCGTTCGACCAGTTCGTCGAAGGGCACGGCTTCTTCGGAGAGCCCGACGTCGTGGCCGGGGATCGCCACCGAGAACAGCGAATACCCGCTGGGCAGCGCGTCCGCGAGGGGCTGGTAGACGATCGCGCTGCCGCCGCCGTAGGGGAAGCAGACGTAGGTGAGCGTCGGCTTCGCGACCGGCTTGGTCAGCTCGTACAGCAGGTGGCCCGAGTCGTCGCGGTCGCCGGCCAGGAACACCGCCAGCTCGCAAATCGTGCGGTGCTGGAACAGGTCCATCACGCCGGCCTGGTGCCCGGCTTTCGCGATCCGCGCGACGACCTGGGTGGCGAGCATCGAATGCCCGCCGAGGTCGAAGAAGTCGTCGCCGACGCCGAGTTCGTCGACCTTGAGCACGTCCCGCCAGATTTCGGCGAGCAGCACCTCCAGGGGCCCGGACGGTTCGACCAGGGCCGTGGTGGCGTCGCGGGCCGCGACCGGGGCGGGTAGCGCCTTGCGGTCGAGCTTCCCGTTCGGCGTCAGCGGCAGTGCGTCGAGGGTGACGAACGACGGCGGGACCATGTAGTCCGGCAGCGTCTCCTTCAACGCGGTCCGCAGCGCGCCCGCGTCCGCGGCGCCGACGACGTACCCGACCAGCCGCTTGTCCCCCGGCGTGTCCTCGCGGACGAGCACGACCGCGTCGGTCACGCCGGGCTGCTCCCGTAGGCGGGCCTCGATCTCGCCGAGCTCGATGCGCAGGCCCCGAAGCTTGACCTGGTGGTCGAGCCGGCCGAGGAACGCGATCGTGCCGTCGGGCCGCCAGTGCGCGAGGTCGCCGGTGCGGTACATCCGGCCGCCGTGGAACGGATCCGCGACGAACCGCTCGGCCGTCAGTTCCGGCCGGTTGTGGTAGCCCAGCGCCAGCCCGGCCCCGGCGATGTGCAGTTCGCCGGGCACGCCCACCGGGCACGGGTTGCCGCGCCGGTCGAGGAGGTAGATCCGCAGGTTGCGGATCGGCGCCCCGATCGGCACGGACGCGACCCGGGCCAGTGCTTCGGGCGTGCAGTGCCAGGCGGTGACGTCGATCGCGGCTTCGGTCGGCCCGTAGAGGTTGTGCAGTTCGCAGTGCGGCAAGCGCCGGACGAACTCGCGCGCGGTGTCCAGGGGCAGTTCCTCACCGCTGCAGACGACCCGCCGCAGCGCCGTCACCGACTCGATGCCCGGCTCCGCGAGGAACAAGCTCAGCATCGAGGGCACGAAGTGCGCGGTCGTGATCCCTTCGCTGACGAGCAGTTCCCGCAGGTACGCCGCGTCCTTGTGGCCGCCGGGTTCGGCCAGCACGAGCCGCGCGCCGGTGATCAGCGGCCAGAAGAACTCCCACACCGAGACGTCGAAGCTCGCCGGCGTCTTCTGCAGCACCGCGTCCGAGCCGTCGAGGCCGTATTCGCGCTGCATCCAGTCGAGGCGGTTGACGATGCCGCGGTGACCGTTCGGCACGCCCTTCGGCCGCCCGGTGGAGCCGGAGGTGTAGATGACGTACGCGGGATCGTCCGCGCTCGCCAGGGGTTCCACGGGCACACCCGGCCCGGTCAGCTCGTCGAGGACGACGACAGTGGCGTCCCCCGGCGGGAGGGTCTCGCGCAGGGCGGCCTGGGTCAGCACGACCGGCGCGGCCGCGTCTTCGAGCATGAAGGCGAGCCGGTCCGCCGGGTACTCCGGGTCGAGCGGCACGTACGCGCCTCCGGCCTTGAGCACCCCGAGCAGCGCGACGACCAGTTCGAACGACCGCTGCGCGAAGACGCCGGCCGGGGTGCCCGGTCCGACACCGAGTTCGCGCAGGCGGTGGGCGAGCCGGTTGGCCCGCTCGTCCAGCTCCCGGTAGGACAGCGACTGCCCGCGGAAGGTGACCGCGGGTGCGTCCGGGGTGCGGGCGGCCTGGGTCTCGACGAGCGAGTGCAGTGTGCCCGGCGGGATCTCGCCCGCGGTGTCGTTCCACCGGTCGAGGACCAGGTCCCGCTGGTCGCCCAGGAGGTCCAGTTCGGACACCGGCCGCGTGGCGTCGGCGACGATCGACCGCAGCAGCGTGACCAGGCGCCCGGCCATGCCCGCGACGGTCTCCGCGCCGAACAGGGCGGTGTTGTGCACGAACTTGCCGATCAGCCCGGATTCGACTTCGATCGCGTGGAACTCGAAGTCGAACCGGGTGGCGGGCAGGTCCATCGGCAGCCAGCGGAAGTCGACCGCGGACTTGCCTGCCGCGCCCATCCGGCCCATCTCGTAGTTCTGCAGCACGAACATCGCCTGGAACACCGGCGATCGGCTGACGTCCCGCGGCACGCCGAGGGCGTTGACCAGCCGTTCGAACGGGACGTCGGCGTGCTCGAACGCGTCGAGCACGTGCCGGCGGGTCCGGGCCAGGAGCTCGGCGAAGGTGGGGTCGCCGGCCAGCTGGGCGCGCAGCGGCAGCATGTTGATGAACATGCCGACGACGCCTTCGAGCTCGGGCAGCCCGCGCCCGGCCGACGACGACCCGACGGCGAAGTCCTCCTGCCCCGAGTACCGCGCCAGGAGGACCTGGTAGGCGGCCAGCAGCGTCATGAACAGCGTGACGCCGTGTTCGCGGCTCAGCGCGCCGAGAGCACGGGCGAGGTCCTTCTCGACGAAGAACTCGTGGATCGCGCCGTCGAACGTCTGGGTCGCCGGCCGCGGGTGATCCGTCGGCAGCTCCAGGGGTTCGACGCCGTCGAGCGCGGCCCGCCAGTGGTCGAGCTGCCGGTCGAGTTCGGCCCCGGTCAGCGTCCGGCGCTGCCAGTGCGCGAAGTCGCCGTACCCGATCGGCAGGGCGGGCAGGGCGGCCGCCGTGCCGTGGTAGTGCGCCGCGAGGTCGCGCAGGAGCAGGTCGACCGACCAGCCGTCGCCGACGATGTGGTGCGTGCACACGGCCAGGAGGTGCTCGTCGTCGGAGATGCGCGCCAGGGTGGCCCGCAGGAGCGGCCCGGTGGCCAGGTCGAACGGCTCGGCCGCGGCGGCGTCGACCGCCGCCCGGGCCGCTTCCTCGCTGCCTGCGTCCACAATGGACAAGGGCACGGCGGTGACCGCTCCGACGTGGACGGACGGCTGCCCGTCGTCCCCGGCCGGGAACCGCATCCGCAGCGCCTCGTGCCGGGCCGGGAGGGCGTCGAGCGCCGCCTGCAGCACTGCGGTGTCGAGGCGGCCGGTGAGCCGGATCGGCACCGGGATGTGGTACGACGTGGTGCCCGGCGCGAACTGCTCCATGAACCAGACGCGTTCTTGCTGGTAGGACAGCGGGACGGGGTCGCCGTCCGGTCGCGCGGTGATGGTCGAGGCCGGTTCCACGCGCCGCCGCAGCCGCTGTTCCAGCAACGCGCGGCGGGCGGCCGCGCGGCCGGTTTCGTCGATCGTCGTCACGCCGGCCCGCCTTCGGCCAGCTGGGCACGGACCTCTTCGTCGCTGAGCTGGTCGAGGTCCGCTTCCAGGCGGCGCTCGACCTCGGCGGCGAGCTCGGCCACCGTGGTGAACGAGAACAGCCCGCGGACCGGCAGGTCGACGCCGACCTGCTTGCGGATCCGGACCATCGCCCGGATCGCCAGGAGCGAGTTGCCGCCGTGGGCGAAGAAGTCGTCGTGCACGCCGAGCTTCTCCACGCCCAGGAGCTCGCCGAGGACCTCGGCGACCAGCTCCTCGGCGGCGGTGCCCGGGGCCACGTACTCCGTGCCGCCGCCGAGCTGCGGGTCCGGCAGGGCGGCCCGGTCGAGCTTGCCGCTCGCCGCGACCGGCAGCGCGTCCAGCGTGACGAACACCGTGGGCACCAGGTACTCCGGCAGGGTGGCCCGCAGGGCGTCGGCCGCGCCGTCCGCGCTGCCGACGACGTACCCGACGAGCGTCCCTTCGCGGACGGCGACCGCCGCGTCCCGGATGTCCGGCAGCTCCCGCAGGGCGGCTTCCACCTCCCCCGGCTCGATCCGGAACCCGCGCAGCTTGACCTGGTCGTCGGTCCGGCCGAGGTATTCGAGGGTGCCGTCGCGACGCCGGCGCGCGAGGTCGCCGGTCGCGTACATCCGGCCGAAGGGGCCCTCCGGGAACCGTTCGGCGGTGAGTTCGGGCAGCCCGAGGTAGCCGTGCGCGAGCTGCGCCCCGGCGAGGAACAGCTGCCCGGCGACTCCCGGTGGAACCGGCCGCAGCCGCTCGTCGAGGACGTAGGCGCGGGTGCCGGGGATCGGGCGGCCGATCGGCACGGGTCCGTCGACCGGGCCGTCCAGCCGGTGGGCGATGCAGCCGACCGTCGCCTCGGTCGGGCCGTATTCGTTGGTGACGGCGATCCCGGAGAACGGCCGCACGGCTTCGCCCATCAGTGCTTCGCCCCCGACGACCAGGTCGCCGGTCGGGTACGACTCCTCCGGGAGCACGGCGAGGTGGGTCGGCGTCGCCTTGACGAAGTCCGGGCGTCCGGCGTCCACAATGGACCCGCCCGCGGTGAGCGGGCCCAGCAGCGTGGTCACCGTCAGGTCGAACGACGCCGACGTGTGCAGCAGCGCACGGCCCGCCAGGCTCGGGTAGGCCTCCCGCGCCCAGCCGAGGTAGGTCGCGAGGGCGCGGTGGCCGACCTCGACGCCCTTCGGCCGCCCGGTCGAGCCGGACGTGTAGATGACGTAGGCGATGTCGTCCGGGCCCGGCCGCGCGGGGTTCTCCTCGGAGGAGTCCGCCCAGGGAGCCGGATCACCCAGGTCGAGGGTCTCCGCATCGAGGGTCACGTCCCCCGCGGTGAGCACCACACGCGCCCCCGCGTCGGCGAGGATCAGCGCCTGCCGCGGGGCCGGGTTCGCCGGATCCAGAGGCACGTAGGCGGCGCCGCCCTTGAGCGCGCCGAGGATGCCCACGACCAGTTCGGCCGAGTTCGGCGCGCACACCCCGGCCACGCCGCCACTGCCGAGGCGGTGCGCGACGCGGTTGGCCCGCGCGTTCAGCTCGGCGTAGGTCAGCCGGACCCCGCCGAGGTCGACGGCGATCGCGTCCGGCGTCGCCCGCACCTGGTCTTCGAAGCGTTCGACGACCAGCGGAGCGTCCTCTGTGGACGAACCACTCCACTCTTCCAGGACCTGGACGCGTTCGGCGTCCGACAGCAGCGGCAGGTCCGCCACCGCGACGGCCGGGTCCGCGACCGCGGCCGTCAGCACCCGGAGGTACCGCTCCACCAGGGATTCCGCGGTGGCCCGGTCGAACAGGTCGGTGCGGTAGAGCAGCCGGCCGCCGGTGGCGGTCAGGTCGATCGCGACGTCGTCCTTGGCGGTCGCGTAGCGGACCGGTTCGATGCCCGAGTCGGGGATGAAGTTGAAGCCGAGCTGGTAGACCGCCTGCACGCTCCCGTCCCGCTCCGGGCGGACCGCGTCGGCGACCAGCTGGAACGGCACCTGGCCGTGCTCGATGGCGTCCAGCACCGCGGTCCGGACCCGGCCCACCAGATCGGCGAACGGCAGCTCGCAGTCGCAGCCGACGCGGATGGCGAGCTGGTTGACGAACATCCCGATCAGCGGCGCCAGCTCCGGCAGGTCCCGGCCGGCGACCGGCACGCCCACGACGATGTCGGCCGAGCCGGACAGCCGGGACAGCAACGCCGTGTAGGCGGCCAGCAGCACCATGAACGGCGACGCCGACAGCTCCCGGCCGACCTCGCCGACGCGGTCGAGGACGCCGTCGGGCAGGGTGAAGTCGACCTGGTCACCGGCGAACCCGAACTCCGCGGGCCGCGGCCGGTCGGTGGGCAGGCTGTGCACCGGCGGGAGCCCGGCGAGCCGTTCGCGCCAGTAGTCCAGCTGGGCCCGGACGTCCGGGAGCCGGCCGCGCTGCCAGGCCGAGTAGTCGGGGTACTGGATGGCGAGCTCGGGCAGCTTCGGCAGCCGGCCCTCCGCAGCCGCGTTGCAGGCTTCGTTCAGCTCGCTCGCCAGCACGAGCACGGAGCCGGCGTCGAACACGGTGTGGTGCACGACGAAGGTGAGCAGCCAGTCCGCGTCACCGAGCCGGACCAGCTGCGCCCGCCACGGCGGCGCCGCGTCCAGGGGGATCGGACGGCGGGCGATCGCCTCGGCCAGCTCGGCCGCCCGCGTTTCGCGGTCGGGGAACTCGCGCAGGTCGTGCACTTCCGGGTCGATCGGGACGTCGGCGTGCACCACCTGGACGAGGTCGGCGCCGTCCATCCGGAACGCCGTCCGCAGGGCTTCGTGACGCCCGACGACCACGCCCAGCGCGGCCCGCCACTGTCCTTCCGTGAGCGGGAGGTCCTGCCGCACCTGGCAGGGGAGGTTGTACACCGGGGACGCCGGGTCGAGCTGGTTCGACAGCCAGATCCGCTCCTGCCCGAACGAGGCGGGGAACGTCCATTCCTTCGTGTCGGTCATGTCTCCTGCTTCAGCGCTCGAGCTTGGGGATGGTGGTCGCGGCGGGTGCGGGTCCGTCGGCGGGCGCGGGCGCGGAGCCGCTCCGCAGTTCCTCGATCCGCTCGGCCAGCGCGGCCACCGTGGAGGATTCGAACAGCGTCTTCATCGCCAGCCGGGCGCCGGTGGTCTTGCGGACCTGGGCGATCAGCTGGATGGCGACCAGCGAGTTGCCGCCGAGAGCGAAGAAGTCGTCGTGGACGCCGACCCGCTCGACGCCGAGCACCTCGGCCCACTGCCGGGCGATCTCCGCCTCGAGGTCGGTGCGCGGGGCGAGGTAGTCGTCCTGCGCCTGCGTCGACACCGTCTCGGCGACCTCTTCGGTCTCTTCGAGGCGTTCCGCGGTCACCCGGCGGGCGAACAGGTCGGCCACCGGGCGGGTGCTGATCACCACCTGGCCGCCGAGGCCGGGCGTCAGGGCCCGCAGGAACGCCTCGGCGCCGTCGACCGGCCGGATCCCGCTGGAGTCCACAGTAGACTTCGGTGCGACGGCCGCGAGCCCGCCGCTCACCGCGCCTTCGTCGACCTGCCGCAGGACGAAGTCCTCGATCTCGACGAGCACCCGCCCGTCGTCCGCGCACAGCGTCAGGTCGGCGGAGATCACCTGGTCGCCGCCGGAGTCCCGGTAGCGCAGGTGGCTGTGGAAGCTCGCCGGGAGCGGGGCGTGCACGACCACCCGCCCGTAGCTCATCGGCAGGTAGGTGCCACTCCCCCGGCCGCGGCCGAACGCGGTCGCGACGTCCAGCAGCGCCGGGTGCAGTCCCCAGCCCGTGTCGCCGGCGGCCGCGTCCGGCGCGACGAGCGAGGCCAGTTCCTCGTGCTCGCCGACGTGGTGGGTGCGCAGCGCGGCCCAGCGCGGGCCGAAGGTGACCATGCTGGTCCGGCCGGTGCCGAAGGCGTTGCCGTCGTCGAGCACCCGGGTCCGGCCCCGCACCGCGTCGAGGTCCACAGTGGACGTCGTGGGTGACGGCACCCGGGCCGCCGAGCCCCGGACGTGCACCTTGGTCACCCCGGCCGCGCGGCTGGTCACCGTGAAGCCGTCGCCGTCGAAGCCGACCCGGTATTCCGCGACGGTGCCTTCCGGGACCGAGAACGGCTCCAGGAAAGCGACGTCCTGCAGTTCGACGACGTGGCCTTCGCCGGGGCGCGGCAGGACGGCCTCGACCGCCGCCCGCACGGTTTCGAGGTGCCCGGTGCCCGGGACGACCGGCACGCCGGCGATCCGGTGCTCGGCCAGCAGCCAGTGCCCGGCCGCCGAGACGAGGCCGTGGGCGCTTTCGCCGGTGCGGGTGGTGAGCACCGGGTGCGCCACCGGGCCGTCCGCCTTCGTGCGGGTGGAGCGGATGGTCGTCGGCGCGGCCACCTCGGCGGCCATGCCGACCTCGTCCCAGCCGCCCCAGTCGTGCGAGACGACCCGGGCCTGCCAGCCGTGGTCGCCGCGGGCGTAGGCGTCGAGGAAGTTGTTGGCCGCGCAGTAGTCGACCTGCCCGAAGTCGCCGGAGACGGCGGTGACCGACGAGCACAGCGCGGCGAAGTCCATCGGCAGGTCGGCGAACGCTTCGGCGAGCGCCAGGGTGCCGCCGATCTTCGGCGCCAGCACCGCTTCCGCGGCCGCCCGCTCCTTGACCTCGGCGACGCCGCCGCCGGGGAGCCCGGCGGCGTGCACGATCCCGTCGAGGCCGCCGAACTCGCGTTCGGCCAGCTCGCGGGCTTCCCGCAGCCGAGCCGGGTCGGTGACGTCGGCGGCGAGCACGTGCACCACCGCGCCGGCCGCCTCCATCCGCCGGATCGCGCGGATCGCGCGGCCCGCCCGGTCGTCGGCGGTGTACGCGGCCCATTCCTCGCGGGGCGGGAGGCCGGATCGCGTCAGGAGGATGAGCTTGGCCCGGACGCGCAGCGCGAAGTCCTCGGCCAGGGTGATGCCGATTCCGCCGGTCCCGCCGGTGATCAGGTACCGGCCGCCCTCGCGCAGCACCGGTGTCGCCGCTTCGGGCACGGTGACCTGGGTGTGCTCCAGGACCCAGCGACGGCCGCGGCGCAGCGCGACCTCCGCGGCGTCCGCCGGCCCGAACAGCTCGGCCACGACCTCGCCGGACAAGCGCTCGACGTCGATCCGGCGCACGACCGTGCCGGGGACCTCGAGGGGGACGACCCGCGCGATGCCCGCGAGGGTGGCGTGTTCCGGCCGGGTCAGGTCGGTGCCGGTGACGTCGGCGGTGCCGGTGCTCAGCAGGTCGATCCGCACCGGCTCGCCCCACGCCTGGACCAGGTTGAGGACACTGAAGAACCCGCGGTCCTGGGCGGCCATCCCGGTCTCGGTCCCGCCGAGCGCCCACCCGTGGACGACCCGCTCCGGGCGGGCTCCGAGTGCGGCGACGAGTTCGTCGTAGTCCTCGCGGGCTCCGGGCCGCACGGTGAAGCCGGCCTCGGTGGCGGAGAACCGGTCGCCCGGGCGGACCTCGGTGACCGTGACCCCGGCCTCCCGCAACAGCCCGGGCAGGACATCGTCGTCGACGAACGCGAGGCAGGAGGCGAAGGGCTCGCGCCGCAGCTGCGGCCCGGCTTGCCGCCAGGACGGCACGGCGAACCACTCGTCGAGGGGCAGCGGCCCGCTCGGCCGCGCCGGAACCGCGGCGACCGTCCCCGCCGGATCGGGATCGACCCAGTACCGCTTGCGCGCGTACGGGTAGCCCGGGAGGGGCACGCGGTACCCCGGAGCCGTGGGCTCGACGGATACTCCGTGTGTCCACAAGAGACCGGCCGCGGCGTGGAGCGTCTCGACGTCGCCTTCGCGGTCGGTGCGGCCGGGCAGGCTCGGCCGAGGCGCGGGCAGGCCCTTCGGCACCTGGCCGCGGGCGAGCCCGGCCAGCTGGTGCCCCGGACCGCATTCGACCAGGGCCCAGCGGTCACCGCCGGCGAACAGCGTCCGCACGCAGTCGCCGAACCGGACGGCTTGGCGCAGGTGGGCCGCCCAGTACCCCGGATCGGTGGCCTGCGCGTCGGTGATCCAGCCGCCGGTCAGGTTGGACAGGAACGGCAGCGACGGCGCCGACCGCGGCACCGCGGCGACGGCCTCGGTGAACTCCGCCAAGATCGGGTCCATCATCGGCGAGTGGAAGGCGTGCGAGGTCACCAGCTCGCGGCACTGCACGTCACTCGACCTGAGCAGCGCGGCGAAATCGGCGATCGCGCCGGACGGCCCGGCGACGACGCAGGTGCCCGGGCCGTTGACGCCCGCGATGGCCAGGCCTTCGGGCAGCCGATTCGTCACGGCCTCTTCGTCGAGCTGGACGGCGAGCATCGCGCCGGCCGGCATGGCCTGCATCAGCTCACCGCGCCGGACGACCAGCGCCACCGCGTCGGCCAGGGTGAACACCCCGGCGACGGTCGCGGCGACGTACTCGCCGACGGAGTGGCCGATCATCGCCCCGGGCCGCACGCCCCAGCTGCGCCAGAGCATGGCCAGCGCGTACTCGACGACGAACAGCGCGGGCTGGGTGAAGCGGGTCTCCCGCAGCCGCGCGTCCCCGCCGCGGTCGAAGATCAGCTCCTTCAGGCCCGGCAGGCCGGCCAGCTCGCAGCACTCGTCGACGGCCGCGGCGAAGACGGGCTCGCTGCGGTACAGCTCGGCACCCATCCCGGCGTACTGCGAGCCCTGGCCGGAGAACAGGAACGCCACCTTGAGCTCGGCCGCCTGCGCGGTCAGCAGGCGCCGCGGGTCGCGCAAGCCGTCGACCGCGTCTTCGGAGTCGCGGGCGACGACGACCGCGCGGTGGGCGTACTCGGTACGCCCGGCGGCGAGGGTGTGCGCGACGTCGGCGAGGTCGAGGTCGACGTCCCCGGCCAGCCGGTCGGCGAGGCGCTCGACCGCGGTGGCCAGGGTCTCCGGCGTCTTCGCCGACACCCGCAGCAGGTGCGCCGGGTGCGGACGCCGGTGCCGCTGCGGC
Source organism: Amycolatopsis sp. DG1A-15b (assembly GCF_030285645.1). Lineage (GTDB taxonomy): Bacteria > Actinomycetota > Actinomycetes > Mycobacteriales > Pseudonocardiaceae > Amycolatopsis. The sequence goes on from NZ_CP127296.1 coordinate 3,504,270, forward strand.
TTCGGGGCCTCCTCGAGCACCAGGTGGGCGTTGGTGCCGCCGACGCCGAACGAGCTGACGCCCGCCCGGCGCGGGGTGTCGGCCGCCTCCCACTTGGTCACGGTCCGCGCCGGGTGGAACGGGCTGCGCGGGAAGTCGATGCCCGGGTTGGGTTCTTCGTAGTTGATGGTCGGCGGGATCAGCCCGTGCTCCATCGCCAGCACGGTCTTGATCAGCGCGACGACCCCGGCCGCCTGGGACAGGTGGCCGATGTTCGACTTCACCGAGCCGATGGCGCACCAGCCGGTGTCCGTGACGCCGTGTCCGTACACAGTGGACAGGGAGGTGATCTCGATCGGGTCGCCCAGCGCGGTCCCGGTGCCGTGCGCCTCGACGTAGCCGATCGTGCGCGGGCTGACCCCGGCCATGCCGACCGCCTGCGCGATGGCCTCGGTCTGGCCCGCGACGCTCGGCGCGGAGAAGCCGACCTTCGTGGCGCCGTCGTTGTTGATCGCGTTGCCGAGCACGACCGCCCGGATGTGGTCGCCGTCCTCCAGCGCCTGCGACAGCCGCTTGACCAGGACGACACCGACGCCGCTGCTCCACACCGTGCCGTTGGCACCGGCGTCGAACGCCCGGACGTGCCCGTCCGGCGAGGTGAAGCCTTCGACGCCCATGTACCCGATGCCGTGCGGCATCTCCAGGTTCACCCCGCCGGCCAGCGCCATGTCGCACTCGCCGTTGCGCAGCGCCTCGCAGGCCAGGTGCACCGCGACCAGCGACGTCGAGCACGCCGTGTGGATCGCGAGACTCGGGCCGCGCAGGTTGAGCTTGTAGGACACCGACGTCGTCAGGTAGCTCGGCTGGTTGCCGGTCGACATCCCGATGCCGCCGTGCTGCGACGCCATGACGCGCTCGTTGCGCAGCAGGTTTTCGATCAGGTAGCCGGTCCGCCCGGTGCCGCCGTAGACCCCGATCGCCCCGCGGTAGCGGGCCGGGTCGTAGCCGCCGTCGGTCAGTGCCGAGTGACAGGCTTCGAGGAACACGCGGTGCTGCGGGTCGGTGATCTCGGCTTCGCGGCTGGTCATGCCGAACAGGTCGGCGTCGAACTCGTCGAAGCCTTCGACCATCGTCGTGGCGTTGACCCAGCTGGGATCGTCCAGAGTGGCCGGATCCGCGCCGCGGGCGAGCAGTTCCTCACGGGTGGCGGGCTTGATGGACTCGACGCCGTCGACGAGGTTGCGCCAGAACTGCCGGAGATCACCGGCGCCGGGAACGCGGGCGGCCATCCCGACGATGGCGATCGGCTCGGTGCCGGGGTCGGGTTCGAGGTCGTGGGTCACTGCGGTCGCTCCTGTTCCTGGCCGGTCGTGCCGGCACTGCGGCGGGGTCTTCTGGACGGGGTGCGCCCCCGGCGGGCGGCGACCCGCTCGGCGGCGCGGGCGAGCTCCGGGCTGGGCGCGGCCCCCGCGTGCAGGTGGGTGGCGAGGGCGCGGACGGTGGGGTGGGTGAACAGGTCCACCATCGGGATGCGGCGGCCGAGCCGGGCGGTGACCTCGGCGTGGACGCGGGCCAGGGCGAGCGAATGCCCGCCGAGGTCGAAGAAGTTGTCGGTCACGCCCACGGCGTCGCGGCCGAGCACTTCCCGCCAGACCGCCGCGATGACCGCTTCGGTGGCGGCCAATGCGCCCGCATCGGTGACGGGCGCCGGATCCGCTCGCGCCGGGGCACGGCCGGAGGCGCCCGGCGCGGCAGTCCGGACGCCCGCCCGCGGCAGCTCCGGTGCGCACGTCCCGGCCGGGCGGTCCGGCTCGGCGACGAGCGCGGCGAGGAGCGCCGTGAAGTCCTCGGCCAGCGCGGACATCCGGCTCGCGTCGAACAGGTCCGGGTTGTAGAGCAGCTCGATCCCGTGCCCGAGGACGTAGACGGTCAGGTCGAACGGCGAGCCGGGCTTGCCGACCGGCAGCCACGTCCCCCGCACGCCGGGCAGGTCCAGCCGGGGTTCGGTGAAGTTCAGGACGTTGACCATCACCTGCACGAGCGGCGCCCGCGCCGGGTCTCGCGGCACGCCGAGGGCGTCCACGAGCCGGTCGATCGGCGCCGCCGGGTGGGCGGTGGCGGCCAGCAGTTCCTCGCCGCTGTCGCGCACGAGCGTGGTGAAGTCCGCAGCCCCGGCCCGCAGCCGCACCGGGACGATGTCCACGAAGAACCCGGCGACGTCCTGGGTTTCGGCCAGCTGCCGGTCCGCGACGACGGTGGCGACCAGGTGGTCGTCCCCGCCGGTGAGGCGGCGCAGCAACAGCCCGAACGCGGCCAGCACCACCCCGGCGCGGGTGGTCCCGGCGCGCCGGGCCAGCTCCTCGGCGGCCTCGGCCACACCGGCGGGGAACGCCTGGTGGTGGCTCGCCCCGCGGTAGGTCTGCACGGCCGGGCGCGGCCGGTCCCGTGGCAGGTCCACAGTGGACGGCGCACCGGCCAGGTGAGCCGTCCACCAGGCCAGGTCGACGGCTTCGCGGCGGTGGTCGCGGTCCGCGCGCCAGACCGCGTAGTCCGCATAGGACACCGGGAGCGGCGGCAGTGTTTCGCCGCGGTAGGCCGCGGTGAGGTCGGCGCAGAGGAGCTCCTGCGACCAGCCGTCGAACACCGCGTGGTGCAGCGTGAACCCGAGGACGTGCTCGTCCGGGCCCAGCTCGTAGAGCCGCACGCGCCACGGCGGTTCGCGGTCGAGCCGCACCGGTGCCGCCGCGTCGGCGGCCAGCCGGCCGGCCACGGCGCCGGCGGCCACCGGGATGACCGGCAGGGCCACGTCCTGCGGCGGCAGGCATTCGGCCCGCGGGACGCCGTCGACCGGGCGGATGCGCCAGCGCAGCACCTCGTGCCGCTCGGCGACCGCCCGCAATGCGGCCTTCAGCGCCGCGACGTCGAGGGGTCCGGTCAGCCGGAACGCCATCGCGATGTTGTACGGCGCGGCGTCCGGGGCGAGCTGGTCGAGGAACCACAGCCGCCGCTGCGGCGGGGACAACGCCGGCGCGTGCCCGGTCGTCAGGCCGGCCCCGGTGAGCGGGGCGGCCGCGGCCACCCGCCGCGCGAGCCCGGCCAGGGTCCGCCCGGTGAAGACGTCTTCGACGGACACGTCGGCGGCGAACTCGGCACGCAGCGCCGCGACCAGCCGCATCGCGGAGATCGAATCGCCGCCGGAGAGCAGGAAATCGGTCCCGGCACCGGGACCGAGCACCGTCCGCCACACCGCTTCCACCGGCGATCCGGGCGCCTGCGCCGCCGCGGGCTCGCTCTCGGCGAGGGCCCGCAGGGCCGCCCGGTCGATCTTGCCGGTGACGGTGCTGACCGGCAGCCCGGCCAGCCGCCGGATCGCGGCCGGGCGCATCGCCTCGGTCAGCCGGTCCCCGGCGTAGGCGTGGATGACCTCGTCGGACGGGGCCGACACCGGGGTGAGGAACGCGACCAGCCGGGTGCCGCCGGGACCCGGCACGGCCTCGACCGCGACGGCGTCGACGTCCGGGTGGGTGCTCAGGGCGGCCTCGACCTCGCCGAGCTCGATCCGCTGGCCGCGGACCTTCACCTGGCGGTCGGCGCGGCCGGCGAACTCCAGCCGGCCGTCGGGGCGCAGCCGGGCCAGGTCGCCGGTGCGGTAGAGCCGCTCCCCCGGCGTGCCCGGGTCTTCGACGAACTTCCGCGCGGTCAGCTCCGGGCTGTTCAGGTAGCCCGCGGCCAGCCCGGGCCCGCCGATGACCAGCTCGCCCACCTCGCCCGGCGGGACGGGCCCCAGGTCGGCGTCGACGACGTGCGCGCGGTGGTGCGGCGTCGGCGTGCCCAGCGGCAGCGGGTCGGCCGGGATGCCGGTGACCTCGTCGGTGAGCACGACGACGGTCGTCTCGGTGGGGCCGTAGACGTTGAAGAACCGCCGGCCGGGCAGCCAGCGGGCGGCCAGCTCGGCGGGCACCGGCTCGCCACCGCAGGCGATGGTCCGCCAGCCGGGCACGTCTCCGGGGTCCAGCAGCGACAGCAGCGTCGGGGTGATGAACCCCCAGTCGACCTCGTGCTCGACGATGAACCGGCGCAGCCGTTCCGGGTCCGCCCGGTCGGCCGAGCTCGCGAGCTGGACCGAGCCGCCGGCGATCAGCGGCACGAAGACGTCCATCGTGAACGCGTCGAACCCGGGCGAGGCGATGCCGAGGGTGCGGGTGCCCGGGCCGACGCCCAGCCGCCCGGCGAACCCGGTCGCGAACGCGACGATGTTGCGGTGGGTGGTGAGCACGCCCTTCGGCCGCCCGGTCGACCCGGAGGTGTGGAGCACGTGCGCGGTGCTGTCCGGGGTGGCCGGGCAGACACCCGGCGCGCCGGGCGGCGGGACGTCGATCCCGAGCCCTGGCCCGAATTCCGCGACCGCGGCGTCGCCGATCACCAGCGAGACCCCGGCGTCGGCGACGATCCCGGACAGCCGGTCCCGCGGTCCGCCCGGTTCGAGCGGGACGTAACAGCCGCCGGAGAACAGGACCCCGAGGACGGTGGTCACCAGCGCGGGCGTCCGGTGCGCACACACCCCGACCCGGGTCTCCGGACCGGCGCCGCGCTCACGCAGGACGGCGGCCACGCCCCAGGCCGCGGCGACGAGCTCAGCGTAGGTGAGCCGGGTGCTGCCCTGCCGCACGGCGAGCGCGTCCGGCGTCCGCTCCGCCTGCGCCAGGATCAGCGCAGCGACCGTCGTGTCTGCATCGGACAGTGTTTTCGAAGTCAGTGTTTTCGAAGACAGTGTCGTCGCTGACAGGGCCGGCCCGTCGATGCCCGTGCCGGGCAACGTGTCGGTCAACGTGAACTCCCCAGTTCGGCACGGCCGCGGTGGCGGCCGTGTGGTTGTGCGTCCGGCTCACGGGTGGTGTCCCCGAGCCGGTGGGTCGATCCAGAACCTGCTGCGCTGGAACGGGTAGCCGGGCAGCGGCACCCGGCCCGGGCGGGCGCCGTCGTGCCGGGCGGTCCAGTCGACGCGGTCGCCGCCGACCCAGCGAGCGGCCAGTTCCCGGGCGGCGCCGGGCGGCCCGGCCAGCTCGGTCCCGTCCGCCAGCAGCGCGTCGAGGGCTTCGACGGCCTCGGCCGCGGTCGTCGCGACCACCGCCGCCCGGACGGCGAGCTCCCGGCGGCCGACGGCGAGGGTGTAGGCGACGTCGGCCAGGTCCGGCGGGTCGGTGGCGAGCCGGTCCCGCACCGCCGAAAGCGCCTCGCGCAGGGCGGTCCGGTCGCGCGCGGACACCGGCAGGACGTGCGGGCCGTCCGCGGTCACCCGCGGCCCGGGCGCCGGTGCTTCCTCGACGATGACGTGGACGTTGGTCCCGCCCATGCCGAACGCGCTCACCCCGGCGACCCGCCGCGGCACGTCCGGCCAGTCGGTGGCCTTGACCGGCACGTGACAAGGCCCGCCCGCCAGGTCGACCTCCGGGTGCGGCGCGGTGAAGTGCAGGTTCGGCGGGATGACGCCGTGGCGCACCGAAAGCACCGCCTTGATCAGCCCCGCCACGCCGGCGGCCGCGTCGAGGTGGCCGATGTTCGTCTTGACCGAGCCGAGCGCGCAGGTGCCGGGCGGGACGTCCCGGTACACCCGGTTGAGCGCGGCCACCTCGATGGCGTCGCCCAGCGGGGTGCCGCTGCCGTGCGCTTCGATCAGCCGGACCTCGGCGGGGTCGACTTCGGCGACGGCGAGTGCCTCGGCGATCGCGGCCGCCTGGCCCGCCGGGCTCGGCACGGCGTACCCGGCGCGATCGCCGCCGTCGTTGGTCATCGCCCAGCCGGGCAGCACGGCGTGGATGTGGTCGGAGTCGGCGAGCGCGTCGGACAGCCGCCGCAGCACCACGACCCCGGCGCCCGAACCGAACCCGGCGCCGTCGGCCGCCACGTCGAACGACCGGCAGCGCCCGTCCGGCGAAGCCATGCCACCCGCGCGGTAGCGCGGCCACGTGACGCTCACGCCACCGGCGATCGCGAGGTCGCAGCGGTACTCCGCGAGGCTCTGGGCGGCCAGCCCGACCGCGGCGAGCGAACTGGAGCAGGCACTTTGGACGGCCACCGCGGGCCCGGTCAGGCCCAGCCGGTAGGCGACCTGGCCGGGCAGGTGATCGGGCAGCTGGCGGCCGGGCAGCCGGCCCTCCCAGTCGTCGGGGTCGACGTCGCCGGTCACGGCCGGGTTCCCGAACAGGTGGAACAGGAAGTACCGGTTCACCCCGGCCGAGGTGAACACGCCGACCGGGCCGCGTTCCCGCGCGGGGTCGCGGCCCGCGTCCTCCAGGGCGTGCCACGCCGTCTCCAGGAAGAGCCGGTGCTGCGGGTCGGTCAGCGCGGCTTCCTCCGCGGTGAACCCGAAGAAGCCGGCGTCGAAGTCCTCGACGCCCTCGAGCCGTCCCCCGGCGCGCACGTGCGCGGGGTCCGCTCGCAGGCCCGGCCCGATGCCGAGCGCGGCCAGCTCGTCGTCGGTGTAGTCGTGGATCGCGTCGGCCCCCGCGCAGAGGTTCCACCAGAAGGCGCCGGCGTCCGGCGCTCCGGGGAACCGGCAGGCGAGCCCGACGACGGCGATCAGGTCGCTGCCGGGTTCGTCCTCGCCGGGAGTGTCCTCGGCGGGCCGTGCCTCGCCGGAAGCGGACTGGTCGAGGTAGGCGGCCTGCGCCGCGACCGTCGGGTGCTCCAGCAGGCCGAGCAGCGAAACCTCGGCCCCGAACTCGGCGGACAGCCGCTGCTGGACCCGGCCCAGCAGCAGGGAATGGCCGCCGACGTCGAAGAACGCGTCCGTGGTGGCGATCCGGTCGTGCCCGAGCACCGCGCACCAGATCGCGTGCACCCGGCGCTCCGCCGGCGTCATCGGCGCGGCCGGGGCGGGTGCGGGCGGCCGCGGGTCCGGAAGCGCTTCCTCGTCGAGCTTGCCGCTGACGGTGAGCGGGAAGGCCGCGACCACGGTCACGGCGCCGGGTACCGCGTGGCCGGGCAGCACCTCGGCCAGTGCGGCCCGCAGCGCCGTCCCGTCCGGCCGGGCTCCCGCCGCCGGGACGACGTAGGCGAGCAGTTCCCCGTCGCGGACGACCGCGCGGGCTTCGGCCACCTCGGGCCGTTCGCCGAGCCGGGCTTCGATCTCGGTCAGCTCGATCCGGAACCCGCGCACCTTGACCTGCCGGTCCAGCCGGCCGAGGCAGACGAGGTTCCCGTCGGGCAGGACCCGGCCGAGGTCGCCGGTGCGGTAGCTGCGGACACCGTCGCCGGTGGTGCCGAAGGCCGGGCTCGGCTGGTCGAAGTAGCCGTCGACCAGGTACTCGCCGCTGACTTCGAGCTCGCCGCCGTTGAGCACGGTGAGCGTGTAGCCCGGCAGCGCGGTCCCGATGGGCAGCGGGCCGGTGGCGTGTTCGTCGACGTCCGCGGCGGTCAGCCGGTACTGGGCGGCGAAGGTCACCTCGGTCGCGCCGTAGCCGTTGACGAACACGCAGCCGGGCGCGAACCGGCCGCGGCGGACGTCGGCGTAGGTGGCCTGCTCACCGCCGAGCAGGACGGTCCGCACCGAGGGCAGGTCCCCGTCGAGGGCGTCGAGCAGGTAGCGGTAGACCGTGGGCGTCGAGTGGTAGACCGTCACCTCGTGCCGCGCGAGCTCGCGGGCCGCGTGGGCCACGCCGTGGGCGCGGACGTCGACCGGGACCACCGCGGCGCCGGTCAGCAGGGCCGGGTAGAGGTCGGGGATGGCCGCGTCGAAGCCGAAGGAGGCCAGCAGGCTGACCCGGTCGGCGGCGGTGATGCCGAGCGTCGCGATCTGGTTGTCCACCACGTGCAGCAGGTTGCGGTGGGTCTGGGCGACGGCCTTCGGCCTCCCGGTCGAGCCGGAGGTGGACAGCACGTAGGCCGGCGCGTCCGGGTCCGGGTCGGGCACCGGCAGCGGCGCGGTGTCCCGTCCGGACCGGACCACCCGGGCGGACCCGGTGCGGCACAAGGCTTCCGCCAGTTCGAGGTGCCCGGGATCGGCCAGCACGGCCGAAACCCGCGCGGCCGCGACCTGGTGGGCGAGCCGGTCCCGCGGGTACGTCGGGTCCAGCGGGACGTAGGCGCAGCCCGCGGCCAGGGTGCCGAGGATCGCGGCGATGGCGCCGGTGCCGTGCCCGGTGACCAGGCCGACGAACTCACCCGGCCGCACCCCGGCGTCGAGCAGCCGGGCGGCGTGCCCGCCGGCCAGCGCGGCCAGCCGGCCGTAGCTCACCGCCTCGCGATCCCCGAGGACCGCGAGCCGATCGGACGAGTGCCGGGCGATTTCCGCGAAACGTCTGAGAATTCCGGCTTGCGTCATCGCCGGCCGCAGGCGCCCGACGGTGAATGGGCGCGCGGAAACCAAGGCGGTGACGTCGACTTCATCTCACTCCCCAGTGCGATTGACGAAGAATCACGCAAGGTTAAGGGGAGCGACACCGTCTTCGGGTACGTAATCCGCAGAGTTCAGCCGAATGACCTATCGATCCTGGACCAGTCGCCGCAGTTTCCCACGCCATCCACGACAGAATCCCGACCAGACACCACTGTGGACATTCGCTCGACTACCGCCCGTGATCACGCACTGAAATCGCCGCCGGTTCCGGTCGGATATTCACCGACAAGCATTTCGACCGCTTTGTTCCTGCCTGTGCGCGGTGGCATTTTCACGAAATCGATTCAGCCGCGCCCGCACGGAACGCGGCCGGCCACGGACCGCGGCCGGCCCCACGGTGGACTCAGCCCGCGTCGGCCAGCAGGCCGGGTCCCGGTGGCGCGCTCCGCACCAGGCACGCGTGGCACGGCATGCCGCGCAGCCCGTCCAGCACCTCGGCTTCCCCGGGGAAGATCGACTCACCGCACAGGGCCGTCAGGTGCGCGGGCACCGGGCCGGCGGGCACGGGGATCAGGTGGCAGACGCGTCTGCTTTCGCCGACGACGCCTCGGCGTAGCCGCACCAGTGCGAGCATCCCACCGTTCTCACCCATGGGACGACGGTAAGCGAAGATCAGCGTCCCGACCTCGTGCCGGCGGACCAACGATCTTGGACCCCGGTGGTCCCGGACACCAAAGTCAGGCCGGGGAGAGCACCGCCGAGCCCAGCCGGCGACACAGGGCGAGCGCCAGCTCGACGTCCAGCCGGTCCTCGCCGAGGCCGCGCGGCAGCAGCTCCTGCGCCTTGCGGACGCGGTACTGCACCGAGTTCTTGTGCATCGTCAGCTCCGCGGCCGCCGCCGTGTAGCTGCCGCCGGTCGTCAGGAACACCCGCAGCGTCTCGCGCAGCCGGCCGCCGTTCTCGTCGTCGGCGGCCAGCGGCCCGAGCGTGCTCGCGACCCACAGGCGGGCCGCGTTCAGGTCGCTCGTCATCAGCGCCACCGTGCCGACCTCCCGGAAGGTCAGCGCGCGGTCGCAGTGCTCCCCGGCGGCCAGCGCCAGCGCGTGCACCCGGCGGGCCTGCTGGTGGGTGTCGCGGAAGCCGGCCACGCCGGTGCCCGGGTCGCCCACGGTCACCCGCACGCCGGCTTCGGCTCCGGCGAGCGCCGCGTCGAGGTGGGCCCGGCCGATCGTCGCGCCCGGGGCGAGCGGGAGCCACACCCAGGCGCTCGCCTCGTCACGCGGTACGAACAGCGGACGGCCCTGCCCGCGGACGCGCTCGAACACCGCGCCCGCCACCGACTCCAGCAGCGACAGCGCGTCGTCGACGAAGGCCTCCGACGTGTGCCAGACGATCATGCCCACGTGCGTGCCGCGCAGGCGGTAGCCGATCACCGCCTCCGCGGCGTCGACGTCGGGCGGGCCGCCGTTCCCCTCGAGCAGGTCCGCCACCTTCGCCGCCCGCGCGGCACTGCGGTTGAGCAGCCAGCGGTCGCGTTCGTCCTGGTAGACGCCGACGAGCTGGCGGACGACCCGGGTGATGAACTCGTAGGCGACCCGGAGCAGCCGGCGCATCATGGCGCCGAGCAGGGCCGCGTCGTCGACCAGCCGGGTGCACTCCTCGAACCCGAAGTCGAGCATGGCGGCCTGCCCGAGGTCGTACGCGCGGATCAGGTCGAACACCGGGGTGCCGCGCTGCGCCAGCCGGCGCGCGTACTCGATCGCCGCGGCCGGCGGCTCGACACCGGCCGGGTCGATGCCGTGCCGGAAGATCTGCAGCGCGGTCTCGATGTTCTGGTACACGCTCGCCGACAGCAGGCTCACCATGCGCTCGTCGTCGTTGACCAACTGCGGCAGATCGGTGGCGTACAGCTGGACCAGCTCGCCGGTGAGTTCGCCCGCGCGGCCCTCGAGGGTGGCGGCGATCTGCCGGATGCGCTCCGAGACGACTTCTTCGTCCACCATGGAGCCACCTTAGGGGGTGGCACCTCAACCTAGGCGAGGAACTCGTCGATCAAGTCGAACGTCCGGTCCGGAGCCTGCAGCGCCGGCAGGTGCCCGGCGCCCGCCACCACCTCGAACCGCGCGTCGGCGAACCCAGCCGCGTACGCCTTGCCGAACGCCGGCGGGACGACGACGTCGTCTTCACCCCAGATCAGCAGGGCCGGCACCCGGACCCGGGCGAGGCGGCGCAGCAGCTTCGGGTCGGCGAGGTCCGGACCGGCGTAGGTCCGCATCGCGGCCAGGTCGGCCGGGTCCGGGCCCGGCGCACCGGGCGGCGGCTGCGGCGGCCGCACCGGGTGTCCGGCGATTTCCGGGCCGATGGCGTCGAGCAGGACGAGCCGGCCGAGGCGGCGGCCGCGGTCCCGCACGGCCAGTTCGGCCGCGACCCAGCCGCCGAAGGAACTGCCCACCACGACGACATCGGCCAGGTCTTCGTCGTCGAGGAGGTCCAGGTAGGCCAGGGCGAGGTCGTCGACACCGGTGAACGCGTCCGGGCGCGGGGTGCCCGACCAGCCGGGGTGCGTCGGCGCCAGCACCCGGGCGTGCGGCGCGAAGTGCTCGACGATCGGGGTGACGCTGCGGGGTCCGGCGCCACCGTGGAGGACCAGCACGGCGCGGTCGCCGCCGCCGGTGTCGAGGAGGTCGAAATCCATGGGCTTTCCTTCCGTCAGTCCTGTCAGTCCTGTCAGTCCTGCGTGGCGAAGCGCGTCATCTGCTCGACCATCGCGTCGGGCGCGCCGGCGGCGAAGCAGGCTTCGAGGTTGTCCGCCGAGACCCGGGCGGCTTCTTCCGCGCGGGGGAACATCGCGGCCTCGTAGGCCGAGAGAGCGCTTTCGACGTCGTCGTGGTCCGCCAGCGCGAGGGCCAGCTCGGTGGCGTCGAGCATGGCGAGGTTCGCGCCCTCGCCGGCGAAGGGCGACATGACGTGCGCGGCGTCGCCGAGCAGGGTCACCCCCGGCACCCGCGCCCAGCGGTGCCCGATCGGCAGGGCGTGGACGGGCCGGGGGATCAGGGCGCCCTCGCTGTCCGCGATGAGGGCCCGCAGATCGGGGGCGAACCCGGCGAAGACCTCGAGCAGCCGGTCCCGCTCGGCCAGCCCGGTGACGGCGCCGGCGTCTTCGGTCCGGACCGCGGCGTACACCCGGATCCGGTCGCCACCGGTGCGCTGGGCGATCAGCCCCTTCCCTTCGGCGAGCGCGAACATCGACCCCGGACCGACCAGCGCGGCCGCCGCCGGGTGCCGGACGTCCACATCGGACAGACCGGCCTCCACGAAGGACAGCCCGGAGTAGCGCGGCACGGCGCCGGAAAGCACCGGCCGGACCTTCGACCAGGCGCCGTCCGCGCCGACCACCAGGTCCGTTTCCAGGACGTCGCCGGTGGCCAAGGTGACCTTCCCCGGCGACACCGCGGTCACCTTGGCACCCCAGCGGACCACCCCGTCCGGCAGCGACCCGGCCAGGATCCGCTTGAGCTCGCCGCGGTCGATCTCCGGCCGCGTCCCACCGCCCTCACCGGGGCCCTCTTCGAAGCGGACGGCACCGTGGCGGTCGAGGATGCGCAGCGCGTCGCCCTCCTCGCGGGCGACGGCGCGGAATTCGGCCGTCAGCCCGGCTTCGGCCAGCGCGCGCCGGCCGGACTCCTCGTGGAGGTCGAGCGTGCCGCCCTGGTCGCGGGCGGCCGGTGCGGTTTCGAGTTCGCAGACGGTCGACGGGATTCCGCGGGTGTGCAGGATCCGGGCCAGCGTGAGGCCGCCCAGGCCACCGCCGACGATCGTCACGGAGAGCATCAGAGGGTCTCCTCGGGTTCGGGGCGCGGGGTGGCGAGCGCGCCGTTCAGCAGCGCGTCGAACGCCCACCTCGAGCGGGCGGGGCCGGGCCCGGACACCAGGTCGGGGCCCAGCGCGGCGATGTGCGGGTGCGTCCGCGGCGAGACACCCGCCAGTGACTCGGTCATCTCCTCGTGTTCACGGGCGGCCCCGGGTTTCTCCCGGCGGGTGCCGTGCTCGACGGCCGTCGCCGTGGCGGTCAGCAGCAGGACGTCGACCGCCCACGCGGCCTGCCCCGGCGCCATGCCGCCCTCGTCGAGCAGCGCGAGCACCGCCTCGACGAGGGCCAGGTAGTGCGGGCCGCTCAGCCGGGTCACCAGCGCGACCCTGGCCAGGCTGGGGTGCGCGAACAGCACCGAGCGGTAGGAGTCCAGCACCGCCCACAGGCGTTCGCGCCAGTCCCCTTCGCCGTCTTGGCGGACCTCGGCGAGCAGCACGTCGAGCATCGCGGCGTGCAGTTCCTCGGTGTCCTTGACGTAGACGTAGAGCGACGCCGCCCCGGTGTCGAGCTCCTTGGCCAGCCGGCGCATGGTGACGCGCTCGACGCCTTCGGCGCGCATCACCGCGACGGCGGCCGCCACGATCCCCTCACGCGTCAACGCGGGTTTCGCCGGGCGCTCCCGGCGGCTGTAGGTGCTTCCCGGAGTCATGCCACCACCGTAACGAACATGTTCGTTACGAGCAAGTTCGGCACGAACATGTTCGCCCGGCCGGGCGCTCCGGGAATCAACGCATCATTCGGGTGCGTCGAATACGACATTCGGATCCATCATTTTGTTAAGTCGTCCGTTAAGCGCCGCATCGAAAGATTCGAAAATAATCCCGAAAGAGCGGGCCGGATTATCCGGTGGTCCAGACCACCCCGGGGAAGATCACCCGTACGGCGGCCTTCCGTTGCGCCACAAGGCAGCCGCACCGCCATGACCAGCGAGTTAACGCTTTCGAAACTCGCTTACACGACATTTGGCGCTTGTGGCAGCTCTCCACGACCGGTATATCTGGGTGATCGGAATTCCGAACGCGTCCGGCCGCACCTCCGGCCGGTTCGCCGCTGCCCTCTCCCCGCTCACCGGAGGCACCATGCACCGCCTGGACCCGGCCCGCGAACACGTCCTCGGGCTCTACCGCATCATCATCGGCTTCCTCTTCGCCTGCCACGGCCTCAAGACGCTCTTCGGCCTGTTCGGCGCGAAGTCCGCCGCCGCCGTCGGGTCCTGGCCGGGCTGGTGGGCCGCGGTCATCCAGCTCGTGTGCGGCGTGCTCGTCTGCGTCGGCCTCGGCACCCGGGTCGCCGCCCTGGTCGGCTCCGGCTCGATGGCCTACGCGTACTTCGTCGTCCACCTGCCGACGGGCCTGTTCCCGATCCAGAACGGCGGCGAAGCGGCCGTGCTGTTCTGCTGGTCGCTGCTGCTCATCGCGTTCGTCGGTGCGGGCCGCTTCGCGCTGGGCAACCTTTCCGTCCGGCAGCGGTCTTCCGAGCCGGCGCGGGAGGGCGCCACGGTCTAGGAGGTGCGGGAGATCCCGACGCCGCTGCGCGCGTCGGGACCGTACTTCGCCAGTTCCCGCGCGAGGTCGAGGCGCCCGGTCGACGCGCTCTTCGCCCGGTCCTCTTCGGTCAGCAGCTCGCGGGGGATGATCCAGACGACCTCGAACTCCAGTCCACTGGGATCCTTGGCGTACAAGGACTTCGTGGTTCCGTGGTCGGACGAGCCGACCAGCGCGCCCGCTTCGGTGAGCCGGGCCGCGAGTCGCTCGAGGTCCCCGAGGGTGTCGACCTCCCACGCGAGGTGGTAGAGCCCGACCGAGGTCCGCCCGGCCCCGGAATCCGCGGCGTCCGCGCCGATCTCGAAGAGGCCGAGGTCGTGGTCGTTGGCCGACCCGGGCGCCCGCAGGAACGCCGCGCCCCGGTGCGCGTCGCCGCCGTCGATGTACCCGAAGCCGAGCACGTCCCGGTAGAACGCCACGCTTTCGGCCAGGTCCCGGACGAAGAGCACGGCGTGGTTCAGGCGGAAGATCGACATCGGGGCTCCGTGCTGCGCGCAGTTCGGTTGAAGTTTCAACTTAAGGTTAAGCGCGCCTCCGGGGCCGGTCAAGGCAGCAGGGCCGCCACCCACAGCCGACCGAGCCAGGCCGCGTACCGCTCGTCGGACCACCCGCGCCGCTCGACGAGCTGATGCCACAGCGTGCCGTCCGTCGTGGACCACAGCACGTCCCGGCACTCGTCTTCGGCCACCGCCAGCTGCCCGGTCGCCGCGGCCGCGCGGGCGTGCCGGGTCATCGCCTCCAGCCGCTGCCGGTCGATCTCCTCGAGCATCGCCGCGGCCGCGGGCTCACTCGCCGCCGCGCCGCGCACGGCCAGGTGCAGCCGCGCGGTCCGCCGCATGGCCGCGGTGTTGAAGACGGCGAACGCGGCGAACCGGGCCCGCAGATCGGGCTCCGCGAACAGGGCCCGCGCCTCCGGACGCTCCAGCAGGGGCACGTCCTGGTCGTCCCCGCCCACGGCCACGTCCCACGCGCGGTGCAGCAGCGCGGGCTTGTTCTTGAACGCCGAGTAGACCGTCTCGGGGGCGACCCCGGCCTCCGCGGCGACGTCCGCGATGGTCGTCCGGCCGTAACCGCGCGTGACGAACAGGCTGTGCGCCGCGCTCAGGATCCGCCGCCGGTTCTCCCGCGCCTGCTCCCGGCGCCGGCTCGAGTCGTACGGGCGCTTGACGGGCTCGGTCATCCGATACATCCTCACTGTATTGAAAACAGCACGACTGTATTGGAGTTATCATGCCATCACCCACCGAAGCGTTCCTCGCCGAGATGCTGCCGCGGCAGACCGCCGCCGAACGGGCCATGCACGGCGGGGACGCGGAGCCGCGCACCGCCCTGTGGTCGCAGGCCGGCCCGGTGAGCCTGTTCGGGGCCTGGCTGCCGATCCGCACCGGCTGGCCCGACGTCAACGCGGCCTTCAAGCGCGTCGCGGCCCAGTTCTCCGACTCGCGCGAATACCGCTTCGAGGTCGTCGCGGCCGGCGCGAGCGGCGACCTCGCCTACACCATCGGCTTCGAGCACAACACGGTGTCGGTCAACGGCACGCCCACGACGTACACCCTGCGCGCCACCCACGTGTACCGGCGCGAAGACGGCGAATGGAAGATCGTCCACCGCCACGCCGACCGGCCGCCGGACGAACCCGAGCCCGGGGAATCGCCGACCGGGACCCACTCTCGGTAGGTCCGCCGACCGACCGGGCGACAAACCTTCGACACCGCATCGAGGCCCTGGTCAGGGCCGCGGGCGGTTCGTAGGGTGAGTCCACCGCAGGACACCGTGTCAGCTGTCCCGCGGGCGGTGGTGCCCCCGGATCCGACCTTTCCCCGAAGCCAAGTCCCGGGGCATCACCGCATCACTCAGCTGACCGTGCCGCTCTCCCCCACCAGCCCGGCGAGCCGTAGGCGTGTCCGACCCGGCTGTCGGCGTGCTGGTGCGCGTCCGTAGAGGTGCCGCTGCCGAACCCCGTGCCGTCGTTCGAGGTGAACCGCCAGGTGGTTCGCGGCCTGGAAGCGCTTCAGCGCCGCGGCGGTGCCGGGCCCGAAGTCCCCGTCGACGGCGACGTAAGTCTGCTTCGGACTATCGGCGGCCCAGCCGGCGAAGCGGATCTGCAGTTCCCGCACGGCAGCACGCCGGTCGAGCCCGACGTGAGTGTGGCCGGCCAGGAGTAGGCGGCGGCCACGCCCGGGAACGCCGCCGTCGCGGCGACACCCCCGGCGGCCAAAGATCCGCCAAGCCCCGCCCCGGTCACCCGGACCCGCCGTCGCCGTTCCGACTGTCGTGAACTCCCGACCCATTTACATACATACACCATGTATGTAACCTGGCCGCATGACGAAGCGCAGTGAAGCCCTGGGTCAGGAACACCGCGTCCGGCTCCCCGCCGGCGAGGTGCGGTACTCCGAGCGGGGCACGGGAGCCCCGGTGGTGTTCGTGCACGGGGTGCTGACGAACGCCGAGCTGTGGCGGAAGGTCGTGCCCGACGTCGCCGCCGCCGGGTTCCGGTGCCTGGCCCCGGATCTGCCGCTCGGCTCGCACGACCTCCCGATGCGCGCGGACGCCGACCTCTCCCCCACCGGCAACGCCGACGTCATCGCCGACTTCCTCGACGCACTGGACCTGCGGAACGTCACGCTCGTCGCGAACGACACCGGTGGCGCGCTCACGCAGATCCTGCTCAGCCGCCGCCCCGAGCGGGTCGGCCGGGTCGTGCTCACGCCGTCCGACTGCTTCGAGTACTTCTTCCCGCCGATCTTCCAGGCGCTGCCGCCGCTCGCCCGGATCCCCGGCTCGATGGCGGTGCTCGGGCAGCTGCTGCGGATCCGCGCGCTGTACCCGCTGCCGATCCTCTTCGGCTGGGTGGTCAAGCGGCCGCTGCCGGACGCCGTCGCGCGGGCTTACCTCTCACCGCTGCGGAAGTCGGCCGGGGTGCGGCGCGACCTGCGGAAGCTGCTGCGGTCCGTGCACCCGCGCCACACGCTGGCCGCCGCCGAGGCGCTGCGCACGTTCGACCGGCCCGTGCTGCTCGCGTGGGCACCGGAGGACAAGCTGTTCCCGATCCGGCTGGCCCACCGGCTCGCCGCGCTGCTGCCGGACGCGAAACTCGTCGAGGTGCCGGACTCCTACACCTTCCTGTCCGAGGACCAGCCCGCGGTGCTGGCCCGCCACGTCGTCGAGTTCGCGGGCGCCATGGCAGATTAGGCGGGTGCGACGTACCCAGCAGGACCGTTCCGCCGGCACGAAGGCCGCCCTGGTCGCCGCTGCGCGCGAACTGTTCGCCGCCCGTGGCTACCAGGCCGTGCCGGCCGACGAGATCACCCGCGCCGCCGGGGTGACCCGCGGCGCGCTCTACCACCACTACGCCGACAAGCAGGGCTTGTTCCGCGCCGTCGTCGAGGAACTGGAACGCGAGCTGACCGACGAGGTGCGGGCCGCGTTCGCCACCGGCACGGACCCGCTGGCCGGCATGCTGCAGGGGCTCGGCGTCTTCCTCGACGCCTGCCTGCGCGAGGAGGTCCGCCGCATTTCGCTCACCGACGCACCCGCCGTGCTCGGCTGGGACGTCTGGCGCGAGATCGAGGCGGAGTACGGCCTCGGCCTGATCGTCGCCGTGCTGACGCAGGCCAGGGCGGACGGGCTGATCGTGGAAATGCCCGTCCACGCCCTGGCGCAGCTGGTGCTCAGCGCGGTGATGGAGGCCGCGCGGATGATCGCCGCGGCCGACGACCCGGCACGGACGCGCGCCGAAGTCCAGCAGGTCCTCGGCGGGTGGCTCGGGAGCCTCCTGCGGACCTAGCGCTTCCGGTAGGTGCTGAGGATCGCGGGCCCGGCCTGGGCGGTGGCGACCAGGTCGAAGTCCACGGGGGCCGCGACGTCGTCGAAGAGCCGCCGGCCCGCCCCCACCACGCTCGGGAACACCAGGAGGCGGTACTCGCCGACGAGGCCGTGGCGGGCGAGCTCCTGCGCGATCCCGATCGAGCCGATGACGATGACGTCCCGTTCTTCCCGCTCGACCGCTTCGGCGAGATCTCCCCGCAGCAGCACGGAGTTCTGCCACGCGGACACGTCCTGAAGGGTGCGCGACGCGACCAGCTTCGCCGCGGCGTTGAGCCGGTCGGGGAACTCGCCCGAGCGGCCGGGCCAGAGCTTCGCGAACAGCTCCCACGTGGTCCGGCCGAACAGCAGGACGCCGGTGTCGAGCAGGGATCCGAGCCGGAACTTGTCCCCGGCCACCGCCTCCGGCCCGTGCCGGAACGCCCAGCCGCCGCCGGCCGTGCCGCCGGAACCGTCCGGGTCCTCGACGACGCCGTCCAGGGTGGTGAACTCGACGACGATCACGCTCATGATTGCTCCCGGTGCCTGGTCGCCGCGCCCCGGTGGCGCGGCCGCACCGGTACCTACCGGCGGCGGCCGCCGGATTCATCGGCCGCCGCCGGCATCGGGCCCTTTCTACGCCGTGACGAGGGACAGCCCGTAGGTCTGCAGGATCTCGTTGACCGGCTGGAACCACGTCTCCCCGCCGGAGCTGCAGTTGCCCCAGCCCCCGGAGGTGACGCCCTGGGCCTGGTCACCGGTGATGAACGAGCCGCCGGAGTCGCCGGGCTCGGCGCAGACGTTGGTCCGGGTCATCTGGTAGACCGCGCCCTGGGCGTAGTTGACCGTCTCGTTCTGGCCCAGCACCGTGCCGCAGTGCCAGTGCGTGGTCGAGCCCGAGCGGCACACCGACGTGCCGACCGGCGCGACCCACGACCCGCGGACGAGCGCATCGCTCACCGTGCCCCAGCCGAGCACGACCGGCGCGGTCCACCAGCCGTTGCCGATGCGGATGAACGAATAGTCGTTGCCGGGGAAGGAAGATGCGGCGAAGCTGCCCATGGCCGAGCCGTCCCAGCCGACGACCGAGCTGCCCGCGCCGCCGCAGTGCCCGGCACTGACGAACCCGCCCTGCACGGAGAAGCCGATCGAGCAGCGCGTGTTGCCGTTGATGTAGTACGGGTCGCCGCCGACGGTGCCGGCCGAGAACGGCTCGGCGGCCGGCGCGGTCGCCACCGTGACCGGGCCGGCCTTCGCCGCCCGGGCGAGGAAGGAGTCGACCTCGGCGCCGTGCGCGCCCGGCCGCAGGGTGACCACGACGCTGCCGGCCCGCGGGTCCACCCGCCAGCCGCTGACGGCGGCCGGGGCGGGGTCCGCCTTCGCCGACGCGTCGATCGCGGCCTTCGCGGCGTCGAGCTTCGCCGCGCTGGTCCGGGCGGTGGCGGGTTCGGCCCCGGCCTGCCGGACGGCGGTGGCCGCGGCCGGATCGGTCACGCCGACGACGAGCTTGCCCAGCGCCGGGTCGAACCACGCGCCGCCGAACGCGGCGCCGGCGGCCCGCTGCGCGGCGGGCAGCACCCGGGAGGCGGACATTTCCTGGGTGAGCCGGGCCGACGCCTGGGCGGCGGTGAGCCCGAGGTCCCGCTGCATGGCGGCGATCAGGCCGGGCGACGCCTGGGCGGCCGCGGGGGTGAGGGAGGCGGAGGCGAGTGACGCGGTGAGGACGGCGGCGCCGCCGAGAGCCAGGGCGATTCTTCGACGCATGGGAACTCCTCCAAGGCCGGGGGAAAGAAACACACCGTCCGCAGAGTGTGCGGTCACGACCCGCACCGGGTCCAGATTTGTCCGGTCTTCTGTCCGGAATTCCGCGACGTCCATCCATTGTGGACTTACAAAACGTCCTTTGACGCAAGGGTTTTCTCGCGCACGACCGAAGCGCGGACCGGTGTCGACAGCCCGCCCGCGCCGTGCCGCCAACCCTTCTTCGCGGCGTTGCACAAAGGTCTGAACCAAGTAGAGCACGGTCGCACCGGCGGCGGCCCGAACGGGAGTCTGCCGGGCACCGGACGTGCCCGCTCGTCCCCTTCACGGCGCTCTCCACCCGGGAAGGCGGCGCCGGAACCCGGCCACGACACCGCCCGGCCACCGGGAAAGTCGGCCGGGCGGTTCCGTGCGCACCCCGCGGCCCGGCGCGGGGTGCGTCCGAACAGGACGGTCAGTGCGCGAAGGCGTTGAGGAAGCGGTCGCGGAAGGAGTCCATCTTCCAGATCGGCGCCTGCGCGCCCGGGTGGAGGCCGTCCTGCCAGCCCCAGCCGGCGATCCGGTCGAGGACCTTCGGGTCCTTGGCCACGATGGTGATCGGCACGTCGTGGACCGCGCCCTGCGGGGTGACCACCGGCGGCTGGTGGTCACCGAGGAACACCAGGACCGTGTTTTCGTCGCCGTACTGCTTGACGAACGAGATCACCGTCTTCAGGGAGTAGTCGGTCGCGTCGCGGTAGGCCTCGCGGATCTTCTCCGGGTCCTTCCAGACCGACTCCGGCGCTTCGCCCGCCGCGGGCTGGGGGTTGAAAACCGAGCCGTCGCCGACCTGGTTCCAGTCGACCAGCCAGGGCCGCGGCGACCAGGGCGCGTGGCTGGAGACGAGGTCGACCTCCGCCATCACCGGCTGCTTCGCCGCGTTCGCGAGCTCCTTGCGCTGCAGCATCGAGAGCGAGAACTGGTCGGGCATGGTGGCGTAGGCGTAGCCCGGCCCGTGGTACCCGATGGAACGGGCGTCGTAGTAGGCGTCCGGGTGGTAGAACTTCTGCCCCTCCGGCCAGTCCTTGGTGTGCGCGGGCACGTCCCAGACCGTCCGCCAGCCCGCCCGCTGGAACGCCCCGCCGAGGGTCAGCCGGTCGCTGGCGAGCAGGTCGTTGTACCGCTGCTGGTTGTCGATCCACATCCCCGACTGCACGGTCGAGTGCGCCAGCCAGCTGCCGCCGCCGAACGTCGAGGACGACAGGAACGCGCTCTTCGCGCCGATGCCCGCCGCGCGCAGTTCGGCGGTGCCGGCGTCGAGCGTCGGGCCGATCTTCGCCCCGATGACCGGGTCGTCGAGCGCGATCCGCCCGTAGCTCTCCACGAAGGTCAGCACGACGTTCTTGCCGCGCAGCCCGTTCAGCAGCTGCGCGCCCGGGGTGGCCCGGAACGCGTCGTCGGCGGCCACCTCCCCGAACGGCCGCTGGTCCCGCAGGTCGGCGCCGACCTGACGCAGGTCGCCGTAGGCCAGCGCGGCGGCGCTCTGCGCGGCGACCGGCTGCCCCGGCGCGAGCTCGACGCCGAACACCGAGGAGACGATCCAGACCACGGCGAGGACGGCCACCACCCGCGTCGCGCCGGTCCGCCGGCCCGCGGCGACGCGGCTCAGCCGCAGCATCGCGAGGACCATGAGCACCATGACCGCCACCGCGAGCAGGCCGGCACCGATCAGCGCGGCGATCGTGGCCGCGTTCCCGATCTGCCCGGCCAGGAACTCGACGCCGGCGTGGAAGAAGCTCCAGTCGTAGATCGGGTCGAACGGCTTCTCGAGGGTGGCGTAGAAGCCGGTGTCGAGCGCCTTCACCAGGGTGAGCAGCCCGAGCCCCAGCCCGGCGAGCACGGCGGCGACGCGCCGCGGCCGCGGCGGCAGGACCAGCAGGAACGCACCGATCACGAGCCCCTCGACGGGCACGCGCACGAGCGCCGCGGCGGAGAACGAGCTGAGGTCGTCCGGGGCGAGGAGCCCGAACAGCACGAGCAGCGCGGCCAGCGCGGTGAGGACCCGGCTCGCGACGACGTGGCGCCGCCGTCCGGGCCGGGGCAGCCCGAAGTCGGGCAGGGCCGGCCCCGGGCCCGGGGTGCGGCGGCGGGCGCGCCGCCCCAGCGGCAGACCGATGTTTCCAACCATGGCGAGCCTCACGTCGTGGTGCACGGTGGTGACCGCCGGCCCGTGCGGCGGGGCGGCGATCGTCACCGGATATACGAGCCCGGGTGGCGCACGGTTCACGCGCCCCCGGGATCTCGACGTACCGGCCTGGGTTGCTCGCCACCAACAGGCCCATGCCCGTACCGACCGGCCCCGCCCGCGAGAGGAATCACCGGTACCCGGACCCACCCGCGGCAAACCCCGTCACACCGCCTTTCACCCGCGCCAACACCGGAAATCCCCGGTACAGGGGAGGGAGCGTTGCGGGCCCGCGTCCCCGGTGTTCTCCTCGGGGAGTCCGAAGATCGGATCACCGATGGAGGCCCACGATGAATCTGTTCGACAAGGCGAAGGAAGCGCTCGGGAAGCACCCCGACCAGGCCGACCAGGGCGTCGACAAGGCCGCCGAGGCGGCCAAGCAGCGCTTCGGCGACCACGCCGACAAGATCGACCAGGGCTCGGACAAGGTGAAGGATTACCTGCACAACCAGGGCGGCGGGCAGCAGGAGGCGCCTCCCCAGTGAGCCCGGCCCGGTGCGCGCCCAGTCGTCCGGGGGAAGCACGCTTCGCTTCCCCCGCGGCTGGGTACCACCGGCTCCGTGGTCGCCACCTATCTCGTCCCCGTCCGGACTGCCCTGCTCCTCTTCCCGCTCCTCGTGCTGGCCGTCATGCTCCCGGCCGCCTTCGTCAGCTACCGCCGCCGCGGCCGCGCCGGCGGCTGGCCGACGTTCGTCTTCTACACCTTCCTGTTCTACCTGCTGGCGATCGCGACGCAGACGGTGCTGCCGCTGCCGGCCGACCCGGCGTACTGCGCGGGTCACACCTACGCGAGTTCTCCGCAGTTGCGGCCGTTCTACTTCGTCGAGGTGGTCTCCCAGCGGGCCCGCGGCCACTGGAGCCCCGGGGCGCTGCTGCACAACCCGGCGGTCTGGACCACCGCGCTCAACGTCGTGATGCTGGCGCCCCTGGGGTTCTACGTCCGGTACGCCCAGCGGATGCGGCTGGTGCCCGCCGCCCTGATCGGCTTCGGCGTGTCGCTGTTCTTCGAACTGACGCAGCTGACCGGCCTGTGGTTCCTCTTCCCGTGCCCGTACCGGCTCTTCAGCGTCGACGACCTGATCCTCAACACCGCGGGTGTGGTCGTCGGCTGGCTGCTGGCCGGCCCGCTCGGGCGCCTGCTGCCCTCGGCCGAACCCGAGCACGACCGGCGCTACGCCGCCAGGGTCACCTTCACCCGGCGGCTGTTCGCACTGGCCACCGACCTGCTCGGGTTCGCCGCGCTGCTCGGGTTCCTCTTCGGCCTGCTGACGCTGTTCGGCGAGGACCTGCGCCACCGTGACACACCGGTCGTCATCCTCGCCCTCGTGTGGTTCGTGGTGCTCCCCGCCGTGACCGGGTCGACGCCCGGGAAGCGGGCGATGCTCCTGCGGGTGACGCGCCGCGGCGCCCGCCGGGCCGGGCCGATCGCGCTACTGGTCCGCAACGGCGTCCTGCTCTCGCCGCTGTGGCTGACCTGGCTGCTGCTGGACCTGGACCGCTGGGACCTGGGCCACCACCCGGAGCAGCTGCTGCTGCCGGTCGCGCTGGCCGCGTCGGTGTTCGTCGTGGGGGTCTGGACGCCGCTGGCGGTGCTGCTCGACAACGAGCACCGGGCGCCCTACGAGCGGCTGACCCGCACCGTGAACGTCGCGGTCGTGCCGCCGGCCGCCGCGGAACCGGTGCCGGCGCCCGCCCCGCCGCAGGAAGTCCTTAAAGGACGGTGACGGGACACGGTGCTGCCCGGGGCCGGCAGCGCTGGTAGATTGCCCCCGGAAGGGGTTGAGCCGCCAGCCCGGGGCCGGTTCCCCATCCTGGAGTAGTCGATGAGCACCGACGCAGCGCGGCTCCGGCAGCGTTCCTCGGGTGACGGCTGGTCACTCGAAGCGCACGACGCTTCGGGCGTGCGCGTCCACACCCTGCGCGGTGAGTTCGACTTCGCGGTCTCGGCGAAGCTGGCGGATCTGCTCCCGGCCGGACCCGGCCCCGCGCGGATCGTCGTGGACATGGCCGAGGTCGGGTACTGCGACTCCAGCTGCCTGCAGGTCCTGCTGCGGCCGGCCCGCGGGCTGCGCGCGGCGGGCGGCCGGTTCGCCGTCGTGTCGGCCGCGCCGGCCGTGACCCGGCCCATCGCCCTGCTCGGCCTCGGCGACATCATGCCCGTGTATCCCGCTCTCGAAGCGGCCGAAGCTTCCTGGGGTGCGACATGACGACCTCGGACACCCGTGTCGGCGAGCCCGGTTTCGGGCATGAAGAAGGGGAGAGCCTCCCCGTGGAGGCCGGCACGGCGAAGGAGGCGGACGTGAAACTCCGATTTGTCCGGCACGAACTCGGTATCTCCCCCGAGCTTTCCGAACTCGCGCGGGTCCGCCACTGGGTCCGGACGGTCCTGCGCGGCTTCCCGGCGCAGTTCGTCGGCACGGCGGTCATGGTGGTGGACGAACTGACGTCGAACGCGCTGCGCCACGGCCGTGCGCCCTACTACGTCCGCCTGCTGCCCGGCGCCGCCAAGCTGCGGATCGAGGTCGACGACGGCGGGAGCGAGGCCGCTCGCCGCCGGGCGCCGTCCGACCACGGCGGGCGGGGGCTCCTGCTGGTCGAACGCTGCGCCGCGGCCTGGGGCCAGCTGCGCCGGCCCAGCGGCAAGACCTTGTGGGCGGAACTGGCCACCGACCCGGATCCGGCGGGGGCGCGTGGCTGATCCGGCGCCCACCGCGCCCGCCGTCGCGATCGACGGCACCGGGGGCTGGGCGGCCGCGCCGGCCGTGGCCGTGGTGATCGACCGTTCCGGCACGATCCGGGCGCTCAACGAGGCCGCCCACCGGCTGTTTCCCGACGCCGGCGCCGGCGTCCCCGCGGCGGGCGCGGTGGCGGACTGGCTGGCCACCGCCCACGACCGCGGCTCGGACGAGGTCGTCCGCGGCGAGGTCGGCGAGCGGGCCTTCGCCGCGCACCCGGTACCCCACGGCGTGGCCGTGACCTGGTGGCTCGTCGAGGAGACCGACGTCCGCTCGGCGCGCGAGGCGCTGGCCCGCGAGCGCGAGCGCACCACGTTCCTCAGCGACGCCTCCGCCGCGCTGCTGGGCTCGCTCAACCTGGACCGCTGCATGGAGGTCGCCGCCCGGCTGGCCGCGCAGCACCTCGCCGACGCGGCGCTCGTCGTGGCCCCCGCCGCGGGCGCGAGCTTCCCGGCCGTCTCCTGCGTGCGCGGCGGCGAGCCGGCCCGGGCCCGGCTGGACATCGACCCGGACGAGCTGCCCGGGCTCGGCGAAGCGCTGCAGGGCTTCCCGCCGGTGCCGTCACGCTGGCTCGACCCGGACGCGGCGCCGGCCTGGGTGCTGCCGGAGGGCTCGGGCCGGTCGGCTCCATCGTCGTGACGCCGCTGCCCGGCCACGGCGTCCCCGCCGGTGCCCTGGTCCTGCTGCGCCGCGGCGACCGGGCGTCGTTCACCGACCAGGAAGAACTGTTCGCCCGGCTGTTCGCGGCGCGAGCGGGGGCGGCCATGTCGGCGGCTCGGGTGTTCGCGCTGCAGGCGTCGATCACCGACACGCTGATGCGCGAACTGCTCCCGCCGACCCTCGAACAGCTCGGCGGCGTCGAGTTCGCCGGCCGCTACCGCCCGGCCCGTGACGGCGAGCGGATCGGCGGCGACTTCTACGACGTCCACTCGGCGATCACCGCCGAGGGCGAGGAGTCCCTCGCCGTGCTCGGCGACGTCTGCGGCAAGGGCCTCGACGCGGCGGTGCTGACCGGCAAGATCCGCACCACCCTGCGGGCGCTGCTGCCGATGGCCGGCGACCACCACCGGCTGCTCGACCTGCTGAACCGCACGCTCGGCGACAACGCCGACGCCCGGTACGTCACCCTCGTGCTGGCCTCCGCGCGGCGCGAAGGCGCCACCGTCCGGCTCCGGGTGACCTGCGCGGGACACCCGCCGCCGCTGATCGTGCGGGCCGGCGGCCGCGTCGAGGAGGCCGACACCCAGGGCAGCCTGATCGGCGTGCTGCCCGAGATCGAGTCGGTCAGCGCGGACGTCACGCTGGCGCCCGGGGAGACCTGCCTGCTCTACACCGACGGGATCGTCGAGGCGAAGGGCGGCCCGCTCGGCGACGCCATGTTCGGCGAAGAGCGGCTCAAGCAGGCCGTCGCCGAGTGCGCGAACATGCCGGCCGACGCCGTCGTCGAGCGCGTGCAGATGCTCGCCTCCCAGTGGATCGGGCGCGGCACCCACGACGACATGGCCGTGCTGGCGATCACCGCGCCGCGCGGGCAGCACCTGGCCGCGGTCGGCGGCCATGGCCGCGGGAGGTACACCGCATGAGCACCGCCACCCGCACCACCGCGGTGGCCGAACACGCCGAACGGCTCTGGGACGCCGTCACGGCCGGCGACGAATACGCGGCGGGCGACGTCGTGGTCCGGGCCCTCGGCGACGGGACCGACCCGGAGACCGTGCTGCTCGACGTGATCGCCGCGGTGCAGCGGCGGGTCGGCCGGGAGTGGGCGGCGAACCGCCTCACCGTCGCCCAGGAGCACGCGGCGACCGCGATCAACGACCGCGTCCTCGCCACCTTCGGCTACGTGCTCAGCCGTCCCGAGCCGCACCTCGGCCGGATCACCGTCGCCTGCGTCGACGGGGAGTGGCACGCGATGCCGGCCCGGCTGCTGCCCGAGGTGCTGCGGCTGCGCGGGTTCGGAGCCGACTACCTCGGCGCGCAGGTGCCCGCCCCGCACCTGGTCGCCCACCTGCACCGGACCGGCCCGGACGCGGTGGCGCTGTCCGGTTCGCTCGCGACCCGGCTGCCGACGGCGCACGCGACGATCACGGCGTGCCAGGCGGCCGCGACCCCGGTCATCGCGGGCGGCGCCGCCTTCGGGCCCGACGGCCGGTACGCCCGGCTGCTGGGTGCCGAAGCGTGGGCCCCGGACGCGCGGGCGGCCGCCGACCGGCTGGCCGAGCCGCTCCCCCGGCCGCAAACCGCCCACCTGCCGCTCGACGACCTGCCGCACCTGGCCGACCAGGAGTACACCCTGGTCACCCGCAGCTCGGGCCGGCTCGTGAAGACCGTGCTGGCCGGCTTGGAGGAGCGGCTCCCGGCCATGCGGGCCTACACCGACTTGCAGCGCCAGTACACGGCCGAGGATCTCGCGCACGTCGTCGAGTACCTGGCCACCGCCCTCTACGTCGGCGACGGCGAGCTGTTCACCGGGTTCCTGAGCTGGACGGCCGGGATCCTCACCGCGCGCGGTGTCCCGGCGGCCTCGCTCGTGCCGGCGCTCGAACTGCTCGAAGCGGAGCTGCGCGACTTCCCGCGGGCCACCGGTTTGCTCCGCACCGCACGAACGCACCTGGCGGAGCCGGCCGCCGGATCGGAGCGGCCGGCATGACCCCCACCGGGCTGACCTGCACGTGGACCACCTCGGAGGAGGGCACGGCCCACGTGTCCGTCGCGGGCGACCTCGAGTTCGCGACGACGGGCAAGCTCCTGCGGCTGGTCACCGACCGGTTGGCCGGCCACCCCGGCATCCGCGAGGTGCGCTTGGACTGCGGCGAAATCGGCTTCTGCGACTCGTCCGGGCTGTCGGAGCTGATGAAGGTCCTCCGCGTCGTCACCGACGCGGGGGCCCGGCTGCACCTGGACAACCGGCAGCCTGCCCTGGAGCGGCTGCTCACCCGCACCGGCACGGCCGCGTACCTCACCGGCGAAGCCGCGGACTCCCGCGCCCGGCGCGACTCCTAGGCCCGGAGCCGGTCCAGTTCCCACGGGTCGTGCGCGCTGAAGACCGTCACCTCGTCCCCGTGCCGCCGGACGAGTTCGCGCAGCCGGGCCTGCGTGCCCAACCGCAGGTCGTGGTGGATTTCCGAGCGGGTCTGGACGACGTCGAGGACCGGGTGCGGCTCCGGGTCGGCGGCGAGTTCGCGGTGGTAGTAGTACGCGTCGCCGCAGTGCAGCAGCCAGCCGGTGCCGTCGTGCACCGCGACCCCGGCGTGGCCCGCGGTGTGCCCGCCGAGCGGGACGAGCCGGATGTCCGCCGCCAGCCCGGTCAGCGGCGCGGACGCGAAGCCGAACCAGTCGTCGCCGGACCGCTCGGCGTAGGCCTCCCACCGCGGGCCGTGCGCCCAGTGCGCCGGCCGGTACCGGAAGCTCGGCGCTTCGGCGAGGGCCGCGTCGAGTTCCGCGGCGAAGACGTGGACCCGGGCGTCCGGGAAGTCGGGCAGGCCGCCGCAGTGATCGACGTCGAGGTGGGTGACGACGACGTGCCGCACGTCCTCCCGCGCGAAACCCAGCCGGGCGACCTGCCGGACGGCCGTCTCCTCTTCGGCGAGCAGCGGCTGGGCCATGGCGACCCAGTCGCCGCCCAGGGTGGCGCCCGGGTCGCGGACGTCGTCGAGGCCGAGGCCGGTTTCGACGAGCACGAGCCCGTCGTGCTCGGTCTCGGCGAGCAGGCAGTGGTTGACCGCGTGCGCGGCCGGCAGTCCGGGGGCTTCGATCTGCCGCACGGACCCGCAGTTGAGGTGGTGGATCTTCATGCCGTCATCGTCGGACTTGAACTACGCTTCAAGTCAAGGAGGCCACGATGACCCTGCTCGACATCGCCGAAGTCGCCGAAAAGTCCGGACTGGCCCCGTCTGCCCTGCGGTTCTACGAAAAGCGCGGGCTGGTCGAACCGGCCGGCCGCAACGGCCTGCGGCGCACGTACCACCCCGACGTCCTGCGGCGCCTCGACCTGGTGGCCTGCGCGCGCGGCGCGGGGTTCACGATCGCCGAGATCGCCCGGTTCCTCGTGGCCACCCCGAGCGACGACGCCCTGCGCGAGCGGATGGCGCAGAAGGCGGCGGAGCTGGAGGAGACGATCGACCGGCTGTCGCGCATGCGCGACAGCCTCCGCCACGCGGCGACCTGCGACCACGCGCCGCTGGTCGAATGCCCGCACTTCAAGGCGGCGATCGCCTAGCCCCGCCGGCACTTGCCCGAAGGGGCGGCGATCTCTGCGCCCGCCCCTTCCCGGCCGCGTGTTCCCCTTGATGGTCCCGGCTGGGATACCGGAGGTGACGGCCGAAGGGGCGGGGCGATGGACCACAGCGAACGAGCACAGGAGCAGCCGGCTGCCCGGCACCACGCGACCCCACCGGCCCGGACGGCCGATCTCCGCGGTCCGGAGCAGCTGCTCCTCGCACTACAGGCGCACGCCGGTAACCGGGCGGTCCAGCGTATCGTCGCCGGAAGCGGGCCACCACGCACTCCCGTCGTGCAACGGGCGACCGGGCTGGCCGCCGACGTCGGTGGATTCGTCGGCAGGCTCGCCGAGGTGTTCCGGAGCTGGGATTCCCCGCAAGGCGACCCCGACACCCGCCGGAAAGCGCTCTACACCGCCATCAACGACCAGCTTCGCCGGCTGGACGTCCCGAAGGTCGACCTGTATCCCGGGCTGCCGGGGACCGGCGGCGCGGTCCTGGGCATCTTCAAACCGGACCTGTGGGTCATGGGCATCTCGTCCGACCTGCTTCAAGCGCCCACCCTGAATAAGACCGAGCGCGCCGAGCTCGCGGACACGGTGATTCACGAAAGCAGGCATGCCGAGCAATTCTTTCGGGTAGCGCGGCTACTCTGCATCAGAGAGCGCAAGTCCGACGCAGGCAAGAAAAAGGACGCGAGACGGGACAGCAAAACGATCGCCGCCGCGGTGGCGGCGAGACTGGAAATGAACGTGAGCGTGGTGACAGGCGCCCAGCAGCAGGGCGGCGATCTCGGCAAGGAGGAAGCGGCGGAAGCGGAACTCTGGTCCCAGCACATTCCACTGAACACCGCGGTCCACGAGAAGATGGAAACGGCAAAAAAGGCGTGGAACCAGTGCCTCCAAGACATCGGCAAGTTCCAGCACGATTTTGCGGCCGCGCCGAAGCGGCCTGACCTGGCGCACATGCCGGTGAACAGCACGCAATTCCAGGATCGGTTCCAGGAGCTGGAGAAGCGGTTCGAGGAGACGTTCGCGGAGTACGGCGAGACTTATCGGGACTACCAGGTCGGACTGTCGTTCGAAGCCGACGCCTGGCAGACCGGCCAAGCCGCGCACGACGCCGTGGCGCGGCAGAAGCCCCCCGGCCTGGACGCGAAGCTGGCCACCCTCCGGGAGCCCTGGGACCGCCTGCTCGAATCCTGGCGAAAGCGGCTGTACACCGCGCCACCACGACCACAGCGTGCCCTGCCGGCCGTCCAGCCGCTGGTCCAGCGCCACGCGATACCCGCCGAACTCGAACCGCTCCCGGAAGGCATCGAGCCGGCGCCCTGACGCGCCTACTCCTCGCGGCGCGCCAGCTTCGACGGCCACCAGATGCGCCGCCCGACGTCGACGGTCAGCGCGGGCACCAGGAGCGACCGCACCAGCAGGGTGTCCAGCAGGACCCCGAACGCGACGATGAACGCGATCTGGGCCAGGAACAGGATCGGGATCACCGCGAGCGCCGAAAACGTCGCCGCCAGCACCACACCGGCCGAGGTGATCACCCCGCCCGTCAGCGACAACCCGCGCAACGTCCCGGCGCGGGTACCCCTCGTCAGGGCCTCCTCCCGCACGCGGGTCATCAGGAAGATGTTGTAGTCGATCCCCAGCGCCACCAGGAAGACGAACCCGAACAGCGGCACCACCGGGTCCGCGCCCGGGAAGCCGAGGACGTGGTTGAACACCAGCGCCGACACGCCCATCGTCGCCGCGAAGGACAGCACCACCGTCGCGATCAGCAGCAGCGGGGCCAGCAACGACCGCAACAGCAGCGCCAGGACCAGGAAGATCACCAGCAGCACGATCGGGATGATCAGCGCGCGGTCGCGCTTCGACGTCTGCTGCGTGTCCAGCTGGATCGCGGTCGGGCCGCCCACCTCGGCGTTCGCCTCCGGTACCGCGTGCACCGCGTCGCGCAGGCGGCCGACCGTCGCGACCGCCGCCTCCGAGTCCGCCGGGTCCGTCAGCACCGAGAGGATCTCGACGCGGCCGCCGACCTCCTTGGGACGGCCATCGGGGCCCGGCACCGGGAACGACTGGGCCACTCCGTCCATTGTGGATGCCTTCAGGACCGCGGGCAGCGCGCCGGCGTCGGCGATGGTGATCGCGGGTGCGCCGAGCCCGCCCGGGAAGTGGCGGCCGAGGATCTCCTGGCCCGTCCCCGATTCGACCTCGGTCAGGAAGACATCCGACTGGGCGGTGCCGGACGCCTTGAGCTGCGGCAGGAACGCGACGCCGATCCCCAGCACCAGGGCCGTGACCACCCAGACCGTGCGCGGCCGGCGGCCGACCAGGCGCGCCACCCGGCCCCAGATCCCGGACGTCTCCGGGTGCGGCGAGCCCAGTGCCGGCTTGAACGGCCAGAACGCGCCGCGGCCGCACAGCGCCAGCACCGCCGGCAGGAACGTGGTGGACGCCAGCAGCGCGGCGCCGATGCCGATCGCCGCGACCGGGCCGAGGCCTTTGTTGGAGTTGAGGTCGCTGAACAGCAGGCACAGCACGCCGAGCACGACGGTGCCCGCCGAAGCCGCGATCGGTTCGAGCGTCGCGCGCCAGGCGAGCTTCAAGGCGTCGAACCGGCTCGGCGTGTCGCGCAGCTGCTCGCGGAACCGCGCGACCAGCAGGAGCGCGTAGTCGGTCGCCGCGCCGAACACGAGAATCGAGAGGATGCCCTGGCTCTGGCCGTTGAGCGCGAGGACGTCGTGCTTCGCCAGCAGGTAGACGACGAGGCTGGCGAGACCGAGGGCGAACACGGCCGACAGCAGCACCAGGAACGGCAGCAGCGGGCTGCGGTAGACCGCGACGAGGATCAGCGCGACCACGCCGCCGGCGACGAGCAGCAGGATGCCGTCGATGCCGCCGAAGGCCTTGACCAGGTCGGCGATCTGCCCGGCCGGCCCGGTGACGAGCACGGTGAGGCCGTCCGGCGCGCCGCCCAGGCGCGCCCGGACCTCCTTGACGACGTCGGCGGGGTTGCCGTCGGCGAAGATCGGCACGGCGAGCTGCGCGGCCTGGTCGTCCCGCGGTGCCCGCTCCGGCTTGCCCAGCGGGCCGGCCACCCCGGGGACGCGGCCCAGTTCCTGGGCCTTGGCCTCGAGGAACTGCCGGTCCGCGCCGGTCAGGCCGCTCGCCCGCTCGGCGACGACGGTCGCCGGCAGCACCTGGCGCGGGCTGAACGCCTTCTGCTCGTCGGCGACCTCGGTGGCTTCGGCCGAGCGCGGCAGGAAGGCGGCGTTGTCGTTCTTCGCGACCTCGCTGAGCTTGCCGGCGAACGGGCCGCCGAACCCGCCCAGGCCGAGCCAGGCGATCACCAGGAGGGCCGGGATCAGCCAGCGGAGGCGGCGCGGGTTCTCGTTCATGGTCGCTAAAGTCCTTTCGAGCGCGAACACGCCCAATTGTTCAGCAAGCTGAACATTCTGCACGACGACCCCCGACGATCCCTGAGTGATGGCGAGCACAGTGACGGTGAGCCCGACCCCCGAACCCGACCTGGGCACCTGGCCGACCGGCCGGCTGCTGGCCGTGGCCGCGCGGCTGGTGGAGCAACGCTGGGTGGCCGTGCTCGACGGCATGGGCCTCACCCACGCGGGCCTCATCGCGCTGCACACCCTGCGCGACGGGCCGCTCCCCCAGCGGACGCTGGCCCAGCGCTGCCAGGTGACCGACCAGACGATGAGCCGCACGCTCGACCGCCTGGCCAGAGCGGGGTTCGTCAGCCGGGCCGCGGATCCGGCCGACGGCCGCCGCCAGCTGACGCGGCTGACCGCGCAGGGCCGGGCCGTGCACGAGCAAGCCGTGCGGGCCGAACCCGCACTGCTCGGCGGCCTCGGCGACGACGAGGCGTTCCGCGCCGGCCTGCTGGACCTGATCACCCGGCTGTCCGCGGGCGATTGAGAGCGCGCGGGGCTGGGTAGCTCTTCCTACATGTGGATCGCGGTGAGCACCCCAGTGGCCGTCCTGATCGCTACCGTCCTGATGGAGCGGTTCGAACGCCGGTGCCGCCTGGCACCCGGCGCCAAAACCGAGCGCGGCGCGGCCCGCGGCTGACCTGGGCCACCCCTCCGACGTGATCCACGTCTCACTCTTCTCCTGAGAGAACCTCGAGCGCTCCTCCGGTCGACTGACTGGGCAGATCCGGCTCGAGGAGAACCGGGTTCAAGGGAGGAGAAACACATGCGTGACATCACGAAATCCACCCGCGCGGTCACCGGCCTGGCCCTTGCGGCCGGGCTGGTCGCGGCGGTCAGCATCGGGATCGCCGGCGGCGCGTCGGCGAACCCGGGATCCACCGAGGGGACCATGACGAACGCGAACCAGCCGCCGAAAGGCGCGCGAGCCACGGTGCAGGTGAGCCCGAACCCCACCACGCACCGGGGCCAGGAAGTGACGATCACCGGCCACTGCGGCGGCGGTACCGGGTTGAAGTCCGTGCTCGGCGGGTTTCCCGGCCGGCCGGCCCTGGAGAACATCCGGATTCTCGAATCCGGGCCGGACCGGTTCGTGGCCAAGGCGAACGTGGCCGGGAACATCGGCAACGGGGTCGGGCCCGTGTTCGTCGACTGCGGCGGCGAGGCGGGCGTGACCCTCCTGGTCACCCACGTCTGAGGGGTACGGCAAACCCGCTCACCGGCCCGAAGCCCTCGGCCGGTGAGCGGGCGCCTCGACAATGACCGCCGTAATTCAGCAGGTCTTCCACGCGAAGTGATAAATCGTGTCCACGCTCGCGTGTTCGGAATCCATTTCGATGTAACTGCCGCCGGCCGAGGAACCGGCGTCGGCGCGCAGTTCCGCATTGATGTTCAGGTTGCGGCTCTCCCCGCACGGGGCGAACACCAGCTCGGCCACGTCGGTGGTGTCGGTGGCCCGCCACACACCGTGGAACGGGCCGGGGATGGTGTGCCGCACCCGGGCGGTCGGCGCCGTCCCGGTGAAGTAGTAGTTGGCTTGCTCGAGCGCGCTCGCGCCGCTCTCGATGTGCGCGAAGCCGCGGTACTCCGCCTCGGCGATCGCGTACGTGAACCCTTGCGGCACGTGGACGAGCACGTTGATCTGGCAGTTCTTCCGGCCTTCGAGCGCGGACACGCCGCCGCCGGCCTTCGCGGTGAAGTTCGTGTAGCGCACCGTGAACGAGGTGTTGTCGGACGCGACGTCGGCCGACGCGGTGGCCGTACCCGCCGGGCAGCCGGAGCCGTTGATCGTCTTGATGTCGAGCGTGATCTTTTCGCTCGGGGCCGACGCCACCGTAGAATCGACGGGGGCGGCGAGGGTGGACAGAATCAATGCGCCTACGACCGACATACCGAGCATGACGCTCCTCCAAATGGGCCACGGTGCCTGGTGGTGATGATGATCGCGCGCGGAGAGGATCGTAGCGCGATCGCAACCTTTTCGACGGCCACTGAATGGAGTAACACGACAAGCGTCCAGCACGGGAAATCCATTTCCCGCTAATTCACCTTTCCCGGGGCTCGATATTCGCGGAATCGAAGGTCAAGACGCCTGGTTCAGACCACTGACGCGGAGCGAGCGTGGCGGGGTGCACCCGCCGAGCAGCGCTTCGGCGTCCAGCGTCGCCGCCCCGCTCCCCCGCTCCGCGAACCGCCTCGCCACCAGCGCGCCCGGGTTCTCGACCGGGTCCGCACGGCCGGACAGGAACGCCCACTCGTGCTCGTCGGAGCCGAAGTACAGCACCGCGCCGAAGACCTCGCGGAACCGCCGCCATGACGCCCGCAGCGTCTCGTTGCGCCACAGCGTCGGGCAGCCCGCCTGGCAGGTCACCACCCCGCCCGGCGCCAGCAGGCGCGCGCAGCGGGCGAGGAAGTCCGTGCCGTACAAGCGATTGTGCTGCGCGGCCGGATCGGTGTTCTCGTCGGGCAGGTCGATCACGATCACGTCGTAGCGCTCGCCCCGGCTCTCGGCTTCGGCGAGGAAGGCCCAGCCGTCCACGTAGGACACCCGGACCGGCCCCTCGCCGCGTTCGGCCCGCGCCAGCTCCGCCGGGGTGTAACCGTAGGGCAGGTGCTCGGCGCAGGCGCGGACGGCGTGGGCGTCGATGTCCACGTGGTCGACCACCGAGGCGCCGGCGGCGACCGCCAACTGGCTGGCGACCCCCTCGCTCGAGCCGACGACGAGCACCCGCCGCACCCGCTCGGCCAGCAGGAGGGCGGGCACCACCAGCGCTTCGTGGTACACCAGCTGGCTGGCTTCGGTGCTTTGCCGCTCGCCGTCGCAGAACAGCGAAACCCCTTGCGCCGTCGTCCCGATCAGCACCTCCTGGTACGGCGTGTGCTCGTGGAACCGCACGTCACCGACCTCCCAGACGCGGGTGAGGCCGTCGCCGACCGGTTCGTGGATCAAGGGCATCAGCGTTCTCCCCGGTGGAGGACCGACAGGTGGACCGGCGCGGCGTGCAGCGACTTGGCCAGCAGCCGCAGGGCGTGCTCGGGATCGGCGCGTTCCCCGCAGGTGAACACGTCGGCGAAGAGCGACCCGTGCTCGGGGTAGGTGTGGACGGACGCGTGCGACTCGGCCAGCAGCGCGATCACCGTGGCGCCCTGCGGCGCGAACCGCTGCGCCACGACGTCGAGGACCGTCGCGCCCGCTTCCGTCACCGCGGCCCGCAGCAGCTCCCCGAGGCGCACCGGGTCGTCGAGCAGGCCCGGGTCGATCCCGTGCAGCTCGGCGAGCACGTGGCGCCCGGTGAACCGGCCGACGTCAGGCATCTCCCCACCGCCCGACGCAGTACGTGCGCAGCGGTTCGATCCCGTTGAACCCCACCGACGCGTAGCTCGCGGTGTAGGCCCCGGTCCCGGGCAGGTCGAGCCGGTCGCCGGTCCGCAGCGACCGGGGCAGTTCGTACCGCGTCCGCTGGTAGAGCACGTCGTCGCCGTCGCAGGTCGGACCGGCCAGCACCACCAGGCCACTGGGGCCGTCGTGCCCGCCCACCGGCTCGAACCGGTAGGCGATCGCTTCGTTTTCGGCCTCGGCCAGGCCGTTGTAGCGGCCGATGTCGAGGTACACCCAGCGCCGTTCGTCCCGGTCGGCGACCAGCACGACCTCGGTCCGCAGGAGGCCGGCGTCCGCGACGAGGACGCGGCCGGGCTCGAGCAGCAACTGCGGGCGCCCGGCCGGGAAGGCCGCGTCGAGGGCCGCCGCGATCGTCGCCGCGTACGCGGCCAAGGGCGGGACGGGGGTGCGGTGGGCGGTCGGGAAGCCGCCGCCGAGGTTGAGCCGCGTCATCTCGACGCCGTGCGCCGCGGCCTCGGCGAACAGCTTCGCCGCCGTGGCGACGCCGATCTCCCAGGCGGTGACGTCCGGCTGCTGCGAGCCGACGTGGAAGGCGATCCCGGGCCGCAGCCCCAGCGCGGCCGCGCGCAGCACCAGGTCGAGGGCTTCGGCCGGGGCGCAGCCGAACTTCCGGCCGAACGGCGTCGCCGAGTCCGGCGCGTCGAGCACGACGCGGATCGACACCGCCGAGCCCGGCGCGTACCGGCCCAGGTGGTCGACGTCGGCGGGAGCGTCCGAAGTGAACTCCCGGACGCCGCGTTCGAACGCGAAGGCGATGTCCCGCGGTTTCTTGATCGGGTTGCCGTAGGCGATCTCCGCCGGGCCGGCGCCGCGGCCGAGGCACAGCTCGAGCTCCGCCGGGCCGGCCACGTCGAAGCCGATTCCGGCCGCCACCAGCGCGTCGAGCACCGGCGGCGCCGGGTTGGCCTTGACCGCGTACCGGATCAGCGCGCCGGGGAACGCCGCGCCGAACTCGCCCGCCCGGGCCGCGACGACGTCGGTGTCGACGACCAGGCACGGCGTCGGCGGGTCGCGCTCGTCGAGGAAGCGGCGGATCCGGGTGAAGTCGGCGCACACGGCGCCAGTGTCGCAAACGGCGTCAGACGAACCGCCAGAGGTGGTCCGGTGACCCGTTGTCGTCCCACTGGGTGACCTGGGCGCCGTCGGCCGTGGACTGCTGGTCGACCGCCAGCACCTTGCCGCTGCGGACGTTGACCAGCTTCGACCAGCCACCGCCGGCGTCGACGATCCGCCAGTTGTGGTCCGGGGTGCCGTTGTCGCGGTACTGCTGGACGTGGGCGCCGTTGTCGAGGCTCTGGTCGTGCACGGCGAGGACCTTGCCGCTGTTGCGGTTGACGATCCGGACCGTGCCGTCGCCGCTGTCCACGACGGCCCAGAGGTGGTCGGCGGTGCCGTTGTCCGACCACTGCGTCACCTCGGCGATGTCGGCCAACGACATGTTCGAAACGGCCAGGACCTTGCCCGACCGCTGGTTCTGCAGCTTCCGCCACACGGTCGTCGACGCGGCCGGGCGGGTCAGCAGCGCCAGGTAGCCGCCGGCGACCGGGCGGGCCTGGAAGCCGCGCTGGGTGGCGTCGGCGACGACGTACCAGTCACTGAACGGCACGCGCTGGGGCGTGGTGTTCGCGTAGCTGTAGACGCCCTCGACGAGGGTGGTGCGGATGCTCGGCTGGTCGGCCAGCCACGCCGCGGTCCACAGCTCCCAGTCGGCCTTCGTGTAGTTGTTGCGCGGGTCGAGCACGACGCCGTGGGCGCCCGCGCGGGCCTGGTACCAGGAGGCCTCCTGCGCCGCGACGCCGGCCGGGACCAGGTCGAGGCCGAGCACGCGGTCGGCGAAGCCGTTGTACTTCAGGCTCCACGTACCCGGCTGGTCGTAGGCGAGCCGCAGGTGCTGGCCGTCCTCCGCCAGCGTCACCCACTGGCTGACGTAGCTGCGGGACGTCGAGCGGTACCGCTGGGCGTCGGCGGTGTTCCCGGCCGCGGCGGCGATGATGCCCATCGCGCCGACGCCGACGATCCCCTTCAACGCGAGGTTCGCGCTGTGGGCGATGAAGCCGGTGAAGTCGTCGGTCTGGTTCTGGAAGCCGGGGTCGAGGGTGTTGGCGATCAGGTACTCGGCCCACTGCCGCAGGATCCGGTAGTGCGCGGTGACGAACGCCGCGGTGTCGGCCGACGGCAGCCGCTGCACCAGCGCGGCCGCCATGATCAGCATGTTCGCCGACTCCTCGACCGGCATGCTCTCCTCGTTGCCGTCGTTGTGCCCGGTCGCGTCCGGGTAGTGCGTGCCGAGGTCGTGCTCGGCGAACGGCATCGGCCAGCCGCCGCGCTCGGCGTAGTCGAGCAAGGGCTCCAGCAGCAGGCGCAGGTAGGCGGGCGAAAGGTACAGGTAGGCCGGGAACGCCGGGTAGGTGACGTCCACTGTGGACATGTTGCCGTTGGAGGAGATCTCCTTGAGGAACGCCCAGGGCGCGCCACCCCGGTCGACCAGCTCGGTGCCGCCGAACGCCTGGCGCAGGGCGAGCGCGCAGATCCCGGCGTAGTGCTCGCCGGTGCTGCCACCCCCGGCCGCGGCGACGGCCTCGTCGTGCAGCCGCTGGTCGATCGCGGTGGCGGCCGACAGCGCGGCGGCGTAGTCGTTCGCGAACCACACCGCCATGTCCTGCCAGCTGCCCCAGTGGTGCGTCCACCAGGGACGCAGCTCGCTGCCGAGGTAGCGGACCGCGGGAGTGCGGACGTGCCCGATCGCGAGGGTGAACGGCGTTGCCGTGCCGCCGGCCGGGATCGTGCCGAGGTTCTTGTTGAAGGCGAGCACCGGCCAGCGGTCGTTGATCGCGCGGGGCTGCGCGGAATCGCTGGTGTTGGTCAGGACGCCCTGGCCGGCCGAGGTGGCGCGCACGAGGGTGTCCTGGCCGATCTGCCAGGTGGTGTTCGACGCCGGCGCCGCGAGCACGAGGGAGCCCCAGCTCGCCTGATCGCCGTTTTCCTGCAGCACGCCCGGGCTCGCCGGAGTGCAGCTGAGCAGCGTGTAGCCGTTCGCTTGCTGCTGCGTCCACGTGACCGGAGTGGCGGTGTTGCCGTGCACCCACTCGGCGGAGGTGTCGAAGTGCAGGTCGACGGCGTGCGCGCGGCCGTCGGCGCTGGCGGCCTGGATGGTGACGTACCCGAACGGGACGCACTGGCGCCGCAGGTCGGCCGGGTCGACCGGGGAGAAGAACGTGACGGTGAGGTTCACCCCGCCGCCGGTGAGGACGTAGATCGAGCGGGTGCCGGTGACCTGCAGGCTCACCTGGGTCATCGGGATCAGCGCCGGCCCCGACGGCAGGGCGGGTGCCCCGGCGAAGACGTAGGCGGCGCCGTCGATGCGCGCGAGGCCGCACAGCGCGGTGATGTGCCCGGTCCAGAAGCTCGACCAGGTGCCGGCGAGGCTGTCGGCGGGCTGCCAGGTGGACAGGTAGGGCGAGCGGACGATCAGCGGCGTGGCGGGCGGCCGGATCGGGCTGAAGCTCCCGGCGGCGGCAGCCGTCCCGGGCAGCCAGAGAGCGGCGGCAACGGCGGCCGCGGTACCCCCGGCGAGCCGGAGCAGATCGCGGCGGGTGAGGTGATCGCGTTCTCGAGAGGACATCGGTAGCCCCTTCCAACGGCGTGCGAGCCGGGCAGAGACTTTTTTACATCGTTGGTACAACGTTGTAAATCCGCCGAAGGTCGGTGGGGGTGCGGCGTGCGTACCAGTGGAGCCGCAGGTCCGGTGGGGTTTGGAGCGGCTCGCGGTGGTGGAGGCGCGCGAGCAGCGAGTGCGTGGGCGAGCAGCGCATGCCGAGCAGCTCGCAGCGGTCCCGCGGCGGAGGCGCGCGCATAGCGATGCCAAGCGGCTCGCGGGGCGCGGAGGCGCGCGAGCCGCGAATGCCGAGCGGCTCGCAGCGGCGCAGGGGTCGAGGCGCGCGACCACGGCGCCCCAAGCGGCTCTCAACGGCACGGAGGCGGAGGCAGCGAATGCCAAGCGGCTCCCGGTCGCGCGGCGGCTCAGGCCGTCCGGCTCGGGCGGTCCGAGGGCGGCCACACGTACGGCAGGTCCGGCGGCACCCCCGGGAACCGCGTGCCGTACTGGTCCGGGTCCTTCCGCACCAGCGCCGACTGGTGGCTGCGGTGGAGCGCTTCGTCGCCCAGCCACGGCGGCACCTCACCCGCCGCCGTGAGCTCGGCCTGCGTGCGGACCTCGGGACTGCCCACCGATCGGGTGAACTCCTCCCCCAGTTTCACCGCGCACGTGTCCGCCGCGCCCAGCTCGCACCACACCGCGCAGACCTCCAGGCCGTAGCGCGTCAACGCCTCCTCGTACCCCGTCCACATCTTCGCCGCCGGGTGGTGGCGCCAGCCGTAGCCGGGGATCACGAGCGCGCGCAGCACCTGGAGCGCCTCCACGCGCTGCTTGCCGAGGCGGCGGCGGTCGAGCGTGCGGGCGCTGGCGGTGAAGTCGGCGCACGGCAGGAACGTCTGCATCCGGGCCGGGTACCCCGGCGGGCAGATCCGGAACGCCGGCCGCGGCCCCGACCGCGAGATCGGGGCCGCGAAGGTGGCGGTGACGATCAGCTGGGGCCGCCGCGTCCACGGGCCGTGACGGCCGCTTCCGGTTCGACGCTCACCCGCGGGCGCAGGGGCCGGGCTTCGAGGCCCTCGACGTCGATCACCAGGAACCAGTGGGCGTTGGCCGGGATGTGGATCTTGAACATCGGTGCGGTGGCCACCCCGCCGTGCATCCGGTAGTACTGCCGGCGCCGGTAGGCCTGGAAGTTGACCGCGGTCAGCAGCCTGACGTTGGCCATCGCGTCCAGGCGGACGGTGACCACCGCGTCTCTTCGCACCTTTCCCAGGTCGAACACGCTCGCTTCCATTTCGTCCCTCTTCCACGCTTGGTTTTTCGATTCGAATACGACGGTCGCGGGCAGCGCGGATCGCGCCGCGGAGCACACGACGGCGGAAGATCGGAACGCGACTAGCCGGGCCCGGTGCCCGGTTTGGACGGCCGCCACAGCGGCACGAAGTCCCCGTGCGTCCAGGTGGACGCCCGGAGGTGGTGCGGGGCGTGCCCCGTGGCCAGGAAGGCGAACGGGATGCCGGAGCCGCTGCCGGAGGCGACATCGGACGACGACGAAGCCGGCGCGCCGGGGTGCGCCGGTGGCTCCCCGGGACGGTTACTGCCGAGCCGGGACGCGGGGTGGTGAGCCGTGCCCCGGTGCGGACCGGCCGCGACGGTCGCGGCGGTCCAGGGGCAGGCGATCGGCCTCGCCTGCGCGACGGCGGCCGCAGGCGGACCGGCCACGGCGGGAGCGAGCTGCGTGTTCGGCGGCGGGCCGGTCACCACCCGGGCGGGCGGGGCCACGGCCCGGACGGCGGAGCCGGCCACGGGCGGGACCACGACCGCGGCCAAGGAAGCGACGACGGGCCGCCCGGCCCCGTCTGCGACGGGCGTGAGGAGGTCGGTCAGGACCGGCGAAGCGGCACCGAGCACGGGCCGGCTCACCGGCTTGACGACGCGGCTCAGGGCACCGACGAGACCGGTCACGGGCGCGGCCACGGCGGCGACGACCGGTTCGACGAGCGGGGCGGCGGCCTCGGTCAGCGGAGAGAGCAGCGCCTTCGCGGCACCCGAGACAGGCTGGAGCACCGGCACGGCCGAACGCACGACGGACCCGACAACGCCACCGGCGGCGGCACTCACCGGCAAGACCACAGCCCCCACGGCTCGCGTCACGGGCTCGACGGCACCCACGGCTTCCGTCACCGGCGCGATAACAGCGGTGGCGGTTCCGCCCAGCGGCGAAGCAGCCGCCCCAACAGCGCGCGCCACCGGCTCAGCGGCACGCACAACACCCGACACCGGCGCCACCACGGCCGCGGCGGTCCCGCCCACCGGCGAAACAACGGTCCCCACGACACTCGCCACCGGCTCAGCGACACGCACAACACCCGACACCGGCGCCACAACAGCGGTGGCGGTCCCGCCCACCGGCGAAGCAACCGCCCCCACGACACGTCCCACCGGCTCAGCGGCACCCACCGCCCGCGACACCGGCGCCACAACCGCAGCCGCACTCGAAGCGACAGGCGCAGCCGCCCCAACAGCACGCGCCACGGGCTCGGCGGCACGCACAACTCCCGGTACAGGCGCCACCACGGCCGCGGCGGTCCGGCCCACCGGCGAAACAGCCGCCCCCACGACACGCGCCACCGGTTGCACAGCAGCGGCAGCACTCGAAGCGACAGGCGAGGCGTCCGACCCCACGGCACGCGCCACCGGCTCAGCGGTACCCACCGCCCGCGACACCGGCGCCACAGCCGCACCCGCAGCAACAGGTGCAGCCGCCGCCCCAACAGCGCGCGCCACCGGCGCAGCCGAACCCACCACCCGCGACGCCGGCGCCACAACCGCAGCCGGCCCCGAAGCGGCAGGCGCAACTGCACCCGCGCTTCCAGGGGGCACCGCTGTCTTCCCCACGCGCGAGTCCGCCCGTACCGTCCGCGGAGCCGCGCCGGCCGCGACCGGCGGCGCCGCATCAGGGACCGGTCGCGAGATCCGCGTGGCCGCCCGTTGCCCACCCCGGGGCCCGGCATCGGCCTTCGCCCCCTGGTCCACCGACACCGGCGACACCGGCGAGACCGGCGACACCGGCGGGACCAGCGCTCCCACCACCGTCCCGATCGGATCACCGAGGCCCGCCGAGGGCGCGGCCTCGGCGTTGCCGGACGTCAGCCAGGACACCAGCCAAAAGCCCGCCACCGCCCCCGCCAGTACCAGCAGCCGGCGAGCGGCGACGGACGCGCCGCCCACCTCGCGAGCCCGGGTCACGTCGGCGAACCTCCACGGTGAGAACAGGCCTGGGACTTACCCTCCAACGGCTCGGGTCACACCCCTGCTACGGGCCGTCCGGCGCTTCCACTCTTCCGGCCTAGCTGCAAGCCTGACTTGAGACTCCAGTCGGGTGAGGTCGATGGACCGGGTGACCGCTTCCCGATACCTCCGCGGAAATCAGGCTTCCTGTGCCCGTCGCTGTCCCGAGAGCGCGCCGAGGGCCGTGACGCCGTGCTGCAGGCCTTCGCGGAACGTCGCGCGCTGGCCCGGGCTCAGGTCGGCCAGCAGCGCGGTCTCCAGCTCCGCGACCGCCGGTGCACACCCCGCCAGCAGCGCGCGTCCGGCGTCGGTGAGGCCGGCCAGCAGGACCCGCTTGTTGCCCGCCTTGGGGGTCCGCGCGATCAGGCCGCGCTTTTCCAGCGTCAGCACCATTTCGTGCATGGTCTGCGGCCGCAGGAACGACCGGCGGGCCAGCTGCGCCGAAGACAGCGCGCCGCTGGCTTCGAGGACGGTCAGCGCCGTGTACTGCAGCGTGGTGAGCCCGAGCGGCCGCAGGGCGTCGTCGAGCAGGGCCCTGATCACCAGCTCGAGCCGTTTGACCAGGTACAAGGTCAACGGCGCGCCGGCGGGGTGCTCCTGGGCGGAGGTGCTCACGGCGCCCATCATGGCACGCGGGCGCCGCTATGCTCCGATCATGGACCTCGGTCGGCAGACGCGCGTGCGGCAGGCGTTCGGCACCTTCTTCGGGCCCGCGGAACCGACGAAGGAAAACCACGTCCTCGACCTCTTCCACCGCACCGCGGAAACCGTGCCCGCGTACCGGAAATTCCTGCGGGACCACGGGATGGAGCCGCAGTCCGTCCGAACCATGGCCGACTTCGGGCGGCTGCCCCTCACCGACAAGGCCGGCTACCACCGGAAGTACCCGCTGCCCGAACTGTGCCGCGGCGGCACGTTCGACGGGCTCGACATGATCGCCGTCTCCTCGGGCTCCAGCGGTCACCCGACCGTCTGGCCGCGGGCGCTCGAAGACGAACTGCACGTCGCCCGCCGCTTCGAGCAGGTGCTGGCCGGCGCCTTCGAAGCCGATCGGCGCAGCACCCTCGCCATCGTCTGCTTCCCGCTCGGCACCTGGGTCGGCGGCCTGTTCACCACCGCGTGCGTGCGGCACCTCGCCGCCAAGGGCTGCCCGATCACCGTCGTGGCGCCCGGCAACAACAAGGCGGAGATCCTGCGGGTGCTGCCCGAGCTCGCGCCGCACTTCGAGCAGGTCGTGCTGCTGGGCTACCCGCCGTTCGTCAAGGACGTCGTCGACACCGGCCTGGCCGAAGGCGTCGACTGGCCCGCGTACGCGATCAAGCTGGTGCTGGCGGGCGAGGTGTTCAGCGAGCAGTGGCGCGAGCTGGTGGCCCGGCGGGCCGGGATCGCCGACCCGGTCCGCGACATCGCGTCGCTGTACGGCACGGCCGACGCGGGGGTGCTCGGCACCGAAACCCCGCTGTCGGCGAGCATCCGGCGGTTCTTCGCCGGCCACCCGCAGGCGGCCCGCGAGGTCTTCGGCGACGCGCGCCTGCCGACGCTGGTGCAGTACGACCCGGCGAGCCGCTTCTTCGAGGTGCACGAGGGCACCCTCGTCTTCACGGCGGACGGCGGCATCCCGCTGATCCGCTACCACATCGCCGACGACGGCGGGCTCCTGCCGCACGCCGAGCTGCTCGCCCACTGCGCCCGGCACGGCTTCACGCCGCCACCGGGTCCGGAGCTGCCGTTCGTGTACGTGTTCGGCCGCTCGCTGTTCACGGTGTCGTTCTTCGGCGCGAACGTCTACCCGGAGAACGTCACCGTCGGCTTGGAGCAGCCCGGCATCAGCGACACGGTGACGGGCAAGTTCGTCATCGAGTCGGTCGAGGACGCCGACCGCGACCGCCGGCTGCGCGTCACCGTCGAGACGGCACCGGGCGCCACCGCCGACCCGGCCCGGATCGCGGCGGCCGTGCGTGCCCAGCTGGTGCGGCTGAACAGCGAGTTCGCGCACTACGTCCCGCCGGAGCGGCAGCTGCCCGACGTCGTCCTGCGCCCGGCGGGCGACCCCGAGTACTTCCCGGTCGGCGTGAAGCACCGCTACACGCGGCCCGGCTAGGGCAGGGCGAGTTTCCGGAACCGTTCGCGCCGCTCGTCGGCCGACGAGCCGTCGGCGATGTCGTCGTCGAACCACGAACACAGCGCCGCCCACAGCTCCGCGCGGGCCGTGAACTCGTCCGCCGCCATCGGGGTCTGCTCGAGTTCCGCGACGTCCGCCACCAGCTGGTCCAAGCGGCGGTCGCACAGGCGGACGTACTCGCGGACGACGATGTTCGTGTCGAGGCCCGTCTTCGCGCGCGGGCCCGCCGCCCCGCGCAGCTGGGCGTGCAGGCTTTCTTCGCAGTAGCGCGGGAACCCGGAGATCGAGCCCGGGTAGCCGCACTCGGCCGCCCACTCGCGGAACGCGCAGATCG
Source organism: Amycolatopsis sp. DG1A-15b (assembly GCF_030285645.1). Taxonomy (GTDB): domain Bacteria; phylum Actinomycetota; class Actinomycetes; order Mycobacteriales; family Pseudonocardiaceae; genus Amycolatopsis. The sequence goes on from NZ_CP127296.1 coordinate 3,548,942, forward strand.
CCTGGTAGCGCGTGTACCAGTCCTGTTTCCCGGCCGCCAGGTTCGCCAGCTTCCGCCAGGCGTCGCGGTCGGCCGAGCGCCAGCGGTCGAGGGTGCGGCCGTCCGGCCGGAGGCCCTCGTCGAGCGCGCGGCCGCGCCAGACGTGCGCCCGGCAGCCCGCGATCTCGGCGACGAGCCGGCGGACGTACGCGACCTGTTCCCAGACGTGGGCGCGTTGCGGCCGCAGCGGCGCCGCGCGGTCCGGGGAGAACGTCACCATCTCGAACACCCGGAACAGCTCGTGGCCGCGCAGGGCCGCCAGGTCGGGGTCCTCCCCCATCACCCAGGAACGGCGCTCCGGCAGCCGTCCGCTGTGACTGATCGTCGCCGCGTGGTAGAGCTCGCGGACCGCACGGCGGGCCACCTCGTCACGCGATTCCCCGAGCAGGCGCGGGTTGCGTGCGCGGTCGCGCAGGTCGCGTTCGCCGCGCGGGCCGACTTCGAGCATCGCCACCGCGTACACGCTCGCCGCGTTGTAGCACTCCTCCCACGAGCGCCGGGGCCCGGCCGCCTCGACGGTGTCGTCGAGCGCCTGCGGGTCCGGTGGCCAGCGCCGGTCCGGGCAGACGTCGGCCAGCCGGACGCGGCTGCCGGGGTAGGCGGGCTGGGGCTCGGGTACCGCACCGGTGACCGGCTCGACGTCCGCCATCGCGCGCCGCACCACCGACCAGACCAGGGACAGGTCGAGCGCGCGGTTCGTCAGCTGCTTCCAGCTGCGGCGCCAGCGGCGGCCGAACCGCCGGTAGTCCTCGATGAGCCGCTCGATCTCGTACTGCGACAGCGCGCCGAAGTACGACCGCATCTCCGCGGCGCGCTGGTTGTACTCGGCCAGCTGCGCCGGGGTCGCCTCGCTGGCCAGGAGTTCCTCGACCGGCACGCGCAGCACGCGCCGGTGCAGCTCGAGCCGCTTCTCCCGCGGGATCGCGTACGGCCGCGTCCGGACGTCGAGGTCGACGTACCGGCGGAAGCGCAGCTCGATCGCCGCCCGCAGTTCGGCGCGGCGCTGCGCCCGCGCGTCGCCGGGGGCGCCCGCGGTGGTGCGGCGCACCCACCAGGACCCGGCCACGGAATCGCCGTGGCCGAGCACGAGGGCGTGCCGGTAGCGGGCGATGAGCAGGGCGACGTCGCGGCCGCGACCGGCGTGGCGGGGCTGGCGCGCGAAGTCGGGGCCGATCCACCAGCGGGCCAGCCGCGGGTGTCCCCGGCTGCAGACGGTGATCACGTCGTCGTAGGTGGCGAGCGCGTCGAGGTGCAGGTCGAGCTGTTCCTGCAGGGCGGCGATCTCGAGTCTGATGTAGACGTTGGCCGGGTCGAGGCTGACCGCGCGGTAGTACTCGGCGAGGGCCTCGTCGTAGCGGCGGTAGGCGATGAAGTGGTTGGCGCGCTGGTAGGCGTCGAAGAGCTCGTACGGGATCTTCGCGCCGCGCCAGGCGGCCCAGTGGATGTTCGTGCGGACGTAGGCGCTGCGCGGGATGACCAGCGCGGCCACCGCGTTCGCGGCGCGGTGCAGCACGCGCGGCCAGTTCGCGTCCTCGATCACCAGCGGGCTCGCGGCGAAGCGCGGGACGCGCACGAGTTCCAGGATGAGCTGGTGGCGGCCGGGGGTGTTGCCGGGCCGGACGGTGCCGGTGACGGTGAACGCGGCCGGTGGCTGGGCGAGCCGGATCAGCTTGGTGACGGCCTTCCACCAGCCCTCCGCGGAATCGCCGGCGTGCTCGACGATCTGGAGGAAGTCGTAGGAGCTGCCGGCGCCCGGGACCGGCGTCGGGGTGTAGAGGCGGGAGTCGTTGAGGAACCGCTTGAAGGTGGCGGTCAGCTCGACGGCGGAGTCGATCTCGCGGTCGTGGCTGCCTTCGGGCCGCTCGTCGGCGAACACCCGGATGTCGATCTGGTTGGCCCGGTAGGCGGCGGCCTCCAGCCGCGCCTTGCCGACGAAGTACAGCGTCAGGACGGCGGAGACGAGCACCACGGACGTCTGCAGGACGGTCCAGGTGATCACGGTGGCGATCTTCGGGTCGCGCACGAACGTCCAGGCCTGGAAGAACGGCAGGTAGGGCACGACCGCGAAACCGGCCGCGACGAGCCCGGCCGCCACCGCCGCCAGCCACCACCGGATCCGGTGGGCCGCGGGCAGTTCGGCCTGGTCGAAGCCCCCGAGCCGACGCGCGTGCACCATCGATCACCCCCTCGTGTCAGATTACTCGCAGAGGGGGTGCGATTCGTTACGGCCCGTTATCCGCGAGCTCGGCGATCACCTGGGCGTGACACGGTTCGGGGACGCACCAGCACCCGAGCCGGCGGCCGCGGAGCCCGGGCAGCAGCGCCAGCAGGCCGGGCCGGGACAGCAGGTACTCGCGGTACTTCGCGACCACTTCTTCGCGCGTGCCGTCCGGACCCGGCCGGAACGGGCTGGCCAGCTCCGACCCCTCGAGGTGCCAGCCCCCGCGGTGCATGGCCCGCCCGACGTAGACGACGTCGGCGTAGCCGGGATCGCCCCGGTGTCCCTTCAGGTTGACGACCGTGGTCGGCATGCCACCCTCCTTCGCGCCCCGGCGACGCCGGTTGTCCGAAGTTCACCGGTTCACTCTCCATCCGGTTACACCCGATGGTCCATCTAGTGCAGATGCACTATGCTGAAGGCTCACGGTTGAGCCGTCAGCCGCTGCCGGACGTTCCGCGCCCGGGCCGGCAGGCTGCCTCACGTCCGGCATCCGTCGTCCCGAAACGTCCGGACCGCTCCCGCTGCCCGACGAAGCTGCCCGACGAAAGGGTGTGCCGCGATGGTTCCGCAAACACGCTCGGCCGACCACCAGCTCACCGCCGATTGGCTGACCGCCGGCCACATGTCCGTGCGCGTGCGGTCCCGCGGCGCCCGCACCCTGCTCGTCGAGGTGACCGGCGAGGTCGACCTCGCCACCGCCCGCCACCTCGACGAAGTCCTGCAGGACCGCGTCCACGGCGAGGTCGGCGAACTCGTCATCGACCTCGCCGGCGTCACGTTCTTCTCCGTCGCCGGGCTCAACTCGCTGCTGCGCGCTCAGCTGCTCGCCGACTCGGCCGGGGCCCGCCTCACCGTGGACGCGGGGCGGTCCCGCGCGGTGCGGCGGCTGTTCACGCTGCTGCCGACCGACTTCGACAGCGTCGCGAACGTCCGCCCGGTCCCCTGACCGCTCACCCGGCCGCCTGACGGCCCAGCCGCCGGACGGCCTCGACGATCGCCGTGTTGGGCGCGCCCTTCACCAGGTACTCGGTGACGCCGGCCGCGGCCAGCCCGGCGATCGACGCCCGGTCGGCGTAGGCGGAGAAGGCCAGGATGGCGGTGCCCGGGCTGCGGCGGGCGATCTCGCGGGCCGCCCGCGCCCCGCCGCCGCCCGGCATCCGGACGTCGAGGACCGCGACCGCGGGCCGGTGCCGCTCGGCGAGCCGGATCGCCTCGTCGGCGTCGCCGGCCACCGCGACCACGGCGATGCCGGCCTCGGAGTTCAGGACCTCCTTCAGGACGTCGCGGATCATCACGTCGTCGTCCGAGATCAGCACGCTCAGCTCGGTCACGGTTCGAGCTCCGTCGCGTCGGGCAGCAGGGGCAGCCAGAACTCGACGACGGTGCCCACGCCGGGCGTGCTGTCCACGGAGAGCCAGCCGTGCGCCGCTTCGGCGCGCTCGTGCATCTCGACCAGCCCGAAGTGGCCGGCACCGGCCTCGCCGCCGGCCGTGCCGACGCCGTCGTCGCTGATCCGCACCAGGGTTCCCTTGTCCACTGTGGACAGCGTGACGCCGACCCGGGTGGCGCGCGCGTGCTTGTGGACGTTGCTGAGCGCCTCCTGGCAGATCCGGTACACGGTGATCGCCGCTTCCGGGGACGGCTCGGCGGTGAGCTCGTCCCGCACGTCGTAGGCCAGCCCCCAGCGGCCCGCGACGTCGTCGGTGTAAGCCGAGACCGCCTCCACCAGGCCGTGCCGGTCGAGTTCCGGCGGCCGCAGCCGGGAGACCAGGCCGCGCAGCCGGGCGATCGCGGCGGTGACCGACTCGTCGAGGCTGCCGACGGCGCTCGCGTGCGGTTCCGGCAGCCGGGAGGCCAGCAGCTGCAGGCGCATGCCGACGGCCACCATGGACTGGATCGACTCGTCGTGGACGTCCCAGGCGATCCGGCGCCGCTCGACCTCCTGGGCCTCGACGAGGTGCCCGACCAGCCGGCGGCGTTCGCGCAGGGCCTGCTCGGCGTTGCGGCGTTCGGTCATGTCTCGGGTGACCTTGCCGAATCCGCGCAGCCGGCCCCGCTCGTCGAACAACGCCGTGATCACCACGTTCGCCCAGAACCGGGTGCCGTCCTTGCGCACCCGCCACCCCTCGTCCTCCAGCCGCCCCTGTTCGACCGCGATCTCCAGCTCCCGCGCCGGCTTCCCCGCCGCCACGTCGTCGGCCGGGTAGAACACCGAGAAGTGCTGCCCGATGATCTCCTCGGCCGCGTACCCCTTGATGCGCTCGGCGCCGGTGTTCCAGCTCGAAATGTGCCCCCCGGTGTCCAGCATGAAGATGCCGTAGTCCTGGACGCTCTGGACGAGCACGCGGAACCGTTCTTCGCTCTCCCGCAGCGCCAGCTCGGCCGCGCGGCGCTCGGTCACGTCCCGGGTGACCTTCCCGAACCCGCGCAGCCGGCCCCGCTCGTCGAACAACGCCGTGATCACCACGTTCGCCCAGAACCGGGTGCCGTCCTTGCGCACCCGCCACCCCTCGTCCTCCAGCCGCCCCTGTTCGACCGCGATCTCCAGCTCCCGCGCCGGCTTCCCCGCCGCCACGTCGTCGGCCGGGTAGAACACCGAGAAGTGCTGCCCGATGATCTCCTCGGCCGCGTACCCCTCGATGCGCTCCGCCCCCGCGTTCCACGTCGAGATCCGGCCCCCGGTGTCGAGCATGAAGATCCCGTAGTCCAGTACTCCCTGCACCAGCAGGCGGAACCGGTCGTCGTCCATGCGGCAACTCTGCCGGATCGGCACCCGCCTGGCACGGCCACCGGCCGCGGTTCAGCCCGCGAGCTCGGCGGCCGGGGCGGGCAGGACACACCAGACCACCTTCCCGCGGCCGTGGCGCGCGGTGCCCCGCACCGAGGACAGGCGGTCGACGAGGGCGAGACCCCAGCCGCCGTCGGCCCCCGCCGGACGCCGCACCGGGGGCGCGGGGTCGTCGTCGAAGACCTCGATGCGGATGTCCGCGCCGTCCACGCTCAGCCGCAGGACCGGGTCGCCGCCGGCGTGCCGCAGCGCGTTGGCCGCGAGCTCGGTGACGACCAGCAGCGCGTCGTCGAGGGCGCCACCATCGGTCCAGGCCAGCAGGGCGAGCCGGGTGAACCGGCGAGCGCCGGCCAGGCCGCCCGCCAAGTCGGTCAGCACGCACTCCGCGGTCAGCGGGCCAGGGATGTTCACCCGACCAGCGTGCTCGAACGGCACCGGACGGCGCGAGAGGCAAAAGCCCCCCACCCGGCTGGTGCAGGTGCATCAGCCGATGAGGCCCTCCCGGCGGGCCACCGCGACGGCTTCGAGCTTCGACCGCGCGCCGAGCTTTTCCAGTACCCGCTGCACGTGGTTGCGCGTGGTGTTGCGGGAGACGCCCAGCCGTCGGCCGATCTCGTCGGTGGTCGCGCCCTCGGCGAGCAGGTCGAGGGTTTCGCGTTCCCGCGCGGTCAGCGCCGCACCTCCGCCGGGGCCCCGGCCGGTGAGCTGGTGGAGGACGCCGGGCAGCAGCTCCGGGTCGAAGACCACGGCGCCGGCGGCCACGTCCCGCACGGCGCGTTCCAGCACGCCGAGCTGGGCGGACTTCAGCAGCAGCCCCGCGCCGCCCGCCTTGGCGACCTGCACGGCGACCGCGGGCGTCGCGTCGCCGGTCAGCACCAGCACCCGCGCGTCGCCCGCGGCGAGCTGCGCGATGACGCCGAGGGCGTCGCCGTCGGCGAGCCGCCGGTCCAGCACCACGACGTCCGGGGCGTGCTCGATCGCGTGGGGCACCGCCTCCGCCCGGGAGCGGGCCCGGCCGACCACCGTGATCCCGTCGGCGCGGTCGAGGGCCAGCTGCAGTGCCTCCGCGACCATGTCGTGGTCCTCCACCAGCAGGACCCGGACGTCACGAGGCTCATCGGCGCTGCTCACGGCGTTCCCTCACTCCGGTGGTGACTGACCGCCCATCCTAGGCGCCCACCCGCGGGATCGCCGCCGGTCACCAGGCGGGGGAACTCGGCCGCAGCAGTCCTTCGGGACCGGTCACCGGCAGCCAGTCGACGAGGTCCTCGTGGTGGCCCGCCGCCCGGAGCACCGGCGGCCGGAACGAGCCGGCGGGCGGGCCGGCCACCCGCAGCACCTCGAGGAACCGGGCGACCGCGCGCGGCGCGGGCAGGACTTCCGGGCCGCCGAGGTAGGCGAGCACCTTCGCCGCGCCTCCCCCTGCGGGCTCGACGACCGCCGACCAGCCGTGCACCTCGTCCCAGATGAGGGCCAGGTCGTGCCCCGGCAGGTCCGGCAGCGTGCGGTCGAGGGCGACGTACCCGGAGGCGGGCACGTCGAGGTCGAGCGAACACGATTCGAAGCCGACGCCGACGGCCCGGGCGACCCGGGCGAGGTAGGCACGCAGCCCCCGGGCGAAGTGGTACTCGATGTCCTTGCCGAAGCCGATGAGCGTGTTCATGGTTCCGCCTCCCGCACCCGCTGCAGGCGCGGAATACCCGATTCGGGCAGCGGTCACACTTTCGTGTTCATTCTTCGATCGCCCCGCCCACCGCCCGCAAGTGCGCGCGGAAAGTCAAGGACGGATCCGTTTCCCGCGCCGCAAGGAATTCACCGAAACGCACCTGCTGCCGCAACGGTTCGCCGCCGCGGATCCGGTCGGCCTGGCGGCGTTCGGTGTCGCGGATTCCTTCGGCGAGGGTGCACAATTCACCCGCGCGGGCGAGCGGGACGAAGAGGACACCGTCGTCGTCGCCCAGCACGAGGTCCGCCGGGCCGATCCGCCAGGTCCCGACGACCGCCTCGGCCAGCCCGCCGTCGACGCGGGGACCCAGGCCGAGCGGGCCGGTGGGCAGGGAGCCGAGGCTGAACACCGGCAGCCCGATGGCGCGGATGTCCGCGGTGTCGCGGTGCAGGCCCCAGATCACCAGCCCGGAGAGCCCGGCGGCGCGCGCCTCGAGGACGACGAGGTCGCCGACGCAGCTCTCGTCGAGCCGGCCGCCGTTGTCGACCACCAGCACGCCACCTTCGGGGGCGTCCTCGAAGGCTTCGAGGAAGACGTCGACGCTGCCGACGTGCCGGGCCGGGACGGCCGGGCCGAACAGGCGGCTGCCCGGCACCACCGCGCGCGTCGGCGCCGGCGCGCACCGCACCGGGAGCCCGGCGCGGATGCACGCGTCGGCGAGGTGGGCGGTGGTCAGGGTCGCGAAGCGCTGTCTGAGTCCTTCGAGGTCCATGCGCCGAACTTAGCCAGCGTCCCGGGTCTCCCCCGTCAGCCACGCCAGGTACTCCGCGCTGCCGCCGACGATCGGCGTGGCGATCACCTCCGGCAGGTCGTAGCCGTGCAGCTGCCGCAGGCGTTCGGTCAGCGCCGGCACCCGGTCGGCGGTCGTCTTGATCTCCACGCGCCACTCCCGATCGGTCTGCACCGCGCCGTCCCACCGGTAGACGCTGGTGATCGGGCCGACGACCTGGGCACAGGCCCCCAGCCGGGCTTCCACCGCCTGCGCGGCCAGTTCCCGCGCCGCCGCTTCCGAGTCCGTCGTGGACGTCACGATCACGTGCTCCGCCGCCATGCCGTCAGGTTACCGGCGACCGTTCACCCCGAATTCGAGACAGCGCCACCACCCGGCGGCCAGGATGAGCGGCGCCGAAGTTCCCGACGTGAGGACCCGAGGATGCGCCGTCTGCCCGCACTCGCCACCGCCGTGCTCTCCGCCTCCGCACTGCTGACCGGCGGGACGGCCCACGCCGCGAGCCCGCCGTTCCCCGCGTCGGTGTTCCGCGCGACCCACAACAGCTATTCGGGAAACGTCGACGGCGCCAAGAACTCCCTCGCCGACCAGCTCGACCACGGCGTGCGGTTCCTGGAACTCGATGTGCACGACAACGGCTACCCGGCGTCGCACGACTACGCCGTCGGCCACGACTCCCCCGGCGACCTCGTGGACCACAGCGGCGGCAACCCGGCGTCGGACAACCTCCGCGACTGGCTGGCCGTGGTGAACACGTGGTCCGCGCAGCACCCGGCCGCCGCCCCGATCGTCGTCATGCTCGACCTCAAGGACGACCTGACCGACAACCCGTCGTTCGCCGCGGGCAACCTGACCGCCCTGAACCAGGAGCTGGAATCGGTGTTCGGCGCGCGGCTGCTGCGGGCGCAGGACTACCCGGCAGCGCAGCCGGACGTCGACGCGCTGCGCGGGCGCGTGCTGCCGCTGCTGTCCGGCGACGGCGGCTCCCGCACCGAGTACCGGCGCGACGTCGGCTACCACCCGGCGGTCGCGCTGAACGGCCGCGGCCAGGTGGTCGAGGTGCACGACTCCGGGGCCGGCGCGCTCTGGTACTGGACCGGGACCTACGGCGCCGACGGGCGGGTCACCTGGCTGCGGCACGGCAAGTACGACAGCGGGCAGACGCCGGCCGTCGCGCTCGGCGACGACGGCGACCTCGTCGAGGTGCACCAGTCGCCGAGCGCGACCACGCTCTGGTACCACGTCGGCAAGCTCGGCGCGGACGGCGAAATCACGTGGCAGGCGAGTCACCAGTACGACAACGGCGTGCTGCCGACGGTCGCCTTCACCGACGCGACGCACCTGCGGAGATCCACCGCAGCCAGAGCGGCAATCAGAACTGGGACTGGGACGGCGTGCTCGCGGGCACGACGGTGGCGTGGACGGGCAACGCCAAGACCTCCGACGCGCGGTTCGCCAAGGCGACGGCCACCAGCGCCGGGCGCACCGTGTCGGTGTGGACCGGTGCCGACGGGCCGACTTCGGCGCAGACACTGCGCGCCGACACCGACCGGGTCGGCGGTGACCGGATCCGCTACCGCCAGGTCGCGTTCGACGAGTTCCAGCAGGGCGACAGCGCGGAGCTGCAGCAGGGTGCGCTGTTCTACGGCGCGCCCGCGACGGAATCGGCGTTCATCACCGCGGCCCGGCAGGTGGGCAAGCTGGTCCGCGGCTGGGACTTCGACTCCGCGGGCCAGGCCACCACGCCCCTGGCGAACTACCCGGCGACCAACCACCCGTACGACGCCTGGTACCAGACGCTGCTGACGCAGCGCGGCGCCGTCGAGTAGGCCACCGTCAGCGCTTCGCCAGGGACCGGTAAGCGGCCCTGGCGAAGCTCGGCCGCATGAAGAACCTGACCGTCCTGATCTCCGGCGCCAGCATCGCCGGCCCCGCCCTCGCCTGCCGGCTGGCCCGGTACGGCTGCACCGTCACCGTCGTCGAACGCGCGCCCGCGCTGCGGCCCGGCGGCCAGGCCGTCGACTTCAAGGGCGCCACCCACCGGACCGTCCTGGACCGGATGGGCATCCTCGACGACGTCCTGGCGCGGCAGACCGGCGGGCAGGACCAGACGATCGTCGACGCCGCCGGACGCGCGCGGGCGGTGATCCCCGGCGAGTTCACCGGCGGCGAGATCGAGATCCGCCGTGGCGACCTCGCGGAAATCCTGTACGCGCACACGGCCTGCGAGTACCTCTTCGGCGACACCATCACCTCCCTGACCGAGACCGCGAACGGTGTCGACGTCACCTTCGCCCACGCCGAGCCGCGCCGGTTCGACCTCGTCGTCGGCGCCGACGGCATCCATTCGAACGTCCGGCGGCTCGCGTTCGGCCCGGAACGCGACTACGTGCGCTACCTCGGCTACCACTACGCCCTGGCCGAGCTCGGCGAAGACATCGCCGACGGCGAAGCGGTGATGTACAACGAACCGGGCCGGATGGCCGCCGTCGGCGGTCCGAAGGCCTCGGCGTTCTTCGTCTTCGCCTCGCCCGAGCTCGACTACGACCGCACCGACACCGAGAAGCAGCGGCAGCTGCTGATGGACGCCTACCGGGGCGGCGGCTGGCGGCTGCCCGAACTGATGGCCCGGGTCCCGCAGGCCCGCGAGTTCTACCTGGACTCACTCAGCCGCGTCACGATCGACCGCTACTCCCGCGGCCGGATCGTGCTGCTCGGCGACGCGGCCTACGGCAACACCCTCGGCGGCTTCGGGACCGGCCTGGCGGTGGTCGGCGCGTACGTGCTCGCCGGGGAGCTGCGCGAGGCCGCGGGCGACCACCGGGTCGCGTTCGCCCGCTACGAGGAGCTGATGCGGGACTACGCGAAGGTCTCGCAACGCGGCAGCGCCGGACCGTTCCTGGCGCCGCCGTCCCCGCTCCGGATCAAGCTCCGGGACTGGACGTTCAAGTCCCGTTTCCTGCTCGGCCTGATGCTCAAGGCGACCGACAAGTTCGCCACCGACATCGAGCTGCCGGACTACGCCTCGGGGTCGTAGGCCAGGTTCGGCCGCAGCCACTGCTCGACCTCGGCGATCTCGACGCCCTTGCGGCGGGCGTAGTCCTCGACCTGGTCGCGGCCGAGCCGGCCGACGGTGAAGTACTTCGAGTCCGGGTGGGCGAAGATCAGCCCGGACACGCTCGCCGCCGGTGTCATCGCGTACGACTCGGTCAGGGCCATGCCCAGCTCGCCCGCTTCCAGGAGCTCGAACAGCTCGCGCTTCTGGCTGTGGTCGGGGCTGGCCGGGTAGCCGAGCGCCGGGCGGATGCCGCGGAACCGCTCCGCGTGCAGGTCCTCGAGCTTCGGCTGGGCGTCCGGCTCGAACCAGTCGCGGCGGGCACGCAGGTGGATGTGCTCGGCGAACGCCTCGGCGAGCCGGTCGGCCAGCGCCTTGACCATGATCGCGCGGTAGTCGTCCTGCTCGGCTTCGTACCGCTTGGCCAGCGCCTCGGCGCCGTGGATGGCCACCGCGAAGCCGCCCAGGTGGTCGCCGACCGGGGCGATGTAGTCGGCCAGGCAGCGGTTCGCGCGGTCGGCGGGCTTCGCCGTCTGCTGCCGCAGCATCGGGAACTTGACGTGCGCGTACGCGCCTTCGAGCAGGATGTCGTCGCCTTCGCTGTGCGCCGGCCAGAACGCATACGCGCCCTTCGCGGTGAAACTGCCTTCGGCGATGATCTGGTCGAGCAGGGTGTTCGCGTCGTCGAACAGCTCGCGGGCGACCGGCTGCTCCAGGATGGCCGGGTACTTGCCCTTGAGCTCCCAGGCCAGGAACAGGAACTGCCAGTCGACCATCTCGCGCAGTTCCGCGATGCCCGGCTCGAGCACGCGGACGCCGGTGAACTCCGGCGTCGGCAGGCCGTCGAACGCGACCTTCTCGGGGTTCGCGCGAGCCTGTTCGAGGGTGAGCATCGGGCGGCGCTGCTTGTTCGCGTGCTGCTCGCGCAGCACCTCCTGGTCGGCCCGGTTCTTTTCCGCCAGCACGATCGAGCGGTCCGGGTCGAGCAGGTCGGACACCACGCCGACCACGCGCGACGCGTCGAGCACGTGCACCGTCGCGTTGTCGTAGGCCGGGGCGATCTTGACCGCCGTGTGCTGGCGGGACGTCGTCGCGCCGCCGATGAGCAGCGGCAGCTTCAGCCCGCGCCGCTGCATCTCGGTGGCGACGTTGACCATCTCGTCGAGCGACGGCGTGATCAGCCCGGACAGCCCGACCGCGTCGGCGCCCTCGGTGACCGCGGTGTCGAGGATCTTCGCCGCCGGCACCATCACACCGAGGTCGATCACCTCGTAGTTGTTGCAGCCCAGCACCACGCCGACGATGTTCTTGCCGATGTCGTGCACGTCGCCCTTGACCGTGGCGAGCACGACCTTGCCCTGGCCGTTCGACACGGCGGCCCGGCCCGCGAGCCGGGCCTCCTCCTTCTCGGCCTCCATGAAGGGTTCGAGGTAGGCGACCGACCGCTTCATCACGCGCGCGCTCTTGACCACCTGCGGCAGGAACATCTTGCCGGAGCCGAACAGGTCGCCGACGATCTTCATGCCGTCCATCAGCGGGCCTTCGATGACCTCGAGGGGCCGCGCCATCGTCAAGCGCGCCTCTTCGGTGTCTTCCTCGATGTAGTCGACGATGCCGTGCACCAGGGCGTGCGACAGCCGCTCGGCCACGGTGCCTTCGCGCCACGACAGGTCCACGACGCGCTTGGTGCCGCTGCCCTTGACGTTCTCCGCGAAGCTGACGAGGCGGTCGGTGGCGTCTTCGCGGCGGTCGAAGAGCACGTCCTCGACCAGTTCGAGCAGGTCCTTCGGGATGTCTTCGTAAACGGCGAGCTGGCCGGCGTTGACGATGCCCATGTCCAGCCCGGCCTGCACGGCGTAGAACAGGAACGCCGAGTGCATCGCCTCGCGCACCACGTCGTTGCCGCGGAAGGAGAAGGACAGGTTCGAGATGCCGCCGCTGGTCCGCGCGCCGGGACAGCGCTCCTTGATCCGGGGCAGCGCGTCGATGAACGCCTTCGCGTAGCCGTTGTGCTCGGCGATGCCGGTGGCGACGGCCAGCACGTTCGGGTCGAAGATGATGTCCTCGCCGGCGAACCCGGCCTGCTGCGTCAGCAGGTCGTACGCGCGGCCGCAGATCGCCACCTTGCGGTCGGCGGTGTCGGCCTGGCCCTGCTCGTCGAAGGCCATCACGACGACGCCGGCGCCGTAGTCGCGGATGGTGCGGGCCTGGGCGAGGAACGACTCCTCGCCCTCCTTGAGGCTGATCGAGTTGACCACACCCTTGCCCTGCAGGCAGCGCAGGCCGGCTTCGAGCACGCTCCACTTGGAGCTGTCGACCATCACCGGGATCCGGGCCACCTCGGGCTCGGTGGCGATCAGGTTGAGGAAGGTCGTCATCGCCTGCTCGGATTCGAGCAGGTCGGCGTCCATGTTGACGTCCAGCAGGTTGGCCCCGCCGCGGACCTGCTCCAGCGCGACGTCGACGGCGCCCTGGTGATCGCCGGATTCGATGAGCCGCCGGAACCGCTTGGAGCCGGTGACGTTGGTGCGCTCGCCGATCATCACGAACCCGGTGTCGGCGCCGATGCCGAACGGCTCGAGGCCGCTGAACCGCGTGTGGGTGCGCGGCGCCGGCACCTCCCGCGGGCCGACCTCCTTCGCCGCCGCGGCGATCTTCGCGATGTGTTCCGGGGTGGTGCCGCAACAGCCGCCGACGAGGTTGACCAGGCCGTCACGGGCGAACCCGCCGATCAGGCCGGCGGTCTCCTCGGGCGTCTGGTCGTAGCCGCCGAACGCGTTCGGCAGCCCGGCGTTGGGGTGGCAGGCGACGTAGGTGTCGGCGATCCGCGAGAGCTCCTCGACGTGCGGGCGCATCTCCTCGGCGCCCAGCGAGCAGTTCACGCCGACGACCAGCGGCTTCGCGTGTTCGATCGAGCTCCAGAACGCCTCGACGGTCTGGCCCGAGAGCGTCCGGCCGCTCAGGTCGACGATGGTGACCGAGATCCACAGCGGCAGGTGCGGCGCGACCTCGCGCGCGGCGGCGATCGCGGCCTTGCAGTTCAGCGTGTCGAAGATCGTCTCGATCAGCAGCAGGTCGACACCGCCCTCGGCGAGCCCGGCGATCTGCTCGGCGTAGGACGCCTTGACCTGCTCGAACGTGACCGCCCGGTACGCCGGGTCCTCGACCTTGGGCGACAGGCTGAGCGTGACGTTCAGCGGCCCGATCGACCCGGCGACGAACTTGCCTCCGGCCTCGTCGGCGGCTTGGCGGGCGAGCTGCGCGCCGCGGACGTTCATCTCGTGGACGTACGCCTGCAGGCCGTAGTCGGCCTGGCCGATGCTGGTCGCGGTGAAGGTGTTGGTCGTGGTGATGTCCGCGCCGGCCGTGAGGTACTGGCGGTGGACGCCGAGGATGACGTCCGGGCGGGTGAGGTTCAGCAGGTCGGGGTCGCCGGTGACGTCGTGGGTGTGGTCGCCGAAGCGTTCGCCGCGGTAGTCGGCCGGAGTGAGCCCGGCGCCCTGCAGCATGGTGCCCCAGGCGCCGTCGAGCACGGCCACGCGCTGGTCGAGCAGCTCGCGCAGGCGCGCTGTTGAGTCGAACGCCGTGGACTCTCGCGGGGTGTTCACCGGCAGCCTCCCTCGATCGGGAGGCGCCCTTGGTTGGTCATTCCCGGCCGAGCGTGGCGGACCCGGTGGTCCGTTGCAGCGCCTCTCGGCCTGTGGTCCACGGTATCGGAACCGGGCCCGCGCACGCCATCCCGCCCCGCCGGCGCGTCCACGGACTGGGACACCGTTTGTCCACAATGGAATACACCGGCCACGCCGCCTCCTCCGCTCGAGCCACCTCACACCGTCGCTCGACCGGCCCATGGCGTTACTCTTCGCGTTCGAAGTGATCACCTTGCGTACCGGCCGGGCCGCTTGAAAACTGAAACACGTTCTAATACGCTCCGCGGGTGGACTACGGAATCGTGCTGTTCACCAGCGACCGGGGGATCACCCCGGCGGCCGCGGCGCGCGCCGCGGAAGCCGCGGGGTTCTCGACCTTCTACGTCCCCGAACACACCCACATCCCGGTGAAGCGCGAGTCACCGCACCCGCGCACCGGCGACGGGTCGCTGCCCGACGACCGCTACAGCCGGACGCTCGACCCGTGGGTCGCGCTGGCGACGGCGGCCGCGGTCACCGAGCGGATCCGGCTCGCCACCGCGGTGGCCCTGCCGGTCGAGAGCGACCCGATCACGCTCGCCAAGACGATCGCCAGCCTCGACCACCTCTCCGGCGGCCGGGTCACCCTCGGCGCCGGCTTCGGCTGGAACGTCGACGAGCTGACCGACCACGGCGTGCCCGGGAACCGCCGCCGCACCGCACTGCGCGAGTACCTCGAGGCGATGAGTGCACTCTGGACGCAGGAGGAAGCGGCCTACGACGGGGAGTTCGTCTCCTTCGGACCGAGCTGGGCGTGGCCGAAGCCGGTCCAGGCGCACATCCCGGTGGTGCTCGGCGCGGGCCCGACCGAGAAGACGTTCCGCTGGATCGCCCGCCACGCGGACGGCTGGCTCACCACGCCGGCCGACACCGACCTGGACGGGCACGTGGCGCTGCTCAAGGAGATCTGGCGTACCGAAGGGCGCGAAGACGCTCCCTTGATCTACGCGCTCGGCGAACGGCCGGACCCCGAACGCCTGGCGCACCTGGATTCCCTGGGCGTGACCGAGACGATCTTCGGCCTCCCCGACCGCGCGCCGGAAGAGGTCGAGGCGTGGATCGGCCGGCTGGCCGGAAAACTCACCCTCGCCCCCGCGCACTGAAACCGGCGGGACGCGGACGAATCCGCGCCCCGCCGGTGATCGACCCCCCGGGGTCAGCTCTTGGCCGCGACGCCCTGGCGGGCCCGCAGGTCGAGTTCGATCTGCTCCAGGCTGCGGCCCTTGGTCTCCGGGACCAGCCACTTGGTGAGCCCGAACAGCACCACGTTCACCCCGGCGAACAGGAACATCGAGCCGCCGATGCCGAGGGACTTCGGGTCGGAGATGATCGGGAACACCGCGCTCACGATCCCCGTCGCCGCCCAGAGGACCACGCTGCTGACGCCCATGCCGGTCGCCCGGTACTTCAGCGGGAACACTTCGGACATCATCACCCAGACGACCGCGCCCCAGCCGAGCTCGTACCCGACCAGGTAGAGCACCATCATCACCAGCATCAGCAGGCCGCGCGTGCCGGTGTCGTGGACGTTCAGCACCACCAGGCCGGCGGCCACCAGCGTCACCACCATGATGACGTTGCCGATGAGCAGCAGCGGTTTGCGGCCCCAGCGGTCCACCACGAACACGACCCACGCGGTGAACAGGAACTTCGTGACGCCCAGCAGCACACCGGACAGCAGCGCCGCCTGGGTGGCGAAGCCGAGCCCGATGAGCATCGTCGGGAAGTACGCGTTGATCGCGTTGACGCCGCTGAACTGCTGGCCGATCGCGAGCAGCAGGGCCACGACGAGCATCGGCCGCACGAAACCGGAGAACAGGTCGCGGATGCGCGGCTTCTCCTCGGTGTCGAGCCGGATGACCTCGTGGATGGTCGCGATCTCCTCGTCCAGGTTCACGGTGCTGCCGTGCGCGCTGGCCAGGACCCGCCGCGCCTCTTCCTCCTGGCCGTTCTTGACCAGCCAGCGCGGCGTCTCCGGCAGGAACACCAGCCCGATGAGCAGGATCACCGCGGGCACGATCGCGCCGGCGAACATCCAGCGCCACGCCGAGATCGGGCCGAGCCAGTAGCTGACCAGGAACGCGATCAGGATGCCCAGCACGATGAAGATCTGGTTGAGCGCGCCCATCGCGCCCCGCCACTTCGCCGGGGCCAGTTCGGACAGGTAGGTCGGGACGGTCGACGAGGAAAGCCCGATGCCCAGTCCGATGACCAGGCGCGAGAGCACCAGCAGCAGGAACGTCGGCGAGAAGCTCGCCGCCAGCGTGCCCACGATGACGATGCCCGCGGCGACCATGATCGTGCGGCGCCGGCCGAGGGCTTCGTTGGTGCGGCTGGAGAACAGTGCGCCGACGATGGCGCCGACCGACAGGCTGGCGGTGATCACGCCCTTGTCCCAGCTGGTCAGTGCCCACAGCTTCCCGATGAACGGGAGCACCCCGGAGATCACGCCGAGGTCGTAGCCGAAGAGGATGCCGCCGAGCGCGCCGAAGAAGTACAAGGTGGTCCGGCTGATGTGCCGCGCCGGTGCTGTCCGGGTACTTGACTGATCGGTCATTGCCGGGTCGCCTCTTTCTTGAGTCCAGTCGAGCGGAGGTCCAGTCCAGCCAGCGGCCACCACACTCACACGCCGGAAAATAGCGGGCAAGAAGATCCGTGATAACAATTCAGAAACCTGATCGTCGTTCACATACATGACTGCGACAAAACCGGCGCCGCTCGGGTGCGGGGGCCGGCGCCACCCGGCCCGAAATCCACTATGGACAGTGTCCGCCGGGCGAAATCGTCGAACGCTTTACAACGCTCCGAGCGCTGGTTTACCGTCCCTCTGGAAGCGCTCCCAGAGTGTGGAGGCCAAGGTGCACAACGTCGTGCCAAGAACGCATTCCCCGTCCAGGTTCCGCTCGGCGAGACGGCTGTTCGTCAGCGCGCTCGCCGTCCTCCTGCCCGCTGCCCTCGCCGTCACGGTCGGCGCGCCGGCCTCCCCGGCCGCCCCGGCGGCCACCACGTGGCGCAACGCCGAGATCGCCGGCGGCGGGTTCGTCCCCGGCATCATCTTCAACCAGACCGAGCCCGGGCTGGTCTACGCCCGCACCGACATCGGCGGGGCGTACCGGTGGAACACCGCCACCGGCCGCTGGCTCCCGCTGCTGGACTCGGTCGGCTGGACCGACTGGGGGCACAACGGCGTCGTCAGCCTGGCCACCGATCCGGTCGACCCGAACCGGGTCTACGTCGCCGCCGGGATGTACACCAACAGCTGGGACCCGAACAACGGCGCGATCCTGCGGTCGGCCGACCGCGGTGCCAGCTGGCAGGCGGCCGCGCTGCCGTTCAAGCTCGGCGGCAACATGCCCGGCCGCGGCATGGGCGAGCGGCTCGCGATCGACCCGAACCGCAACAGCGTCCTCTACCTCGGCGCGCCGAGCGGCAACGGGCTGTGGCGCAGCACGGACTCCGGCGTCACCTGGGCGAAGGTGACCAGCTTCCCCAACCCGGGCAACTACGCGCCCGACCCGAACGACACGACGGGCTACTCCAGCGACAACGAGGGCGTCACCTGGGTGACGTTCGACCCGACGACCGGCACCCGCGGGAGCACCACGCAGACGATCTACGTCGGCGTCGCGGACAAGCAGAACACCGTCTACCGCAGCACCGACGGCGGCGCGACGTGGGCGCGGCTGGCCGGCCAGCCCACCGGGTACCTGGCGCACAAGGGCGTCCTCGACGCGACCGGCGGCTACCTCTACCTCGCCACCAGCGACACCGGCGGCCCCTACGACGGTGGCAAGGGCGACGTCTGGAAGTACGCCACGAAGACCGGCACCTGGACGCGGATCAGCCCGATCCCCTCCGACAGCTCCGACGACTACTTCGGCTACAGCGGGCTGACGATCGACCGGCAGCACCCGAACACGCTGATGGTCGCCACGCAGGTGTCGTGGTGGCCGGACGTGATCTTCTTCCGCAGCACGGACGGCGGCGCCACCTGGACCCGGATCTGGGACTTCTCAAGCTACCCCGACCGGTCGCTGCGCTACACGCAGGACGTGTCCTCGGTGCCGTGGCTGACCTTCGGCGTCCAGGCCGCTCCCCCGGTGCCCTCGCCCAAGCTCGGCTGGATGACCGAGTCGGTGGAGATCGACCCCTTCGACTCGAACCACCTGCTCTACGGCACCGGAGCCACGATCTACGGCACGTCCGACCTCACGAAGTGGGACAGCGGCGGCAAGATCACGATCAAGCCGGTCGTCGGCGGCCTCGAGGAGACCGCGGTGCTGGACCTGATCAGCCCGCCGTCGGGCGCTCCCCTGCTGTCCGGCCTCGGCGACATCGGCGGGTTCCGGCACGACAGCCTCGACGCGGTCCCGGCCACCATGTTCACGCAGCCGGTGTTCACCACGACCACCAGCCTCGACTACGCCGAGCTGAACCCGGCGACGATCGTGCGCGCCGGCACGCTCGACCGGTCCGCGCGGCCGAACGACAACCGGATCGCCTTCTCCACCGACGGCGGGAAGAACTGGTTCCAGGGCGCGGAGCCGGGCGGGAACGCCAGCGGCGGCACGGTGGCCGCGGCCGCCGACGGCAGCCGGTTCGTCTGGAGCCCGGACGGCGCGAACGTCAGCTACTCCGTCGGCTTCGGCTCGTCGTGGACGGCGTCGACGGGCATCCCGGCCGGCGCGGTGGTCGAGTCCGACCGGGTCGACCCGAAACGGTTCTACGGGTTCGCGGCGGGCAAGTTCTACGTCAGCACCGACGGCGGCGCGAAGTTCACCGCGACCGCCGCCACCGGGCTGCCGGCCGGATCGGCGCACTTCAAGGCCATGCCGGGCGTGGCCGGGGACATCTGGCTGGCCGGCGGCTCCGGCACGGCGTACGGCCTGTGGCACTCGACCGACTCCGGAGCGTCCTTCACGAAGCTGGCCAACGTCGCCGAAGCCGACAACATCGGGTTCGGCAAGGCCGCACCCGGCCGGACGTACGCGGCGTTGTACACGATCGCGAACATCGGCGGGGTGCGCGGGATCTTCCGCTCGGACGACGCGGGAGCTTCGTGGACGCGGATCAACGACGACCGGCACCAGTACGGCAACATCGGGGCGGCCCTGACCGGCGATCCGCGGGTGTACGGCCGGGTGTACGTCGGCACGAACGGCCGTGGCGTGATCGTGGGCGAGTCCGGAGGCAGCGAGCCACCGCCGACGACGAGCACCACGCCGACCACCACCACGACTCCGACGACGACCACCACCACCACGCCCACGACGACCACCACTCCGGTGCCGTCGGGGTCCTGCACGGCGGCCTACACGGTCACCAACCAGTGGCAGGGCGGGTTCCAGGCCTCGGTGAAGGTGGGCAACACCGGCACCGCCGCGGTGACCGGGTGGACGGTGACGTGGACCTACGCCGACGGGCAGCGCGTGACGCAGGCGTGGAACGCGCAGGTCACCCAGAGCGGCGCGGCGGTGACGGCGCTGGACGCGGGCTGGAACAAGACCATCCCCGCGGGCGGGAGCGCGGAGTTCGGGTTCACCGGGACGGCGGGGACGGCGAACGGCAAGCCCGCGGCGATCTCGCTCAACGGGAAGGCCTGCACGACGTCCTGAGCCGAGGGTCCACGCGCGGGAAGGGGGTTTCAACCCACCCCCAGGCGGTTGAAACCCCCTCCCCGCGCCCCCAGTCCGGAGGCCCCGCCCGAGCAGCCGCAGCCTGCTCGGGCGATGTCCCCGGTGAGGTCCACTCTTCCCGTTGCCGACGACAGCCGCCATTCCTGCCCAAAGGGGACTTTTTCGTCGCGGCACACCCGCGCTGAGCAGCGCGAACCTGCGCCGGAGGCGGCGAAAATACCCAGCCGGGCGAGCAAAACTTACCCGGCGGACAGCGCGCGGCTCAGGCGCTCTCCAGCACGACCTTCCCGATGTGGTGGCGGGACTCCAGGTGCGCGAGCGCCCCGGCCACCTCGTCGAAGCCGAACCGGCGATCGATCACCGGCTTGAGGCCGGTCCGCTCGATCGCCCGGTTCATCGCCCGGAACGTCTCGCGGGAGGCGTTCGTGAGACCGCGCAGGGTCAGCTGCTTGACCAGCACCAGGATCGGGTCGGCGGCGCCTTCGTGGGTCAGGACACCGGCGACGCTGACGTGCCCACCGTACCGCGCGGCGAGCATCGACTGGCCGATCGTGCCGCCGCCACCGACGTCGACGACGTGGTCCACGCCGCCGCCGGTCAGGCCGGCCACCGCGGCCCCCCACTCCGGGGTGGTCGCGTGGTTGAGCGTCTCGGCGGCCCCGAGCGCGCACAGCCGCTCGAGCTTTTCGTCCGAGCTGGACGTCGAGATGACGTGGGCGCCGCCGAGCGCGGCGAACTGCAGGGCGAACGTGGACAGGCCACCGCTGCCGAGGGTGAGCACGGTCTGCCCCGGCGCCACCCGGCCTTCCTCGACCACGGCGCGCCAGGCCGTCACGCCGGCG
The DNA here is from genome assembly GCF_030285645.1 of Amycolatopsis sp. DG1A-15b. GTDB lineage: Bacteria > Actinomycetota > Actinomycetes > Mycobacteriales > Pseudonocardiaceae > Amycolatopsis. Next base: position 3,569,668 of record NZ_CP127296.1, read on the forward strand.
CTGGGCAGCGTGGCGGCTTCGGCGTAGTCGAGGTGCGCGGGCACCGCGACCAGGGCGTCCTCGGCGAAGACGGCGTACTCCGCGAGCACGCCGTCGAGCGTGCCGCCCAGGTCGTCCGCGGTCTTCTCCGGCGTGCCGGGACCGGCCAGCCAGGCCGGGAAGTACGTCGCCGCCACCCGGTCACCGGTGGTCCAGGCGCGCACCCCCGCCCCGACCGCGACGATCTCGCCCGCGCCGTCGGACAGCGGGATCACGTCCGGCTTCACCGGCTTCGGGTAGAACCCCTTGAAGATCATCAGGTCGCGGGCGTTGACCGCCCACCCGCGCAGCCGGACCAGGACCTGTCCGGGACCGGGCTCGGGAACGTCCCGCTCGCCCAGGACGAGCCCGGCACCGGGGCGGGGCAGGGAAAAGAACTTCACAGCGGCTCCAACAGGTCGGGGACACTCCTCAACGCGGCCAGTGTGTCGACGCCGCGAGTTCGCCGTCGACGGTCGCCAGCAGTTCCGGGGTGAGCCCGGCGAGCGACGTGGCGAAGTGGCGGACGCCGAACGAGGCCATGAACTCCCGCTGCCGCGCGTGGGCGGGGCTCGAGGGGAACCCGACGAACCCGGCGCCGTGCGCACGGGCGTCCTCGGCGACCCGGCTGACGTCGTCGACGAACACGATTTCGTCGAAGTCGACGCCGAGCACGGTCCGCGTGATGTGGCCGACGCCCGGGCGGTGCTCGTTGATGCTCACGTACGGCACCTCGGGATCGAGGAGGTCCGCGAAGTCGCCGAGGTGGTGGTCGAAGGTGTGCTCGCGGGTCCGGCCGCCGTAGCAGACCAGCCGCACGGGGAGCTTCGCCAGCGCCTCCAGGCAGTCCCGCGCCCCGGCGGCCACCCGGATCGGGTGCTCGGCCAGGTAGTCCTGCCGCGCGGCCCACAGCTGCCTCAGCGTCTCCTCGGCCGGCTGGTCCAGACCGCAGAGGCGGGTGATCTTTTCGGCGACGACGATGTCGCGCAGCCCGATGACGTCCCACTCGGCCGCGGCGTCGTACTTCCCGCCGTGCTCGGTGACGAACCGGGCGATCATGGCCAGGTAGGTGTCGTCGATGAGCACGCCGTCGCAGTCGAGCGCGACCACGCGCAGCTTGGCGAACCCGCTCACCGCTGCGCGAACACTTCCCGCGCGGCCGCGATCGCGTTGAGCGCGGCCGGGAAGCCGCAGTAGAACGCCAGGTGCAGCACGGTTTCCACGGCCTCCTGCCGGGTGCCGCCGACGTTGAGCAGCCCGTGGAGGTGCACCTTCAGCTGCGGCAGCGCGGTGCCCAGGGCGACGCAGGCGGCGATCGTGACGATCTCGCGGTGGCGCAGGCTCAGGTGCGGCCGGGTGTAGATCTCGCCGAAGGTGAATTCGACGATGTAGGCGGCCAGGTCGGGGGCGATGTCCTTCAGTCCCGCGGCGACCTCCTCCCCCGCCTCGCCGTCGACGGCCCGCATCGCCGCCAGGCCGCGCTCGTAGCGGTCCTCGATGCCCGCCCACGGCACTTCGGCGGCCTCTTCGGCCGGTGCCGGCTCCTCGTCGGGCAGGCCGTCGAAGGCCGCCTTCAGCGCCGTCAGGGCGTTGAGCGTGGCCGGGAACCCGGCGAAGGAACTGACGTGGATCACCGCCTCGATCAGCTGACGGCGGGTGCAGCCGACGTTGAGCGCGGCCTTGGCGTGGAACTGCAGCTGGGAACCGGCGTAGCCGAGGGCGGTGAGCGCGGCGACGGTCGCCAGCTGCCGCTCCGGCAGGGGCAGGCCGGGCCGGTGGTAGACGTCGCCGTAGATGAACCCGACGCACTGCTCGCCGAACTCGGCCTCCCCGATGCTCTCGAACAGGTCCAGCACGGCCGGCCGGTCGGCCCCGCCGAGCTGCTGGATGAGTTTCAGGCCCTGGGCGAAGGACGCGGAGCGGTCCTGCTGCTGCAGGTCGGACATCGTGGAGTGGTTTCCTTCCGGATCGGGGCCGGCCGAGGCTCAGCCGAGGTAGGCCCGGGTGGCCTGGCCGGCCTTGCGGCGTTCGAGGGTGCCGATGCGCCCCTGCGCGATCATCGAGTACTCGATGCCGGCGGTGGCCACGGTGCGCCCCTGCTGGCGCACCGACGTCGTGGCGCGGAACTTGAGGTGGGTCTCCCGGCCGACGTCGGACTCGACGATCAGCGACTCGACCGTGGCCGGGAGCGGGAACAGGAAGTCCTGGAAGGACAGGTCGATCCGTTTCCACACCCCGGCGTACGCCGCCGGGGCGAGACCGGGGCGGATCGCGGTCTCGAACTGCGCGATGCAGATCTGCCGCATCGCCTCGATGATCACGATGCCCTGCACGTGCTCGCCGGTGTGGTGGTCGAGGACCAGCTCGTTGTCGCGGTGGATCCGCAGCTCGGCCCGGCAGTGCGCAGGTGCCGGGCTGTGCACGCCGGCGAGCAGGACGTTCTCCGCCCGGTCCTTGTGGACGACGACGGGCGGTTCGGACGGCCGCCGGAACGCGGCCGGATCCGCCAGGCACACGGTTCCTTCGCTCTTCTCGCAAGCGGTTTCGAGCAGCTCGCCGTCGGCCGCGTCGATGCCCTGGCCGAAGTGGACGATCCAGTGGCAGCCCGGCGCCACCGGACCGCCGGAACCGAGCAGGGCCAGCAGGCCCGACAGCGTGAACACCCGGTCCTCCCGGGCGAACTGCGCGAAGCGGTCGGCGACCACGACGACGTCCCGCCGCGTGTGCCCCTCGATCGCCCAGGCCGCGCACGGGGTCTTCGGGCACGAGACATCGTGCGGTGCCACCTCGGGGGCCTCCGTCCGGGTCGGGTCCGGCGTCACGGCCGCGCCGAAGGGTGGGCGTCCAGGAGTGCTTCGGCGAGGTTGCGGGCCGTCGTGGCCGACCGCCAGCGCGGCCCGGCCAGCTCGGTGACCATCAGCTTCAGCATGGCGCGCACCATGTCCGGCTGCTTGCCCACGCCCACGTCCAGCAGCGGACCGACCTGCGCGGCGGCACCGTCGAGGTCGCCGAGCCGCAGGTGGGCGCGGCCCGTGTCGATCCGGATCATCGGATCCATGGCTTCCCAGCGGTTTTCCGTCGTCAGCTTCTCGAAGGCCTCGCGGGCGGTGGTGAATTCGCGCAGCGCGGCCGAGGCCTGCCCGACCGAAAGCAGCGCGTTGCCGGCCATGTAGTGGCGCCGGTCCTTCGTGATGTTGAAGAAGCGGTCCTCGCCGCCCGCCCCCACATCCGGGTCCTCGATGGCCGTCCAGCGCGCGATCGCGTCCAGCACCGGCCGCTCCGCCTGCACCGACGACCAGCCACGCGCCTCGGCGAGGATGAGCGGGGCGTCCGTGAGGCGCCCGCCCGCGTGGTAGTTGAGCCCGTCGGCGGCGAGCTTCGCGGACTCGATGCCGTTCCCGGCCCAGAACGCCACGCGGGCCTGGGACGTGCGCACCCAGCGCCGGGCGAGGAAGTCGTCGGCGTACTGGGTGTAGAGCCACGCGGCGGAATTGAGCTCGCGCGAGAGCCGGTACCGGCCCAGGTCCCCCGCGATCCAGGCCATCATCGCGCTCGACTTCGCCCCGACGAGCAGGAGGTCCTGCGTCTGCTTCGGCCGCTGACGGCCCTTCAGCAGGGACGCGGTCCGGCCGGCGATCACCGCGAGCTGGCCGAGGATCGAGTCGGGCGCCATGCGGGTGTAGGCGCCGCCGAGGAAGTCGAGGTCCGACCACAGGTCGTCGAGCTGGGCCTCGTCCACGTTGGTCTTCGTGAGCAGGATCGCGTCGCCGAGGGCGCCGGCGCCGATCTCCTCGTCCACCCGGGCCTGGGTGCGTGCCGGCGGCGGCGACTCGGGCTCGGGGGCCGCGCCGGCCGCGGGCTCCGGGTCGGCGTGGTACTCGGCGAGGTCCTTGGCCGGCAGCTGCTCGAGATCACGCAGCCCCAGCAGGCACTTCCAGCCGGTGCCGTAGACCTTGGCCAGCACCCGCAGCGCGGCGACCGTGGGCCGGACGCCGCGTTCGGGCCACTGCTCGTACTCCCAGATCCGCGTGCCGCGCATGCCCGCGCGAGGGTCTCCGGTGACGGCGTTGTACTGGTGCGCCGCGACGTCCAGCGAAAGCTCGGACGCCAGCCGCCACGCGGTGCGCGGCGGGATCCGGCATTCGACGATCAGGTTCTTCGCCACCTGGGCCGGGATCGCCTCCTCGGGAAAGCCCAACGCGGTCAGCCGGTCCCGCAGTTGTGCACGGTAGGGCTTGCTCCCTGGTTTGGCCTGTCGACTCATCGTTCATCCAACGATTCCGGAGTACGGGGGCTCCCCTCGACGACCCTACCGCAGCGTGAGCGCGGCGGCCCAGTTCGTCACGAGAGCGGAAACCGTGTGATTTCCGAGAAGTTGAGTACGCAACAAGGGTTCCCGGTCCGAAGAGGCGGGCGGACGAGCCGCCTGCGGGAGGTTGGCGCGGCGGCTGAGAGCGCTCCCAATTTTCGTCGTCCCCGCCGAATCGTGATCTTGGGGCGGATTTCCGAGAATCCACCCCAACGGCGGCGTCCGTGCCCGCGCACCGGTGGCGCAGTGCGATCGGGACATGTCCTGCGCGCCAACGGGTTCGGCCGTTCAGGAGTGTTCAGTGGCGAGGCCGGACGCACCGGCTGCGGAAAACGGACCACCGGATCGGCCCGCGTCCGGGTCCCTCTTTACAAGCGCGACACACCGGGGTTACCTTTCCGGCGGCTGGAAGCGCTCCCATGCCAGGTCGCCTCGCCAGAACGCGGCCACCACCCAGGGGCGTCGTGGTGCAGGCCACGGCGCCCCTGTCCGCGTCCCCGGAGGAGCCATCCCATGAACAGGTTCGCCGGCGCCCTGGCCGCGCTCTGCCTCGCCGCGGCGGGCACCACCGCGATCGTCGTGGCCGGTCCGGCCGCCGCCGCCCCCGCGTGCTCGGTCGCCTACCACGTCAACCAGTGGCAGAGCGGGTACACCGCCGACATCGCGGTGACCAACGGCGCCACCGCGGTCTCCTCCTGGACACTCACCTGGAACTACGCCGGGAACCAGTCCGTCACGTCCGCGTGGAACGCCACCGTCCGCCAGAGCGGGACCGCGGTCACCGCGCAGAGCCTGTCCTACAACGGCGCGCTGCCCGCCGGCGGCTCGGTCTCCTTCGGCCTCCAGGGCACCTACAGCGGGACGAACGCCACGCCCACGGACTTCGCGCTCAACGGCGTTCCGTGCGGCGACCCCGCTCCCCCGACCTCGACCACGCCGACCACCCCCACCACGACCACCCCCACCCCCACCACGACGACGCCCACCACACCGACCACGACGACGTCCGGGCCGCTGCCTGCCGGTTGCGCGAGCGCCGCGATCTGCGACGACTTCGAGCAGCAGACCGGCACCACCCCGGGCGGCCGCTGGACCGTCGGCGCGGCCAACTGCACGGGCACGGGCACGGTCGCCGTCGACACCGCGGTCGCGCACTCGGGCTCCCGCTCGGTCAAGGTCACCGGCCAGGGCGGCTACTGCAACCACGCCTTCCTCGGCACCAGCCTCACCGGCGTCGGCTCGGGCCACCTCTTCGGCCGGTTCTGGGTCCGGCACACGACGGCGCTGCCCACCGGGCACGTCGCGTTCATGGCCATGCGCGACACCGCAGACGGCGGCCGCGACCTGCGCGCCGGCGGGCAGAACCGGGCGCTGCAGTGGAACCGCGAGTCCGACGACGCGACGCTCCCCGCGCAGAGCCCGGCCGGGGTGGCCCAGAGCGTCCCCCTGGCGACCGGCACCTGGTCGTGCTTCGAGTTCGAGGTCAACGGCGGCGCGGGACAGCTGCGGACGTGGCTGAACTCCGCCGAGGTGCCCGGCCTCGTCGTCGACGGCGTCCCGACCCCCGACATCGACCAGCAGTGGCTCAACAAGGCCTGGCACCCCGCGGTGACCGACCTGCGCCTCGGCTGGGAAAGCTACGCGGGCGACGCCGACACGCTGTGGTACGACGACGTCGCCGTCGGCACCTCGAGGATCGGCTGCTGACCGGGCGGGCTACCGGCCGAGGACGCGCTCGATCCCGGCCAGCTCGTCGTCGGTGAACTCGAGGTTCCCGGTGGCCGCGACGGTGTTCTCCAGCTGGGCGACGCTGCTCGCGCCGATCAGCGCGGAGGTGACGCGGCCGCGGCGCAGCACCCAGGCGATGGCCAGCTGCGCCAGCGTCTGCCCGCGCCCCTCGGCGATGTCGTTCAGCGCGCGGATGGTCGCCAGGGTGTCGTCGGTCAGCCGGTCGCTGGTGAGGAACGGGCTGGCACCGGCCGCGCGGGAGTCGGCCGGGATGCCGTCGAGGTAGCGGTCGGTCAGCAGGCCCTGGCTCAGCGGCGAGTAGGCGATCGAGCCGACGCCGTGCTCGTCCAGGGTGTCGAGCAGGCCGTCTTCGACCCAGCGGTCGAGCATCGAATACCGCGGCTGGTGGATCAGCAGCGGTGTCCCCAGCTCCCGCAACGCGGCGAGCGCGGCCTCGGTCTGCTCGGGCGAGTAGTTCGAGATGCCCGCGTACAGCGCTTTCCCGGAGCGGACGGCGGTGTCGAGCGCACCCATCGTCTCCTCGATCGGCGTGTCCGGGTCCGGGCGGTGCGAATAGAAGATGTCGAAGTGGTCCAGCCCGGTGCGGGCCAGGCTCTGGTCGAGGCTCGCCAGGAGGTTCTTGCGGGAGCCCCACTCGCCGTACGGGCCGTCCCACATCAGGTAGCCCGCCTTCGACGACACCAGGATCTCGTCGCGGTGGGGGCGGAAGTCGGCGGCGAAGTGCCGCCCGAAGTTGGCCTCGGCCGAGCCGGGCGGCGGGCCGTAGTTGTTGGCCAGGTCGAAGTGCGTCACCCCGAGGTCGAACGCCCGGCGCAGCACGGCGCGCTGGACGTCGAGGGGCTTGTCGTCCCCGAAGTTGTGCCACAGGCCGAGCGACACGGCGGGCAGCTTCAGCCCGCTGCGCCCGGCGCGCCGGTACGGCATGTCCGCGTACCGGTGTTCGGCCGCGACGAAAGGCGACATGGTTCTCCTTGTCGAGAGGGACGGCGAGCGCAGTCTATCCGCGCGCGAGGAGCGCGCCGGCGAACGACGCCGCCGGTGGCAGGCCGGGCAGCACCGTCGCCTGGTAGGCGTGGTAGACGTCCGGTTTGCCGGCCCACACCGTCGCGGCGGGACGGTTGTCCGGGTCGAGCTCGTGGTGCCACGAACCGAGTTCGCGGTCGACGAAGCAGGCTTCGGCGTGCGCGCACCATTCCTCGAAGCGGGCCAGGTAGGCCGGGTCACCGGTTTCCTGGTGCAGCGTCCACGCCGCGGCCATCGCCTCGGTGACCACCCAGTGCAGCCGGGTGCGCACCACCGGCGTCCCGGCGAAGTCGGTCGTGTAGACGAACCCCGGCCGTCCGTCGACGGCCCAGCCGTACCGGACGGCCGCCTCGAACAGCGCGGCCGCGTCGGGCACCAGCCACGGCGGCGCGGCGGTCCCGAGCGCCCGTCCGAGGTGGACGGCCAGCCGCGCCCATTCGAAGAGGTGCCCGATGGTCGCCCCGAACGGGCGGAACGGGTGGGCGGGCTCGCCGCGGTTGAACTCCAGCCGGACACGCCAGTCCGGGTCGTAGTGCTCCGGGAGCAGCCAGCCGTGCGCGCGGGCTTCGCCGTGGATCAGGCGCTCCACAATGGACAGCGCACGCGCCGCCCACACCGCCTCGCCGGTGACGTCGGCGGCGGCCAGGAACGCCTCCACGGTGTGCATGTTGGCGTTGGCCCCGCGGTAGTCCTCCAGGTGCGTCCAGCCACGGTCCCAGACGTCGGCCACGAGCCCGGCCGACGGCTCCCAGAACCGGCGTTCGACGACTTCGAGGGCCTCGGCCAGCAGCGGCCGGGCGCCTTCGGCACCGGCCGCGGCCGCGCTCGCGGCCGCCAGCACGACGAACGCGTGCTCGTAGGCCCGCTTTTCGGCCAGCGCCGTCGAGGCGTACCAGCCGCCGTGCTCGGCGTCCCGGAGCGGACCGGTGAGCGCCGCGACGCCGTGCGCGACCTGCTCGCCGGCGTCCGCTCCCCGCAGCGACGCGAGCGCGAAGACGTGCGTCATCCGGCAGGTGATCCAGGTCTCGACCGGCCGGTCGAGCACCGGCCGCCCGGCGTCGTCGAGCCAGGCGAACCCACCGGCCGGGTGCGCCGCGCCGCGGGCGAACCCGAGCAGCCGGGCGGGTTCGGCACGCACCCAGGCGGGAACCGAAGACGGACTGTCCACTCTCTGCCTTTCTCCACGGGGCCCGCCCCCTGCGAGGAGCCCCCGTCAACGTAGGCCAAGGCCCCCGCCCCGGCCATCGCGGGCTGTTCCGGAAGTGACCCCCACCGCGTATCCTGACCTTGGAAGCGCTCCCAGTCTTCGACGCACGCAACCCAATGAAGGGACTGACGTGACCAGGAGACGAAGTACCGTCCTCGCCGCCGTCACCGTGCTGCTGGCGAGCCTGACCGCCATCCTGCTGAACACCGGCACGGCCGAGGCGCACGGCGCCATGATGAAACCGGGCAGCCGGACCTTCCTGTGCTGGCAGGACGGGCTCAGCTCGACCGGCGAAATCAAGCCCCAGAACCCGGCCTGCGCGGCCGCGGTGGGGATCAGCAGCGCCAATTCGCTGTACAACTGGTTCGGTGTGCTGCGCTCCGACGGCGCCGGGCGTACCCGCGGGTTCATCCCCGACGGGAAGCTGTGCTCGGGCGGGAACCCGAACTACGCGGGCTTCGACGGGGTCGGCTCATGGCCGCTGACCCACCTGACCGCCGGTGCCCAGTTCGACTTCTCGTACAACGCGTGGGCCGCGCACCCGGGCTGGTTCTACACCTACGTGACCAAGGACGGGTGGAACCCGAACCAGCCGCTCACCTGGGACTCACTGGAGGACCAGCCGTTCCTGACGGTGGACCACCCGCCGGTGACCGGCCAGGTGGGCACGGTGGAAGGCCAGTACAAGTGGAGCGGCGCGCTGCCGTCGAACAAGTCGGGCCGGCACATCATCTACTCGGTGTGGAAGCGTTCGGACAGCGCCGAGACGTTCTACGGCTGCTCGGACGTCACCTTCGACGGCGGGCACGGCGAGGTCACCGGCGTGAAGGACCCGGGCACCGGCACGACGACCACGCCCACGACACCGACGACGCCCACCACCCCGACCACGCCCACGACACCGACCACCCCGACGACCCCCACCACGCCGACGACCCCGACGACGCCGGCGGGCTCCTGCATGGCGATGTACGAGATCACCAACCCCTGGAGCGGTGGCTACCAGGCCACGGTGACGGTGATGAACCACAGCACCCGGGCGTACACGAGCTGGCAGGTCGGGTGGACACTGCCCGCGGGCCAGACGATCGCCAGCGTGTGGAACGGCACGCTGAGCCAGTCCGGTTCGGCGGTCACGATCCGCAACGCCAACTGGAACGGCAGCGTCGCGGCCGACGGCACGACCACCTTCGGGCTGGTCGTCAACACCACGGGAGGCAGCGCGGCCCCCTCGCCGACGTGCCAGGGCACCTGAGCCGTCCTGAGTGGACGAATCGGGAAGGCCGCTTCGGGGAGTCCCTCGAAGCGGCCTTCACCCGTTCGCGGGGCCGGTGCTGCCGCGGGTGATCAGCCGCGGCCGGGAGGCGTAGACGTCGCCGGGGCGCTCCCCCGCCAGCACGTCGTGCAGGACGGAGGCCGCGAGCGCGCCGAGTTCGGCCAGCGGGCGCCGGATCGCGGTGAGCGCGGGGCGGACCAGCCGGCAGAGCGGGGTGTCGTCCCACGACACCACGGAGAGGTCCTTCGGCACCGCCAGGCCGAGTTCGCGCGCGGCCGCGAGCGCGGCCACCGCCAGGTCGTCGGTGTCGCACAGCAGCGCCGTGGGCCGGGGGCGCGCGGCCAGCACCCGGCGGACCGCGTCGGCCGACGGTTCGGGGTGGACGGTGCCGGGGTGCGGGAGCCCGGTCGCCGCCGTGGTGAACGCCCGCCGCCGCGCCGCGGGGTCGGCGAACACCGCCGCGCCCGCGATGCGGACCACGTGCCGGTGCCCCAGCGCCGCGAGGTACGCCAGCGCTTCGGCGGCGCCGGTGACGTCGTCCACGAGCACAGAGGACACGCCCGGCACGCCGCCCGGGCCGCCGAGCACGACCGCCGGCAGGCCGATCCGCACCAGCTCGGCCGCGCAGCCCGGCGCGGTGAGCAGCACGCCGTCGACCCTCCGCTCGGCGCGCCAGCGGCGGTAGACGGCCAGCGCGGCGTCGCGGCCGGGGGCGACCTGCAGCAGCAGCTCGCCCTCGAACCCGTCGAGCAGGGCCGGGACGAACACCTCCAGGGGCCGGTCGAGCACCAGGCCGAACGCTCCGGAGCGGCCGCCGGACAGCGCCCGCGCGGTGCTGCTGGGTGACCACCCGAGCTCCCGGGCGATCTCGGTGATCCGCCGCCGGGTGGCCTCCGAGACGCCGGGGCGGCCGTTGAGGGCGTAGGAGACCGCGCCCTTGGAGACGCCGGCCTCCTTCGCGATGTCGGTGATCGTCGGACGCTTCATCGCAGCCTTCCTTCGCGCCACGAGTCCGGGCTCCACGAGCCCGGAAACCGCAGGTCTCGAAACCGCCGGGGCCGGAGCGCGCGGTCCGTGTTCGCGCGGACACCCGCCGTCGCGCACCTTGACACCCGCCGCACCGGGAAATAAGACTCGCCCCGGGAGCGCTCCCAGCCAACGGGGGCCGGGAGCGTGCCGCGGATGGGGAGTGCGCGCGCATGAGGCAGATCCGAAGACAACCGGCGTTCGCCGCCGTCGTCGTCTTGCTCTTCCTGATCGGGGGATGCGGACCGGACACGCCGGAGCGGATCACGCTCACGGTGTCGACGTTCGGCCAGTTCGGCTACGAGGACCTCATCCCCGGCTACGAGTTCACCCACCCCGGGCTCACCATCCGCCAGGTCCGGGCCGAGCAGGGCGGACCGTACCACCAGGACCTGCTGGACAAGCTGCAGAAGGGCCAGGAGCTCGCCGACATCCAGGCCGTCGAGGAGGGCCACCTCGCCGACGTGCTCGCTTACGCGGACAAGTTCGCCGACCTGGCCGAGATCGGCCCGCCCGACGTGAAACCCGGCCGGTGGCTGGAGTGGAAGTACGAGGCCGGCCGCAGCAAGGACGGCAAGCTCGTCGGCTACGGCACGGACATCGGCCCGCTGGCCATGTGCTACCGGAAGGACCTGCTCGAAGGGGCCAACCTGCCCACCGACCCGGGCTCGGTGAAGACGATGTTCGCGACCTGGGACAGCTTCTTCAAGGCCGGCGAGAAGTACGTCCAGCGCTCGCACGGCAAGCCGTGGTTCGACTCCTCGGCGCAGATCTTCAACGCCAAGGTCAACCAGCTCCCGGTCGGCTACCTCGACCGCGAAAACCATCCGACGCTGGAGACGAACACCGCGCTGAGGGACGCCTGGAACCAGGTCACCGCCGCGGTGAAGCAAGGGCAGTCGGCCGGGCTCACCGCCTTCGAAGACGACGGCAACAACGGCCTGCGCACCGGCGCCTTCGCGACGAAGGTCTGTCCGTCGTGGATGCTCGGCATCATCGAACAGCAGGCCGGGGTCGGCAACGCGGGCAAGTGGGCGATCACCGACGCCTTCCCGGACGGCGGCGGCAACTGGGGTGGTTCCTACCTCACCGTGCCGGCCTCGAGCCCGCACCAGAAGGCGGCCGCCGCGCTCGCCGCCTGGCTGACCGCGCCGGAGCAGCAGCTGCACGCGTTCCGGGTGAGCGGGAACTTCCCCAGCCAGGTCGAGGCCTTCACCTCCCCGGACCTGCTCAGCGAGATGAACGGCTACTTCGGCGGGGCGCTGAGCGGCCAGGTCTTCGTCGCCCAGGCCCGCAAGGTCGGGAAACCGCAGTACAAGGGACCGGGTGACGGCAAGATCCAGGAGGCGGTGATCGCGCCCGCGCTCAAGTCGGTCGAGCAGGGCGCCGATGCCGCCGCCGTCTGGCAGCAGGTGCTGATCGGGGTGCACCGGCTCGTCCCCTGACCGGAAACCCGCTGGTCGGAGCCGGCGGGAACGGGCAAGGTGACGGGCATGGTCACTCCCCTGCCCGAACCCTGGGCGCACCACACGATCCGGCACCCCGGCCCCGGCGACCACCTCCCGGTGCTGGCCGTCCTCGACCGCTGGTGGGGCGGCCTCGGCGGCGAAGCGGGCTCCCGCCAGCGGGCGCTGCTGCTGCCGAAGCTGATGTTCCAGCACTTCACCGGCAGCAGCTTCCTGGTCACCGCGGACGAGCGGATCGTCGCGTTCCTGATCGGGTTCCTCTCGCCGTCTCGGCCGGCCGAGAGCTACATCCACTTCGTCGGCGTCGAGCCCGCCGAACGCGGCCGCGGGCTGGGCGCGGCGCTGTACGAGCGCTTCTTCGCCTACAGCGCCGCGCACGGACGCTCGGTGGTACGGGCGATCACTTCGCCGGAGAACAAGGGTTCGCACGCGTTCCACACCCGGATGGGGTTCGTCACCGAACCAGGGCCGAAGGACTTCGATGGGGTGCCGGTCCAGCCCGACTACGACGGGCCGGGCCTGGACCGGCTGAGCTTCCGCAAGGACCTCGGCTGAACCGCCGGAGGCGCGCGCCGCGGGATCCGGCCCAGGGTCACCCCGGGCCGGATCCCGCTGTCCCGTCCGGACGGTCAGGCGTCCGGACGGGACCAAGGCGCCGGACCTGGCGGGACAGGCCGCGGCCGCCGTGGTGGAGGCCGGGCCGGGCGGCGGCTGCGCGGCACCGCCCGGCCCGGGGTCTTGCCTACTGCACCGGCGGGTAGGCGTTCTGGACCAGTTCCTCGAACTGGGCCTCGAACCACTTGCCGGACAGCGGGGCATTCGGCAGGGCACCGGTCAGGTTGCCGCCGTTGGCCTGCTGCGTCCCGTGGAACGTCGGGTCGCACATCGGGTCCGCGCCCTTGCCTTCGTCGTTCGGGATCTGCTGGCTCGCGCCGTCGGACTCACCCGGCGGCTTGATCCAGACGTAGGCGTCGAAGTGCGGTGCCGGGGACGCCGTCGGCCGGACACCCAGGCCCGCGCCGCTCTGGTTGCACCAGTTGCCGCGGTGCAGGCGCCGGTCGATCCGGCCCGAGTTCACGTACGCGTCCACAGTGGACCCCGACGCCCCGCTCGGCCGGGCCGCGCCGCCCCAGCCGTTGCGGGAGGTGTCGACCAGCATGCCGATGCCGCTCGGCAGGCCCGCCGACACGAACGCGTTGTACATCGCCGTGGCGAAGGGGATTTCGGCGAAGTACGGGTTCCACTGGTAGAACGTCGCCGACTTCAGCTGCTGCCCGCCGACGGTCAGGTTCGGGTCGGGCAGGTTCGGCTCGGTCAGCGGCGTGTAGTTGGCCGTGGAGCTGATGAAGCCGTCGACGCTGTTCACGCCGGCCGTGGTGCCCTGCAGCACCTGCTTGACCAGGTTGACGAAGGGACCGAAGTTGCTGTCCCAGCCCAGCCACGCCGAGTGCGCGATGTCCAGGTAGTTGTAGACGTTGGGAATCGCGTGCAGCTTGTTCAGCGCGTACTGGATGCCCTGGGTGTACACCCCGCTGGACTGCGCTTCCGCGCAGGTCGCCATCGAGGTGTTCGTGATCAGGTTCGGCAGCGAGTCCGGCTCCACGACCGTCACGATCCGCAGCGACGAGTACTTCGCGTCGGACATGATCGACGCGATCGGGTCGATGTACTCGCTCTTGTACCGGGCCAGGCCGTTCTGGGCGGCCTTCAGCTCACCGTTGGACGCCAGCGCCGCGCAGTCGCGGTTCGGCAGGTCGTAGACGACGATCTGGATGGTCACCGGCGTCCCGCCGCTGGCCTGGGCCAGCGCCGCGTCGAGGTGCCCGCGCAGGCCGCGCGAGTCCGCCGTACCGGCGATCGCGGCGATCCGGTCCAGCCAGACCGCCGTCGAGGTGTTGGCCACCTTGGCCATCTGCGCGCCGAGCGTACCGCCCTTGGCCGCGGCCGCCGCGCTCACCTCGCCGGACCAGTCCGGGTTCACGTACCCCTTGGCCCCGGCGTACGGGTTCTCCACGTGCGTCCCGGGCTGGGGCGTCGTGGTGATCGTCGTCGGGGTGGTGGGGGTGGTCGGCGTCGTCGAGGTGGTCGGTGACGTGGTCACCGTCGTCGGCCCCGTCGGTGACGTGGTCGTGACCGGGGGCGTGCCGTCGCAGTGGGCACCGTTGAGCGAGAACGACGTGGGGATGTCGTTCGTCCCCGAGTACGAGCCGTTGAAGCCGAAGCTCGCCGTGGCGTTCGCGCCCAGCGACCCGCCCCACGACGGGTTCTTCGCGCTCACGTGCTTGCCGCTCTGGCTGAACGTGGCGCTCCAGCCCTGCTCGACCTTCTGGTTGCCGCCGAAGTCCCATTCGACGTTCCAGGACGAAACGGCGTCGCCCAGGTTGGTCACGGCGACGTTGGCGGTGAAGCCGGTGTTCCACGAGTTGACGGTGTAGGTGACCTTGCAGCCGGTGGCGGCGCCCGCCGGGCTGCCCCCGCCACCAGTAGTCCAGCGGTGACCGCTGCCGCTGTTACCGAGGACGCCACGGCGAACCGTGACTTCCTCTTCGCGGACCAGAATTCACTCCTCATTGAGTGCGCTCCTCAGTGTTCGTCGTTGGATGGGTCAGGTGGTGCAGGCGGTCGCGCCGACGGCGAAGCCGCCGGGCGTGCCGGTCGAGGCGCCGGTCGCCTGGATGCCGATCGACACCGAGGCCCCGCCGGCCAGGTCGGGCGCCCAGGTGGGCGCCTTGGCGCTCGCCTGCTGCCCGGTCTGCGTGACGGTCGCGTTCCAGCCGCCGGTGATCTGCGTCCCGGACGGCACGGTCCAGCCGAGCGCCCAGTTCTTCAGGGCCGAGCTTCCGGTGTTCTTCAACGTCACCGTGGCGACGAAGCCGCCTTGCCAGGTGTTGTCGACGTGGTAGGTGACCGCGCAGCTCGCCGGCGGCGGGTCGGTCGTGCCGCCGCCCGAACCCACCGGCGGGATCAGGTACGGCTGCAGGATCGCCTGCTTGGTCTGGTTGACCGTGGTCCAGTCGTCGTTGAGGATGCCGCCGGTGTCCCCCGAGTTCGGGTTCCACGACCAGTAGGTGAAGCTCATCCCGCTCGTCCCGGTGCCCCCGTACTTCATCAGCTCCTGCAGCCAGACCTTGTCGCGCGGGTCGGCGAGCGTGCTGCCGAACTCGCCGAGCAGCACCGGCGCGATGTTCTGCTTGTGCAGGTAGCCGAAGAAGTGGTCCCACAGCGCGGGCAGGTTCGCCGGGAACGCCGGGTCGGAGAACCAGGTCTGGGCGAACACCGACGTCGCGTACTCGTGCGCCGAGTACACCAGCTTGTCCGGTTTGGACAGCCGCACCGGGAACTGCCTGGCTCCGGAGAGGTTTCCGCCCCACCAGCCGCACTGCGGGTCGCCGGTGCCGCTGACGCAGTCGACGCCTTCGACGACGATCAGCCAGTCCGGGTTCGCTGCGAGCACCGCGTTGCCGGCCCGTTCGGCGGCGAGCCGCCAGTCGGTCGCGGTGTCGCCGCAGCCCCAGCAGGCCCCGCCGCCACCCTGGATCGAATGCGGTTCGTTGTGCAGGTCCGCGCCGATCACCGTCGGGTTGCCCTTGTAGTGCTGGGCCAGCATCGTCCAGTCGGAGATCCAGCGGCTTTCGGAATACGCGCTGGTGTACCAGAGCGGGGACTGCGCGCCGGAGTCCGGCCGGTGCCGGTCCAGCAGCACGCGCATCCCCTTGACGCCGGCGTAGGCGACGATCTTGTCGAGCACCTGCAGGCCGGACAGGCCCTGCAGGTCCGGGTTCTGCACGGCGTCGATGCTGACCGGCTTGGACCCGGCGTCGAACAGCTGGTTCGAGTACGGCAGCCGGAGCGTGTTGTACCCGAGCCCGGTCATCTGGTCGAGCATGTCCTTGTAGTTGCGGCTCCACAGCCCGTGCGGCGAGTAGTTGCCGGTCTCGGCACCGAACCAGTTGATGCCGGTCATCCGGACCGGCGCACCGGTCGCGTCGACCAGCTGGGATCCGGCGGCGTGCCAGAACCCGGTGCCGGTGCCGGCCGCCGCCGTGGTCTCCGGGGCCGCGGCGGCCGGGGACGCCGTGAGAACGGCGCCCCCGACCAGTGCGGCGACCACCAGCGAGAGCAGTCGCTTCATGTGGTGCCTCTCAGCCGAACAGGGCGACGTGCGCGGCGAACGCCGTGGCGATCTCCGACTGCGCCCAGAACCGGTGGTAGGTGAACGTCGGCGCGGCGCCGCCGTCCAGGTAGGCCTGGACCTTCGGCCACTGCGGGTCGCTCTTGTAGAACGAACGGATCGACAGGAACGTGGAGTTCGCGTTGATCGGGTCGCCGTTCGGCATCGTGCCCGTCCAGCCCGAGGGCACGTAGAGCCCCTGGTCCGTGGTGGCGTTGTACTTGTCGTCGAACCGGTCGTAGTCCGACCGGGTCTCCGGCACCGCGATGCCCTTGGTGTCCGTGTTCGCCGAAAGCGCGGTCAGCAGCTGCTCCCCGACCGTCTTGGCCTGGGCGTTGCTCGACCCCGACGCGTAGTAGAGCAGCGTCTTGGCGAGCGAGGCCGCGACCCCGACGTCCTGGCTGTAGTTCTTCACCGAGACGTGCAGGCCGGTGTTCGAGCCGGGGCTGGTGGCGCTCCAGGTGTCCGGCGCGCCGCTCCAGGTCAGGTCGGACGGGATCTGGAAGCTCCCGCCGGCGCCGACCGTGGTGTTCGCGATCGCCCAGGGCACCCACTTGTCGAGGATCTTCTTCGCCCGGGCGTCGTTGGTCGCCTGGTAGTACTCGGCGATCCGCTCCATCCCCCAGGTCTGGAAGCCGAACCACTGGTTGCTCGGCGGGTCGTGCCAGACCGGCTGCCAGTCGTAGTACATCCCGTAGAAGGTCGGCGTGCCCGCGGGCGGGGTGCCGTACTGGCCGTCCCAGCTGTTGGTCGCGCCACCGGCGAGGCCGCCTTCGGACGACTGCAGCCACTGCAGGAACTCCATCTGCCGGCCGAGGCTGGTCGCCCAGTCCGTCGCACCGGTCGCCGAAGTCACCTTCAGGCCCGGGTCGGCCGACAACGCGTACGCGGCCAGCGGGTTCTGGTAACCCTGGTGCGCCGCGCCGTCACCGATCCGCCACGCCCAGGAGCTGGCGGTGTCCGCCGAACCGCCCCAGGCGTAGTACCACGAAATGAGGTAGTGCTCGCTGTCCTTGCCGGTGCCGGCCGGGCAGGTCGACGGGCCGACGCAGTTGCCGATCTTCTTGTAGTACTTGTCGAACAGCGAGTACCGGAGGTAGTCGCCCATCTTCGAGGCCTTCTTCAGCACGGCCGCGACGTCGGAGCTCTTGCCCTGCTCCTGGGCCCACTTCTCGGCCTGGAAGGCCACCTGCACCACGCGGGCGTCCGCGTCCGGCGCGTCGGTGTACTTCCACTGCTTCGCGTACGACGAGTCGCCGGTGAACAGGTCGAGGTACCCGTTCTTGCCACCGAACTTCAGCAGGTCGCAGCTCGGCTGGGTGACGGTCTCCCAGACCGATTCCTGCGAACCGCGCTGGAAGGTGTTGATGAACGCCGGCGCGGTGTTCGTGCCGTCCTCGCAGTGACCGAACTTGTAGATGTTGTCCACGTCGAGCAGCCAGTGCATGCCGTAGACGTCCGGCGAGCCGTAGGCCGCCTTGAGCTCCGCCGCGATCGGGTCCGCGCCGACCGGCACGCCGCTCTGCAGCTGCGACGGGTAGGACTTCGGGCTCGGGTATTCCGCCGCGTACGTGGCCGGCTTGCTCGCGTTGTAGCCGGAGTTGCCCGGCTGGTCCGCCGCCGACGGGATCGCGTACGTCTCGATCGACGTCCACGCCTGGTTGAACGGGGCCCAGTCACCGGTCACCCGGCCGTAGGACGCTTCCAGCCACAGGTAGTAGCTGAACGCCTCCGACGTCGTCTCGTGCCCGTGGTCGGGCGCCTCGACGATCAGCGTCTCGATCGAGTGGTAGGGCACCAGGATGTTCCCGAACTTGCGGAAGTAGCCGTTGTTCGGGTCCTTGATCTTGTTGTACTGCGTGAGGAACGCGAGCTGGTAGTCCGAAGTGGACGACGAGATCTCGTTGACCGTCACCGTGGCCGCGGTGTAGCCGGTGCCGCTCGCGGTGAAGGTCGCGCTGCCCAGCGCTCCCCCGTTGTCGGCGCTGGTGACCGTGACGTTCTGCGGCACGTTCCAGTTCGTCGTCGAGAAGGTGAGGCTCGTGGGACTCGCGGTCAGATCGGTGCTGCCCGCCGTCCTCGCGACGTCGACGGTGACCGGGGCGGTCGGGGCACCGGCGAGCGAGACCGCGAACGTCGTCTTCCCGCCCTGCTTGACCTGCGCGGTCGCCGGGGTGGCGACGATCGTCGGCCCGGAGAGGACCTTCACGCTGACCGGGCTGGACGTCGTCGACGCGTTCTTGTTGTCGTAGGCCTTCGCGGTGATCGAGTACGTCCCGGCCGGGACGTTGCCCCAGTTGCCCTCGAAGGGCGCGGCCGTGTCGGTGGCCAGCAGCGTGTCACCGGCGTAGAACTCGACCTTGCTCACCGTGCCGTCGCTGTCGGCGGCCGTCGCGGCTAGAGGGATGGTCGCCGGGGCGTAGTACGTCCCGGTCGGCGACGGCGCGGTCAGGCTGACGGTGGGTGCCTTGTTGGCCCCGGTGCACGCGCTGCCGTTCACCGAGAAGTCCGTCGGCGGCCGGTTGGCCGAGCCCTTCGAGCCGTTGAACCCGAACGACGTGCTCGCCCCGGTGCCGAGGTGGCCGTTGTAGGACAGGTTCGTCGCGGTGACCGCGGCGCCGGTCTGGGCGAACGTCGCGCTCCAGCCCTGCTGGACCTTCTGGCCGTCGAGGAACGTCCAGCCGACCTTCCAGCTGTCGAGCGGCGCCCCGTCGTTGCGCAGCGAGACGTTGGCGGTGAACCCGTTGTCCCAGTCGTTGGTGGTGTAGGTGACGGAACAGGCGATGTCGGCGCCGAGCGCCGGAGGTGGGGCGACCACCGCGCCCGTGACCGCCAGCACGGCCGAGGCCAGTGCCAGCGCACGCGCGCGCTTTCGGGGAGAGGAACGCATGGCTGCGGAACTCCTTTGTCCGTAGGGAGCCAGCGATCTGGGAGCGCTTCCAGGCGCAGACGGTAGCCAGCCGGAAACCTGGATGTAAAGAATCGAGTCAGAAGGACACCGCGGCCCCGGGTGTCACACCTGCGCGCCCGGCGAACACCGGCTCACTGAACACTCCTGAACAGCCGTACCCGAAAGTTGTACAACCACCCGTTCGGCCTAACCAACCGGTCACGCGGGGTGTCCGGGAAACGCCGTTTAGCGCCAAAGGCGTGCATCTCGGACCGGAACGTTCCCACCCATCGAGTCATGCCCCGCCGAGCGGGCTCTACCTCAAGCGTGTCGACCCGTGAAACACGCGTGTCGACCCTCCAGACACGAGAGCCGACCCTCTGGACACGCGAACCGGCCCGCCGGTACGCCGACCGACCCATCGGGTACGCCGGTTCGGCCCTCGGGCGCGTGCGGCAAGGGTCGACACGCGTGATCAGGAGGTCGACACGCGTGATCGGGGGGACGACACGGAGTCAGCTCGAGGCGCGGACCGCCAGGGAGACCGGGAGGATGTGCTGGCGCGGTTTGAGGTTCTGGTCGTCGAGCAGCCGCATCAGGGTCTCGACCATCGCGTGGACCTGCTCGCGGGGGTCCTGGTGGACCGACGTCAGGGGCGGGTCCATGGCCGGGGCCAGTGTCGCGTTGTCGTCGAAGCTGACCACCGCGACGTCACCCGGGATGCGGCGGCCGGCCGCGTCCAGCGTCCGCAGCGCGCCCACCGCCATCATGTCGCTGGCGACGAACACCGCGTCCAGGTCCGCGTGCCGGGCCAGCAGCGCCGACATCGCGTTCGCGCCGCCCGAAAGCGTGAAGTCGGCCTCTTCGGCCAGGTCGGCGGGGTCGAGCCCGGCGTCGAGGAGGGTCTTGCGCCAGCCGGCGAGGCGGTCTATCGGGGCGCTCTGGTCCTGCGGGCCGGCGATCGTGGCGATCCGCCGCCTGCCGGCCGCGACCAGGTGCTGGACCGCGAGCCGGGCGCCGCCCTCGTTGTCGAAGTCGACGACGTGCACACCGCGGCGGATGCCGGCCGCTTGGCCGCCGAACACCACCGGGATGCGCAGCAGCCGCAGCGCCTTGGGCAGCGGGTCGGCCCGGTGCGGCGCGAAGACCAGCGCGCCGTCGACGTGCCCGCCTTCGAGGAACCGGACCGTCCGGCTCAGGTCCTCGCGGATGTCACTGAAGATCAGCACCATCTGCCGGCCGACGTCGGCGAGCTCCCGGTAGCCGGCCCGCATCACGGCCGCGCGGTACGGGTCGTCGAGCAGCCGGGACTCCGGCTCCGACAGCACCACCGCGATCGCCCCGGTGCGGCGCGTGACCAGCGACCGAGCCGCCTGGTTCGGGGAGTAGCCCAGGTCACGGGCCGCGGCCAGCACCTTCTCCCGCGCCGCCGCACTGACGTACGCGTCGTCGTTCAACGCGCGTGACGCCGTCGACCGCGACACGCCGGCGAACGCCGCGACGTCCTCCAGTGTCGGCCGTTCTTCATCCCCTGCTCGAGGCCCCACGGCACCGCCCTCGCTCACCACAACCACCCGGACCTGGACAGCTTAACGGTCACGCAGGGCAATGTCCGGGAGCGCTCCTCGCAGGAAACACTCCGGTTACGACCTCTTGACACCGGTGAAGGGCCCCAGCAGACTCTGCCACACCTGGGAGCGCTCCCAGATCGGCTCCCAGCAGTGAGAGCGCTCATTCCCGTCAACAAGGTGGTTGGACACGTGAGAACGATCCGGAACGGCCTGGTCCTGGCACTGGGCATCACGATGACGGCGCTCGGCGCCTCGGCCTGCAGCGGGGGCGGTGAACAGCAGCCTCCGGCCGCGGCGAACCCGAACGAGCACGTCGACCTGACGCTGGCGACGTTCACCGAGTTCGGCTACGAGGACCTCATCCCGGAATACGAGCGGCTGCACCCCAACATCAAGATCACCCACCGCAAGACCGGCCAGGGCGGCCCCTTCCACGAGGAACTCGTCACCAAGCTGGCCGCGGGCTCGGGCCTCGCCGACGTGACGGCGCTCGAAGAGGGCCACCTGTCCGACTTCCTCGACAAGGGCTCGAAGTTCAACGACCTGAGCAAGATCGGGCCGGCCGACGCCTCCCCCGACCGCTGGCTGGACTGGAAGTACGAAGCCGCCAAGACCAAGGACGGCAAGGTCATCGGCTACGGCACCGACATCGGTCCGCTCGCCATGTGCTACCGCAAGGACATGTTCAAGGACGCCGGGCTGCCGGACGACCCCGAAGCGGTCAAGCCGCTGTTCGCCACCTGGGACAGCTACTTCGCCGCCGGTGCGGACTTCGTGAAGAAGAGCAACGGCAAGGCGTGGTTCGACTCGGCCTCGCAGAACTTCAACGCCATGGTCAACCAGCTCCCCGAGGGCTACATCGGCACCGACGACAAGCTGGCCGTCGAGAAGAACCAGGGCCTCAAGGACGCCTGGACCAAGGTCACCGACGCGGTCGCCAAGGGCGAGTCGGCCAAGCTCACGGCGTTCAGCCCCGAGTGGGAAGCCAGCTTCAAGCAGAGCGCGTTCGCCACGAAGGTGTGCCCGGCCTGGATGCTCGGCGTGATCAAGGAACACGCCGGCCCGGAGCTCGCCGGCAAGTGGGCGGTCACCGCGGCGTTCCCCGGCGGCGGCGGCAACTGGGGCGGCTCGTACCTGACCGTCCCGACGCAGTCGAAGCACCCGCGGGAGGCCGCCGAACTCGCGGCCTGGCTGACCGCGCCCGAGCAGCAGATCAAGGCGTTCCAGGCCAAGGGCAACTTCCCCAGCCAGGTCAAGGCGCTCACGGACCCGGCGCTGCTGAGCTACACCAACCCCTACTTCGGCGACACGAAGGTCGGCCAGCTGTTCGCCGAGCAGGCCAAGAAGGTCAAGAAGCCGCAGTACAAGGGCCCCGGTGACGGCCAGATCCAGGAAAACGCGTCCAGCCCGGCCCTGCAGGCGGTCGAACAGGGCAAGCCGGCAGCGGACGCGTGGAACCAGATGGTCGAAGCCGCGAAGAAGATCACGCGCTGAACCGATGACCGTCATCGACAAGGTCGCGCCAGAAGGGAGTAAGGCCGGGGAGCGGGTGTCTCCCCGGCCCACCTTCCGTCACCGGTTGAGCCGGTGGGACGTCAAGGTCTCGCCGTACCTCTACATCGCCCCGTTCTTCATCCTCTTCGGGATCGTCGGCCTGTTCCCGCTGCTCTACACCGCGTATGTCTCGATGTTCAAGTGGGAGGCCGGGGCCGACCACCCCGACTTCCTCGGCATCGGCAACTACACGGAGCTGTTCGCCGACACGCAGTTCTGGAACGCGCTGGTCAACACGGTCAGCATCTTCCTGCTCTCGAGCATCCCGCAGCTGGTCATCGCGATCCTGCTGGCGGCGCTGCTCGGCGCCCGGCTGCGCGGCGCGACCGGCTGGCGCGTGGGCATCCTGCTCCCGTACGCGGCCAGTCTCGTCGCCATCGGCATCATCTTCGCCAACCTGTTCGGCCCGAAGTACGGGCTGATCAACGGCGTGCTGCAGACCTTCGGACTGGACCCGATCGAGTGGCAGGCCAACCGGTTCGCCAGCCACGTCGCGATCGCGATCATGGTGAACTGGCGCTGGACCGGCTACAACGCCCTGATCGTGCTGGCGGCCATGCAGGCCATTCCGAAGGAACTGCACGAGGCGGCGGTGATCGACGGGGCCGGCACGTGGCGCCGGTTCTGGAACGTCACCTTGCCGCTGCTCCGGCCGACGCTGATCTTCATCACCATCACCTCGACGATCGGTGGCCTGCAGATCTTCACCGAGCCGAAGCTGTTCGACGCCATGCCGGGGTCGAACAACGGCGGTTCCACGAACCAGTTCCAGACCGTGACGCTGTACCTCTACCAGACGGCGTTCCAGAACGCCGACCTCGGCTACGCCTCGGCGATCGCCTGGGTGCTGTTCCTGATCATCGTGCTCATCGCGCTGGCGAACTTCTTCCTCACCAGCCGGATCGCCAGCACCCCGGCGGTGAAGGTGAAGAAGAAATGACGACACTCCAGAGTGACTCCCCGAAAACGGGACTGCGCAAGAGCGTCGCCACGCTCGGTAAGCCGCGCAAGGCGACCTACATCGTGCTGGCGATCTTCGTGCTCGGTTCGCTGTTCCCGTTCTACTGGTCGTTCCTGGTGGCCAGCCGCGACAACGGGATGCTCACCGACCGCATCCCGCCGTTCGTGCCCGGCGGCAACTTCTTCGCCAACGCCGCGCGGGTGTTCGACACCGTGCCGTTCTGGAAGGCGCTGGCCAACAGCGTCATCGTGTCCGGCACGGTGACGCTGACGACGGTGCTGTTCTCCTCGCTGGCCGGGTTCGCCTTCGCGAAACTGCGGTTCCGGGGGCGCAACAAGGCCTTCGTGTTCATCGTCGTCACACTCGCGGTGCCCACCCAGCTGGGCATCATCCCGCTGTTCATCGCGATGTCCGAGCTGGGCTGGACGGGGAGCCTGGCGGCGGTGATCGTGCCCAACCTGGTCACCGCGTTCGGCGTGTTCTGGATGCGGCAGTACACCATCGACGCGCTGCCGTACGAGCTCGTCGAGGCCGCGCGCGTCGACGGCTGCAGCATGATCCGGATCTTCTGGAACGTCTGCATGCCCGCGGTGCGCCCGGCCGCGGCGATCCTCGCGATGTTCACGTTCATGATGTCGTGGAACGACTTCCTGTGGCCGCTCGTCGTGCTGGACGCCGGCAACCCCACCGTCCAGGTGGCCCTGGAAAAGCTGCAGAGCGGCTACTACGTCGACTATTCGCTCGTCCTGGCCGGCACGACCCTGGCCACCATTCCCATCCTCATCGTCTTCGTCCTCCTCGGCCGCCAGATCGTGGCCGGGATCATGCAAGGTGCCGTGAAAGGGTGAACATGTCCGTACATCCCGACAGCGTTCGGGCGGAGACCGCGTTGATGTTCCCGCCTGGCTTCGTCTGGGGCGCCGCCACCGCGGCGTTCCAGGTGGAAGGGGCCACGACGGCCGACGGGCGCACCGATTCGGTCTGGGACGTCTTCGCCCGCCGCCCGGGTGCGGTCCGGGGCGGCGACAACGGCGAACCGGCGGCCGACCACTACCGGCGGTACTCCGAAGACGTCGGGCTGATGCGCCGGCTCAACCTCGGGGCCTACCGGTTCTCGCTGGCCTGGCCGCGGGTGCGCCCGGACGGCGGCGAGGCGAACACCGCCGGCCTCGGCTTCTACGACCGGCTGGTCGACTGCCTGCTCGAGTCCGGGATCCAGCCGTGGGCGACGCTGTACCACTGGGACCTGCCGCAGGCCCTGGAGGAGAAGGGCGGCTGGACCAACCGGGACACGGCCTACCGGTTCGCCGAGTACGCCGAGACCGTGCTGGAGCGGCTGGGCGACCGGGTCGCCAGCTGGTCGACGCTCAACGAGCCGTGGTGCGCGGCGATGCTCGGCTACGCGGGCGGCATCCACGCGCCCGGCCGCGCCGACCACCCGGCGGCCGTGGCCGCCACGCACCACCTCCTGCTGGGCCACGGCCTGGCGATGGACGTCATCCGGCGGCACGCCCCGGAGACCGCGGCCGGCATCACGCTGAACCTGTACCCGGTCGTCCCGCACGACCCGGCGAACGTCGCCGACGTCGCCGCGGCCCGGCGGATCGACGGCCTGCAGAACCGGTTGTTCCTCGACCCGGTGCTGCGCGGCGGCTACCCGGACGACCTGGTCGCCGACCTCGAGCCGTTCGGGCTCGGCTCGGTCGTGCGCGACGAAGACGCCGCGGTCATCGCCGCGCACGTCGACTGGCTGGGCGTGAACTACTACCGCGACTACCGCGTCGCGGGCCGTCCGGTGCCGGGCAGCGAGCCGGCGGGCCCCGAGTGGGTGGGTGCGGCCGACGTGCACTTCGTCCCGGACCCGGCGGCGCCCCGCACCGACTCCGGCTGGGAAGTCCAGCCGGCCGGGCTGACCGAGTCGCTGCTGCAGGTGCACCGCGGCTACCGGCCGGTGCCGCTGTACATCACGGAGAACGGCGCGGCCTACCCCGACGTCGTCTCCGACGGCGGTGACATCGTCGACACCGACCGCGTCGCGTTCCTCGACTCCCACCTGCGGGCGGCGCACGAGGCCATCGAGGCGGGCGTCGACCTGCGCGGGTACTTCTACTGGTCGCTGCTGGACAACTTCGAGTGGGCCGAGGGGTACGCGAAGCGGTTCGGCCTGGTCCACGTCGACTACGCGACGCAGCGGCGGACGCCGAAGCAGAGTGCCCACTGGTACTCGCGGGTGATCGGCCTCAACGGGCTCGGCTGATCGGATGCCCGTGAAGGCCACCGGCGCGGGTGGCCTTCACGGGCGCCGGGGCGTGCATTCCGCGGGGCGCGTTGCCAGACTGACCGGTATGGGACTGCGCAGCGAAGCTTGGTTCGACAACCCCGCCGACCCCGGGATGACCGCGCTCTACCTCGAGCGGTACATGAACTGGGGCATCACCCGGGAGGAGCTGCAGTCCGGCAAGCCGGTCATCGGCATCGCGCAGACCGGCTCCGACCTCACCCCCTGCAACCGCCACCACCTGCAGCTGGCCGACCGGACGCGGGAGGGCATCCGCGAGGCCGGCGGGATCGCGATCGAGTTCCCGGTGCACCCGATCCAGGAGACCGGCAAGCGCCCCACCGCCGCCCTCGACCGGAACCTCGCCTACCTCGGCCTGGTCGAGACGCTCTACGGCTACCCCATCGACGGCGTCGTGCTCACCACCGGCTGCGACAAGACCACCCCGGCGTGCCTGATGGCCGCCGCGACCGTCGACATCCCCGCGATCGTGCTCTCCGGCGGCCCGATGCTCAACGGCTGGTTCAAGGGCGAGCGGACCGGGTCCGGCACGATCATCTGGAAGGCGCGGGAGCTGCTCGCCGCCGGCGAGATCGACGACGCCGGGTTCATGGAGCTCGTCGCGTCGTCCGCGCCGTCGCCGGGGCACTGCAACACGATGGGCACGGCGTCCACGATGAACGCG
This sequence comes from Amycolatopsis sp. DG1A-15b, assembly GCF_030285645.1. Classification (GTDB taxonomy): domain Bacteria; phylum Actinomycetota; class Actinomycetes; order Mycobacteriales; family Pseudonocardiaceae; genus Amycolatopsis. The sequence continues at coordinate 3,595,852 of NZ_CP127296.1, forward strand.
CTCGCCGAGACCCTCGGGATGAGCCTGCCCGGCTGCGCGGCCATCCCGGCCCCGCACCGCGACCGGGCGCGGATGGCCTACCGGACCGGGCTGCGGATCGTCGAGATGGTCCGCGAGGACCTCAAGCCGTCGGACATCCTGACGCGCGAGGCGTTCGAGAACGCGATCGTGGTGAGCTCCGCGATCGGCGGCTCGACCAACGCACCCATCCACCTCGGCGCGATCGCCCGGCACATCGGCGTCGACCTGCCCCTCGACGACTGGCAGCGGCTCGGCCACGCCGTCCCGCTGCTGGTCGACCTGCAGCCCGCGGGCAAGTACCTCGGCGAGGAGTTCCACCGCGCGGGCGGGGTGCCGGCCGTGGTGCACGAGCTGATGCGCCACGGGCTGATCCACGAGGACGCGCCCACCGTCAACGGCCGCACCCTCGGCGACAACTGCCGCGACGCCGAAGCCGGCGACCGGGACGTCATCCGGACCTTCGGCACCGCCCTCACCCCCGACGCCGGGTTCCTGGTGCTGAAGGGCAACCTCTTCGACGCGGCGATCATGAAGTCCAGCGTCATCTCGCCGGAGTTCCGGCGCCGGTACCTGGCCGGGGGCGTCTACGAAGGCACCGCGGTCGTCTTCGACGGCCCCGAGGACTACCACGCCCGCATCGACGACCCGGACCTCGGCGTCGACGAGCACTCGCTGCTGGTGATGCGCGGCGCCGGCCCGCTCGGCTACCCGGGCTCGGCGGAGGTGGTCAACATGCGGCCGCCCGCGGAGCTGATCAAGCGGGGCGTGCACGAGCTGCCCTGCCTCGGCGACGGCCGCCAGTCCGGGACCTCCGGCTCGCCGTCGATCCTCAACGCCTCCCCCGAAGCCGCGGCCGGCGGCGGTCTCGCCGTGCTGCGGACCGGGGACCGGGTCCGGATCGACCTGGGCGCCGGCACCGCGGACGTCCTGATCTCCGACGACGAGCTCGCGCAGCGCCACCGGGCGCTGGCCGAGGCGGGCGGCTACCCGGTGCCGGAGTCGCAGACGCCGTGGCAGGAGATCCAGCGGTCGATGACCGACCAGCTGTGCGACGGCATGGTGCTGCGCCCGGCCGTGGCGTACCAGCGCATCGCGGCGACGAAGGGAATCCCCCGCCACAACCACTGATTCCGGTGCTTCGCCCGCGGGGAAAACGGGTATCCCCAGCGGTAGCCCAGGCGAGGAGGCCCCCATGCTCCCGGATCGAGAACGCCACGCCCTGCGCGAAATCGAGGCGGAACTGCGCGCGAGTGATCCCGCGTTCGCCGCCGCCTTCAGCGGCCGCAAGCTCCGCTCGCCCCGGCGCTGGAGCCTGCTGCTGGTGCTCTGCGACGTCACGGCGGTGGTGATGCTGCTCGTCGGGCTGTTCGCCCGCGACGCCGCGCTCGTACTCTGGGGCACCGTGAGCGCGGGCGCGCTGGTGGCCTGGCACATCGCCCGCGCCGAGTCGATCCGCGAGTCCACTGAGGACGGTGCCGCGCCGGCCCCCGGCCCGCGCTGATCCCCGCTACCCTCGACGACGCTGATCCCGCTGCCATTACACAGTACGACGCAGCTCCGCTGCCATGACGACGCAACCCCGCCACCCACGACGCAGCCCCGCCACCCACGACCCGTGACGACGCAACCCCGCCACCCACGACGCAGCCCGCTGCAAATGACACAGTACGGCCGCCCCCGGAACTCGCGCCGGGGGCGGCCGTACTGCGTCGAGGCGTCACTCAGTCGTACGAGAGGGCCTCGACCAGCTCACCGGCGGACGGGTTCGACAGCGCCCGGGCCACGTCGGCCTGGGCGACGATGCCGACCAGGTCGTGCCCGTCGATCACCGGCAGCCGGCGGACGCGGTGCTCGGACATCGTGCGCAGGATCTCCTGGGCGTCGTCGTCCGCGCCGATCGTGACGACCTCGCCCTGGGCGAGCTCGCCGACGTGGACCGCGCGCGGGTCCTTGCCCTCGGCCAGCACCTTCACCACGATGTCGCGGTCGGTGAGCATGCCCTTCAGCCGGTTGTCCTCGCCGCAGATCGGCAGGGCGCCGACCCCCTTCTGCGCCATCGTGACCGCGGCGTCGTGCACGGTGTCGGACTCCCGGGCGCAGGTCGCGTCCGACGTCATGATGTCGCGTGCGGTGGTCATCGTGAACTCCTTTCCTGGGTTGTGTGGTCCGGCTACCCGGGCCGGGCACGTTTACCCGTGCCCCGGACGGGGAATTTCCGGGCGCATGCCGGATTCCCGCGGTGCCGAGCCGCCGGACACCACCGACCTCGACCGGTTGCGGTCGGCGGCGTCCGGCTGCCAGGGGTGCCACCTCCACCAGGACGCCACGCAGACCGTCTTCGGCGAAGGCTCGGCCGGGGCGAAGGTCCTCGTCGTCGGCGAGCAGCCGGGCGACAAGGAGGACCTCGCGGGCGAGCCGTTCGTGGGGCCCGCCGGGAAGCTGCTGGACCGCGCCTTCGAAGAAGCCGGCTTCGACCGGCGGTCGTTGTACGTCACCAACGCGGTCAAGCACTTCAAGTTCAAGCGGGACGAACGCGGGAAGCGCCGGATCCACCAGAAGCCGGGCCGCACCGAGGTGGTCGCGTGCCGCCCGTGGCTGCTGGCGGAACTGCGTGCCGTGCGCCCGGAGCTGGTGCTGCTGCTGGGCGCGACGGCCGCGCAGTCGTTGCTGGGCCCGAAGTTCCGGCTGACCGCGCACCGGGGCGAGCCGCTCGAGCCGCCGGAGGAGCTGGCCGAGCTGGTGCCGTCGGCGATGGCGACGGTCCACCCGTCGGCCGTGCTGCGGGCGCCGGACCGGGACGAGGTCTACGCGGGCTTCGTCGCCGATCTGCGGGCCGCGGCCAAGCTGCTCTGCTGAAGAACGCCGGTTCAGGCCTCAGTTCAGCTGCTTCAGCGCCGCTTCGGCCGAGCCCGCATGCGCGTCGAGGTCCCGCCAGGGGTCCTCCTTGCGGGCCAGCCGCTGCTTCTCCTTGCGCGGCGGCCAGCCGGCCGGGTCCGCCTTCCCGAGTTCCCGCCAGTCCAGCGGGGTCGCGGCCGCCGCACCCGGGCGGGCGCGCAGCGAGTACGGGGCCACGAACGTCTGGGCGTACCCGTTGCGGTTGGCGTCCAGGAAGATCCGGTCGCCGCGTTTGTCCTTGCGCTGGGCCGTGGTCAGCCGATCCGGGTCGTCCTCGGCGACCCGGTCGGCGAGGGCGCGGGACAGCTCCAGCACCACCTCCGTGTCCGACTTCGCGTCCAGCGGCGCGAGGACGTGGAACCCGCGGCCGCCGGTCGCCTGGACGAACGCGGTCAACCCCACCCGCTCGTAGTGGTCGCGGATGCGCCGGGCGACCGCGCGCAGTTCGGCGACCGGGGTGCCGTCCGGCGGGTCGAGGTCGAGCACCAGCCGGTCGGGCCGCTCCGGAGCGGCCACTGTGGACAGCCAGACGTGGAACTCCACCGTCCCCTGGTTCGCCAGGTATTCCAGCGTCGCGGCGTCCTCGCACACGACGTATTCGTCGGTGCCGCCGCCGCGCCGGGGAACGCGCTCGACCCGGATCGAGTCCGGGAAGTGCTCCCCCGGGTGCTTCTGGAACCAGCCCGGTTTGCCGATGCCGTCGGGGAAGCGCCGCAGCGTCAGCGGGCGGCCGCGCAGGTGCGGCAGCATGACGTCCGCCACCGCGCGGTAGTACTCGACGACATCGCCCTTGGTCAGGCCGTCGTCGGGGTAGAACACCTTGTCCGGGTGGGAAGTCTTCACGCGCGCTCCCGTACGACGTCCGCGGCCTTCTTGTCCTCGCGCAGCCCGGCGAACCGCGGGTGCCGCAGCCGCCCGTCCCGCGTCCACTCGGAGAAGCCGATCTGCGCCACCAGCTCCGGGCGCACCCAGTGCGCGCCGGGTTCCTTCACCGGCCCGGCGAACGGCGACCGGGCCGTCTCCCGTTCCCGCAGCCGCGCGTGCAGCGACGTCAGCAGCTGCTCGTCGAAGCCGGTGCCGACCTTGCCGGCGTACTCGAGAGCGCCGTCTTCGTGGTAGCCGAGCAGGAGCGCGCCGAAGCCGTGGCGGGCGCCCTGGGGATCGGTGAAGCCGCCGATGACGAACTCCTGGCCCTGCGTGCACTTGAACTTCAGCCAGTCGGGTGACCGCCCGTGGTGGTAGGGCGCGTCGGCCCGCTTGGCGATGACGCCCTCCCAGCCGCGCCGGCACGCTTCCTCGAAGAACTTCTCGCCCTCGGTGTTGCGGTGCGACGACAGCCGAAGCGGGCCGGCGAAGCCGAACGCGTCCCGCAGCAGCGCCTTCCGCTGCCGCAGCGGCAGCCCGGTCGTGTCCTGGTCGTCGAGGTACAGCAGGTCGAACAGGTAGTAGTAGACACGCACGCCGGTGGCGCGGGCCCGATCCGGGTCGCTGACGTGGATCCGGGGCTGCAACGCGGCGAAGCTGGTGTTGGCGCCGTCGAACGCCACGATTTCGCCGTCCACGACGAACCGCGGGCCGCCCTGGGCGGCGAGGGCCTCGACGAGCTCCGGGTAGGCGTTGTCCATCACCTTGTGGTTTCGCGAGTACAGGGTCGGCCGGCCGGCGTCGCGCACGCAGATCGCGCGGACGCCGTCCAGCTTGCGCTCGAAGATCCAGCCCTCGTCGGAGAACCGCCGGTCGGTGAGCGTGGCCAGGGTCGGCTCGCGCCAGCCGGGGCCGGTCACGACGCCTTCAGGGCCTTCTCGAGTTCGGCGCGCGTCATCTTCGACCGGCCCTTCACGCCCTGCTCGCGGGCCAGCTTCTCGAGGTCCGCCTTCGACAGCTCGGACAACCCGGACGGCCCGGGCTTCTTCGCGGCCTTCTTCTTCGGCTGCTTGCCGCCGCTCTTGCGGTTCTTCACGCTGCGCGAAAGCGCCTCGAACAGGTCCACCACGTCGGCCGAGGGCTCCGGCTCCTCTTCGTGGGCGATCTCCTTGCCGGCCTCCTTGGCCTTGATCAGCTCTTCCACGCGCTTCGAGTACTCGTCGCGGTAGTCCTCGGGTTTCCACGGTGCGGTCATCTCGTCGACCAGCGCGAGTGCCATGTCGAGCTCCTTGGGCCGCGGCTTCGGCAGCTCCGGCAGCTTGCCCATGACGTCCTTGGGCTTGCGCAGGTCCGCGACGAAGTGCAGCGTGTTGAGCACCATGACGTCCTCGCCGGCGCGAACGGCGGCGAGGTACTCCTTGCCGCGCAGCACGAACTTCGCGACGCCGGCCTTCTCGCTGCGGTCCATCGCCCGCAGCAGCAGGCCGTACGCCTTGGCGAAGTCCTCCTTCGCCGGCTTGAGCCAGTAGGTCTTGTCGAAGAACCACGGGTCGATCTCGTCGAGCTCGACGAACTGCTCGATGTCGATCCGGCGTGACCGCTCGGGCGCGATCTCGTCCAGTTCGTCCGGTTCGACCAGGACGTGGTCGCCGCCGCCGAGGTCGTAACCCTTGACGATCTCGTCCTGGGTGACCTCGTCGCCGGTCCGTTCGTTGACGCGGCGGTTGCGGATCCGGTCCGACGTGCCGCGTTCGAACTGGTGGAAGTGGATCGTGTGGTCCGCCACCGCCGGGTACAGCTCCACCGGCACGGTGACCAGCCCCAGGCTCAGCGCGCCGCTCCACACCGGTCGGGCCATGTCGTCCTCCCCGCCCTCAGGCGACGTCGGTGCTGCGCCGGCCGGTCCGGTGCAGCCCCAGCATGTCCAGCAGCCGCGCGCAGTCCTCGGGGTCCTTGGCCCGCGCCGCCACGGCCAGCGCCGCCTTGTGCCGCGTGCGCGCCAGCTCCGCCGGGTCCCCGCCCTCGACGAGGAGGTCCGCCACCGGCCGCAGGTCGTTCCGCTTGTCTCGCATGTTCGCTCCCCTCCGGCAATCCGTTCGCGGGCGGGTTACCCAGGATCACCGCGCGCGACACAGCCGGCACGGAGGGAGCCACGGCGGCCCGGCCGGACTACGCCGAACGAGTGAATTCGGCCTAGTCCGGCCGTGAACACGGCAAGGTGGTGAGACCCACGTCACAGCAGGAGGCCGGATGGGCACCCAGCTCCGCATCAGCCGCGAAGACGGCTCACTGCCCTGCGAGGTCTGCGGCTTCCCGACGATGCACGTGGCCCAGGTCGTCGCCGACGACGGCACGGTGCTGGGCCGCACCCTGGTCTGCACGACGTGCCAGCGCAACAAGCACCGCCCGGAACCGGCACCGGTCGAGTCCGAGGCGCCCCCGGACGAGGTCCCGGCCGGCTAGGACACGGGCGGCCTGGACGCGGCCGGGTCACGGCGTCGTCGTCGCCACCGCCGCCACGAACTCCGCCGCCACCTCGTGGAGCTTCCGGTTGCCGTCCTGCGAACGTTTCACCAGGCGCTGGAAGGCTTCCTCCGCGGTGATCCGGTGCGCCGCCATCAGGATGCCCTTGGCCTGGTCGATCACCGCGCGGGTCTCCAGCGCGCGGTTGAGCTGGTCGACCAGTTCGCGGGCCGCGAAGTACCGTCGCGCGCTGCGCAGGCCGATCACCACCGTCGCCGTGTACAGCTCGAGGATCTTGGTGCCCAGCTCGCTGAAGCCGTGCTCGCCGAACCCGAAGAGGTTCACCGCACCGGACATGTCCTCGTCCACCGTCAGCGGCGCGGCGAGGAAACTGGCCACCCCCAGCTGCGCGGCCGACGTGACGAACTGCGGCCACAGATCCCCGACCGCGCCGACGCCGACGCGGACCGGCTGGCCCGTCTCCGCGGCGCGCAGGCACGGTCCGTCCCCGATGCGGTACTGCTCGCGGTCGAAGTTCACCGCCCGCTGGTCGGTGCTGGCCACCGTCTCCGGCACGCCTTCGCGCACCAGGGTGATGCTCGCCATGTCGGCCCCCGGCACCACCTGCACGACGTGGTCGCACACCGCCTGCAGCATCTGCCCGAGGTCGAGTTCGCTGTCCAGCATCGCGGTCAGCGACTCCATCGCGAGCGTGACTTCGTCCAGCCGCGCGGTCAGCTGCTCATGGCCGCCCGTCATCCTGGGAACGCCCCTCCTTCTTCCGACAGGGCGCTCTCAACCAGGGGGGACCCGGGCGCGCGCCACCAGTGGGCCGCTAGCGCTTTAACGGGTCCAGCGCGAGATTACTGCATCCAGCCGGAGCCGGGCACGAGCGGTCACCGCCGCGGCGCGGCGCACGCCCGTTCGGAGCAACGACGGTTGCGAGCCGTGGGCGCAGGGTTAGGCTCGGCCGTACGGTTCAACCAGCAGCCGCTCGAACCCCCAGGGCGCGGCGCTGCGGCCGCGCCGCACCAGGACGGCGGCGAACGGCATGAACCTTCCCCGAGCCCGGCACCCCAACCTCCGGCTGCGCACGGCGTGGCCGGCCCCGCACGCGGTCCTGGTGACCGCCCGCGGCGACCTCGACAGCGCGACGGCGGCCGACCTCGCCACGCTCCTCTCCGACCGGCTGTGGGCGACGCCGGGACGGCTGGTCGTCGATCTGTCCGAAGTGGACTTCCTCGGCGTGGCCGGGGTCCGGGTGCTGCTGCACGCGGCACTGCAGGCCGGACAGGGCGGCACCGAGCTGCTCGTGGTCACCGGGGCCAATGCGGTGGTGCGGCGGGCCCTGCAGGTGACCGGGGCGGACCGGCGCCTCGCCGTGGCCGATCAACGGCCCGCCCCCGCGCCGGCCTGAGCCGGCGTCGTGCACCCACCCGTGCGGCACCTGCCCACACAGTGCCTGTTCACACAGTGCCTGTTCACACAGCGCCTGTTCACGCAGTGCTCATCCACGCAAGGCCGGGAGCAGCTCCTTCTCGGCGAAGTCGAGGAAGCCCTCCTGCTGGTCACCGCCGATCTGGACCAGCGCCACGTCGGTGAAGCCCGCCTTCTCGAACTCCCGCACCGCCTCGGCGATCGGCTCCACGTCCGGGCCACACGGGATCGAGCCGGCGACGTCGTCCTCGCGGACGAACTGCGTCGCCCCGGCGAACCCGGCCGGTCCCGGCAACTCGGCGTTGACCTTCCAGCCGCCGGCGAACCAGCGGAACTGCTCGTGCGCGCGCTTCACGGCGGCGTCGCGGTCGGTGCCCCACGACACGGGCAGCTGCCCGATCTTGCGGCTCGGCGCGCCGCCCAGCTTCGTCGCGTCCCACTCCTGGGAAAGCTCCACCTTCGGCTCGACGGCGATCATCGCGTCCGCGACCGGGGCGAACCGCCGGACCGACTGCGAACCGGACACCGCGACGCCGATCGGCACCCGCCTCTCCGGCAGGTCCCACAGCTTCGCCGAGTCGACCCGGAAGTGCTTGCCCTCGTAGTCGAAGTAGCCGCCGTCGAACAGGCCGCCGATGATCTGCACGGCCTCGGCGAGCATCTCGTGCCGGACGTTGGCCGGTGGCCAGCCGCGGCCGATGACGTGCTCGTTGAGGTTCTCCCCCGCGCCGAGCCCGAGGGTGAACCGGCCGCCGGAGAGCGCCTGCACGGTCGCCGCCTTCTGCGCGACCACCGCCGGGTGGTAGCGCATGGTCGGACAGGTCACGTAGGTCATCAGCTCGGCGCGTTCGGTCACCTGGGTGACCGCGCCCAGCACGGCCCAGGCGTAGGGCGCGTGGCCCTGTTCGTCCAGCCAGGGCGAGTAGTGGTCGCTCATGACCTCGAAGTCGAAGCCGGCCCGTTCCGCCTCGGCGGCGAACCGGACCAGATCGTTCGGGCCTGCCTGCTCGGTCATCAGGGTGTAGCCGATCCGCATCGGCCCTCCTCTCGCATCGGCTGCTCTTCGGGGGTTCCGGGTGGCGGAGCCCCCGGCCCGGGGCGGAGCCCCGGTTGTCACAGCTCTCCGCGTACCCGTGGTCCGCGGTGGGTAACCACCCGACCGGGACGTTTACCCCGTGATCAAGCGGGTACTCGCCCGCGGGACGAAGGGAGCGGACATGCCTCAGTCGTGGAGCGGCAAGCGCGAACGCCAGTATGAGCACATCAAGGACTCGGCCGAGGACCGCGGTGCGAGCACGAAGCGGGCCAAGGAGATCGCGGCCCGCACGGTGAACAAGAACCGCGCCCAGTCGGGTGAATCCCGGGAGGCCAGCAAGACGTCGGTGAAGGACAAGTCGCCGCAGCAGCGCGGCGGCGAGCGGTCCGGCAACCGCAAGGGCCCGGGCGGCCCGACGAAGGACCAGCTGTACAACGAAGCGAAGAAGAAGAACATCGACGGCCGCTCGAAGATGACCAAGAAGGAACTCGAACGGGCGCTGGGCCGGTGACGAAACCCGAAATCCCTGATCACCAAGTGTCAGCATTACACCGGATGGGTAGTACCTCACATATGGAAGACACTCGAAGCGACAGCTCGTTCGGTGGCAAGCCGACCGTCGACGAGCTGCTCGACGAACTCGTCGAGCTGCGGCTCCCCGCCATGGCGGAGCAGATCCCGCTGGTCCGGATGCTCACCCACGGCGTGGTCTCGCGCGCGGACTTCGGGCTCGACGCCATCGCCGACGCCAAGATGGCCGTCGACGAGGCGTGCGCGCAGCTCGTCCAGCTGGCCGAACTGGGCTCGCAGCTGCAGTGCCGCTTCCGCCTGGCCCCCGACGGCTTGCACGTCATCGTTTCGACCCGATCGAGTGACCCGCGGCCGCCGAGCGACCGCACGTTCGGGTGGCACGTGCTGACGACCCTGAGCCGGTCGGTGACCGCCTACTGCGACGCGCTTCCCGGCGGGGGTGCGGGCATCGTCACGATCGAGCTGGTGCTCAACCCGGGAACGAGCGCGTGAGCAGCGAGCGGAAAACCCTCCTCCACCGCCCGGACGAATATGCCCACTGCGAGCCGCTGTTCAAGGAACTGGGCGACCTCGACGCCGACGATCCGCGCCGGGACGTCGTCCGGAGCCAGCTGGTCACCGAGCTGCTCCCACTGGCCGAGCACATCGCGACCCGGTTCTCCGGCCGCGGCGAGCCCCGGGAAGACCTGGTCCAGGTGGCCCGGATCGGCCTGATCAACGCCGTCGACCGGTTCGACCCCGCCCGGGGTCACGACTTCCTGTCCTTCGCGGTGCCGACCATCATGGGCGAGGTCCGCCGGCACTTCCGCGACACCGGCTGGTCCGTCCGGGTCCCCCGGCGGCTCAAGGAGCTGCACCTTTCGCTGAGCCAGGGCTCGGCGGTGCTCTCCCAGCGCCTGGGCCGCGCCCCGACGCCGACCGAGCTGGCGGAGCACCTGAACCTCGACGTGGACGAAGTCCGCGAAGGCTTGCTCGCGGGCAACGCCTACCAGGCGCTCTCGGTCGACAAGCCGGTGCACGACGACGCGGAGGCGTTGTCGCTGGCGGACACCATGGGGGAACCGGACCACGAGATGGCCATGGTCGAGAACCACGAGGCCCTTCAGCCGCTGCTGCAGGAACTGCCGAAGCGCGAGCGCGCGATCCTGGTGATGCGGTTCTTCGGCGGGCTCACGCAGACCCAGATCGCCGACCGCGTCGGGATCTCCCAGATGCACGTCTCCCGGCTGCTGTCGCAAACCCTGGAACAGCTGCGCGGGAAGCTCACCGGCGAAGGCTAGGAGGCGGCCGGAGCGGCCGCCTCCTGGCGGCTCAGCCCAGCCAGCCGGGACGCCCGCCCTTCCGCAGCCGCCGCCACTCCCGCGTGAACGTCTCGCGCAGCTCCGCCGCCCGCCCCGCGTCCCGGGCGTGGAGCATCCCGAAGGTGAAGGTGTTCTGCCCCTCGCCGTGGCCGGCGATGGCGAGGTGGTGCAGGACGTCCCGGCCGACCACGGTGTCCTGGTGCTCGCCCAGCGTGCTCTGGACGGCCTTGACGTTCTTGCGCCACTTCCGCAGCTTTTTCCCGTACACCGGCTTCACGGTGTCGGCCGCGTAGCGGGCCCGTTTGGCCTTCTTGCGGACGTCGTGCAGGGCCTTCTCCAGCTCGTCGCCCGTCAGCCCACGGGCCGCCGCTTCGGCGCGGCTCAGCTTCTCGGCGGCCTTGCGCAGCGGCTTGCGCAGCCCGGCCTTCGCGGGCTTGCGCGCCTTCGCGGTCAGCGGTGGTTCTTCCAGCAGGGTGTCCAGCCTGCGCAGCAGCTGCACGTAGCGCTTGCCGGTCAGCGCCGCCAGCGCGCGAGCCCGCCCCTCCTCGGCCTCACGGGCGAAGTGGCGGGTGAGGAACTGGCGCAGCGGCCCGAAGACGAGCTCTGACGGCACTGCGTCGAGCTGTTCGCGCAGCCGCTCCTCGGTCACCTCGGTGTCCCTGGCCGGCGACAACTGGCGGCCGAGCCACTGCAGCTCGGCCACGAGGGACGCCGTCTCCTTCTTGTCGACGAGCGACCCGAAGGTGCGAAACGTGCTTCGCAGCTTCCGGATCGCGACGCGCATCTGGTGCACCGAATCGCCGGCGTCCAGCCGCACCCCGACGTCCGCCCGGCGCAACCGGCCGTAGTGCTCGTGCAAAGCCGCCAGCACGACGTCGCCGGCGGACGGCTTCTTGCCGAGCCGGGGCGGCGCCGGGACGCGGTCACCGACGAGGCGGCGCAGTTTCGACGGCCACGGCGCCACCGAGGCACCGGCCGCGGTCAGCGCGCGGTCGAACTCCCCGAGCAGCGCCGGTTCGGTCGCCGGGTCCAGTTCGAGTTCCAGTTCGCGCCACTCGTCGAGCCGCGCGGTCGCGCCACCGGCTTCCCCGGTCACGTGGTCGTCGGTGAGGGTCGCGACGGTGCGGCCGCCCGCGCCGGCGAGGCGGTGGGCGAAGCGGTCGGTGCGCAGGTGCGCGATCGGCACCAGCTTCTCCCCCAGCGTGTACGCCCGCACCAGGCGCCGCAGCCGGCCGGGCACCTTGTGCGCGTCGCCGCCCAGCGGCAGCTGCAGTTCCTGCCGCTCGTCGGCCGACACCGGCAGCTTGAGGTGCCAGCCGGCGTCCGGGCCGCCCACGCGCCGCCGCAGGGTGATGCCGCTGCGGGCCAGCCGGAACGTGGCGGTGTCGTAGTAGGACGCGTCCAGGACGTGCTCCACGGGGTCGTCCTGGGTTTCGACGCCGCCGACGCCGACCAGGCGGGGCACCCCGCTGCCGGCGACGATCTCGTACTTGCGTTCGCGCTCGGTCACCTGCGACGGCGCTGCCATGGTTCGTCCTCCCTGAGGGCCGGTTGCCCTTTGAATACCCGGCCGGCGCGCGGCTGACACGGGATTCGGCGCCGGAGCAGCGGGTATCCCACTCTGCGAACCCGAGCCCGGACCAGGAGAGTGCATGAACGGCAACCAGTCCGCAACCGACCTGACGACCGTCCTCGCCGGCGACCACCGCGAACTCGACCGGCTCTGCACCGAGCTCGAGCTCGGCCAGGGCAGTCCGGAGAACCGCAAGGACCTCGCCGATCACCTGATCGCGGAGCTGGTCCGGCACTCCGTCGCCGAGGAGCCCTACCTCGACGGCGACGGCGACCTCGCCGAAGCCGACCGCCTGATGCGGCAGCTCGAAGGCGCCGGGCCGCAGGAGACGCGGTTCGAACGCCTGCTGGGCGGGCTGATCCGCGCCGTGCGGCGGCACGTCCGCGAGGAGGGCGCCGCGGCCGTGCGCGAGATCGGGCGCACCTGCTCCCCCGACCGGCAGGCCGAACTGGGCCGAGAGGTCCTCGAGACCCGCGAGGCCGCGCCCAAACTCCCCCACCCCGACCTCGCGGACCGGGTGCCCCAAGCCGACCAGCTGTGGCCGGGACCGGGGTTCGTCGACCGGGCCCGTGCCGCCCTGCGCGCCCCGGCATCGGGTTGAATGAAGGCCAGCACCCGATCCGGTAGACAGTGAGGACCCATGAGCGTCGGCGAAGAGGAGTGGGCCCGGGAACGGGCCTGGTTCAGGCGGGACGGTGACCCGGAGCCGGGGCTGCTGGCCCGGCAGTTCGCCGACCTCACGCGGACCCTGCTCGACGTGACGCCGACGGTCGGCGGGGTGCTCAAACTCGTCGTCGGAGCCGCGACCGCGCTCATCCCGGACGCCCACCTGGTCAGCGTCACCCTGCGGGACGCCGACGGCACCTTCCACACCCCGGTCGGGACGGATCCGATCGCCGAACGGCTCGACCAGGTGCAGTACGACCACGGCGAAGGTCCCTGCGTCGAGTCGGCCCGGCCGGACGGGCCGGCCGTCGGCTGGTCGCAGGACCTGGGCCGGGATCCGCGCTGGCCGGCGTTCGGCCCGGCCGCCGCCCGCCACGGCTTCCACTCGGTGCTGGCCACCGCCCTGCTTCCGGACGTCCGCCCGCCCCGGCTGTCCGGCGCGCTCAACATCTACTCGCGCACCCCGGGCGCGTTCGACGCGCAGGCGATCGACGTCGCCCTGCTGCTGGCGACGCACGCGTCACTCGCGCTGGCCCACACCCAGGCCGTGGCCTCGGCCGAGCTGGAAGCGGCGCACCTGCGCCAGGCGGTGGACAGCCGCGACGTCATCGGGCAGGCGAAGGGCATCCTGATGCAGCGCCGCGGCATCACCGCCGACGAGGCCTTCGACGTGCTGCGCCGCGCGTCGCAGGACCTCAACGTCAAGCTCGCCGATCTGGCGAAGACCCTCGCCGCCCGGCACACCGAAGTGGATCTGCCGGCCGCGGAGGCCTGACACGCCGAAAGCGCCGCTTTCACGAGAAAGCGGCGCTTTCGGTGGAGCCGATCTTTATCGGGTGCGCTTTTATTGGGCCGAATACGGGGACCGGTGCTCCAGCGACGGGCTGGCAGCCGGGTAGCGGCCGTCCTGACCCGGCACCGGGGTGACCGTCGTGCCCTGCTGCTCCGCCTCCACCCGCGGCCGGGGGCCGCGCTGGACGACCGCCTCCACCTCCTGCTCACCGCGGATGCGGGCCAGGACGCCGAGGGTGATCGCGTGGGCCAGGGCGAGGATCAGCAGCAACACCCCGATCCGCCCGACCACGCCGGGCAGGTCGCTGTCGCCCATGTCGACGGTCGAGATCAGCGCCAGCACCCCCAGCGTCGCGAGGTGGAACAGCACCGTGACCAGGCGGGTCATCGAAGCGCCGGCCGCCGGGTCGCCGTAGGAGTTCTCCAGGTACCGGCGGCCGCTGCGGTAGATGATCTGCCCGTCTATCAGGACCAGCGCAACGCCGATCGCGAGGAACGACAGGTACGCGTTCGTGGTCATGCCGGACGCTCCTTCCTGGGGGACCTTGCCGGAGGAATACCCGGCCGGTCGCGCAGGGAAACGCCGGTGTCACGCGGTGAAGGTGTCCGGGTCCGGCCCGGTGCGGCGGCCTTCGTCCAGCCGGCCGATCTCCGCCATGTCCTCGTCGTCGAGCTCGAAGCCGAACACGTCGATGTTCTCGCGCATCCGGCCGGGTGAGACCGACTTCGGGAAGACGACGTTCCCGAGCTGGACGTGCCAGCGCAGCACGATCTGCGCGGCCGTCCGCCCGTGCTTTTCCGCCAGGTCGGTGAGCACCGGGTCGCCGAGCACGCCGGCCTGCGCCAGCGGGCTCCACGCCTCGGTGGCGATGCCGTGCGCCCGGTGGTACTCGCGCAGCTCCGCCTGCTGCAGCGCCGGGTGCAGCTCGATCTGGTTGACCGCGGGCACCAGGGACGTCTCCTCGGCGAGGCGGTCGAGGTGGGCGGGCTGGAAGTTGGACACGCCGACGGCGCGGGCCTTGCCCGCCCGGAGGATGTCTTCGAAGCCCAGCCACGTCCGGACGAACGTGTCCTTTGCCGGCAACGGCCAGTGGATCAGGTAGAGGTCGACGTAGTCGAAGCCGAGCCGGCGCAGGCTGCCTTCGAGCGCGGTGATCGCGTTGTCGTGCCCGTGCGCGTCGTTCGCCAGCTTCGTCGTGACGAACACGTCCTCCCGCGCCACGCCGGACTCCGCGATCCCCGCGGCGACACCGGCCTCGTTGCGGTACGCCTGTGCGGTGTCGACGTGGCGGTACCCCGTCTCCAGCGCCGTCCGCACGGCCTGGGCGGTTTCCTCCGGCGGGATCCGGAAAACACCGAACCCGAGCTGCGGGATCCGCACGCCACGCCCTTGTCCAGTGTTGTTCAACTCCAGGGTGGGAACGCCGGCTGTGGTGGTCGTCATGAATCCGGCCTACCCGGTGGTCCCCGGACGCGAAACGCGGCGGGGCGGGTGATCCCGCCCCGCCGCGACAACTCACCCCGAACGGGTGACCCGCGGGTTTACCGCCCCGGGCGGTCCACGTCGCCGCGCCAGCTGCCGGTCTCCCGGCCGCGCTGCTCGATGAACTCCTTGAACCGCTTGAGATCGCCCTTCACGCGGCGGTCGAGCACGCCGAGCTTGTCCGCGACGTTCTCGGCGAAGCCCTCCGGGTCGATGTCCATCTGCGCGGTCACCCGGGTGTGCGAGTCGTCCAGCCGGTGGAAGGTGATGACGCCGGCGTGGTCCGGACCGGAGTCCGACGTCCAGGCGACCCGCTCGTCGGGGTGCTGCTCGGTGATCGTCGCGTCGAATTCGCGCGTCACGCCACCGAACCGCGTCACCCAGTGGGTGTGGGTGGCGTCCACCTGGCGGATCTCTTCGACGCCCTCCATGAACTGCGGGAATTCCTCGAACTGCGTCCACTGGTTGTACGCGGTGGAAACGGGGACTTCCACGTCCACGATTTCGGTGATCGTGCTCATGCACTCCTCCTCGTCGATGGTCGGTACTCGTCATTGAGGGCACAAATCGGCTACCCGGTGCACCGGCGGTCAAACGCGACGCGGTTGACATCGGCCCGGGCCGGGTACACGGCGGCCAGGCAAGGAGGTGTTCGGTGATCGAAGAGGTGAACAAGAAACCGGCTTCCGACCGCTCGGTCGGCGAACTGGTGACGGACCTGACCGGCGAGGTCAAGCGGCTCGTCCGGGACGAAATGCGGCTCGCGGTCTTCGAACTGCAGCGCAAGGGCAAGAAGATGGGCCTCGGCGCCGGGTTGTTCGGTGCCGCAGGGCTGTTCGCGTTCCTCGGGGCCGGCACGCTGGTCGCGGCGGCCGTGCTGGCGCTCGCGCTGGTCCTGCCCGGCTGGCTGGCGGCGGTGATCGTCGCGGTCGCGCTGTTCGTCGTGGCC
The DNA here is from genome assembly GCF_030285645.1 of Amycolatopsis sp. DG1A-15b. Classification (GTDB taxonomy): domain Bacteria; phylum Actinomycetota; class Actinomycetes; order Mycobacteriales; family Pseudonocardiaceae; genus Amycolatopsis. The sequence goes on from NZ_CP127296.1 coordinate 3,611,863, forward strand.
GGGATCGCGGCCCTGGTCGGCAAGAAGGAAGTGACGCAAGGGGTGCCGCCGGTGCCCGAAGAAGCGATCAGCGGCGTCCGCGAAGACGTGGACACCGTGAAGCAGGGAGTGCGGACATGAGCGGGGACTTCCCGAAGAACGCCGAGGAAGCACGCCTCGACCGGGACGCCACGCGGGAGGAGCTCACCGAGACCCTCGAAGCGCTCGGGCAGAAGCTCGACGTGAAGGCGAGGGTCAAGGAGAACGTCGACGAAAAGCTCGACCAGGCGACCGCGAAGGTCGCCGACGTGACGAACGAGCCGACCGCGGTCAAGTTCCGCCAGGGCGCCGACGCCGTCCGCGCCAACCCGCTGCCGGTCTTCGCCGGCGTGCTGGGCCTGCTGATCCTGATCCGCCTGATCCTGCGCCGGAGGAACTCGTGAACAAAGCGCTCTACAAGCCGCTGAGCTGGGTGGTGGGTGCCCTGGGCGGCATCCTCGCCGGCCAGGTGTTCAAGCAGGTCTGGAGCCGCGTGGCCGGGGAGGACGACGCCCCCGACGCCACCGACCGCGACTACACCTGGCGTCAGGTGGTCATCGCGGCGGCGGTGCAGGGGGCGATCTTCGGTGCCGTCAAGGCCGCCACCGAACGCGCGGGCGCCGTCGGTTACCGCAAGGCGACCGGCGACTGGCCGGGCGAGGACTGACCACAGCGACGACCGGCCACCGTGCCGGCCGACCACAGAGTGGACGGCGGGAGGCGTGTCCGCCGGGCGGTCACGCCTCCCGGCCGGGCTCGAGGGCCAGGCCGGTGAGCGCGGCACCGACACGGGGGTGGATCTTCAGCACCAGGTCGGCGCCGGTGGCTTCGAGCGAACGGGTGACCGCGTGGCCGCCGAGCACGACGGCGAGTTCGGTGCGGGCGTGCGCCTGCAGCAGCGAGCGGACCCCGGCGCAGCTCAGGAAGGCGACCCGGGTCAGGTCGACGACCAGCCGCTCACCGGTGGCGAGGGCTTCGTCGAGGGTGCCGACCGTGGCGGCGTCGATGTCGCCGACCACGGTGAGGACGGTGACCCCACCCGGCCGCTCGGTGGTGGTGACGGTGAGGCCGGAGGGTTCATAGATCGTGCGGAAACAGTCGTACATGGCGCTCCCTTGGGTTCAGCATTGCAGGGGCGCTGACCGGAGCACGTGTCTGAACAACAGCCAACTCACCTGACCGTACGCCCCTGGGCGGTGAGGTCAACCCCGCGGGTTTCCCGGCTCCGACCTCGGGTAATCCGTTCGGGACGGATATCCGGCCCCGGGAGGAGATCCATGCGTGTCGTGATCGTCGGCGGCGGTTTCGCCGGATACCACGCGGCGAAGAGCCTTCGGAAGGAAGCCGGCGAAGACGTCGAAGTCGTCGTGCTGAACCCGACGGATTACTTCCTCTACCTGCCGTTGCTGCCCGAAGTGGCGGCCGGCATCCTCGACCCGCGGCGAGTCGCGGTCTCGATCCCCGAGACGCTGCGCGGAGTCCGCCTGCTCCTCGGCGTGGCCACCGGGGTGGACTTCGATGCCCGCCACGTCACCTACACCGATCCCGAGGACAACGAACACCGGATCGGGTACGACCGGCTGGTGCTGGCCGCGGGCAGCGTCAACAAGCTGTTGCCGATTCCGGGCGTCCCGGAGTACGCGCACGGGTTCCGCGGCGTGCCGGAGGCGCTGTACCTGCGCGACCACATCACCCGGCAGATCGAACTGGCCGCCGCGGCCGACGACCCGGCCGAACGCGAAGCGCGCTGCACGTTCGTGGTGGTCGGGGCCGGCTACACCGGCACCGAGGTCGCCGCGCAGGGTCCCGCGTTCACCGCGGCGCTCGCCGCGCGCCACCCCGAGCTGGCCGGGCAGCAGATCCGCTGGCTGCTGCTCGACGTCGCCGAGCGGGTGCTGCCCGAGCTCGCCGGGCGGCTCGGCCGGACCGCCGACCGGGTGCTGCGCTCGCGCGGGGTCGAGGTGCTGATGAAGACGTCGGTCGACCACGCCGACGCCAAAGGGGTGACGCTGACCAACGGCGACGCCGTGCCGACCCGCACCCTGGTGTGGTGCGTCGGCGTGCGGCCGGACCCGCTGGTGGCCGGCCTCGGGCTCGAGACCGCGAAGGGCCGGCTGGTGGTCACCGAGCAGCTGAACGTGCCGGGCCGCGACGACGTCTTCGCCTGCGGCGACGCGGCCGCGGTGCCCGACCTCACCCGCCCCGGCCAGTACACCGCGATGACCGCGCAGCACGCCGAGCGGCAGGGCAAGCTCGCCGGGCGCAACGTGGCGGCGTCGCTCGGGTACGGCCGCCGCGGCACCTACCGGCACCACGACCTCGGCTTCGTCGTCGATCTCGGGGCCGGCGCCGCCGCGGCGAACCCGTTGCACATCCCGTTGTCCGGGCGCCCGGCGAAGGCCGTGACGCGCGGCTACCACCTCATGGCGATGCCGGGCAACCGCGTGCGCACGGCCGCCGACTGGGTCCTGGAGGCGCTGACCGGCCGCCAGACCGTCCAATTGGGACTCGTCCGCTCCGGCGCCGTGCCGCTCGACACGGACAGCCCGGAACTCCCCCGTCGCTGAATCCCTTTCGGTGAAAGGAAAGCTCATGCCCGCCGAACCCGAACCCATCCGTTCCGAAGGCCCCGCCGTGGTGGTCGCCGGGGACCCGTCGGGCGCCAAGGTGATCGTCCTCGACCCGGCAGGCGCCGCGAAGCACGACGAACTGCCGGCGACCTGGCGGCCGCTGGCGGAGAAGCGAGCCGTCTTCTGGTGCCGGGTACCCGCCGGCGGCGCGCTGACCGAAGCCGACGACCTCCTCGGCGACGCCGGCCCGGGTGATCCCGAGATCGCCGTGGTGGCCGGCGGCCCGTTCGCGGCGGAAGCGCTGCAGATCGTCGAACGGCACCCGGGCGCGGCGACCCACCTGCTGCTGGTCGACCCGGCCTCGGACGCGTTCCTCGCCTCCGACGACGCCGCCCAGGCCAACGAAGCCTGGCTCGCCGAACACGACGACGTCGTCGCCAAGCTGCGCGAGGCGGGCACGGAGGTGCGGGTGATCGCGTCGAGCACCGAGAGCCCGGAAGACCGCGTGCCGCCGCCGCTGCCGCTCGGCCACCCGGGCGTGGTCACGGCGGTGCGCTCGGCCCTCGGCCTGGACTAGCTTCTCCGGGCGGCGGCGAGGTCAGGCCACGCTCACGTCGCGGACTGGCGCTGCCCAGTGGCCAGGTCCACGAAGGCCCGCACCACCGGGGACGCCGAGCCGGACCGCCACGCCAGGCCCACGTCGATCCTCGGTGGCGGGTCGTCCAGCCGGCGCAGCACCACGCCGCGGCGGCGCAGCGCCCGTGCCCGGTGTTCCGGGACCGCCGCGAGGCCCGCGCCTTCGGCGACCGCGCGCATCAGCTGCTCGTCCTCCGGTTCTTCGCGGACGATCGGGGGCAGCCCGCCGGGCCAGACCTGGCCGCTGATCGCGTCGTACTGGCCGGGGCCGTTCTCCCGCGGCCAGAACACCACCGGCTCGGTGGCGATCGCGGCCCGCCGCACCCGGCCGCGGCGGCGGGCAAGGGGATGCGCCGACGGCAGCGCGAGCAGGACCTCCTCCGAGCCGACCACCGCGACCTCGATGCCCGGGGCGGTGACCGGCGGCCGCACGAAGCCGACGTCGATCTCGCCCGCCGCCAGCCGGGCCAGGTTCAGGCTGGTCCAGCCCGTTTCCAGGGCAAGTTCGACGTCCGGGTACCGCTCGCGATAAGCCGCGACCAGATCGCCGGCCGGCGGCCCGGGCGCCGAACGCGTGTAGGCGATCCGCAGCCGCCCGGCGTCGCCCCGGCCCGCCGCGGTGATCGCGCCCCGGGCGCGGTCCAGCCGGTCGAGCAGGTCGCGTGCCTCGGCGGCGGCCACGCGCCCGGCGCCGGTCAGCGCGAAGCGCGGGCCCGTGCGGTCGAGCAGCGCGACACCCAGGTCCGCCTCGAAGGCGCGGATCTGCTGGCTCAGCGACGGCTGGGAGACGAACAGCCGGGCGGCCGCCCTCGTGAAGTGCATCTCCTCGGCGAGCACGGCGAAGTAGTGCCATCGGCGAAGATCCACCCGCCCATTATAGGGCGGTCCTATGATTTCATCGGGGCGAAGTCTTGGACCGGGCGGCCCGCACGCTGCTGTTCTGGGACCATGACCACGACCAGCGCGCCCCTGACCCGCACCGACCGCAAGCTGCTCGCCCTGGCCGCCGCGGCGGACCGGCGGCTCGCCGCCCCGCTGGCCGGGTTCGTCGACCTCACCGCCGTCCGCGAAGCCGTCGAAGACCTGACGAAGGCGTTCGCGCCGCTGGGGCGGGTCCAGCACACGGTCGCCGCCAAGGCGTGCGGCCTGGCGCCCCTCCTGCGGTTCCTCGGCGACCTCGGGATCGACGCCGAGGTCGCGAGCCCGGGCGAGACGGCGGTCGCGGAGGCCGCGGGCCTGCGCGGCCCGCGGCTGGTGCTCGACTCCCCCGCCAAGACGACCGCCGAGCTCGCGCACGCACTGGCCGAGGGCACGGCGGTCAACGCCGACAACTTCCAGGAGCTCGCCCGGCTCGACGCACTGGTCGGCGCGACATCACCGCGGTCGGTGCTGGGTGTCCGGATCAACCCGCAGGTCGGGGCCGGCCGGATCGGCGACACGAGCACCGCGACCTCGGCGTCGAAGTTCGGGATCCCGTTGCGGGACCACGGAAACCGGGGACTGCTGCTCGAGTCCTTCGCGCACCGGCCGTGGCTGACCCGGCTGCACGTCCACGTCGGCTCGCAGGGCTGCCCGCCGGAGCTGATGGCCGACGGCGTCGCCGCGGCGCACGAACTCGCCGAAGAGATCAACGCCGAGGCCGGGTACCGGCAGGTCACCAGTCTCGACATCGGTGGCGGCCTGCCGGTGGACTTCACCTCCGACGAGCCCGGCCCGACGTACGCCGGTTACGTCGCGACGCTGCTGGCGCGGGTCCCGGCCCTGGCCGACGGGCGCTACGCGTTCGTCACCGAGTTCGGCCGCTCCCTGCTGGCGAAGAGCGGCTTCCTCGTCAGCACGGTGGAGTACACGAAGGTCGCCGGAGGCCGGCACATCGCCGTGACGCACGCGGGCGGCCAGGTGGCGGCGCGCACGGTGCTGCAGCCGGAGCACTGGCCGCTGCGGATCGGCGCGTTCGACGCCACCGGGGTCCCGAAGACGGGATCCGAGGTGCCCCAGGACGTCGCCGGTCCCCTGTGCTTCGCCGGCGACCTCCTCGCCCGCGAGCGGCCGCTGCCGCTGCTCGAACCGGGCGACCTCGTCGTCGCCCACGACACCGGCGCGTACTACTTCGGCGCGCACTACGCGTACAACACGCTGCCGCGCCCGGCCGTGTACGGGTTCACCGTGTCCGGCCACGGCGACGTCGAGTTCACGCCGCTTCGCCGCGCGCAGACCCTCGCCGAACTGGTCGCCGACGCGGGCGGCGAATTCCTCGGAACGCTCCCGGAAGCTTGATCGACCGCGTACGATCCCGGGCACGCCGAGGGGAGACTGCCATGGGGGCCGGTCGTGCGCGCGCTTTTCGGGGGTCCGGGTGGCGGAGCCCCCGGCCCGGGCCGGAGGCCCGGTTGTCACAGCCGCGGTTCGCCGCGCTGCCAGTGGGGATCGTCGTCGCCGTCCAGGCCGTCGTGCTGACGGCCTTGTCCGGGCGCTACGGCTTCCACCGCGACGAGCTGTACTTCGTCGCCGCGGGCCGCCGGCCGGACTGGGGGTACGTCGACAACCCGCCGATCACGCCGTGGCTCGCCCGGGCGTCGACGGCGTTGTTCGGCGAGACGCCCGCGGGTCTGCGGGTGATCGCGACCCTGCTCGGCATGGCGACCGTGGTGGTCGTCGCGCTGATCGCCCGCGAGTTCGGCGGCGGCCGCGGCGTCCAGCTGTTCACCGCGATCGCGACCGCGTTGTCGTCCTACGTCCTGGTCGTGTCGCACATGCTGGCGACCAACTCCGCGGACGTGCTGCTGTGGTCGGTGATCGCGCTGTGCGGCCTGCGGCTGTTGCGCACCGGCGACGGCCGGTGGTGGCTCGCCGTCGGTGCCGCCGCCGGGCTCGGCCTGGCGAACAAGTGGCTCGTCCTGCTCCTGCTGTCCGGGCTCGGCATCGGCGTCGCCATCGCCGGGCCGCGCCGGGTGCTGCGGACCTGGTGGCTCGCCGCCGGCATCGGGGTCGCCGCCGTCCTGGCGGCCCCGGTGGTGCTCTGGCAGGCGTCGCACGGCTGGCCGATGCTCACCGTGGCCGGCGGGATCAGCGAGGACGACGGCGCCGAGAACCGCCTCCTGTTCGTGCCGATGCAGCTGCTCCTCCTTTCGCCGGTGCTGGTGCCGGTGTGGATCGCCGGGCTCGTGCGGCCGTGGCGTGACCCCGCTCTGTGCTGGGCGCGCCCGCTGGCCATCGCCTACCCGGTGGTCTGCGTCGAGCTCCTGGTGCTCGGCGGGAAGCCGTACTACTCGGTGCCGCTGCTGCTGCCGCTGGTGGCACTGGGCGCGGAACCGGTGCTGCGGTGGCTGGGCCGGGGCGGGACCCTCCGGCGGGCGCTCACCGGCGCGGCCGCCGCGGTGTGCGTGGCCGTGTCCGTCCTCATCGGACTCCCGGTCGTCCCGGCCTCGGCGCTGAACGGCCCGCTGCTGGCGATGAACAAGGAGCCGGGCGAGCAGGTCGGCTGGCCGGACTTCGCCGGCAGCGTCGCGGGTGCGTGGCGGCGGATCCCGGACGCCGACCGCGACACCGCGGTCATCCTCGCCGGCAACTACGGCGAGGCCGGGGCGATCGAGCGCTACGGTCCCGGACTCGGGCTGCCGCAGCCGTACTCGCCGCACATGTCGTACGCGGACTGGGGACCGCCCCCGGACCGGCTGGTCGGCCCGGTGCTGCTGATCGGGCGGGTCCGGCCCGGCTCGCCTGCGTCGAGGCTGATCACCGGCTGCCGAGCGGTCGCCAAGCACCACAACGCCGAAGGCGTCGGCAACGACGAGGAAGGGGTCGTGCTTTCGCTGTGCACGCTGACGCGGCCGTGGTCGCAGGCGTGGCCCCAGCTGCGGCATTACTACTGAGCGGTTCGTCCGGTTCGCGCTACCCTCGGGCGCATGGTGGCGAGGCGCACGGCGGTGGCCGTGGTGGGGGCGGGCCCGGCCGGACTCACGGTGGCGAACCTCCTGCGGCGCGCGGGGATCGGCTGTGTGCTGCTGGAGGCGCGGAGCCGGGCGTTCATCGAACAGCGGCCGCGGGCCGGGTTCATCGAGGAGTGGGCGGTCCGCGGGCTCGAACGGCGGGGCCTCGGCGAGCGGCTCGTCGCGAAGGCGCCGCGGCACGAGAAGTTCGAGTTCCGGTTCGCCGGGCAGCGGCACGTCTTCCGCTACGGGGACGTCACCGGGCAGCGGCATTTCGTCTACCCGCAACAGCTTCTGGTGACCGATCTGGTTGCGCAGTACACCGGCGCCGGTGGTGAGGCGGTCTTCGAGGTCTCGGACGTCGAGCTGCACGACCTGACGTCGGACTCCCCCGCCGTCACGTTCCGGGCCGGCGGCGGCGAGCACCGGATCGACTGCGACTTCGTCGTCGGCTGCGACGGCGCCCGCGGCGTCTGCCAGGGCTACCTGCCGGCGGAATCGACGGTGAAAGCCCACCACGACTACGGAATCGGCTGGCTGGCGCTGCTCGCGGAGGCACCACCGTCCGCCGACGGCGTGCTGTTCGGCATCCACCCGCGCGGGTTCGCCGCGCACATGGCGCGCACGCCGGCGGTGACGCGGTTCTACCTGCAGACCGCGCCCGGCGAGACCGAGGCGGACTGGCCCGACGAGCGCGTGTGGCAGGAGCTGCACGCCCGGCTGGCCGTCCCCGGCGGGGAGGTCATCGAGGGCAAGCTCTTCGAGAAGCGCATCCTCGACATGCACAACTACGTCGTCGAGCCGATGTCGCACGGCCGGCTGCACCTCGCGGGCGAGGCGGCGCACCTGGTCGCGCCGATCGCGGCGAAGGGCATGAACCTCGCCCTGCACGACGCTTTCCTGCTCACCGAGGCGTTCGAGGCGCACTACGCGGGCGACCCGGCGCCGCTGGCCGGCTACTCCGCCGCGTGCCTGCCGCTGGTGTGGCAGTACCAGGAGTTTTCGCTGTGGCTGTCGGACATCTTCCACCACACCGCGGCCGCGGGCGAGAATCCGTTCGGGGCGCGCATCGCGGAAGCCCGGATGCGCCGCCTGCTCGGTTCGCCCGCGGCCGCGGCGGCGTTCGCGGAGCTCTACATCGGCAAGAACGCGGACTTCTGAGGCCCGGCTGACGCTGTCAAGAAGAACAAGACTGCACTTCCCGCGAGATTGCGGGCACGCTCTCCGGCATGCCGGAAATCGCCGCGGAGCAGGACCACGTGAACGTTCTTTACGCCCGCCTCGACGCGTTGCGCGAGGAGGCGGCCGCCGCACTCGCCCGGGGCCACGCTTCGGACGTGTGGCGGGCCGAGGTGGCGCGGCTCGCGGCGGTCGAGGACGGGCTGTGCTTCGGCCGGCTGGACCTGACCGGTGGCCGGCGTGTCCACATCGGGCGAATCGGGCTGTTCGAGAAGGACAAGGCCCTGCTGGTGGACTGGCGCGCGCCCGCCGCCCGGCCCTTCTACACCGCGACCGCCGCCGAGCCGGGCGAAGTCCTGCGCCGGCGGCGGATCACCACCCGCGGCCGGACCGTCGTCGCCGTGGACGACGAACTGCTCGACCCGGCCGGGCCGAGCGACGGGCTGGTCGGCGACGCCGCGTTGCTTGCCGCGGTCACGGCCGAGCGCACCGGGCGCATGCGCGACATCGTCACGACACTCCAGGCCGAGCAGGACCGCATCATCCGGGACGGCGCCCGGGGCGTGCTCGTCGTGCAGGGCGGCCCGGGCACGGGCAAGACGGCCGTCGCCCTGCACCGGGTCGCGTACCTGCTGTACACCCACGAGCACCTGCGCACCCGCGGCGTGCTCGTCCTCGGCCCCAGCCGGGTGTTCCTCGACTACATCGGCCAGGTGCTGCCCGGGCTCGGCGAGAACCGGGTGGTGACGGCGACCGTGCCCGACCTCGTTCCCGGCGTCGTGGTCACCCGGGTGGACTCGGCGGCGGAAGCCGCCCGCAAGGGCCGGGCGGACATGGCGGCCCGGCTGGCCGGGGCGGTGCGGGCCACCGTCCGGGTGCCCGAGGAGCCGGTGGACGTCGAGTTCGAGCAGCAGGCCCTGCGGCTGGATCCGGCGACGCTCCGCCGGGCCGTGCGGAAGGCCAGGGAGACCGGGCTGCCGCACAACCAGGCTCGTCACGTGTTCCACCGGGAGGTCGTCGCCACGCTGACCGGGGAACTGGCCGCCCGGATGGAGGCGGTGGTGTTCACCGAGACCGGCGAGGCGCTCGACGGCGGCAGTGCGGACGGCCGCCTCGGCGAGGCCGAACTGCGGGCGCTGGCAGCCGCGGGCTTCGTGCTCGGCCCGGACGACGACGACAGCCCGCGAACGCTGCTGGACGAGGTGGATCGGGAAGCGTTGCGGACGGCCCTGCTCGCCGACACCGGCGTCCGGGACGTGCTCGACGGGCTGTGGCCGCCGTTGACCCCGGCGGAGGTGGTCGAGGGACCGTGGAGCGCCGCGGACATCCCGTTGCTGGACGAAGCCGCCGCGCTGGTCGGCGAGAGCGTGCCGGTGTTCGGGCACGTGGTGGTCGACGAAGCCCAGGAACTGTCCGAAATGGACTGGCGGATGCTGCTGCGCCGGTGCCCGTCCCGGTCGATGACCGTCGTCGGGGACCCGGCCCAGACCGGGAGCGCGGCGGGTGCCACGTCGTGGGAACGGGCGCCGCGGCCGCACCGGCTCGCGGAGCTGACCGTCGGCTACCGCACCCCGCGGGAAATCATGGAGGCCGCGGCGAAGCTGCTCGCCGCCCACCACCCGGCGTTGCGGGCGCCGACATCGGTGCGGGCGAGTGGAGAGCCACCGTGGCGCCGAGCCGCCGACGACCTGCCCGGTGTGCTCGCCGAACTCGTCGACGAGCACACCGGGGGGCAGCTGGCGATCATCGCCGCGGCGACCCGCGAGCTGGCGGCCGCCCTGTCACTCCCGGTGCCGCCGGACCTCGCGGGTGAGGTGGTGCTGCTGACCCCGGCCGACGCGAAGGGCCTCGAGTTCGACTCGGTCGTGATCGCCGACCCCGCCGCCGTCCTCGCGGCCGGCCCGCGCGGACCCAACGACCTCTACGTGGCCATGACGCGCGCCACCCAGCGGCTGGGCGTGGTCCATCCCGGGCCGGTCCCGCGGGAACTGCGTTCGCTGACCGAACGGCGATCTTCAGGGTGACACATCGTTAGGGTGACACAGCGTCAGCTCCAGGCGATCTTGAACACCCAGGTGTAGCGGCCCGCCTGCCGGGCCGCGGCCGGGACGTCGATCACCAGCGAGCCGTTCTCGACCGTCCAGTGCAGGTTCCCGCGGTAGCCGAGCATGCTCACCCGGTCACCGCTGCGGATCGGCACCGGCGCGTCGACGACCACCCGGCTGCCCGGCGCGGTCAACGAGTGCACGTAGAACGCCTCGTTCTGCTTGACCGTGAACCGCAGGTCGCCGAGCTGGGCCATCCTCGACCAGTACGTGGTCCCGTAGATCGCCTCGCCGTTGACCTTCAGCCACGCGCCCGCGTCCCGCAGGTGCTTCCGCATGACGTCCGGGATCGTGCCGTCGAAGTCCGGGCCGATGTCGAGCAGGAAGTTGCCGTTCTTCGAAACGATGTCGACGAGCGTCCGGACGACCTCCTCCGCCGTCATGTACTTGTCGTCGGGGGTGGCGCGGTTGTAGCCGTAGGAGAACGGGTCGAGGCCCCGGCTCGCCTCCCACTTCGCCACCACGGTGTTCGGGTACGTCGTGTACTCCGGCGTCGTGAAGTCGTGGTCCGGGATGCCGCCGCGGTCGTTGTAGGTGACGTCCTTGGGGCGCTTGCGGTTCTTCGCGCGGTTGAAGTACTCGGTGAGCACGGCCCGGCTGTCGTTGACACCCCCGATGTCGAACCACAGGACGTCGGGGTCGAACTCGCGGATCAGCTCGAGGACCTGCGGTGCCTGGTAGTCGCGGACGAAGTCCTTGCCCGCGGTGTAGCCGGTGTAGGGCAGCGGCGCGCCGGTGTAGGGGTTGCGCGGCGCGTGGCCCATCCACGGGTTGTCCGGGTTGAACCATTCCGGCAGCGAGAAGTACAGGCCGTTGCGCAGCTGGGGCGTGTACTTCCGGGAAGCGGTGAACAGCTCCGCGACGACGTTCCGCTTCGGCCCGAGCTTCACGGAGTTGCGGTCGCTGACCTTGGTGTCCCACAACGCGAAGCCGTCGTGGTGCTTGGACGTCAGGACGTAGTACTCCGCGCCCGCGTCCGCGATGAGGTTCAGCCAGGAGCGCGGGTCGAACTTCGCCGCGGTGAAGAGCGGGATGAAGTCGTCGTAGGTGAAGTTCTCGCCGTACTTCTGCCGGTGGTAGGCGTAGGTGGCGCCGTTCGGGTCCTGCTGGTTCTGCCAGTACCACTCCGCGTACTGCTGCCCCACCGGCGCCCACGCGGGCACGGCGTACACGCCCCAGTGGATGAAGATGCCGAACTTGCTGTCGTTGAACCAATAGGGCGCGCGGTGCGTCGAGAGCGACGCGTCGGCCGGCCGGAAGTCGGGGACGCCGAGGGTGATCGGGACCTGCTGGGTGGCGAGCGTGCCGCGGCCGGCGGTGACCCGGATCTGGCCGTTCGTCGTGGTGCCGGGCGGCACGGACGCGTTCGGGGCCAGGCCGAGCCGGACCGTCGCCTGCTCCCCCGGCGCCAGTGCGCGGACGGTCGCGGGCACGGTCGTCCGGCCGCCCGGGACGTCGACGGTGACGCTGATCCGGTCGCCTGCGCCGAGCCACACGGTTCCGGCGTTGACGATGGTCGCCTCGGCGGCCTGCGGGCCGCCGTCGGTCAGCAGGTTCGCCGTCGAACGGCCGTCGAGGATCAGGGCCGAGCGACCCACGGCCACCGGCTGGAGGGTGAGTGCGAAGACGTGCAGGCTGGAGACGTTCGGCGCCGGGTTCGCCGTCGTGGGCAGGGTCAGCGCGACGGCCTCGCGCGCCGGGTCGACCCAGACCTGGCCGATGGCGAGGGAAACCGGGCTGTTGTCGACGACGCCGCCGGGCGCGTAGCGGAACGGCGAGACGAGCGCACCGGTGGCCGTGTACCAGTCGGGCCCGGACAGGGCGCCGGTGCTCGTGCTGCCGTCGGCGTAGTGCACGGTCGCCGTGCCGCCGGTGGCGCCGTAGCTGGCGGCGACCAGGAAGTACGCGACGAAGTAGCGGCCCTTCGGCAGGTCGAGCCGCTGGCCGGTGGCGGCGATGTTGTTCTTCGCCCCGGCGGCCGCGGACCCGAGCTCGAACGGGACACCGCCGGCGGTGACGGTCTGCCCGGCGGGCAGGTGCTCGGCCGGGAAGGTGTAGCCGGACCCGTCGAAGTCACCGCCGGTGGCCGACGCGCTGTCGATGCCGTCGTTCGTGAACCAGGGATCGAGGGCCACCGGGACCGGCGGCGGAGGCGGGACGATCGGGGTGTCGGCCTGGTCGGGGGCGGCGTCCACGGGAATGGCGGCGCCGGCGGGCGTGCGGCCGGCCGCGCTGAGCGCGACGGCACCACCCAGGGCGATGCCCAGAGCTTGACGGCGGGGGAAGGTCGGCACTGAGCCTCCAGGGATCGGATGACTACGGCGGGATTACGGCAGCGTTTGCCCTCAGAAGGCGCATCTGCCGCTGGCGGAACTGATTCATCCGATGAATGAGCCTGCTTGCTGGCTTCTGTCATGTCAAGGGGCCAACCGGCCCGATCGTGGTGAACCGTGCTCGTGTTCGCCGCGTATCCCTAGGTAACGAGCTGCAGCCCTCGCCGTCAGAACCCAGCCGCACCGAAAGGCCAGACCGATGTCCACCGACCCGAACGCGCTGAGCCGCCGCGCGATCGCCATGCTCAAGGCGATCGCCGACGGGCGCGCCGAGCTCCGCTGCAGCTGCGAACCCGACCTCCGCGTGGACGGCCTCTCCTGCTGCGACCAGAACACCGCCCACGACCTCGCCCGTGCCGGGCTGGTCAGAGCCACCCGGCTCGTCGCGCCCGGCCAGTGGGCACCCGCCGAACTGACCGACGCGGGCCACCGCGCCCTGACCGGTTTTCCCGCCGCCGCCGCTTGAGCCTCCCGCTCGGAAAGCCGTGAAGGCCGCCTCCCGGAACCACCCGGGAGCGGCCTTCACGGCTTTCCGGCGCGGCACCCCGGGCCGAGAATCCCCGAAACTGCGCTGAACCACCCCGCACCGGCGGCCGTGCTTTGGGTGAGGGCGTCTCGCACACGCCCTCCGGGGTCACCACGACGCAACGATCCGGGCCAGCCTCCGCCCGATCGGGACCGGGTACCCCGGCGAGCGGCCGTCGCGGCAACGGCCACCTCGCGCGGGCCCGTCCGGCATCCCCAGAATCCCGGACGGGCCCGCCCCGCCCTCAGTGTCACGGCCTGGGTGTCACATTCTGAGTGTTGCTGTCCCGGATCTTGTCCGGTGCCCTCACCTGATCAGCGGTCGCCGCTGCGCGGACCGCGGGCGACCGTGGGGAGATGCGACGTTTCGTGGCCGTGAGCGCGGCCGTCCTGGCGGGAATCGGCCTCCTCACGACGTCCGGCAGCGCGAACCCGGAAAGCGCTGCCCCGGTGCTCGCCCAGCACGCCGTCGGCGGCTGGGTGGGTACGTGGGCCGCGGCGCCCGCGGCGGCCGTGCCGAACACCCCGGACGGCTACCCGGGCTACTCGATCCGCAACGTCGTGCACACCAGCGCCGGCGGCAGCCGCGCCCGCGTCCACCTGTCGAACGCGTTCGGCGCCGCTCCCCTGGCCTTCGGGCACGTGACCGTCGCGGTCCAGGGCACCGGGCCGGACGCCGTGCCGGGCACCCTGCGGTCCCTGGCGTTCGGCGGCGCTCCGAGCGTCGTCGTGCCCGCCGGCGCCGAGGCCTTGAGCGATCCGGTCGACCTCCGGGTCCCGGCCGACGCCAACCTGCTCGTGACGACCTACGTGCCGGCGAAGTCCGGACCGGTGACCTACCACCCGCTCGCGACCCAGACGTCGTACTTCACGCGCAACGGCGACTTCGCGGCCAGTGAGTCCGGCGCGCCGTACACCGAGCAGACGTCGGTGTGGCACTACGTCTCCGGCGTCGACGTCCAGGGCGGAGCGGAAGCCTCCATCGTGGCACTGGGCGACTCGATCACCGACGGCTTCGGGTCGGGCACGGCGGCCAACCACCGCTGGCCGGACTACCTCGCCGACCGGCTGCACGGCCGCTACGGCGTGCTCAACGCCGGCATCAGCGCCAACCGGCTGCTGCTCGACGTGCCCGGCTCCGGCGCCGGCCAGAACGCGCTCTCCCGCTTCGACCGGGACGTCCTGAGCGTCGGCGGCGTGCGGACGCTGATCGTGCTGGAGGGCATCAACGACATCCAGCAGGACCCGCACCAGACCGACCCGGCCGCGATCGCCGCGGCGTACCGCCAGCTGGTCGCGCAGGCGCACGCACGCGGGATCCGGGTGCTCGGCGGCACGCTCACCCCGTTCAAGGGCTGGCGGGTCTACGACGACACCCTCGAAGCGACCCGCCAGGCGGTGAACGCGTTCATCCGCACCGGCGGGGTCTTCGACGCCGTCATCGACTTCGACGCGGCGGTCCGCGACCCGGCCGACCCGCTCCGGATGCTCCCGGCCTACGACTCCGGCGACCACCTTCACCCGGGCGACGCGGGCTACGAGCGGATGGCCGCCGCCGTCCGGCTCGACCGGCTCTGATCCCGGGGGATGAACAGCACCGCGACCAGGCTCAGCACCGCCACCGCCACCAGGTAGAGCGACACCGAAAGCGAAGTGCCGGTGGCTGCCTGCAGCGACACCGCGATCGACGGCGCGAAGGCGCCGCCCAGCACCGCCCCCACGGCGTAGGAGAACGAAGCGCCGCTGTAGCGGTAGCGCGGCTCGAACAGCTCCGCGAACAACGCCGACTGCGGCCCGTAGGTGGCACCGAGGCCGACGTTGAGCACGATCACGGCCACGAGCAGCCACGCCGTCACCCGCGTGTCCACGAGCAGGAAGAACGGGATCGGCCAGACCACCAGGAGCACCGATCCGGCCAGGTACACCGGCTTGCGGCCCACACGATCGGACCACGCGGCCGCGACGAGGATGCTGACCAGCCACGTCACGCTGCCCACGATCACCACGACGAGCAGCGTGGTGCGGTTGATCTTGAGCACCGAGGTGCCGTAGGACAGCAAGTAGGCCAGGAAGATGTAGCCGATGGCGGTGTTGGCGATGAAGCTGCCGGAGGCCACCAGCAGTGCCCGCGGCCGCTCGCGCAGCACGTCGACCATCGGCCGGCTGCTGCGCTCCTCCGCCTCCCGCAACCGCGAGAACACCGGGCTTTCCTCGATCCGCAGCCGGATCACCAGGCCGATGCCGACGAGCACGATGCTCGCCAGGAACGGCACCCGCCAGCCCCACGCGGCGAACTGCGCGTCGGTCAGCGCGCGGCCGAGGACGAAGAACATCAACTGCGCCAGGATCAACCCGGCCGGAACACCGATCTGCGAGAACGCGCCGTACCGGCCACGGCGGTCCTCGGGCGCGTGCTCGACCGCCATCAGCGCCGCGCCGCCCCATTCGCCGCCCGCGCTCAGGCCCTGCAGCAGCCGCAGGACCAGCAGCAGGATGGGCGCCCAGACACCGATCGCGGAGTACGTCGGCAGCAGCCCGACGCCGACGGTGGCCACGCCCATCAGCAGCAGCGACAGCACCAGCATCGCCTTGCGGCCCACGCGGTCGCCGAAGTGGCCCCAGAGGATGCCGCCGACCGGGCGGGCCAGGAACCCGACCCCGAGCGTCGCGAACGCGGCGAGGGTCCCGGAGGCGGGCGACAGCGTCGTGAAGAACAGCTTGCCGAACACCAGCGCCGTCGCCGTGCTGTAGATGAAGTAGTCGTACCACTCGATGGTGGTCCCCACCGCGCTCGCCACGGCGACCCGCCGCAAGGGCCGGGCCGCGACCGCGCGGCCGCTCACGAGCCGGCTAGTGCGGGGTCGGTGGCCGGGACCAGGTCGTCCACGAGCAGGTCCATCAGCAGCCCGTCGTGCCAGTCGCCGTCCGGGCCGCGCTCGTAGGACCGCATCGTGCCGACCGGGCGGAAGCCCAGCGACCGGTAGAGCCGGATCGCCGCCTCGTTGCCGGCCGCGGGGTCGATCACCAGCCGGTGGTGCCCCCGCTCCGTGAACAGGTACTCGGCCAGCGCGCGGATGGCGTCCGAGCCGAGGCCGTGGCCCTGGAAGTCCGGGTGGATCGCGATGTCGATCCCGGCGTGGCGGTACTGCGGGTCGGCCTCTTCGAAGGCGAGTTCGATGCCGACGACAGTGTTCGTCACGTCATCGAGCTCGATGGCGTAGGTCGTGGTGCCTTCGTCGGGGTCCAGCAGATAGGACACCTGGGCGGCCACCGGCTCCTCGGCGTCGGCCCACCAGCGGGCGACTTCGGGGTGCGACAGGATCTCCTCGAACCGGGCGGCGTCCGGGGCGGCAGCTGGCCGCAGCCGGACACGGCTTCCGGTGATCAGGCCGGTCATCAGCCCAGTGTCGACCCCCGGAAGCCGTCTGTCGAGCCGGGTTTCAGCGGCCGTTCCAGACCAGACCCTGTCCGCTGAAGTCCTGTCCCTTCGTCCCCTTCGTCCACACCTTGCCGTCCGGCGTGGTGAACACGCCCGTGACCGTGTCCATCTTCGTGCCGACCGGCGGCAGCTCGGGCAGCTTCGACATGCCGTTGCGGGCCATCTTGTCCAGGGCCGCCTGGTCGATGCCGGTGTACTCGGCCTTGATCACCAGGTGGTCGCGGATCGACTGCTCGAACGGGTTCTTCGAGTTCGGGAACTTGACGTCGGGGCTGACCTCCACGTGGTACTTGATGCCGATCCCGTCGAGCCCCTCCCGCTTCCAGGCGTCGCTGTTCGCCCGGCCGATCAGTTCCTTGACGCTGTTTTCGATGCCGTTCTTGTGCGCGCTGTTGGCCTTGGTGGTCAGCGGCGTCATGTTGCTCGACGTGCCCGGCCCGCCGATGTTGTCGTTCTCCAGGTGTCCCTTGACCCACTTCGCCTTCGGGTTGATGCCGTTGTCGGCCAGGTACTTCTGCAGTTCGGGCGTGAGCTGCTTGTTCGTGGCCGCCTTGTTGAGGTCCTCGACGTCGGTGAGGTGCCCCTTCTGCGGCGGGTTCCGGGCGTTGTTGGAGTCGCCCTTGCCGTACGGGCGGTCGCCGTCCCAGCGGCCGCCCTGGGTCCCGCCGCCCTGCTTCGTGCTGCGGCCCGGCCCCGACCCGGACGTCTTCGGCTTCTTCGACGGCTGGCCGAGCTGTCCCGGGCCGTGCCCGCCGCCCGGTCGCTTCGGCGGCCGCGAGCCGCCCGCGCCGCCGCTGAGCGGCTTGCCGCACGGCGCCGTCAGCATCAGGCCCAGCGGGTCGGCGCCGACCAGCGGGTTCGGCACGTAGCCCGCCGGGTTCGGCGCCGGGCCGAGGCCCAGCGGGTCCTGGCTGAGGTACCGCCCGGTGACCGGGTCGTAGTAGCGGTAGACGTTGTAGTGCAGGCCGGTCTCGGGGTCGGCGTACTGCCCGGGGAACCGCAGCGGCGTGCCCCCGGCCGTGACGACCTTGCCCCACAGGCCCGACCGCGCCCGCCAGGTCAGCGTGCCACCGGGCGCCACCAGCTCCGCGGGCGCGCCGATCTGGTCGGTGACCACGGCCTGCAGCCGCCGGGTGCCGTCCACCAGCTCGGCCTGGACGAGCGGCCGGTCGTCCCCGGGGTGCCGCTCCCAGGTCAGCACCCGCCGCCGGCCCTCGGCGTCGGTGTGCACCTGCTCGACGAGCTGCGTGTCGGCCCACACGAAGTCGACGCGCTCGGCGACGCGGGCGTCGGCGGTCAGCCGCAGCTTCGCGATCCGGCGGCCGAGCGGGTCGTAGCGGTAGCGCCACTGGGTGCCGTCCGGGGTGCGCACGCCGATCAGCCGGTCGACCGCGTCCCAGGTGAACGTCCAGGTCAGGACGCCACCGGGGATCTGCACGTGCCGGGCGACCAGCCGGCCCTGCGCGTCGTGGGCGTACGCCACCGCGCCCGCGCCGGTCAGGGTGTTGGCGGCGTAGCCGCGGGAGCCCACCTCCGCGTCGACCGGCCAGGGCCCGTCCACCGCGGTCTCGGTGAGGTTGCCCGCCGCGTCGTAGCGGAAGTTCTCGCGGTGGTCGGCGGCCGCGACCTCGACGACCCGCCCGGCCGCGTCGTAGCGGTACTGCGTGACGCCGGTCAGCGCGTCCGTGACCGCGGCGAGCGAGCCGTCCGCGCGGTACTCGTACCGCCGCTGCTGCACGGTCCCGGCGCCGGGGGTGGCGACGACCTGGCCGGTCAGCCGGTCGCCCGCGTCGAACGTCTGGGCCAGCTCCAGCGCGCCGTCCACCGAGCGGCGCAGCTCGCGGCCGGCCGCGTCGTGCTGGAACCGGACCGCGTGCCCGGCGAAGGCGAGCGCCGCCGGGTGCCCCGCCGCGTCCTGCGTCCAGTGGCTGTCCACTCCGGACGGTGTGCGCCGCGCGAGCACGGTCCCGTCGTCGGCGTAGGAGAACAGGACGCTGCGTCCGTCGACGGTCTCCCGCAGCACCCGGCCGTCCGCGTCCCGCTCGAACTCGAGCACGACGTCGTCGCCGGTCGCCCGCACGAGCCGGCCCATGGGGTCGTAGGCGTACGTGGTGATCCCGGTCGGCGTCTGCCGCCGGACGACGTTGCCGAGCGCGTCGTGGGTGTAGTCGACCGCTTCGCCGAGCCCGTTGACCGACCGCACCAGCTGCCCGGCCGCGTCGTAGGTGAACCGCAGCACCCGGCCGTCGAAGTCGCGTTCCTCGACCAGCCTGCCCGCCGCGTCGTACCGGTAGTGCCAGGTCAGGCCGAGGGGGTTGGTGACGGAGGTCAGGCGCAGCTCGGTGTCGTAGCCGTACACCGTGCGGGCGCCGGTGGCGTCGACGCTCGCGGTCCGCAGCCCGAACGGGCCGTATTCGGCGCGCTCGACCGCCCCCACCGGGTCGACGTGCTCGATCTCGTTGCCTTCGGCGTCGTAGCGCCACTGCTCGCGTTCGCCGGTCCGGCCGGTGCGCGCGGCGCGCAGGCCTTCCACCGTCCAGTCGAAGCGCACCTGGCCGCCGAAGACGTCGGTGCGCACCCGCGGCCTGCCGAACAGGTCGCGGTGGTCCTCGCCGCCGTCCTCCGGCTGCTCGAGCAGCCGCTCGTAGTCGAACTCGCCCGCGACCCCGATCTGCTCGGTGGCCAGGTCGGGCACGCCTTCGCCGAGTTCGCCCGCGTACTCCCGGTTCCACGTCCGCTCGCCGTCGGTGAAGCTGGCGAACAGCGGCTGGGCGGGGTCCACGTTGAGGTCCACGGTGGACCCGTCGGGCCGGGTGACCGTGGTGGGCCTGCCGAAGGCGTCGTAGGTGTAGGTCGTCGTGCGGCCCAGCGGGTCGGTGCGCGAAAGCAGCCGGTCGTACCGGTCGTGGACGTATTCGGTCACCGCGCCCAGCGGGTCGGTCTCGCGCACCACCTGGTTCAGCGCGTTCAGCTCGAACGTCGAGGTGTGGCCCAGGGAGTCGGTGTGCCGGGTGACGCCGGGCTCGTACGCGAAGCTCCCGTCCAGGTAGCCCTGGTCGCCGACGGTGCGGACGCAGCGGCCCGCCTGGTCGTAGACGTAGCGGTACCAGGCGCCGTTGCGGTCCTGCCAGCCGGTGATCCGGCCGTCGGTGTCGTAGTCGAACCGCATCGGGCGGCCCGACGAGTTCACGACGGCGGCGAGCCGGCCGCGGTCGTCGTAGTCGAACGAGGTGACCGGCACGGTCAACGTCCCGGCGGCGTCGACGACCGTCAGCTCGCGCAGGCGGCCGCCTTGGATGCGCAGGTCGACGCGGTACCCGTCGGAATGGCGCCAGGAAACCGGCCGGCCGTCCCCGTCGTGGGTGACGGCGATCGTGCGCCCGTCCCCGCCTTCGATCCCGGTCAGCGGCAGGACGCGCACGCCCCGCGCCGGGGCGGGCCCGGACGGCGCGGCGAAGGTCAGGGTCCGCCGCTGCGCCGGGTCGTCCAGGACGTAGGCGCCGGTCTCCTCGTCGATCGCCAGCGTCCAGCGCGGCCCCTCGAGCGGGAACACCGGATCGGCCCCGCGCACCGGCAGGGGGTAGACGAGGATCATCCCGTCCGGGGAGAAGTAGCAGGCGTGCTCGTCGTCCAGCTCCAGTCGCTGGTCCACTGTGGACGCCCAAGAGGCGCCGAACAGCCTGCCCGCGCGGTAGGAGGACACGTGGGTGCGCTCCAGCACGAGCGCCAGCGGCCCCGGGAAGTCGACGTCCGCCTGGGCGAGCACCATCTCGCCGGTCGCGACGTCGATCGGGTCGGACTTGCAGACCCGGTCGTCGGCGCCGACCCCGCGATCGCGCGGGGTGTCCGGCTTGTTCGACGAGGGGCTCGTGGTGTCGGGGCTCTTGCCGCCGCCGCCCTTGCCCGCGCCCGAGGGCGTGGTCGAGCCGTTCGGGGTCGGGTCGGGGCTCTTCGGGGGGTCGTCGGGTCCCTTCGGGGCCGGGGCCGGGTCGGTCTTGGGCGGTGCGTCGGGGCCGCCTTTGGCTCCGGACGCGGTGGTGCTGTCGTCGCCCTTGGGCGGCGGGTCGGTCTTCGGGGGCGGTGCGTCCGGGCCGCCCTTGCCCTTGGGACCACCGATGTCCTTGGGACCGCTCTTGATGTCGGCGTGCTTCGGCGGCGGCGCGGCCTTACCCGGCTTGATGTTGCGCAACGCCTTCGCCGCGTCCGCGAACAGATCACCCGCCCGCTTCAGCAGCGGAACCAGCGCCTTCAACGCCGTCACCAGCCGCTTGACCAGGTCGGCGATCTTCGACGCGGTCTTCGCGACCGCGTTGATCACCTGCGGCACGACCCAGGTCAGGCCGATGCCGAGGGTGAACAGCACCTGCAGCGCCCAGCTGATCAGGTGCCCGACCAGTTCGGCGATGATGTCCCGGACCAGGGCGCGGACCGCGGCGACGACCTCACCGGCGGTTTTCACCCCGCTGGAAGCGCCTTCACAGCCCTTCTGCGCGGTTTCCAGGAGCGTCACGGTGTCCTGCGCGCGCTGGCGGTAGGTGTCCGCGGCGTTCCCGGTCCAGGACACGGTGTCGGCCTTCACCATGCCGGTGAGGTCTTCGCCGATGCTGCCGAGCTCGGTGGCGACGTTCTTCCACGTCTCGGATTGCGCCGCGATCTCGTCGGCGTTGCCGGTGAGGCCGTTCAGGGCTTCCTTGAGCGGGCCGACGTGTTCCATGAGCCAGCCGACCCCGGCGGCGAGGATCGCGCCGAACGGGTCCATCGCCATCGACAACGCGTCCAGCGCCGTCCCGACCGAACCCAGCGCGACCGACGCCCAGTCCCCGCTCTCGATGGCCGACTTCAGGTCGTTCGCCGACTCCAGCAGCGAAATGCCCGAATACGCCTTCGTGGAATCCTTCGTCTCCGCGACCAGCGGATTCACCACGGATTGTTGTCCTCATCATCAGCAGCGGCGGGCCGGCGCGGCGGCGTCGGCGGGGTTCCGGGGGCGGGCGGCACGGCCGCGCCACCCGTGGGGGCCGGCGGCACCGGAGCGGGCGGGACGGGCGGCTGCTCGTCCGGTTCGTCCGGATCGGGGAACCGGCCGCGCAGGGAGTCGAGCAGCGCGCCGCGGGTTTCCCGGTCCTCGTCGCCGAGCTGCTCGGCCATCACGCCGGCGACGCGGTCGGCGATGCCGGACTGCGCCCGGCGCATCGTCGTCAGGATCTGCCGCGACAGCTCTTCGAGGGGGAACGACTTGACCTTGTTCGAGAACGTCAGGTCGGTGACGGTGCCGTCCGCGCCGACGGTCACGCTGACCGCGCCGTCGGAGCTGGTCGCGGTCAGCCGCAGCCGTTCGGTCTGCTCCTGCGCCGCCTGGTAGCGCTGCGCCTTCGCCGCGAACCCGGCCGCCCAGTCGTCCATCCGGCGGATCGTCTCGTCGGGGTCCCGCATCAGGTCACCCAGCCCGTTGGGCCCGGTCATGACCGCACCTTCTCTTCCGTGCGCGAAGACGACGCGAGCTGACGCTCGAACGGCTGCGCGTTGCCCTCTTCGCCTTCCCGGTAGGACTTCGCGGCGGACGTGACATTGTCGGCCAGCCCGCGCACGCCTTCCACCGACGCCGTCAGCGCGTCCTTCGCCTGCTCACCCGTCGGCCGGATGATCGGCGGGAGAAACGCGCACAGCAGTCCGTAGGCGTGGTCGGACATCGCCGTGTCGGCCGCCGAGCTCGCCGTGTTGAGCCGGTCCACCAGGCTCTCGACGTGACTCGCGTGCGCGACCAGGTCATCCGGTTCGACCTCGAAGCCGGGGGCCGTCATGCCGTCACTTCCAATCCTGGTTCTTCCAGTCCCCGATCACCGGCGGCGCGACCGCCTCCTCGCCGGCGAAGAAGTTGGGGTCGTCGCTTTCGAGGTAGTCGGCCGACTTGTGTTCCTTGTCGTCTTCCTTCTTGCCGCCGCGGCCGGCGCCCATACCGCCCATGCCCGGCGATCCCGCGGCCCCGGCCGTACCGCGGCCCGACATCGCGTTGCGCGCCGCCGCCGCTTCGGCTTCCGCGGCCGCGCCGGAGGCGGCACCACCGCTGAGGTTGCCCGCACCCGTGCCGCGCACACCGCCACCGGCGCCACCGGCTCCGGCGCCACCGGCCCCGGAGCCGCCGATCCCGCCGAGAGAGCCGCCGCCGGCGCCCCCGCCGCCACCCAAGCCGCCGAGCCGGCTGGCGATGCTTTCGCCGTTGATCCCGCCGCCGCGCCCGATGGTCGGCATCTTGGCGCCGCCGGGGGTGTTGAGCCCGCCGGTGCCGGTGGGCAGGCCGGTGAGCGGGTCGATGCCGGGCGGGGTGAACCCGGGGATCGGGCTGCCGCCGCGGACGGTGCCCCCACCCCCGCCGGAGATGTCCGGGATGTTCGGGATCGACGGCGGGGTGAACCCGCTGCCGCCGGTGCCTCCGCCGCCGCCGATCCCCGAGGGCGTGAAGCCCGACGATGTCGTGGAGTCGTCGAAGTGCGGCAGCGAAGAGCCAGGGATGCCGGCGCCGCTGAAGTTGCCGCCGGCGGGCGTGTCGGGGACGTCGAAGTTCGGCGGGGTGAAGCCCGCGCCACCCGCACCGCCGCCGGGGATGCCACTTCCCGGGATGCCACTGCCCGGGATACCACTGCCGGAGAAGCCGGAGCCGCCGCTGCCCGGGCCACCGGAGCCCGGGATGCCACTGCCCGAGAAGCCATTGCCCGAGCCGCCGCTCCCCGAACCGCCGCTCCCCGAACCACCACTGCCGGAGCCGCTGCCGTCGCCCGGGATACCACTGCCTGGGATACCACTGCCGGAGAAGCCGGAGCCGCCGCTGCCCGAGCCGTCGCCGGGGATGCCCGCGCCCGCGCCGCCGGCGCCGCCGCCCAGAGCCGCGGCGTTGGCGTCGACCGGGGTCTGCGGGGTCACGCCGTCCATCGCCGTGCGCGCCATCAGCGGCTGCACGTCACCGCCACCCGCACCGGAGCCGCCCCGCGCGACGACGTTCTGCCTTGTCGCCGTCGCCGTCGGCAGCTTCGGCGGGGCCGGGAAGCGCGGGGTGGCGACCGCGGCGCCGATGGTCTCGTCGTACTGCGTCATGATCTGCGCGGCGTGCTCCCGCGCGGCCTGCTGCGCCCGGTAGGTCTGCATGGCCTCGCCCGCGGCCGCCGCGTACTGCACCGGGTCGGTCATCGACATCAGGCGCTGGTTGGTCGACTGCAGGTCGAACTGCACCGGCGGGTTCGCGGCCATCTGCCGCTGGGTCTCGTTGAGCGCCTGGGAGTGGATCTCCTGCTGCCGGCCGGCGAGCGTCGCCCCTTGCGCGGTCGCGCCCAGCCACTTGCCGACACCGGCGAGGTGCTCGCGGACGGCGTCCCCGGCGCCGCCCTGCCAGTTGTTGGTGCTGGCGTTGATCGCGTCGGCGAGGGTCTTCTGGTGGGTGCCGAGGTCGTTGCCGACGCGCACCCATTCTTCCGAAGTTTCCGCGACGGTCGCCGGGTTGGCGTCCAGCGTGATGGCTTCGTTCATCTGTTCGTGGCTGGCGTTGTTCCACAGCGTGCGCGGCGCCCCGCCGGTTTCCCGCATGGCGAGGCCCTCGTCGAGGCCGTGTTTGGCGTCGTCGAGGTGCCGCTGGTAAAGCTCCTGGATCTTCCGGTCGCGCAGCACGGGGTCGACGACCGGGCCGAGCCAGCCACGCCGGATCTCGTCGTCGACCTGCCTGGTGGCCATTTCGCGGATCTGGTCGCCCGACGGCGACTTGTCCGTGGTCAGCGGCCCGACGTAGTACTTCGACGACGAATCGGCGGTCACGTCGTAGAGCGGACTGCGCGGGTTGTAGTCCGGCGACGACGGGTCCGAGACGGACTCGGCGGTGGGTGCCACGGTCTCCCTCAGCTCTGGTCGGCGGTCGGGAGCGAGGTCAGCGTCGTGCGCGTGGTCTCTTCCCGGGACTTGTAGTTCTTCTTGGCCAGCTTGATGGCTTCGATGTAGGTCGGGAACTCCTGCCGCGCGGCCTGCAGCTGGGTGACCAGGCCGTGCTCGTCGGCGGCGGTGCTGACCATGTGCGCGGACACCCACTGACCGGTGGCGGTCCGGCTCATCGCCGGCGCGTCGTGCAACCGCTGCAGGTTCGCCCAGCGCTGCTCGAGCGACTCGAGCACGCCCTCCAGCGCCTCGATCAGCTGGTTACCCGTGGTGTCGTCGATGGCGAAGCCACCGCTCTGGGCAAGCCGCTTCAGCTGCGCCCCGGCGAGCCCGACCCGCACGGCGGCCATCGTCTTGGCCTCGGGGGTCGCGGCGGCCTGCATCTGCACGGCGGCCTGGAGAGCCTGGGCCGTGGCCGCGGTCTCTTCGGTCATCAGGACGGTTCCTCCCCGATCAGTAGACAGCGGCGATCGCGTCACGGATGGCGCGCGCGAGGTCGGCCCGCCCGGCGGGTACGTATTCCGCGGTGAGTTCCCCGGCCTCACCCGTCCGGGTGTGCACGAGGTACCGGCCGTCGGCGGTGTCGAGCCAGCTCAGCGGCTCACCGGCGAGCCGTTCGCCCCGCCGCCCCTGCGCAGTGACGGCAATGTGCCCGCCACCCAGCCGAGGTTCGGCAAGCACCCGTTCGAGCACGGCGACATCCGACGGTTTCGGAGCCGGCGGCCGCCGCCCGGGCCGCACGACGGCCTTGACCTCGATCATCCCGAAGGCATCGGTCTCTTCTTCGTCGAACTCGGCGTCCGCGATCCGCTTCGCGGTCATGGCGGAAACCTCCCGCCCGGCGGCCCGGTGGACGACGTGCGTCCCGGTACTGGCGGCGGGAGCCGGCGGCAGTACCCCGGTGACGACCTCGACGAGGTCTTCGTCGGCGAACAGCGAGAACAGCAGTTCATCGGTGTCCGGGGCCTGCGTGATCCCGAGCGCCTGGGCACCGTCACTGACGACGAGAACGGCCACATCGGCCCCCAGCCCATCGATCCCGCTGACGGCGACCGAGATCCGAGGTTCGGCGAGCAGTTCGAAGGCGGTCCGGACACCGGGGTGCAGCTCACCGGAGACGGAGAGCCGCCGCTCCTCGAGTGCGTCGTAGACCTGCCGGGCCACGCGCACGAACCGCACGGGATCGGTGGGCAGGTTCCCGGCCCGGAGCGGGTACCGCCGGACATCGCCCCCGGTAGCCCGCCCGACGACGAGTGCTTCGAAGACCTCGAGGACGAACTCGAACCGCTCCGCCATTTCCCCTCGCCGGATCCTTTTCGTCAAACCTTCAAGCAAGTTCCTTGATGAACATTAGCAGTGCTGCGGTGGTGGGCGTCGGCACCGCCACCCGGATGCCCGAAAGACCACGATCCCCTGGACCAGGCGGGCAAACCAGCAGATCGCCCGACGGAGTGACCATGGTCTCGGCCTGGTGAGGAAGGGGCGGTTTTGGCTGGCGAGGTGACGGGACTCGGCCTGGTGGGCGGGGCGCCGGGGTGCGGGTGTGTGAGGTGGAAGCGCTGGTGGGGCTGGGTTGGACTGGGCCGGGTCGGGTGGGCCCGGTTGGGTCGGGTCGGGCCCGGCTTGGCTGGGCCGGGGTTGGGTTGAGCCCGGTTGGGCTGAGTTGGGTTGCGCCGGGCCCAGTTGGGCTGAGTTGAGTTGGGTTAGCAACGCCACTTCGCTGCTCGCCCGGCTCGGAGGCCGGATGGCACATGTCACCGCGGATTCCACAGTTGCGGCGGCGCCCGGCGGCGACCACGACGGCGGCGGCGATCGTGCGGCGGCGATCGCGGCGACAGTGACTGTGGCGCACTCCCCGGATGCAGCAGTAGCGATCGTGGCGGCGAGTGCGTTGGTGGCAGTCGCGATGATTGCCTCGACCGCCGCATCTCGGGGCGCTTCTTCGAAGTGAGATCCAGCGAGTTCAGCGGGACTTCCGGCGACGGGTCACTTCCAGCGGGGCTGTTGTCGGCCGTCCGGCGGTGAATCCTGGTCCGTGCCGGAGCCATCGACCTCCGGTGACCGCTGCCAGCAGCCGGTCCACCGTTGTGCGGGCGCGGGTTCGGGCCCGCAGCCGTGTGGCTGCGGGCCTTTCCCGTGTTCAGGCTGCGAAGGGAAGTGGTTGGTGGAGGTTGTTGCGCCTGGGTTTTCGGCGTTTGTCGAGGAACCTGGGTGGGAGGAATTCCGGTAGCCCGTCGGCGACGATACGGACTTCCCAGCCCGAGCGGTGCAGGAGCCGATGGTGATGGGCGCACATCAGGACCAGGTTGGTGAGGTCGGTGGGACCGCCGTCGGCCCAGTGACGGATGTGGTGACCCTGGCAATGCCGTGGCGGCCGATGGCAGCCGGGGAAGGCGCAACCACGGTCGCGTAGGTAGAGGGCGCGGCGGAGTCCGGCGGAGATGAGGCGGCGGAGGCGCCCGAGGTTGAGGGGTTCGCTTTTGTCGCCGAGGACGGCGGGGATGAGCATGCTGTCGCAGGCGTGGATGCGGGCTTCGGCGGCGGACATCTCGCCGGTGTCCCCGAGCGTGGCCGTGCCGACACCGGTCTTCAGGTCTTCTAGCGACACTGCGACCATCACATGGGCTCGTTCCCCGGCCTGCATGGGCAGTTCCGGGGAGTTGAGGGCGAGGTCGACCGCGTCGGAGAAGGCGTCGCCGTGGCGTTGGGGCAGTGTGCGGTGGTCGGGGCCGTCGTCGCTGGTGCGGCGTTCAGCCAGGGCGTCGAGCAGGGCGCTGGTGCGGGTGCCGGTTTCGTCGTCGAACGTGCCGTTCAACTCCCAGACCCCGGTTCGCTTGCGACGCAAGAACAGTTCGCGGGTGAGAGTGGCGGGTTCAGTGTCGACGGGCTCGGTGCCGTCGGGAGCCAGGTGGGCGAGGATGCGGGCACCGAGGGCGGCGACCTGCTTGTGCCCGGCATCGGCAGCGAACGTCAGCAAGTCGGCCTCGACGCTCGCATGATGTTCGGGCGGGACCTGGGCGAGGACGCCGGTGATCACGTCGATCATCGGGTTGCTCAGCCGTCCGGCGCGGGCGGCAACACCGGTCGCGGCCGCGAGAGCGGGAATCGGGCTGCCATCAAGGTTACGGCCCGGGTTGAGAGCGCGGGCGCGTCTCACCATCCGTTCGCCAGCCTGCTTCGGAACATCGACAAGATGCTCCAACAACCGGGCCACAGAGCGGTAGCCGAACAGCTCCATCACCCCGCGCTGCTCGATTTCCACCAGCAGCGCACCAAGTTCGGCCTCCGCCGACCGCATACACGCGACCAGCTCACCGATGCGGTCGGCAAGAGCCACCGCATCGGAGGAGACAGCCACGTTGTTGTCGGACATAACCCCAGATTACCGAGATTCGAACACAGGTTCATCACACGAAAGGGGTAACTGTTCAGGTCGTTGTCGGGCTGTGAGTGGGCCTGTGGGATGATCTTGTTGTGGGGGAAGGTGTTCGTCCGTCGTATGACGAGCTGGCCGCGCTGGTCGCAGCGCAGGCGGTGGAGCTCACGCGTGCGCGGGAGGAGATCGGCCGGCTACGGGACGAGGTCGCCCAGCTGAAACGCCGCCTCGGGATGAATTCGGGTAATTCGTCGATGCCGCCGTCGTCGGACCGGTTCAGCAAACCGGCGCCGAAGTCGTTGCGTGGCAAGACCAACCGTAAGCGGGGTAAGCAGCCGGGAGCGCCGGGGGCGAGCCTGTCGCTGGTTGAGGACCCCGACAGGGTCGTGGATCATGAGCCGTCGTCGTGCTCGGGATGCGGCACCGAGCTTCGCCGGCACGACGAGGTCGGGGTGACCCGCCGGCAGGTGGTGGACCTGCCCGAGGTGCGTCCGTCGGTGACCGAGCATCGCCTGCACCGGCTGCGGTGCCGCGGATGCCGCCACGTCACCACCGCGCCCGCGCCGGCCGAGGCGACCGCACCCGCCTGTTACGGGCCGAACGTGACCGCGCTGGCGGCGTATCTGCTGACCTACCAGCACATCCCGGTCGCGCGAACCGCGCAGCTGCTGGAAGACCTCATGGGGCTGCCGGTCTCGACCGGCTGGGTCGCCGGTGTCCTCACTCCGGTCGCCGCCAATCTCGACGAGTTCGCCCAGCGGGTCGAGCAGGCATTGCGGGTAGCGCCGGTGGCGCACTTCGACGAGACCGGCATCCGGGTCGAGGGCCGGAACTGGTGGCTGCACGTCGCCTGCACCCCACATCTGACCGCCTATCTGCCGCACCGGCAGCGCGGTGGCGAGGCGATGGACGAGTTCGGGATCCTCAACTACTTCCGCGGTGTCGCCGTCCACGACGGGCTGATGTCGTATCAGGACTTCGGGCGCGAACATGCCCGCTGCAACGCCCACCACCTGCGCGAACTGGTCGCGGCCGGCGAAGCCCACCCCGAGCACACCTGGCCCACGATCGCGTTCAAGACGCTCAAAGAACT
Source organism: Amycolatopsis sp. DG1A-15b (assembly GCF_030285645.1). Classification (GTDB taxonomy): domain Bacteria; phylum Actinomycetota; class Actinomycetes; order Mycobacteriales; family Pseudonocardiaceae; genus Amycolatopsis. Next base: position 3,640,980 of record NZ_CP127296.1, read on the forward strand.
CAACACCGCCGCCCATACCGCACGAGACGCCGGCCTGGACGCCATCCCCGCCCACATCCGCGATCCGCTCATCTCGAGGTTCGTCCGCACTCTCCACCTCGGCTTACTGCTGCACCCACCGAGTCGGGATCGCAAGCAAAGCAAGACCCGGAACCTGCTGGTGCGCTTGCGCGACTACCAGCACCAGGTGCTGCTATTTGCCCGCGACTTGACTGTCCCGTTCACCAACAACCAGGCCGAACGCGACCTGCGGATGATCAAGGCCCAGCTGAAGATCTCCGGCGGCTGGCGCACCCGGCACGGCGCCCACGCATGGCTACGCGTCCGCGGTTACCTCTCCACTGCCCGCAAGAACGGCCTCCACATCATCACCGCGCTCCGCGACGCTGTCACCGGAAACCCCTGGCTGCCAACGAACATCGAAATAGCCTGAACAGTTACCGAAAGGGCGAAAGGACCTAAGGGCAAGCTACTTGAAAGCCACCCGCCGAGCCCGCTCGATATCCGGCCCCCGATACAGCCGCTCCGGGATCCGGGCCAACGTCGAAGGATGCACCTGCGGCCCCAGCCCGTAGAACTTCTGGAAACTCATGATCAACGGCCGCCAGGCGTCGGGATCGATGCGGTCCTCGGTGCCGGCCACGCGGATCGACTCGTGCACGAAAACCCGCTGCACGCGCACCTCGAAGGCGACCACTCCCCCGTCGTCCCCCACGGGATTCACCGCCTCGACCACGACCTCCATGGCCACCGGGCACTCGGCGGCCCGGGGCGGCTCCACGGTCGAAGACGCCACCGGTGTCAGCCCGGCCCGCCCGAACTTGTCCGCCACGTGGAAGTACCCGCGCTCCCGCTTGCCCTCGGGCACCGGGTCCGATCCGGTCGTCAGCGCCAGCCGGTCCACCGCCGGGGCCATCGACTCCGACGGCAGGTTCAGGACGCCTTCCCGGGTGCGCAGCAGGTTCTGCGCGGTCTTCGACCGGGCTCCCAGCCCGAGCACCGCGCGCCAGCCGAGCCAGAACGCCGAGGACATCGGGGCCAGGTTGGCCGAACCGTCCTCATTGGTGCTGGAAATCAACACCACCGGAGTACCGAAGTACAGGATGCCGGGCTCGATGGCCGTGTGCGCAACAGTTTTCACGCCACCGATCCTGCCGTCCACACGGGACTCGCCGCTGGCGGGAATCGGCCATCGCGATCACGGGGGCGGCACCGGGGGAAGTGCCGCCCCCGCGGCTCACCGCGCGGCTTGCGTCAACGCCCGTCGCGTCAGTACCCGGGCCAGGTGGCGGCGGTAGTCCGCCGTCGCGTGGGGCTCGTCCGGTGGGTTCGTTCCTTCGGCCGCCAACGCCGCCGCGTCTTCGATCGATGCCCCGGCCGCCAGGGCCTCCTCCGTGGCCTTGGCGCGCAGGGGGACTCCGCCCATGTTCACCAGGCCGACGCGGCCGCCCACGACCGTCACCCCGACCATCGCCCAGTCGATCGCGCGGCGGGTGAACTTCTCGAAGCCCCAGCCCTGGCCCGTCTGGGCCGGGAGGCGGATCTCCGTCAGCAGTTCCGCCGGCTCCAGCGGTGTCGTGAACGGGCCGAGGAAGAACTCGGCCGCCGGGATGCGGCGCTCACCCGCCGGGCCGCGGGCCACCAGGACCGCGTCCGAGGCCAGGACCGCCGCCGGGAGGTCGGCTGCCGAATCCGCGTGGACCAGGGAGCCGCCGATCGTGCCGCGGTGGCGTACCTGGCGGTCGCCGACCTCGCCGGACACGTGGGCCAGCAGGGGCGCGTGCTCCAGCAGCACCGGGTCCCGCACCAGCGCGCTGTACCGGGACAACGCGCCGATGACGACCTCGTCGCCCTCCAGCCGGACGTACCGCAGCTCGTCGAGCGGGCCGATGTCCACCAGGTACTCCGGTGCCGCCAGCCGCAGCTTCATCAGCGGCAGCAGGGAGTGGCCGCCCGCCAGCACCTTCACGTCGTCGCCGTGCGACGCGAGCAACGTCAGTGCCTCGTCCACTGTGGACGCGCGCAGGTACTGGAACGAAGCGGGGATCACCGGTCCACCTCCTGACCCGACGCGTCGACCACGGCGCTGACGATGTTGTGGTACCCCGTGCAGCGGCAGAGGTTGCCCTCGAGACCGGCGCGGACCTCGTCGCGCGTCGGCTTCGGGTTGTCGGCCAGCAGGGACACCGACGCCATGATCATCCCCGGGGTGCAGAACCCGCACTGCAGGCCGTGCTGCTCCCGGAACGCGCGCTGCACGGGGTGCAGCGAACCGTCCGAAGAAGACAGTCCCTCGACGGTGGTGACGGCGTGGCCGTCGGCCTGCGCGGCCAGCACCGTGCAGGACTTCACCGACTCGCCGTCGAGCAGCACCGTGCAGGCGCCGCAGGACGTCGTGTCGCAGCCGATGTTCGTGGCGGTCAGGCCGGCGGTGTCGCGCAGGAAGTGCACCAGGAGCGTCCGGTCCGGCACCTCCTCGGTCAGCGACCGCCCGTTGACCTCGATCGAGACCTTCACTGCGCGTTTCCCTTCCGCGTTTCCTCGAGTGCGGCCCAGACCCGGATCGGCGTCGTGGGCATGTCCAAGTGCTTGACGCCGCGCGCGGACAGCGCGTCCACCACGGCGTTGTGCACCGCCGGCGTCGAACCGATCGTCGCCGCCTCGCCGATCCCCTTGACGCCCAGCAGGTTCCGGTCGGTCGGGGTGGCCATGTCGACGAGCTCGAAGTCCGGCAGCTCGACGGCGGTGATGAACGAGTAGTCCGCCAGCGTCGCGGTCGTCGGGTTCCCGTCCTCGTCGTAGGTGACGACTTCCATGAGCGCCTGCGCCGCGCCCTGCCCGAGCCCGCCGTGGCGCTGACCGCGGAAGGTGAGCGGGTTGACGATCGGGCCGGCGTCGTCGACGGCGATGATCCGGCGCAGCTCGACCTTGCCGGTCTCGGTGTCGACTTCGACGACGGCGAGGTGCGCGCCGAACGGGAACGTCGGCGCACCGCCGCCGAACCAGACGTCGGCCGAGAGCTTGCCCCCGCCGGCCGTCTCGGCGACCTGCGCCCAGCTGAGCACGGTGCTCGACGGCGCGCCGCGGACCTGCCAGACCCCGCGTTCGGCGTCCAGCTCGAGGTCGTCCGGCGCCGCTTCCAGCAGGTCGGCCGCCAGGTCGCGGGCCTGCGCGATCACCTCTTCGGCCGCCTGCCGGATCGCCGAGCCGCCCAGCTGCAGCGACCGCGAACCGAACGTGCCGACCGCCTTCGGCACCTCGTCGGTGTCGCCGTGGCGGACGGTGATCTTCTCCAGCGGGACGCCGAGCTGGTCGGACAGCAGCATCGCCAGCGACGTGCCGAGTCCCTGCCCGTGCGGCGAACTGCCGGTCCACGCGACGACCGAGCCGTCCGGGTGGATGTCGACGCGGCCGCTCTCGCCGCCGCCGTCGCCGCCGGTGATCTCGACGTAGGCCGCGATGCCCAGGCCCAGCTCGACCGGGTCGCCCGCGTCCCGCCGCCGCTTCTGCTCGGCCCGCAGCTTCGCGTACCCGGCGGCGTCCAGGGCCTTGTCCAGTGCCGCCGCGTACTCGCCCGTGTCGTAGGACGCCCCGGTCGGCGACTGGTACGGGAACTCCTCCGGCCGGATGAAGTTGACCCGGCGGACTTCCGCCGGGTCCAGCCCGATTTCGGCGGCGAAGCGATCCATCGCGCGTTCGACGGCGGCGGTCGCCTCCGGGCGGCCGGCGCCGCGGTAGGCCCCGATCGGCGTGGTGGTGGTGACGACCGCGCGGCTGCGCGTCTCGACCTTGGGGAACCGGTAGACGCCGATGGCCATGAGCTCGGTCAGCGTCGGCAGCAGCAGCATCCGCGGGTACGCGCCGGCGTCCTGGACGACGTCGAGGCGGTACGCCAGCACCGTGCCGTCGCGCTTCCCGCCGATGGTCACGGTGTTGCGCTGCGCGCGGCCGTGCGTCATGGCCGTGAGGTTCTCGCTGCGCGACTCGACCCAGCGCACGCCCCGCCCGAGCCGCTTGGCGGCCCAGCCGAGCACGGTCGCCTCCGGGTCCGCGCCGATCTTCGCGCCGAACCCGCCGCCGACGTCCGGCGCGATCACCCGCACCGACTCTTCGCCGACGCCGAGGCTCGCCGCCAGCTGGCCGCGAGCCATCTGGGCGTTCTGCGTGGACAGCCAGGCCGTCAGCCGGCCGTCCTCACCCCACACGCAGGCCGCGCCGCGCACTTCGAGCGGCGCGGGCGCGACGCGCTGGTTGAGGATGGTCTGGGTGACGACGACCTCGCAGTCTCCGAAGATCCCGTCGTCGAACTCCTCCGCGCCGTTGACCTGCACGATGTTGCTGCCGTGGTCCGGGAACAGCAGCGTCTCGGCCGCCAGGGCCGCCTCGATCGTCGCGACGGCTTGCAGCGGCTCGTAGTCGACGTCGACCAGCTCGGCCGCGTCGGCCAGCTGGTAGCGCTCTTCGGTGACGACGAGCGCTACCGGTTCGCCGACGTAGCGCACCACATCCCCGGCCAGCCACGGTTCCGGAACCGGCCCCGAGGGGTGCGGGGCGAGGCCGAGGTCCGCGGCGGTGAAGACGCCGAGCACACCCGGTGCCTCCTTCGCCGCGCTCACGTCGATGCCGCCGATCCGCGCGTGCGCGACCGGACTTCGCACGAAGACCGCGTGCGCGGCTCCGGAAAGCGCTTCCGCCCGCAGATCGTCCACGTACGTGCCGCCCGCGGTGATCAGATCCCGGTCCTCCCGGCGGACCACCCTGGTCCCGACAATGCTCATCTGGTCTCCTGCTCGCCGATATCCGCCGATCATGCCCTCAGGGCGAGGACGACCGCCAGGCCCAGTCCGCCGATCCCGATCCCGATCCGCAACGGCGTCGCCGGCAGCCGGCGCACGAGCGCGGACCCCAGCCACGCCCCGCCGAGCGAGCCGAGGCTGACGGCGAGCGCGGCCGGCCAGACGACCTTGCCGGTGACCGAGAAGACGATCGCGGCGAGGAGATTGGCCGAGCCGGTGATCAGGTTCTTCGCCGCGTTGGTGCGGGCGAGCGGCTGGCTCCACACGCTGACCAGCAGCGCGAGCATGAGCACGCCGGCGGCGGCGCCGAAGTAGCCGCCGTAGATGCCGATCAGGAACGCGACCACGCCGGTCGCCGGGCTGAGGCCGTGGTGCTCGGCGCCTTCGGCCAGCCGGCGCAGCCGCGGCCCCGCCATGAGCACCAGCGACGCGCCGCCGATCAGCCACGGCACGATGCGGGTGAACGCGTCGGACGGCGTCAGCAGCAGGACCAGGCCGCCGCACGCGCCGCCGACGGTGGTGATGGCGCAGAGCGGGACGAGCCGGCGCCGCTGCCCGGCCAGTTCGGGCCGCGCGCCGGCCGCGGCGCCCACGGTGGTGCCCAGCATGGCGACGGTGTTGGTGACGTTGGCGGTCACCGGCGGCAGGCCGGCGGCGAGCAGTGCCGGATAGGAGACGAGCGACGCGAGCCCGGCGGTCGCCCCGGTCAGGCCGGCCCCGACGCCGGCCAGCACGAGCAGGGGCAGCACCCACGGGTCGGTGATCACGTTGTCATCTCACCACGCCGTCGCGGCTGTCGATCCCGGGTGCTGCCGTTCGTGTAGGCGGTGACCACCCACCCGGATCGGAAGGACACCCCGCGATGCGTTCGATCACCGTCACCATGAGCGTCACCCTCGACGGCGTCGTGCAGGGCCCCGGCCGTCCCGACGAGGACACCCGCGGCGGCTTCGCCCACGGCGGCTGGGGCACGCGCTACCAGGACGACGTCATGGCCCGGGAGATGGCCACTGGCATGAGCCGGCCCGGCGACATGCTGTTCGGCCGCCGCACCTGGCAGGACTTCACCACCGCCTGGGGCGGGCGCACCGACGGCAACCCGTTCACCACGCACCTGAACGCCGCCACCAAGTACGTCGCCTCGACCACGCTCGACGACGCCGCTGCCTGGGAGAACTCGATCCTGCTGCGGGGCGGCGCGGTCGAAACGGTGGCCGGGCTGAAGGCCCGCCCCGGCCGGGACCTTTCGGTCATCGGCAGCGCGTCGCTGGTCCGGGACCTGCACGCCGCCGGGCTGGTCGACCACTACACCCTCCTGATCCACCCGCTGACCCTCGGCGCGGGCGCCCGGCTCTTCGGCGACGCGCCGCTCACCGAGTTCGCCCTCACGAGCTGTGTCCCGACGACCCAAGGCGTCGTGATCGCGCGGTACACCCGCCGGGTATAGAGCGTTATACGAAGAACTGCGGGGTTGTCCGAAACCGGACGGGATCCCGCGACGGGCTTGCCCGGCAAGACGACGGCGTCCCAGAATCCGCCCTGACAAGGTTGTCAGCGAGCGGAGGCCGGGGCATGGGCGAGCTGGACCGGCGGCGAGCGCTCCGCCTGCTGGGCGCGGGCGGGGCGGCGGCCGCGCTGGCCTCCGGTCTGCTCCCCGGCCTGGCCCGGGCGGCGGCAGGCGGCGGCCCGCCCGATCCGGTCGCCGCGACGTACCTGCGCGTCCTGCTGCGGCACACGCGCTGGGCCGAGCAGCAGTTCGACGCGGCCGCCGGTACCTACCCGGCCCGGGACTTCACCTTCGCCGTCGTGCTCGGCAACGCCGTCCTGCTCACCCGCGACGGCTACGACGCCACGATCGCCGGCGTCGACCGGGAGACCCTGCGCACGCACACCCTGGCCACGATCCGGCGCTTCGCCGCGTCGAACCGGCTGGCCGGCGGTTCCGAGTGGGGCCGGAAGCTGTTCTTCGACACCACCTTCCAGTCGTACTTCGTGCTCGCCGCCCGTCTCCTGTGGACGGACCTCGACGACCCCACCCGGCAGGCCGTCGAGCGGATCACCACCGGACAGGCCGCGTACACCACCGCGCTCGGCACCGGCGACGACCCGGACTCGGGCAGCTGGACCCCGCACGGCCTGCTCGGCGGCCACGTCGGCGACACCAAGCTCGAAGAGATGGGCGTCTACGCCCAATCCCTCGCGCCCGCGCTCGCCTGGGCACCCGCCGACCCGGGAGCGGGCGAGTGGCGGGCGGCTTTCGGCGCGTGGAGCCGCAACGAGGCCGGTCTGCCCGCCGCCGATCTGGCCAACCCGCGGCTCGTCGACGGCCGTCCGATCAGCGCGAACACCGCGACGAACCTCTACGACACCTTCCTCGTCGAGAACCACGGTTCGTTCGGCCCGCACTACCAGGAAGAGCTCTGGCGCACCTCCGGCCGCAACGCGATGCACTTCCTCGCCGCCGGCACGCCGCTGCCGGAGGTGCTCACCGCGCAGCCGAACGGCGAACTGCTCTGGCGCACCATGCTGCTGATGACCAGCGACGCCGGCGAGCCGCTGATGCCGATGGTCGCCGACCGCGAGCACCTCTACGGCCGCGACGTCATCCCGCTGGCCTTCCGCGCCCAGGTGCTCGGTGACCGCCACGCCGCCCGCGCCGAGGCCGACCTCGCCGCCCGCCTCGAGCCCTACCAGGCCTACGCGCCGGCCGACCGGATCACCAAGTTCTCCGGCGAGCCGAAGTACGAACCGGAGGCCCGCGCCGAACTCGCCATCAGCTACCTGCTGCACGAGTGGCGCGCCGCGCACGGCGGCCCGGTCGTCCCGGTGAACGAGCGCGAGTTCGCCGCCCACGCCGCCGGGGTCGCCGACTTCGGTCCCGGGCCGGGCCTGCTCGCCCACCGCTCCCCCGCCGCCTGGGCCGGCACGGTCAGCAAGCCCGGCTTCGTCAAGTTCGCCTGGCAGCCCCACCACGACGACTGGCTCTTCGTGCTCGGCGGCGCCAACCCGATGCTGCTGCCGTCCACGAACTTCGCGGTGCGGGAACGGCACGCCAGGACCTGGACGAAGGTCCGCGACGGCTTCGACGGCACAGTCGGCGTCCTGCGCTTCGACACCGGCTATGCCGCGCTCGCCACCCTGCCCACCGGTGCCGCCGTCTACGCGAGCAGCGGTGTCGCCGCGGGCGAGGGCGTGCTGGACGTCCACAACCTCGCGATGCCCGGCGTGCCCGGCCTCGACGGCGACCGCACCTACACGGCCGCCGAAGGCACGGTGACGGTGAAAGCCGGCACCGCACGGGCCGGCGCCCGGACCGACGAGCTGACCTTCGGCGCGGTCACCGCGCGGCACGTCCGCATGCTCGGCGTCGAGCCGGACCCGCAGTACGGCTATTCGCTCTGGGCGTTCGAGGTCGGCGACGGCCCGGACCTCGCACGAGCCGGCACCGCGTCGGCTTCGTCGTCGTCGCCGGGGAAGGAGGCGAAGTACGCCGTCGACGGCAACGCCGCGACCAGGTGGGCAGTGTCCACATCGGACCGGACGCGGGCGGACAGCTGGCTGGCCGTCGACCTCGGCGCACTGGTGACCTTCGGCCGCGTGCGGCTGAGCTGGGAGGCGGCCGCGGGCCGGAAGTACCGGATCGAAACCTCGCCGGACGGCGTGACCTGGACGCCGGCGGGGAGCTACCCGGTGCCCGCACTGCGCAGCACCGGTGGCCGGCTGGACATCGACGGCCGGGCCGGGATCACCGTCGCGGGCCCGAACCCGCTCACCGTCACCGGAGACCGGGTCACGCTCTCCGACGGGCCGCCCGCCCGGTTCGTCGCCGAGCTGCGGCCCGGTCCGCCGCAGCCTTCCGGCCGGGTCGCCACCGGCGCGGCCGCGGTCGAAGCCACCGTCACCGACGGCTTCCTCGTACTGCTCAACCTCGGCGACGCCGCGGTGCGCGGCACCGTGACCATCCCGGGCGCCGCCCACCGGCTCTACCGCGGCGAGCAGGTCGTCACCCGGACCGGCACGGAATTTTCCTACGCGCTGGCCGCGGCGGAGGGCCGCATCGAGCCCCCGCGGTTCACGCTGACCGGCCCCGCCGGGGTGAAAGCGGTCGTCCGCGACGCGAGCCGGGTCGACCTCACCGCGCCGGCCGGGCTGCTGCCCGTGCTGGTCACAGTGACTCCGGACGGCGGGCGCGCCCGGCCGGTGCTGCTGCCGCCGCGCCGGACCGTGCCGGTCGTCTTCGGCGAACTCCGCCCGTACCCGCAGGCCGACCGCGCGCTCGGGCGGACCACCTTCCCCGCCGAGCCCCTCCCGCCGGGCATGTCCGCCCCGGCCGCGGCCGTCGACGACGACCCGGCGACCGCCTGGCGGCCGGGCCCGGACGGCCGGATGGTCGTCGATCTCGGGGCGGTGACGGAGGTTTCCGCGGTCGAACTGACCTGGACCCGGGGACGCGTCCCCGCCGCCACCGTCGAAACCAGCGTCGACGGCGTCACCTACGCGACGGCGGACACCGGGCCGGCCCGGTACGTGGCGGTCCGGACGCGCTGGAAGGCCGGCGACGCGAGCCTCACGCGGTTGTCCGTCCGCACTTGATCGATCTCGGACACCTCGCGACGGGCCCGCGGGCGAGTACCTTGGCACCACGGAGCTTTCCACCCGCCCGATCGGGAGGACGGATGCGCGTCACGATCGCCGAAGTCGCCCGCCGCGCGCGGGTGAGCAAGACGACCGTTTCGCGGGTGCTCAACAACAAGGCCGACGTGGACGCGGCGACCGCGATCCGGGTGCGCGAAGTGATCGCCGCGACCGGGTACATCCCCAGCGCCGGCGCGGTCGGGCTGGCCCGCGGGGTGACGCGCACGGTCGGGATGCTGGTGCCGGGACTGACCTGGCCGTGGATGGGCGAAGTGCTGCAGGGCGTCGCCGACGTCGTGGAGTCGAAGGGCTACGGGCTGCTGCTGTCCACCGCCAACCGCGGCGCCGACTCCCTCGGCGAGTTCTCGCGGCAGGTGTCGGCGAAGGCGTTCGACGGACTCCTGCTGGTGGAACCGCCGGACGCGGTGCGGCACCTGCGCGTGCTGCACGACTCCGGGCTGCCGGTGGTGGTGATCGACGACCGCGGCCGCCGTCCGTCGTTCCCGTCGGTGGGCACGGACAACCGGCAGGGCGGCGCGTCCGCGGCGCACCACCTCCTCGACATCGGCCGCACCCGGCTGGCCACGGTGACCGGCCCGCGCGACTTCGGCTGCACCGCCGACCGCCTCAACGGTTTCAACGAGGTCGTCCTCGACGCCGGCCTGACCCTCGACCCGCGGTTGATCATCGAAGGCGACTTCACGAGCGAAAGCGGCGAAGCGGCGATCCTCCAGCTCCTCGAAACGGGCCCGGCGTTCGACGCGGTCTTCGCGCACAACGACCTGACGGCGGCGGGCGTGCTGGCCGGCCTGCGCAAGTCGGGCCGCGCGGTGCCGGGGGACGTCGCCGTGGTCGGCTTCGACGACATCCCCCTGGCCGCGCACACCCAGCCGCCGCTCACCACGATCCGCCAGCCGCTGCGGCAGATGGGCGAGACGGCGGCCGGGCTGCTGCTGGACCGCCTGGCCGGCGTGCCGTCCCCGGACACCCCGCTGATCGTCCCGACCGCGCTGGTGATCCGCGAGTCGACTCAGGAGACGGTCAGCGTCGCCGACAGCGGCACGTTGCGCGAGGAATCACCGAGGTAGACGCGGTACTGGCCGGCGTTCGCCGTCCACGAGCCCGTCCAGTGCGCGAGGTCCCGCGGGGTGAGCGGGAACGACACCTGAGCGCTCTGCCCGGGGTTCAGCTGCACCTTCTTGAACCCCTTGAGCTGCTTGGGCGGCTCGCCGTTCCCGGCCGGCTGGCCGACGTACAGCTGGACGACGTCGGCGCCCGCGCGGGTGCCGGTGTTGGTCACCGTGGCCGTCACGGTCGCGGTGCCGCCCGTGCCCTGTGGCGTGACGACCAGGTTCGAGAACCCGAACGTCGTGTACGACAGGCCGAAGCCGAACGGGAACAGCGGGTCGAGGTTCCGGCTGTCGTACCAGCGGTAGCCGACGTTGAGTCCTTCGGAGTACTCGATCCGGTCGTTCGCGCCCGGGAACTGCTGGACGTTCGCCGTCGGCAGGTCGGCGAGCTGCTTCGGGAAGCTGATCGGCAGCTTGCCCGACGGGTTGACGTCGCCGTAGAGCAGCGACGCGAGCGCGTTGCCGTTCTCCTGCCCCGGGTACCAGCCTTCGATCACCGCCGCGACCTTGCCCAGCCACGGCATGGTCACCGCCGACCCCGTGTTGAGCACGACGACCGTGCGCGGGTTGGCCGAGGCCACGGCGTCGATCAGCTCGTTCTGCTGGTTCTGCAGGTCGATCGTGTCGAGGTCCTGGGTCTCGGATTCGCCGTAGCTGCCGAACACGATGGCGACGTCCGCGGTGCGAGCGGCCGCCACCGCACCCGGGATGTCCGGCGTCTGCACGTGCTCGCCCGCACCATCCACATAGGACACCGCGACACCGGACCCGGCGCGCGCCTTGATGCCGTCGATCGGGTTCACCGACGCCGGCGACGGGTTCACCTTGGCACTGCCGCCGCCGATGTTCTGCGGGTCGATGGCGTCGCCGCCGGAAAGCGCGATCGACTTGACCGACGAACCCAGCGGCAGCACGCCGGTGTTCTTCAGCAGCACCGACCCGGCCGCGGCGACGTCCCGCGCGGTGGCGACGTTGGCCGCGTTGGTCACCACGGAAGCGGGCGTGCCGCGCCGAGCCCGGTCGAAGAGGCCGAACCGGAACATCTGGGTCAGCACCCGCCGGACCATGTCGTCGACGCGGGCCTGCGTCACTTCGCCGCGGGAGACGGCGTCGAGCAGGCCCTGACCGAAGAACGCGCCGCCGGGCATCTCCATGTCGAGCCCGCCGTTGGCCAGCTGCCGCGGGCCGCCGGTCGCCGAGCCCCAGTCCGAGCCGACGAAGCCGCCCCAGTTCGCGTCCTGCTTGATCGCCGTGGTGAGCACGCCGCTGTTCTGGCACGCCGGGACGCCGTTGATCTGGTTGTAGGCGCACATCATCGACGCGACCTGGCCCTGGCTCGCCACCTGCTGGAACGCCGGCAGGTACAGCTCGTGCAGTGTCCGGTCGTCGATGATGACGTTGTCCGACGGTGTCCCGCGCGACGCCCCGGCCTCGACGTTGTACGCCGCCGCGTGCTTGGCCTGCGCCAGCACGCCCTGGCTCTGGATGCCCTGGACCGTCGCGGTCCCGGCCGCGCCGGCGAGGTACGGGTCCTCGCTGTAGGTCTCGAAGTTGCGGCCCCAGCGCGGGTCGCGGACCAGGTTGATCGTCGGGCCGAGGGCGATGTCGACGCCCTTGCCGGCGAACTCGGCGCCCATGGCGCTGCCGTACCGGTTCACCAGCGCGGTGTCCCAGGTCGCGGCGGCCGACACCGGCGCCGGGAACTGGGTGACGCCGTCGAGCCCGTCACCGACCCCGGCCGGGCCGTCCTGCAGGCCGAGGGCCGGGATGCACAGCTCCGGCACCGCGTCGGTGTTGCCGATGTACGGGCCGGTCGCGCCGTTGCCGTGCAGCACCTTCACCTTCTGCTGGGCGGTCATCACCGCCATCAGCTGGTTCACCCGGTCGGCGACCGGCGCTGTCGAGCCCACCCACGGGCAACCGGTCGTCGGCGGTGCGCTGTCGCTGGTGTGCACCGCGAACTCCCACAGCGAGACGCCCCAGGGGGTGGCTCGTGCGGTGGCGTTCACCCGGACGTACCGCGCCCTGCCGGAGACCGCGGGGTGTTCGGTGCCGCCCGCCCCGGTCACGGTCGCCGCCGTCGTCCAGGACGTCCCGTCGGTGGACAGCTGGACCGTGTACGCGCTCGCGTAGGCCGTTTCCCAGGTCAGGTCGACGCCGCAGACCGCCCGCGCGCCGCCGAGGTCGACCTGGATCCACTGCGGGTCGGCGGCCAGGCTCGACCAGCGGGTCCCGCCGTCACCGTCGACCGCCGCGCTCGCGGGGAACGCCTCCGATTGGACGCTCGACGCGGTCGCGGGTTGCCGCAGCGCGGCGTTCGCACTGCCGCACGCCTGGGCCGAGCCGTCACCGAAGACCTGGAACTCCCACAGCGACACCCCCCACTGGGTCGCCCGCCGCGTGGTGGTCAGCCGGACGTACCGGCCGCTGCCCGACACAGGCAGCGTCTGGGTGCCGCCCGTGCCGGTCGTGGTCGAATACACGGTGGACCACTGACCGGCGTCGGCCGAGGCCTGGATCGTGAACGCCGTGGCGTACGCCGCCTCCCACTGGAGCACGACCTGGTTCAGGGTGCGCACCGAGCCGAGGTCGACCTGCAGCGTCTGCGGATCGGCGGCGAGGCTGGACCAGCGCGTGCCCGGATCACCGTCGACCGCCGCGCTCGCGGGGACGGCGGCGTTTTCGGTGGAGGACGCAGTCACGGCGTGCCCCTGGGAGAGCAGCGCCGGAGCCGCCTCGGCGGTGACCGGCGGGACGGCGAGCAGCCCCGCGACGGCTACCGCACCGAGGGCGAGCCGGCGCCTCACTGGTACACCCGCACGTAGTCGATCACCATGTCCTGCGGGAGCACGGTCCCCGCTCCCGGCGGGCCGGGGAAGTCGCCACCGATGGCGTTGTTGAGGATCAGGAAGAACGGGTGGTCGTAGACCCACGGCCCGCGCGTGCTCTCCACCGTGTCGCGGTTGATCGTCTCGAACGCGGTGCCGTCGACGGAGAAGGTCATGTGGTTGGCGTCCCAGTCGAGACCGAACTTGTGGAACCCGGCGGAGACGTCCTGGCCGAGGTCCAGGGGCGCGCCGATGCCGCCCGCGCCGTTGTAGGCCGGGGCGTGGATGGTCGAGTAGGCCAGGTTCGGCGACTTGCCGACGTGCTCCATGATGTCGATCTCGCCGCAGTTGGGCCACGGCGTGCCGCTGAAGAAGTTGGCGCCCAGCAACCAGAACGCGGGCCACAGTCCCTGCGTGCCGGACACCTTGATGTTCGCCTCGACGTGGCCGTAGGTGAAGCTGAACTTGCCCGCGGTGTTGATCCGGCCGGAGGTGTACTGGCAGGTGCCGCTGCCGCTGATCGGGTCGACCGGGCACGCACTGCCCGGCGTGGCTTCGCGCCGGACCTGGATGACGAGGTTGCCGCGGCCGTCCTGCTTGGCGTTGTTGTTGTTCGTGTAGTACTCGAGCTCGTTGTTGACGCCGGGGCCGGTCTCGGCGGTCCACTTGCTCGCGTCCGGGCCCGTGCCCGCGGCGCCGTTGAACTCGTCGCTCCAGACCAGGGTGCCCGGGAAGTGCGGGGCCGGCGGCGCGGGCGGCGGCGTCGTCGGGTTGCCGCCGGTGCCGTAGACGTCGAAGCCCCACAGCGAGTAGCCGTACCCGTTCGAGCGGGCGGTGCCGTACATCCGGACGTACCGGCCGGAGCCGTTGACGGTCAGCGTCTCCTTGAAGCCCTTGCCCGTCGTGGTCGAGTAGAGCGTCGTCCAGTTCGCGTTGTCGTTCGAGACTTGGATCTGGTACGCGACGGCGTAGGCCGGGTCCCACTGCAGGACGACCTGGTGGATCGCCGCGGGCGCGCCGAGGTCGACGGTGAGCCAGCCCGGGTCGACCCAGCCGGTGGTCGCGCTGGTCGCCCAGCGCGTGGCCGGGTCGTGGTCGAACGCCTTCGCCGGCAGGCAGCCGGGGCACGCGCCGTCGTCCTGGGAGGAGGACGCGGTGCCGGGTTTGCCGTAGGACAGCAGGACGTCGCCGGGCTGGGTCGTGCCGCCCCCGCCGTAGACCTGGAATTCCCACAGCGAATAGCCGTACTGCGTGGCGCGCTGGGTGCCGGTGAGCCGGACGTACCGGCCGCTGCCGGTGACGTTCAGGGTCTGGCTGCCGCCGGTCGCGGTGGTGGTCGAATACAGGGACGTCCAGGTGGCGCCGTCGGCGGAGGCCTGGACCGTGAACGCCTTGGCGTAGGCGGCTTCCCAGCTCAGCACGACCTGGGACAGCTGCTGGGTCGAGCCGAGGTCGACCTGGAGGTACTGCGGGTCGCTGAACCCGCTGGACCACCGGGTACCGGGGTCGCCGTCGACGGCGGCGGACGCCGGGAACGCGGCGGACTCGGTCGAGGACGCCGTCACCGGACGGCCTTGGGAAAGCAGGACGGGCGCGGCCTGCGCCACCGGTGCGGTGAGCAGGGCGGCCAGGGTCAGGGCGAGGACGGCGAGAACCCGGATCCTCGGCATGCGGCGTTGCATGGGCACCTCCACGGCGAACCGGCGCCGGGGCGGCCTTGCCCCGGCGCGGATCGGCTCACGTGGTCTTCGGTGCGGGTGTGGGTCCCGCCCGTCGGCACGCTCTTAGTTCAAGATATAAATAAAGGATCGTAAAATGTCAACGACGCTGCGCCGGACGGTCGCGGACCGGCCCGCGGACTGGTCCGGCCGAGGAGAATCCGCGCCGGGTCCTTGACTCCGCCGAACCCCACGCTGTTAACTGCGAGCTCACCGACGGAACCGGTTCCGTGACCGCCACCCGGGCCAGTTCCGCCGCGGCACACACCCTTCGGGCTGACTGGTTCGCGCTCCTCGCACCACCCGGTACCGCTCCTCCGGCTCACGGCGCCGGGCGGGTGTCCCGGGGCGTGAACCCGCCGCACCACCCGACGCCGGCGCGAGCTGTGGGGCTCGCCCGGCCCGTTTCGCCCGTCCTCCCCCCGAGCAGCAGGCAGGCCGATGAGATCAACGACGTTCTCCCCCGTACACCGCCTCCTCGTCATCGCCACCACCTTCGTCACCGCGGTCACCACCGCGGCGGTGGTCGGCTCCGCACCGGCCCAGGCCGCCGCGTGCGGCACCACGAACCTCGCGCAGGGCCGCCCCGCGACCGCGTCGTCCACCGAGAACGGCGGGACACCCGCGTCCGCCGCGGTCGACGGCAACACCGGCACGCGCTGGTCCAGCGCGTTCGGCGACCCGCAGT
Source organism: Amycolatopsis sp. DG1A-15b (assembly GCF_030285645.1). GTDB lineage: Bacteria > Actinomycetota > Actinomycetes > Mycobacteriales > Pseudonocardiaceae > Amycolatopsis. Next base: position 3,656,775 of record NZ_CP127296.1, read on the forward strand.
GGCTGCAGGTCGACCTGGGCTCCGCGCAGCAGCTCTGCGACGTGGTGCTCAGCTGGGAAGCCGCCTACGCCAAAGCGTTCAGCGTCCAGCTCTCCGCCGACGCGAGCAGCTGGACCACGGCGTACTCGACCACCACCGGCGCCGGCGGCACGCAGACCGTGCCCCTCACCGGCACCGCGCGGTACCTCCGGATCACCGGCACCCAGCGCGCCACGCAGTACGGCTATTCGCTGTGGGAGGTCGCCGCCCACGGCACCGGCGGCGGGACGACCATCCCGCCGACCGACCCGCGCAACCCGGGCTTCGGGCCGAACGTGTCGGTGTTCGACCCCTCGACCCCGGCCGCGACGATCCAGAACCGGCTGACGCAGATCGCGGACCAGCAGCACACCAACCAGTTCGGCACCGAGCGCTACGCCGTGCTGTTCAAGCCCGGCAGCTACAACGCCGACGTCAACCTCGGCTTCTACGAGCAGGTGGCGGGCCTCGGGCTCTCCCCCGACGACGTCAACCTCGACGGCCACGTCCGCGTCGAAGCGGATTGGCTGCAGCAAGGCGACAACCCGGCCAACAAGGGCAACGCGACGCAGAACTTCTGGCGGTCGGCCGAAAACCTCTCGGTGACCTTGCCCGCGGGCCAGGTCGAACGCTGGGCCGTCGCGCAGGCCGCGCCCTACCGCCGGATGCACCTGCGGGGCAGCCAGATCCAGCTGTGGAACGGCGGTGACGGCTGGGCCAGCGGCGGCCTGATCGCCGACAGCAAGATCGACGGAGTCGCCGTTTCCGGTTCGCAGCAGCAGTTCCTCACCCGCAACAGCGAGCTCGGCGGCTGGCAGGGCGGCGTCTGGAACATGGTGTTCGTCGGCTCGACCGGCACGCCGCCGGCGTCGTTCCCGAACCCGCCGGAGACGGTCGTCGGCCAGACCCCGGTGATCCGCGAGAAGCCGTTCCTCTACGTCGACGGCTCGGGCAGCTACAACGTCTTCGTCCCGGCGCTGCGGCAGAACTCGTCCGGCACCAGCTGGGGCCACGGCGCGCCCGCCGGACAGGCGATCTCGCTCAGCGAGTTCTACGTCGCGCATCCGTCGGACTCGGCGGCAACGCTCAACGCGGCCCTGGCCGCGGGCAAGAACCTGCTCGTGACGCCGGGCGTCTACCACCTCGACCAGGCGCTGAACGTCACGCGTCCGGACACCGTGGTGCTCGGCCTCGGTCTCGCGACGCTGACACCGACGAACGGCAACGCCGCGATCACGACGTCCGACGTGGACGGCGTGAAGATCGCCGGGCTGCTGATCGACGCGGGCGCGGTGAACTCGCCGGTGCTCGTGCAGGTCGGCCAGCCCGGCTCGAACGCCGGCCACGCGGCCGACCCGACGTCGCTGCACGACGTGTTCTTCCGGATCGGCGGCGCGGCCGTCGGGAAGGCCACGCAGACCCTCGTGGTCAATTCGAGCAACGTCATCGGCGATCACATGTGGCTCTGGCGCGGCGACCACTCGTACGGCGTCGGGTGGAACGTCAACACCGCGGCGAACGGTCTCGTCGTCAACGGCGCGAACGTGACGATGTACGGCCTGTTCGTCGAGCACTACCAGCAGTACGAGGTGCTCTGGAACGGCAACGGCGGGCGGACGTACTTCTTCCAGAACGAAATGCCGTACGACCCGCCGGACCAGGCGTCCTGGTCCAGCGGCGGCGGCCGGCAGGGCTGGGCGGCGTACAAGGTGGCCGACTCGGTGACCAGCCACGAAGGCTGGGGCCTGGGCAGCTACTGCTTCTTCAACACGAATCCGTCCATGGTGGCCAGTCACTCGTTCGAAGTGCCGAACAACAGCGGCGTCCGGTTCCACAACCTGGTGTCGGTGTCACTCGGCGGTGTGGGCACGATCGCCCACGTCATCAACGACACGGGTGACGCCGCGAACACCGGGCACCAGGTGAGCCCGCTCGTCTCCTACCCGTAACACCGCGGCGACGTACGCGTCCGGGCGGACCAGCCAGGCTTCGCCCGGACGCGCACCCAGCACCCCGCCCACCGGGATCGCCACCGACCGCAGCCCCGGCACCCGCACCCCGGGCGTCGTCAGGGCGAGGAACCCCGGCCGGGCCAGGTCGCGCAACCGTCCACTCGCGACGGTGACGTCCGGGAGCAGCACGCCCGGTCCCGGCGGCGGCAACGCACCCCGGGGCGGCCGTCCCGCGCACGGCCGTTCCGGATCCGGTGTGGTCAGCGGCGAGTCCGCGTACCAGAACGGTTCGGCCAGCCGGCCCGAGTCGACCTGCTCGCAGGCGGCCGCGTCGTGCGCCGCCCGCGTGAGGACGTCGAGCCGGCGACGGCGCCGCTCGTCGTCCTGGGGCACCAGGAAGTCCATCGTCGCGGTGGTGACGGCCGCGTTCTCCACCGCCGCCGCGTGCCGCTCGGTGTGGTAGCTCTCCAGCAGCTCCTCCCCCGCGTCGCCGCGCAGGACGGCCGCCAGCTTCCAGGCCGCGTTCTCCGCGTCGGCCACGCCGGAGTTGAGCCCGCGCGCCCCGAACGGCGCGACGAGGTGCGCGCAGTCCCCGGCCAGCAGCACGCGGCCGGCGCGCATGCGGTCGACGAGCCGCGTGTGGAAGCGGTACACCGAGCGCCAGATCACCTCGTAGCGCCGGTCGCCGATGATCGCGCGGATCCGGTGGTCGAGGGCCCCGCCCGACTCTTCGGCGGCGAGGTCGTAGTCCTCGGGGACCTGCCAGTCGATGCGGAATTCCGAGCCCGGGCACGGGTGGATGAGCACCTGACGGCCCGGGTTCCACGGCGGGTCGAACCAGAACCGCCGTTCGGCCGCCCAGCCCGGCAGGTCCGCGCGGATGTCGCAGATCAGGAACAGGTCGCGGAACGACACCCCGCCGAGGTGCTGCCCGAGCGCCCGGCGCACCGCGTCGCCGTGGGCCCCGGTGCAGGCGATCGCGTAGTCGGCCTCGATCCGGCGCGGCCCGGCTTTCGTCTCGCACCGGATTTCGACGCAGCCCGGCTGGGTCAGGCCGGTGACGCGGTGACCGCGGCGGACGTCGATCAGCGGCTGCCGCGCGATCAGCTCGTCCAGGACCGCCTCGACGCGGGCCTGCGACAGGTTGACGAACGGCGGGAGCGCGGAGCCGGCGTCCGGCAGCCGGTGGGAGAACAGCTCCCGGTCGCGGTGGAAGGTCCGCGCGGTCGTCCAGGTGAGGCCCTCCTCGGCGAGGCACCCGGCGCCGAGCCACGCCCAGACGTCCAAGGTGTCCCGCTGGTGGCAGATGGCCTTGGAACCCACGGGATCGCGCCCCTCGTGCTCGTCGACGAGCACGACCGGCACGCCCCGGCGCGCGAGCAGCAGCGCGGCCGTCTGGCCGACCGGGCCGCTGCCGAGGACGGCGACCGTCATCCTTGGAGCTGGTCCCAGACTTCGCGGTCGCGTTCGGCCGTCCACACCACCGGCCGCTCGATGCCGGACAGCTCGTCCCACAGCCGCGAGACGTCGAAAGGCAGGCAGTGTTCGAAAATCGGCCAGTGCCCGTACTGGTCGTTCAAGGCCGCGTGCGTGCGCTCGAAGGCCTCCTTGAGCGTGCCACCGGCGTCGCGGACGGCGCCGACCTCGCGGAGCATCGTGTCCAGGAAGTGCCGCGTCTGCGCGATGGCGGCGCCGACCGCATCGGCCCCGCGGCTCACGCCGCCGCGGCCGCCGATCAGGGTCTCGGCCCCGAAGGCGGCCACCCGGTCCAAAGTGGACGACGCCCACTCGCGGTGGAAGGCGTCGCCGGTGTAGAGCGCGGCTTCCGCTTCCACGAGGTCGCCGGCGTAGAGGATCTTCTGCCGCGGCAGCCAGGCGACGATGTCGCCTTCGGTGTGGCCGCGCCCGCAGTACTGCAGGACGAGGTCGCCGCGGTCGCCGCCGAGGTCGATCGTGAGCCGGTCGGAGAAGGTCAGCGTCGGCCAAGTCAGCCCGGGCACCGACTCCGCGCCCTTCGCCAGCCGTGGCATCCGGCCGAACTCGCTCTCCCAGTCCTCCTTGCCGCGCTCGGCGACCAGGGCACGGGTGTTCTCGTGCGCGACGATCACGTCGGCGTCGAAGGCGGACGCGCCCAGCACGCGCACGGCGTGGTAGTGGCTCAGCACCAGGTACCGCACGGGTTTGTCCGTGTGCTCCCGCAGTTTCGCGAGCCAGTCGGCGGCCGCGACGGGCGTGGCCAGTGCCTCGAAGCAGACGAGGAAGTCCTCGCCTTCGATCGCGCCGATGTTCGGGTCGCCCTCGGCGGTCAGCGCCCAGACCCCGTCCGCCAGGTTCTCGAGGGTCTGCGCCTTCTCCGCCAGGTCGGCCGAAGACGCGAAGGCTTTCTTCGTCACGGCGAGCGCTCCTTGATCGTCAAAGGATTGACTATCAAGTCAGGCTAGCCCGCCGTACCGCCGTGCGGAACCCTCCTTCCCTTAACCTGGCCGCATGACCGACCGACCGGCCGACCTCGACTACCTCTCGTTCGTCGACTACGCGATCGGGAAGACGCAGGCCGAGCTGCCCGCGACCGACCCGGTGGCGATGCGCCTCGGCCTCACGCTGCACCGGCTGGCCGGCGCCCTCGTCTACGACTGGGAGTCGACGGTCCACCGCCCGCGCGGCTGGAGCTGGGCCGGCTTCCGGGTGCTGTTCGTCCTCTGGCTGGCCGGCCCGCTGGAGTCCCGCCACGTGGCCCGGCTCGCCGGGATGAGCCGCGCGGCGGTGTCGGCGCTGGTCAAGACCCTGGAGCGGGACGGCCTGGCGACCCGCACCGCGGTCCCCCACGACCGCCGGGCGGTGCAGCTGGCGCTCACCGAAGCGGGCCACACCGCGGTGACCGACGCCTACCAGGAGCACAACGAGCGCGAGCAGGCCTGGGTGGCGTCACTGACCCCGTCGGAACGGGCCACCCTGATCGGCCTCCTGGAGAAGCTCACCACGAGCCCCGCGGCCGCGGCGGCCCAGCGCCTGACCTGAGGCGACCCTCCGGGTCCGCGTCAGCTGGCCAGGCCGGGGAGGCTGAGCGTGTGCCCGGTCTGCTCGGCCTTCGCGCGCAGGTACCGGACGTTGTTCTCGGTCGCGAACACCCCCGTCGGGACCCGGTCGCGCACCGCGATCCCGGCCGCCCGCAGCTGCTCCGCCTTGTCCGGGTTGTTCGACAGCAGGTCGACCCGGTCCACCCCGAGCGCACCGAGCATCTGCGCGGCGACCGTGTAGTCGCGGGCGTCCTCGGGCAGGCCGAGCGCGGCGTTCGCGGCGTAGGTGTCGAGGCCGCCGTCCTGCAGGGCGTACGCGTCGAGCTTGTTGTACAGCCCGATGCCCCGGCCCTCCTGGCGCAGGTACAGCAGGAACCCGCCCGTCTCGGCGATCCGCGCGACCGCCTCGGCCAGCTGCGGGCCGCAGTCGCAGCGCGCCGACCCGAAGACGTCGCCGGTCAGGCATTCCGAGTGCGGCCGCACCAGCGGCACCTCACCGGGCGTGCCCAGGACGAACGCCAGGTGCTCACCGCCATCGGCCAGGCCGCGGAAGGTGACGGCTTCGGCGTCCACCGCGACGCCGCCGTCGAGCCGCAGCGGGATCCGCACCCGCGTCCGCACCTCGGCCGTCATGCCCTCACCCCTGGAATCACCCACAAGATCGACCCTACACGAGGTTCAAATTCGAACTTCCCGGGAAAACGAGTGGCGGCCGGGTCGTATCCTCTGCCCATGATCCCCGGTGCCACCGCCGCCTCCTTCCTGCTGGTCGTCGTGCTCGGGGCGATGTCGCCCGGGCCCGACTTCGTCGTCGTGACGCGCTCGGCGCTCGCCGGCGGGCGACGGGCCGGGATCGCCGCGGGCACCGGGATCGCGCTCGGTGTCTTCGCCTGGGTGGTCGCGATCGCCCTGGGGGTCGCCGCCGTGCTCACCGCGTCGGCGGTCGCCTTCACCGTGGTCAAGCTGGCCGGTGCGGCCTACCTGGTGGTCCTCGGTGTCAAGGCGTGGCTGGCCGTGCGCCGCGGCGAGTACCGGGACCTTCCCCGGACCACCGGGGGCCCGCGACTCGAGGCCGGGGCCGCCTTCCGCCAGGGCCTGGTGACGAACCTGCTGAACCCCAAGGTCGCCGTGTACTTCCTGGCCCTGCTCCCCCAGTTCCTGCCCGCCGACGGCTCCACCCTGCAGACGCTCGAACTGGCCGCGATCGCCACCGCCGGCACGGTCCTGTGGTTCGTCACCCTCGCCGTGGTCGTCGGGGCGCTGAAGCGGTTCTTCAGCGCCGGCCGCGTCCGCCGGGGTCTCGACGCGGTCCTGGGCACCGTGCTCGTCGCCCTCGGGCTGAAGGTCGCCGCCGAGACGGCGTGAGCCCGGGTCGGGGCTCACGCCGTCCGCTCAGCCGAGCTTCTCCGACGCCAGCCGCGTGCCCTCGACCCGCGCCGCGATCTTCGCGAACGCGATGTCTCGCGAAGTCGACGTGTCGTCGGCGAACGGCGAGAACCCGCAGTCGTCGCAGGTGCCGAGCCGCTCGGCCGGCACGTACTTCGCCGCGGTGAGCACCCGGTCCCGGACCTCCTCCGCGGTCTCCACCCGCGGGTCGATCGGGTCGATGACCCCGACGAAGACCCGCTGATCGGCCTTGAGGTGCTCGGCGATCACCCGCAGCGCGCGCTCCGGGTCGGCTTCGCTGGCCAGCTGGACGAAGAAGCGGCCGGCCTTGAGGTCGAACAACGCCGGCAGCAGGCCCGCGTAGTCGACGTCGAGGCTGTGCACGGAGTCCTGGTCGCCGCCCGGGCACGTGTGGACGCCGATCTTCGCGCGCTCCTCGGCGGTGAACCGGTCGAGCACGGCGTTGTTCAGCTCGACGAACTGGCGCAGCAGCCCGCCGGACGGGTCGAGCTTCAGCGACAGCCGCCCTTCGGTGAAGTCGATCTGCACGCTGTCCGCGCCCGCGTCGAGGCTGCCCCGGATGTCCGCCTCGGCCTCGTTCACCAGGTCGGCGACGAACTGCTCCTGCGAGTACCCCTCGATGCCGTCGCCCGGGTAGATCAGCGAGAGCGCGGACGCGGCGATCACCGCCTGCTTGACGGGCCGATCGGTAAGCGTTTTCGCGCGCGTCAGGTACGAGCCGGCGTGCGTCGCGTAGCGGAACGGGCCGGCGGTGAGCCGCGGCAGCTGCCGGGTGTGCCCGTCGGCGAACGGGATGACGACGCCGTCGGGCGCCAGGGCTTCGAGCCCGGCCAGCGGGTACGTCGCGAAGCTCGGCTTGCCCTGCTCCCCGTCGGTCAGCACCGGTGAGCCGGTCTCCTCGAACCGGCGGATCGTGTCGGCCAGCGCCCGGCTCTCGAGCTCGGCGAGCGCGGCGGCGTCGATCCGGCCCGCGGCGAACTCGCCGAGGCCTTCGAGGAGGGAGGCGGGACGCGGGATGCTGCCGATCGGTTCGGTGGGCAGGGTCATGAAAATCCTCCGGCTGGTTGAAGGGCCCGACCGGCCACCGGCACGAAGGCAGGACGTGGCCACCCGGCCGCCCCCACCGCCGTCCGGTACGTGACCGGCCACGTTCTTCAGGGCAACGTAACGTGGCCGAAGCCGGTCACGGAGCGCAGATCACCCGGTCGGACCAGAAAAAAGCACGAAATCAGAAGGCGTTCGGCGGTTCGCGAGGAGGACGATTGGGTATTCGCTACGGCGATACGGCGGGTTCGGCGCCGAAGGAGGCCCGATGCTCAGTCACCACGACCGCACCGAGCTCGAGAAGATCGAGCGCAACCTGGAGCTCAGTGACCCGGAGCTGGCTGCCGCGTTGCGCGACGGCCGGCGCCCGAAGTCGCGCGGGGTCCGGAACGCCGTCTTGATCTTCTTCGACGTCGCCGCCGTGACGCTGCTGGTCCTGGGCCTGGTGCTGCCCGACCCGGGCGTGACGCTGTGCGGCATCATCGCGCTCACCGGCACCGTCTGGACCCACGTGGCGCGGCACCGGATCTGAGAACCTTGTTCTGGTCAGGACGGCGCTACGGGCCGCAGGCCGCCCACCTGTGGCGACACTCGCGCCGGCCGACGGCTGAACAAGGTTCTGAGGCAGACTGAGCCGGGTGAAGTGGGTCCTGCACGTCGACCTCGACCAGTTCATCGCCGCGGTCGAGATCGCCCGCCACCCCGAGCTGCGCGGGAAGCCGGTCGTGGTCGGCGGCAACGGCGACCCCACCGAGCGCGCGGTCGTCGCGACGGCTTCGTACGAGGCGCGCGAGTTCGGCGTCCAGTCCGGCATGCCGCTGCGGATCGCCGCCAAGCGCTGCCCGGATGCCGTCTTCCTGCCCAGTGACCCGGACGCCTACCTCGAGGTGTCGGCGCGCGTGATGGCCGCGGTCCGGGAGCTGCCGGTCGTGGTCGAGGTGCTGGGCTGGGACGAGGCGTTCGTCGGGGCCGAGACCGCCGAGCCCGAGGCGCTGGCCGCCGCGATCAAGGAGGCGGTGGCACGCGAGACGGGCCTGTCGTGCGCGGTCGGGATCGGGGACAACAAGCTGCGGGCCAAGCTCGCCACCGGGTTCGGCAAGCCGGGCGGGATCTACCGGCTGACGCAGGAGAACTGGTGGGAGGTGATGGCGGCCCGCCCGACCGACGCGCTGTGGGGCATCGGCGGCAAGACGGCGAAGAAGCTCGCCGAGCTGGGCATCACCACGGTCCTGGACCTGGCGGGGGCCGACCCGGCGGAGCTCGCCGCGCGGTTCGGCCCGAAGACCGGCCCGTGGCTGCGGCTGCTCGGCGGCGGCATCAGCGACGCCGAGGTGAGCGCGACACCCTGGGTGGCCCGCTCCCGCAGCCGCGAGACGACGTTCCAGCGCGACCTGACGGACCCGGCGGAGATGGCCGCCGAGGTCACGGCGCTGGCCAAGCGCGTCGCCCAGGACGTCCTCGACGAGGGCCGCCCGGCGGCGCGGGTCGCGGTCAAGGTGCGGTTCGTGCCGTTCCTGACCCACACGCACAGCATCACGCTGCCGGAGCCGACGTCGGACGCGGGCGAGCTCGACCGCGCGGCACAGGAGGTGCTCGGGATGTTCGAGCTGACCCGCGCGGTGCGGCTGCTGGGCGTGCGGGCGGAATTCGCGCGCGAGGACTAGAGCCGGAACCATGGGAAAGCGAGCCGCAGGCCGTCGACGGCCATCCAGAACATGAGGCATCCGCCGGCCAGGATCGCGCAGCCGACGAAGACGTGCCAGGGGGTCAGCCGCTCCCGGACCCGCTGTGGCCGTTCGGGGTCATACGTGACCTCCACCTCGCCGGACCCGGTGCGGCGCCACCTGCCCACGTCGGCTCGGTGCCGGTGAACCCCACCGTCCACCGTCGTGTACTCGATGACGGGGAAATTGCCCGACCCGTCGCTGCCGTCGTCGTAGTCCACGATCCGGCCGGCGACCTTGATGCCCCGGCGCCGCCAAGCCAGCTCGGTGACACCCAGCGCTGTTCCCGCCTGCCACCACAGGAAGCAGCCGAAGGTGATCAGCAGCACGGTGACGAAAGCGGTGCCGCCGCGGCCGTCGCGGGCGGCCAAGATGGCGGTGACCATGATCGACGCGTAGGCCGTGACCGCCGCGATCGTCCGCCATCTCCGGGAGCTCGGCACGCGGTCAAGATAGCGGGCGCCGGCTCTACAGCCCCTCGGGCAGCGGCAGCGGCCGGTCCGGGTCCAGCTCGACGCCGCCCGCGCGCAGCGTGTGGTCCAGCATCGCCCAGATCGTGCCCGTGAGCTGGGCGGTCAGCTGGGGCAGGCTGAGCGTTCCCGGGTGGTCCAGCCAGCGGGTCGTCGCCGATTCGACGTAGCCGACCAGGCCGAACGCGATCGTGTCCGCCGGGGCCGGGTCGAGCCCGAGCTCCGTCAGGTAGCCGGTGAACAGCCGGCTGAGGTGGCGGGCGATCGCCCCGCGGACGTCCGGGCGGTCGTCCGCGGCGGCCGGCTGCGCGCAGGCGAGGTAGCGGTGCAGGGGGGCGTGCTCGGTCAGCCAGCGCAGGTGCGTCGAAATCACCGTGGAGATCATCTCGTTCGGCGAGCCCTCGGGGTGCCACAGCGGCGCCAGGTCGGCCGTCACCAGCTCGGCCGCCCGCTGCGCGATCGCGCGCCGGAGGTCTTCCGCGCCGTCGAAGTGCCGGTACAGGCGCGTGCGCGCCACGCCGGCGCGTTCGGCGATCTGCTCCGTGGACACGTCCGGGCCGTGCTCGGCGATGGCGGCCAGTGCGGCGTCGACGAACTCCGCGCGCCGCCGTTCCTGCTGGCCCGCCCAGCGTGTCGCCCGTCCGTCGACCTTGGTCACGGCGAAAGCCTACTCACGCACCCGCCGGGCGGTGTACGCTCCCGAAGTAGCTAGTACACCGCGTACCCCCTACTTTTCGGAGGCCGTCATGGGCGTCGAGGCCCAGGACCGGGACGTCACCGCGGCTCGCCTGCTCAAGAGCTCCGCGAAGAACTCCTACGATCCCTACGTCGACATCGACTGGGACGCCCCGCTCGCCGAGGGCAAGGCGTACATGCCGCTCGAGCGCGTCTCCCTCTACGGCACGGACCTGTGGGCGAAGCTGACGCCGGAGCAGCGGATCGAGCTGTCCAAGCACGAGATCGCCAGCATCATGAGCGTCGGCCTGTGGTTCGAGATCGTCCTCATGCACCTGCTCGCCCGGTACGTCTTCGACCTCGACGCGCGCAGCGAGCACGCGCAGTACGCGCTCACCGAGATCGGCGACGAAACGCGGCACTCGGTGATGTTCGCCCGCACCGCGCAGCGGCTCGGCGTCCCGCGCTACGGCGTCCCGAAGGTGGTCCACCGCGCCGCGAAGGTGTTCGGCGCGACCGCCGCCGGGCCGTCGATGTTCGCCAGCGTGCTGGTCGCGGAGGAGACCACCGACCGGCTCCAGCGGTCGATGATGGACGACGACGGCATCCAGCCGCTGATCCGCTCGGTCAACCGCATCCACGTGGTCGAGGAGGCCCGGCACGTCCGGTTCGCGAAGGAGGAGGTGCTGCGCGAGACGCCGAAGCTGTCGAAGGCGGCGCTGCAGCGGCACCGCGTGCGGACCGCGCTGGTCGCGTTCGGCGTGATCGACAGCATGGTCGACCCGCGAATCTACCGCAGCGTCGGCATCGAGCCGCGGGAGGGCCGCGCCGCGGCGCTGGCGAACCCGCACTTCCACGAGACCCGCCGCTGGATGGCGGAGAAGATCGTGCCGTTCCTGCGCGAGGCGGGCCTGATCGGCGGACGTTCGGAAGGCATCTGGCGGCATGCGCACCTGATCTGAGGGCCGGCCGGAGAATTCCCTTCGCGCCGGATGCCGGATTCCGCCAGGATTCGCTGGTGACCGAGGACTTCTCGCAGGCCTTCCCGCTCGAACCCGCACCCGGCCAGCAGGCCCACACTCCGGCTCCACGCCGCCGCTCGCTCCTCGCCCGGCCGGCCGTCACCGGCCTGCTCGGCTTCCTCGCCGGCGCGGTGCTGGTCGGCGTGCCGTGGCTGGTCCTGACGCTGTTCGGCGGCCCGAGCGGGCGGTCGCTCTCCGCGCCGCCCCGGCTCGGCGAGCTGAGCCGCTCCCCGGAGGCCATCGCGAAGTTCGATGCGCGCCAGGGACAGGCCATGATCACCGGCATCGAGAAGGCCGACCGGGAGACCGCAGCCCGCGTGTCGGCCGCCTACGACGGTGCGGGCGCGCTCGCCCAGCACTACCAGGACGACCGGCTGCGACGCGGGGTCCAGCTCATCGCCGTCCGGGCGCCTTCCCCCGGGCTCGTGGCGATCTACGACGACTTCGCAGCCCTCGGCCAGGGCGCACCGGGCACCGAGCTCGTGCGCATCGGCGACGTGCAGTGCCTGCGGCACAACGGCCCCGCGGCCCCCGGCTCGGCACCGGCCCCCCAGGAGAGCTTCGTGACGAACTGCCAGCGCACCGGCCCCGACCTGACCGTCACGCTGCGGAGCCTCAGCTCCGAGGGCAACCGCGACCCGCGCGAACTGGCCGCGCTCGTGGACCAGGCCTGGCGGGAGCTTTCGTGACGATCACCGTCCGGCCCGCCCGCGCCGAAGACGAAGCCGTGCTCGCGAAGCTCGACGAGCGCACCTGGACCCCGGCCGTCTCCCCCGCGCCCGCGCCGCCGCCGGGCACGCCGTTCTTCGACGACGGCACCCGGCCGGAAGACGTCCTCGTCGCCGAGCACGACGGCGCCGTCGCCGGGTACGTCCGGCTCGGCGAAGGGTTCGGCATCCCCGCCCACCGGCACGTGGCGGTGATCGACGGGCTCGCCGTCGACCCGGACCGGCAGCGGCTGGGCATCGCGCGGCAGCTCGTCGAGGCCGCCGTGGCCGAGGCGCGCCACCGAAGCGCCCGCAAGCTGACGCTGCGCGTACTGGGTCACAACACCGGCGCCCGCCGGGTCTACGAACGGTGCGGATTCGTCGTGGAAGGGGTGCTGCGGGGCGAATTCCACATCGACGGGGTGGACGTCGACGACGTCCTCATGGCCCGCTCGCTCGCTTGACAGCCTCGCCGCGGCTTTGCCATCCTGGTTCCGGGCCGAGAGGCGCTGCGACGGAATCCTTTCCGCCACGCTCGGCCCGCGACACGACTCCAAGGGCGCCTCCCGTGAGGGAGGTGCCTTTCTCTTTGTCCGCAGGGACTTCCGTGCTGCCTCCCGAGCGTTTCGCCGACGATCTCCGGAGTGCATCGAAGAATGAGTGACAAACTGCAGACCACGGGCGGCCTCGACTTCGCCGTGGCCGACCTCGCGCTGGCCGGCGCCGGCCGCACCCAGCTGCGGCTGGCCGAGCACGAGATGCCCGGCCTGATGGCGATCCGCCGCGAGTACGCCGCCGCGCAGCCGCTGAAGGGCGCCCGCATCGCCGGGTCGCTGCACATGACCGTGCAGACCGCCGTGCTCATCGAAACCCTGGTGGCGCTCGGCGCCCAGGTGCGCTGGGTGTCCTGCAACATCTTCTCCACGCAGGACGAGGCCGCCGCCGCGGTCGTCGTCGGCCCGCAGGGCACCGTGGACGCCCCGGCGGGCACCTCGGTGTTCGCGTGGAAGGGCGAAACCCTCGAAGAGTACTGGTGGTGCACCGACCGGCTCTTCGCCTTCCCCGGCGGCCAGTCCCCGAACATGATCCTCGACGACGGCGGCGACGCCACCCTGCTCGTCCACAAGGGAGTCGAGTTCGAGGCGGCGGGTGCGGTCCCGCAACCGTCCGAAGAGGACCCGGACGAGTACCGGATCGTCCTCGAAACCCTCCGCGCGAGCCTGGCGGCCGACGGTGACCGCTTCACCCGCATGGCCAAGGAGATCCGCGGCGCCACCGAGGAGACGACCAACGGCGTCAAGCGGCTCTACAAGCTCGCCAAGGACGGCGAGCTGCTCTTCCCCGCGATGAACGTCAACGACTCGGTGACGAAGTCCAAGTTCGACAACAAGTACGGCATCCGGCACTCCCTTGTGGACGGCCTGAACCGGGCCACCGACGTGATGATCGGCGGCAAGCGCGTGGTCGTCTGCGGCTACGGCGACGTCGGCAAGGGCGCGGTGGAGGCCCTGCGCGGCCAGGGCGCCCGGGTCGCGGTCACCGAGATCGACCCGATCTGCGCCCTGCAGGCGGCGATGGACGGGCTGGACGTCGTCGAACTCGACGACGTCGTGGCCACCGCGGACATCTTCATCACCACCACCGGCAACTTCGGCATCATCTCGGCGGACCAGATGAGCCGGATGAAGCACAACGCGATCGTCGCCAACGTCGGGCACTTCGACAACGAGATCGACATGGCCGGGCTGGCGAAGCTGCCCGGGGTCGTGAAGAACGAGATCAAGCCGCAGGTGCACGAGTGGACGTTCCCGGACGGCCACGCGATCATCGTGCTGTCCGAGGGGCGGCTGATGAACCTGGGCAACGCGACCGGGCACCCGTCCTTCGTGATGTCGAACTCGTTCACCAACCAGGCGATCGCGCAGATCGAGCTGTTCACCAAGCCCGGCGAGTACGCCACGGACGTCCACCGGCTGCCGAAGCACCTCGACGAGAAGGTGGCCCGCCTGCACCTCGACGCGCTCGGGGTGAGGCTCACCAAGCTCACGAAGGCGCAGGCCGAGTACATCGGCGTCGACGTCGAAGGCCCGTACAAGCTCGATCACTATCGGTACTGATCCGAGATTGCTCCATTCGCCGTAGTTTGGTTTATCCGGAAACTGGCCATCCTCCCGTCGAGAGCGCATCCGCCCGGACGGCACGGAGCCGGGCCGGGTCTCATGCGAAGGAGTGTGTCAAGTGATCATTCTCGGTGTGATTCTCCTTGTCATCGGGTTCATCGTGGGCATCCCGGTGCTGTACACCATCGGTATCATTCTCGCGGTGGCCGGCGTGGCACTGGCCATCCTGGGCGGCACCGGCCGCCGGATCGGTGGCCGGGCGCACTGGTACTGATCCCGAGACTCGCCGCGGCCTGGCGCGGTCAGCAGCAATGCTGGCCGCGCCAGGCCGTTCGGCCTTCTTTGAGCGCCACCCCGGCGATCGCGAGGGCGACGAGGGGGTCGGCCCACCACCAGCCGAACAGCGCGTTGAGCAGCAACCCCGCCAGCAGGACCCCGGAAAGGTAAGCGCAGAGCAAAGTCTGCCGCGAATCCGCGACCGCACTCGCGGACCCCAGCTCGCGCCCCGCCCGGCGCTGCGCACCCGAAAGCGCGGGCATCACCACCAGGGAAATGGCCGCGAGCACGATTCCGGTCCGGGAGGTTTCCGGCGACGCGCCGGTTAAAAACGTACTGACGGCCTCCCCGGTCACGTAAATCGCGAGCGCGAAGAAGGAAATCGCGATCGCCTTCAGCGCCCGCCGTTCCCGCGCTCCGGGATCACGGCCGGAAAACTGCCACGCGACCGCGACCGCCGACGCGACCTCGATCACCGAATCCAGCCCGAAGCCGATCAGCGCCCCGGACGACGCCGCGGCGCCGGCTGTCAGGGCGACGACGGCCTCGACGACGTTGTAGGTGATGGTCGCGGCCACCAGCAGCCGGACCCGCCGCACCAGCACCACCCGGCGATCCGGCCCGGCCCCCGGCGAAGCACAGCATCCGCCCGCACAGGCCTCCACGACCGGTTCCGGCGTCATCGCGCCACCACCTCGTCCTCGCAGGCCGCCCGCGGTTCGACCGCCAGGACGACCTGGACGAGCTCCCGCAGCGCGCGGGCCAGGTGTCCGTCGGCGATCTCGTACCGCACCTGACGACCCTCGTAGCCGGCCACGACGAGCCCGCAGCCGCGCAGGCACGACAGGTGGTTCGAGACGTTGGACCGGCTCAGCCCGAGCTCCGCGGCCAAGCGTCCCGGGTAGGCGGGCCCGTCGAGCAACGCGGTCAAGATCCGGCAGCGGGTCGGGTCCGACAGCGCGCGCCCGATGCGGGCCAGCGCCGACTCGCGCGTCTCACATGTCACCATGCGGTGAACTGTACAGTCATGGCTGACGCATCCACAACGGACACCACTCGAGAGCTCCGAGACATCCGGAAAATAAAAGGGTCCTCCGGCTCCGAGGGGGAGGGAGAGCCGAAGGACCTCGTTAGTGTTAGCACATCGCCAAGCCCCTGTACACAGCTGCATACACGATCGTGTGACCGCCTTGACGCCATCCGAATGCCGGGCAGGCCTCCCCGGCGGGGCGGACCCCGGCCGGGGCAGGCCGGCCCGGATCCTGGCGGGAGGCTCAGGAAACCTGGCGCAGCAGGGTTTTCCGCGGCCCGGTGGCACAGCCGCACCCGCCGCCGACGCCCCGGCAGTCGACGATCAGCGCGTGCCGCACGCGGTCACCGTCCTCACAGGCCGGATCGGTGCACTCGGCGAATCCGCCGTCCGGGTGCACCACCAGCGTGCCGTGACAGTGATCGATCCCGGCGTCACAAGAAGCACACTCCATGACCGGCCGCCTTTCCGCGCTCGTGGACGACGTGCACCCCAAGGTAGGACCGGGAAGCACGCGGGCACGGCACCCGGGCGGCGTGTCGGCACAACCACCCGTCCGAAAACGACACAGACGACTCAGACAGCTCAGGCCGGCTTCGGCGCCCGCTTGCGGGCCGCCGGCTTCTTCTTCGCCGGTTCGGCGTCCTCTTCGGACGCCTCCGAAGAGGACTGACGAGACTTCTTCGCGGCGTCCACACTGGCCTGCAGCGCCGCCATCAGGTCGACGACGTCGGCCTTGGCGGTGACCGCCGCGGGCTTGGTCGTCTCGTCGCCGGCGACCTTGGCCTCGATCATCTCTTCCAGGGCCTCGCGGTAGTGGTCGTGGTACTTCTCCGGCTCGAACACCGGCTCGGCCAGCGAGTCGATCAGCGACCCGGCCATGGTGAGCTCCTGCGGCCGGATCTGCGGCGGGTCGTCGCGCAGGAACGGGAAGTCGGGCTCGCGGACCTCGTCCGGCCACAGCATCGTCGTCATCACCAGCACGTCGGCGTGCACGCGCAGCACCGCCATGCTTTCCCGCTGCCGGACCGCGACCTTCGCGATGGCCACCTGGCTCGACTTGTGCAGCGCGTCCCGCAGCACGATGTACGGCTTGACCGCGTTCTTCTGCGGTTCCAGGTAGTAGGTCCGGTCGTACTGGATCGGGTCGATCGACTCGAGCGGCACGAACTCCAGCACGTCGATCGTGCGCTGGGTGGTCAACGGCAGCTCCGCCATCTCCGCGTCGGTGATCACCACCATCTCGCCGTCGGGCAGCTCGTAGCCCTTGGCGATCTCGGCGTACGGCACTTCCTGGCCGTCGATCGTGCAGAACCGCTTGTACTGGATGCGGCCGCCGTCGGCCTCGTGCACCTGGCGCAGGGAGACGTTCTTGTTCTCGGTGGCCGCGTACATCTGGATCGGAATGCTGACCAGCCCGAAGGACACCGAGCCCTTCCACATCGCCCGCATGCCAGTACCTCCGAGGTCGTCTTCACGCTCGGTAGTTACCGTAGCCCGAATCGTCCCTCGACGACAGTCTGATCTAGACCTCTGCCAGGTATTTCTCCCAAAGGGCCGGATCCATGAACCAGTGCCGGAAATCGGCCGGATCGGTGAAACCGTTCACGAACCGCCGGGCGACCGCCGGATTCTGCCCGGCCACCCCGAGGATCTGGAGCACGTGCGGGGGCGGCGGCAGCAGGAGCGCATTCGTCCATTCGGTCACGTGCCGGGCGTACGCCCAGTAGCGCTCGAACGTCGCTTCCATCCACGCCGCGTCGAACGGCCGGTCGCCGCGGGCGACGATCGCGTCGAGGTAGGTCGCCGCGCAGTGGCTCGCGTTGTTCGAGCCCTGCCCGGTGATCGGGTCGTTCGCCACGACGACGTCGGCCATGCCCAGCACGATCGCCCCGCCCGGCAGGGTCCCGACCGGGTGGCGGACCACCGGCGGGTACCCACCGGCCAGGGTCGCCTTGGCGTCGGTCAGCTCGGCGTCGCGGCAGCGGTCGTACTCCCACGGCACGAACTGCCGCATCAGGTCCAGCACGCGCCGGAAGTGCTCGTCCGGGCCTGGGTGGTCGTCGAAGCAGTCCAGGGGCCCGCCGGGCACGCCTTCGAAGAAGAGGATGTCGCAGTTCCCGCTCAGCGTGTACGCCGGGATCATGAACAGCTCGCCGACGCCGGGGACGATGTTGAACCGCACCCCCACCTTGTCCGGGTGCTCGGGGCGCCGGTCCACCCCGTGGGCGTAGACCAGCGAAAGCGCGCGCATCGGCCGCGTGAACGGCGAGCGCTCGGGCACGCGGTCGAACAGCTGGACCAGCTCGCCCTTGCCGGCCGAGATGATCACCAGGTCGTACAGCCGGGACAGCGCGTCCAGCTCGGACGTCATCACGCCGTGGATGACGAGCTTGCCGCCGCGGTCTTCGAACAGCTCCAGCCAGCCGGCCATCTTCACCCGCTGGTCGACCGACTGGGCGGGCCGGTCGAGTTCGGCGAACCAGTCGAGCGCGCGGCCGCCGTCCGGTGCGGCCACCGAGACGCCGAGGCCTTCGACGTCGACCGTCTCGGCTTCCCACAGGTTGATCCCGAGGTCGCGCTCGTGCTGCAGCGCGTCGTGGAACATGCACTGCGTCGACATCACCCGCCCGGACCGGATCTCCTCCGGCGTCCGCGCGGACATCACGGTGACGTCGTAGCCCTCCGCCTGCAGCCCGAGGGCCAGCTGCAGGCCGGACTGCCCGGCGCCCACGACCAGGACCTTGCGCATGGCGCTCTTCACCTTCCGGGGGACTCAGGCGTGCGGGACGCTGCCGGCGAGCTCGCGGCCCACCGGACCGGAGAGCACCGCCAGCGACAACGTGTGACCGACCAGTTCGGTCAGGGTGGCGATCGTCGACGCGCGGTCGCGGGCGTCGCAGGTGACCAGCGGGACGGCGGGATCGAGGGCCAGCGCGTCGCGCACCTCGTCGAGGTCGTGCACCGGCTTGCCCTCGAACTGGTTGACCGCCACGACGAACGGCAGCTCGGAGTCGTTCTCGAAGTAGTTGATCGCCGCGAACGACTCCTCGATCCGGCTGGTGTCGACCAGCACGACCGCGCCGAGCGCGCCGCGGCTCAGGTCGTCCCACAGGAACCAGAACCGCGCCTGCCCCGGCGTGCCGAACAGGTAGAGCAGCAGGTCCGGGCGCAGCGTGATCCGGCCGAAGTCCATGGCCACGGTCGTGGTCGACTTGCCACCGGGCGGGATTTCGTCGATGCCTTCCCCGGCCTCGGTCATCCACGCCTCGTTGCTCATCGGCGGCACTTCCGACACCGCGCCGACGAACGTGGTCTTGCCGACACCGAAGCCCCCGGCGACGACGATCTTCGCGGAGATCGTCAGCAGATCGCCCTCAGGCGGGGAGCCGCTTGAGCCCATCAAGGATCCTCTCGAGCACGTTGGTGTCGTGGTGGTAGGCGTGCGCGGTGGGGTGCACGAACACCGCGCCCTGCGTGGCGAGGTCGCCGAGCAGCACCCGCACCACGCCCAGCGGCAGGTCCAGCCCGACCGACAGCTCGGCGACCGAGCACCGCACCCGCGCGCGTTCGTAGAGCGAGCGCGACTCCGGCATGAGCGTGTCGCTCAGCGCGGGGTCGTACCGCGGCACCGAGATCAGCGTCTCGACCAGCAGCTGCTGGCGCGTGCCGGTGCGGCCGCCGGTGAGCGCGTACGCGCGGATCCGGCGGCTGCGGCGGGGCAACGGGGTGTCCGAAGTGGACATTGTGGACACTGTGGACACGGGCATCACATCCTCGTGCTGCGAACCGGGGCTCCGCCCCGGGCCGGGGACTCCGCCACCCGGACCCCCGAAAGACTGGTCAGGCACGGGCGTCACATCCGGGGCCGGCGGGCGGTCAGCACCTGGCGCAGCTCCGCGCGCACCTCGGGGGTGAGCGCGTGGCCGGCGTTGGTGATGAACTGGGTCATCTCGTAAGCGACCACCTTCATGTCCGCCTCGCCCGAGGTCAGCACCGCGAGCCCGGCACCGGAACCGATGCCCATGAACAGGAAGTAGCCGTGGGTGAGCCGGATGATGATCTGCTCGCAGGTGCCCTTCCCGAACAGCGCCGCGCTGTTGCCGGCCAGCGAGAGCAGGCCGCTGGCGATCGCGGCCAGCTGTTCGGCCTCGGCCTCGCCGACCGAGTCCGAGGCGGTGAGCGGGAAGCCGTCCACGCTCATGATCAGCGCGTGGCTGACGCCGTGGACCTTGCGCACGAAGTCGTCGAGCAGCCAGGCGAAGTTCGCCGTGGCCGGCTGGGGAGCGCTCACCGGGCGGTTCCTCCGGGCGTTTCGTCCTGCCGGGTGCGGTTCTCCGCGAGCGCCGCCTGCTCGCCGTCGGCGAACGCGCCGAGGTCGGCGAGCAGCCGCTCGTGCCCGGTCGCGGCGGTTTCGCCGGCCGGGGACGGCGGTGGGGGTGGCGGTGGTTCCGGGGCGGCCCCGCGGATGCTGCCGGGCACGCGGCGCGGCAGGCCGTTCGCCGTGGTCCCGCCGACGGTCCCCGCGACGACCGGGCGGGGCCGCGGGCTCGGCCTGCGCGGCACCCCCGGCTCCGGCGTCTCCCGGGAAAAGGTGCCGGCGCGGCGGCGCGGCAACCCGCCGACAGTGGCCGGCTCGTCACCGGCCTCGACCGGTTCGGCGGTGACCCCGCCATCCGGGGCGCCATCCGGGGCTTCGCCCCGCGTCGGGGACTCCGCCACCCGAACCCCCGAACCGAACACAGCGCCATCCGGGGCTTCGCCCCGCGTCGGGGGCTCCGCCACCCGAACCCCCGAACCGAACACTGTCCGGGTGCCCGACCAGGCATGCTCGGCGAGTTCGGTGACGACACCGGCGGGCAGCAGCACGGTGGCGACCGTGCCGTGCGGGCTGCGCCGGTCCAGCCGCACGGTGACGCCGTGCCGGGCGGCCAGGCGGGCGACCACGGCGAGCCCCATGTGCCGCGCCGCGGCGTCGTCGAGGTCGCCGCCCGCGGCCAGGCGCGCGTTGAGGTCCCCCACGCGGTCGGCGGGGATGCCGATGCCCTCGTCCTCGATCCGGACGAGCACGCTCCCCTGCTCGGTCAGGTGCGCGCTGACGTGCACCGGCGAACTCGGCGAGGACTGGTTGGCGGCGTTGTCGAACAGCTCGGCCAGCACCCGGCCCAGGTCTTCCGCGGCGAAGCCGACGACGCCGAGGTTGACCACGCGGCCGATGGTGATCCGGGCGTAGTGGTTGATCGAGGACATCGCCTCGCGCATGAGGTCGAGCACCGAGGTCGCGCGGGCGGCGTCGTCGGCGGTGTCCTGCCCGGCGAGCACGCGCAGGTTCTCGGCGTTGCGCCGCAGCCGGGTCGCGAGGTGGTCGAGCTGGTAGAGCTCGGCGAGGCGGTGGTGGTCCTCCTCCCCCGCTTCCAGCTCCTCCAGCCGCGCGAGGAGCTGGTCGAGGAGGTTGAGGTCACGCAGGGCGACGCTGGCGCAGATCTCGGCCAGCACGCCTTCGCCGGAGGGTGCCGCGACCGGCTCCGGCCGGGTCAGCTCCACGAACGCCGGTCCGGCCGCGGGCGCGGCCGGGTACCCCGGGTACCCGGGGTGCTTCGGGGGCGCGGTGAGGAACTGCGCGGCGGCGACCCGCGAGCGGTCCAGCAGGACGCGTGATCGATCCAGGAGTTCCCGGGCCCGGCTCGCCATGTGGTCCCACTTCTTCCGTGATCGGGTGCACCGAATCGGGTGCAACAAACCTGCGCTGCGCCGCCCCCGGCGGCGATGCGGGACATGCAAGCAGAAAGGTTCGTGGGATGTCCACAGCCGGTCCCCGCGTGATCGCCCTGCGTGATCATGAATTCGGAGCGTCGCCGCTGGTGAGCGCAGTGGATTAGGCCATTCGGTTCAATTTTGCAAATTGCGGGTCGCAACAGAGCGCACACGCCCGTCGAACGCGCAGCTGAGGCGGGCTTCGGCAACGAAATCCCGGGTCGTGCCCGATTCGTCCCAAACTTGCGTGCCCCGCAGTTTTTTGCGGGGCACGCAAGTTTTTCGCTACACTCTGCTCATGCCGCCGGAAGAACCACCGAAGCTGACCCTCCGGGAGCGCAAGAAGCGCGAAGCGCGCCGGGCGCTCGCGCAGGCCGCACTGCGGCTCACGCTGGAACGGGGACTGGAGAACGTCCGGGTGGAGGACATCGCCACCGAGGTGGGCGTCTCCCCCCGCACGTTCAACAACTACTTTTCCAGCAAGGAGCAGGCGGTCTGCTCGGTGGTCGTCGACCGGCACGAGGGGATGCGCGAAGCCCTGCTCGACCGGCCGGAGGACGAGCCGCTCTGGGAGTCCGTCAAACAGGCGGTGCTGGAGCAATATTCACGTGAAGGCGAGCCGGATCGCGCGTATGTTGCGCGTATCCGGGAGCTGATGGGCCAGCTCATGCTGCGTGGCGAATTCCTGAACGCCCACGCGGCGGTCGAGCGGGTCCTGGCCGAAACGATCGCGAAACGGGTGGGCGGTGTGGACCACCTGCTGTGCCGGCTCATGGCCTCCTCGGTGGAAAGCGCCGTCCGCGTCGCCTTCGTCAACTGGTTCACCGAAGGCGAACCGCTCCTGCCGACCCTGGAGCGGCTGCTGGACGAGCTGGCCGCCGGGATGCCGACCCTGACCGGCGGTCACGCACCCGAACCCGAATCGAACACCACCACTCCACTGGGGGAATCGTTGTGCTAGTCAAGCTCCTGCGCACTCACCTGCGCCCGTACCGGGGCACGCTGTGGGTGATCGTCCTGTTGCAGCTCGTGCAGACGGTCGCCATGCTCTACCTGCCGACGCTGAACGCCGACATCGTCGACAACGGCCTGATCAAGGGCGACATGCCCTACATCCTGCGGGTCGGCGCGATGATGCTCGCCGTCACGCTCGCCCAGATCGTCGGCTCGATCGGCGCGGTGTACTTCGGTGCCCGCACGGCGATGGCGATCGGCCGGGACATCCGCGCCGGGGTCTTCCACCGGGTGCAGGACTTCTCGGCCCGCGAGGTCGGCCAGTTCGGCACGCCGTCGCTGATCACCCGCACCACCAATGACGTCCAGCAGGTCCAGATGCTGGTGCTGATGACGCTGACGCTGATGGTGTCCGCGCCGATCATGTGCGTCGGCGGCATCATCCTGGCGCTCAACCTCGACGTGCCGCTCTCCTCGCTGCTGCTGGTGATCGTGCCGGTGCTCGCGGTCTCGGTCGGGATCATCATCGCCAAGATGCGCCCGGCGTTCCGGCTGATGCAGGTCCGGATCGACCGGATCAACCAGATCCTGCGCGAGCAGATCATGGGCATCCGGGTCATCCGCGCGTTCGTGCGCGACAAGCACGAACGCGCGCGTTTCGACGTCGCCAACGACGAGCTGCTCACCGTGTCGCTGCGGGTCGGGCGGCTGATGGCGCTGATGTTCCCGATCGTGATGCTGGTGATGAACGTGTCCAGTGTCGCCGTGCTGTGGTTCGGCGGCCAGCGGATCGACTCCGGCAGCATGCAGATCGGTGCCATGACGGCGTTCCTGTCCTACCTGCTGCAGATCCTGATGGCCGTCATGATGGCCACGTTCATGTTCATGATGGTGCCGCGCGCGGAGGTCAGCGCCGAGCGGATCAGCGAAGTGCTCGACACCGAGTCGAGCGTGCGCCCGCCGGTGTCGCCGATCCGCCCCGGCGCGGTGCACGGGCACCTGGAGCTCTCCGGTGTCGAATTCCGGTACCCCGGCGCGGAAAAGCCGGTGCTGTGCGACATTTCGCTGATCGGGCGGCCGGGCGAGACGACCGCCGTCATCGGGTCGACCGGTACCGGCAAGACCACGCTGCTCAACCTGATCCCCCGGCTCATGGACGCCACCGCCGGCACGGTGAAGGTCGACGGCGTCGACGTGCGCGACCTCGACCCGGACGTGCTCGCCCGCGCGGTCGGGCTGGTGCCGCAGAAGCCGTACCTGTTCGCCGGCACGGTGGCGAGCAACCTGCGCTACGGCAACCCGGACGCGACCGACGAAGAGCTGTGGCACGCGCTGGAAGTGGCCCAGGGCAAGGACTTCGTCGAAGCGATGGCCGAGGGCCTCGAAGCGCCGATCGCCCAGGGCGGCACGAACGTCTCGGGCGGCCAGCGGCAGCGGCTCGCGATCGCCCGGATGCTGGTGCACAAACCGGAGATCTACCTGTTCGACGACTCGTTCTCGGCGCTCGACTACGCGACCGACGCGGCCCTGCGCCGCGCGCTGGTGTCGGAGACCAAGGACGCGACGGTGGTCATCGTCGCGCAGCGGGTCAGCACCATCCGCGGCGCCGACCGGATCATCGTCCTCGACGAGGGCCGCGTCGTCGGCACCGGCACCCACCACGAACTCATGGACGGCAACGAAACCTACCGGGAGATCGTGCTGTCCCAGCTCACCGAACAGGAGGCGGCGTGAGTACCACGGAATCGCCCGAAGCCGCCGTCACCGACGCCGGCGAACGGCCGACCGCGCAGCGGCACAAGAACACCGGTGCCGCTGCCGCCGGACCGGCGGCCCGCTGGATGAGCGGCGGCGCGCCGGCGGAAAAGGCCCTGGACTTCAAGGGTTCCCTCAAGCGGCTGCTGCAGCTGCTGAGACCGCAGCGGGCCATCCTGATCGCCGTCCTGGTGCTCGGCGCGGCCAGCGTCACGCTGACCGTGATCGGGCCGAAGATCCTCGGCCAGGCCACCGACGCCATCCTCGCCGGCGTGCTCGGCAAGCAGGTGCCGCCGGGGGTCACCAAGGAGCAGATCGTCGCCGGCCTGCGGGCCCGCGGCGACGGCACGCTCGCCGACATCTACAGCCGGGTCGACCTCGTGCCCGGCGTCGGCATCGACTTCGACAAGGTCGGCCAGATCCTGCTGACCGTGCTGGCGCTGTTCGTGATCTCGTCGTTCTTCGGGCTCATCCAGGCCCGGCTGACGACGACCCTGGTCCAGCACGCGGTGTACCGGCTGCGCCAGGAGGTCGAGGACAAGTTCGCCCGCCTGCCGCTGAAGTACTTCGACCGCCAGCCGCGCGGTGAGGTGCTTTCCCGCGTCACCAACGACATCGACAACCTGGCGCAGTCGCTGCAGCAGACGCTGTCGCAGATCGTCTCGTCGCTGCTGACGGTGGTCGGCGTGCTGATCATGATGTTCCTGATCTCGCCGCTGCTGGCGCTGATCGCGCTGCTCACGGTACCGCTGTCGGCGGTCGTGGCGGCGAAGGTCGGGAAGCGGGCGCAGCCGAACTTCATCAAGCAGTGGTCGACGACCGGGAAGCTGAACGCTCACGTCGAGGAGATGTACACCGGGCACTCGCTGGTCAAGGTGTTCGGCCGCCGCGACGAGTCCGCGGCGATCTTCGACAAGCAGAACGAAACGCTGTACCAGGCGAGCTTCAAGGCGCAGTTCATCTCCGGGATGATCCAGCCGGCGATGATGTTCATCGGCAACCTCAGCTACGTGCTGGTGGCCGTGATCGGCGCGCTGCGCGTCGCGTCGGGCAACCTGACGCTGGGCGAGGTGCAGGCGTTCATCCAGTACTCGCGCCAGTTCAGCCAGCCGGTGACGCAGATCGCCAGCATGGCGAACCTGCTGCAGTCCGGCGTCGCTTCGGCCGAGCGGGTGTTCGCGCTGCTCGACGCCGAGGAGCAGGGCCCGGAGCCCGAGCACCCGGAGCGGCCGGCCGAGATCCGCGGGCGCGTCGAGTTCCAGGACGTCTCGTTCCGCTACCTGCCGGAAAAGCCGCTGATCGAGGGCCTCTCGCTGACCGTCGAACCCGGTCAGACGGTGGCGATCGTCGGCCCGACCGGTGCGGGGAAGACGACGCTGGTCAACCTGCTGATGCGGTTCTACGAGCTCGACAGCGGGCGGATCACGCTCGACGGGGTCGACATCGCGAAGATGAACCGCGAGGAACTGCGCGACCAGACCGGCATGGTGCTGCAGGACGCGTGGCTGTTCGGCGGCACGATCGCGGAGAACATCGCCTACGGCGCGGACGACCCGAGCCGCGAGGACGTCATCGAAGCGGCCACGGCGACCTACGTCGACCGGTTCGTGCGCACCCTGCCGGACGGCTACGAAACGGTCCTCGACGACGAGGGCGGCACGGTCAGCGCGGGTGAGAAGCAGCTGATCACGGTGGCGCGGGCGTTCCTGGCCAAGCCGGTCATCCTCATCCTCGACGAGGCGACCAGCTCGGTGGACACCCGCACCGAGGTGCTCATCCAGCGGGCGATGAACTCGCTGCGCAGCGGCCGCACGAGCTTCGTCATCGCGCACCGCCTCTCGACGATCCGCGACGCGGACGTGATCCTGGTGATGGAGCACGGCCGGATCGTCGAGCAGGGCGATCACGAAACGCTGCTGCACAGCGGGGGTGCCTACGCCCGGCTGTACGCGGCGCAGTTCGCCGAAGCGATGGCCGAGACCGACTGAGGTCCGCACCCCGGTACCCTGGAAGCTCTTCGAGCGGAAGGGGTACCGGGGCGGCCATGGCCGGAAATGCCGACAAACTCGAGGAATACCGCCGCAAACGAGCCCGCGACCGCACCCCCGAACCCTGGCCGGACGGCCCGCCCGTCCCCGGGGAGGACAACCTCTTCGTCATCCAGGAACACCACGCCACCCGGCTGCACTGGGACTTCCGGCTCGAGCGCGACGGCGTGCTGGTCTCCTGGGCGGTCCCGAAGGGCCTGCCGCTCTCCCCCGGCGTGCCCCGGCTCGCCGTGCACACCGAAGACCACCCCCTGGAGTACCTCACCTTCTCCGGCGAAATCCCCGCGAGCGAGTACGGCGGCGGCTGGATGACCGTGTGGGACACCGGGACGTACGAAACCCTGCACTGGAACGACCACAAGGTCGAGGTGGTCTTCCACGGCGCCCGCACGCGCGGCAAGTACCTGTTCCGCAACCGGCACGACGAGGACGGCCGCGACTGGACCCTGCGGCGCCTCGACCCCGCCGAACCCGGTCACGAAGACGCGCCCGAATTCCTCGAGCCGATGACCGCGGAACCGGGTGAGCTGCCGGCCGCCGACGACGAGTGGGCCTACGAATTCGCCTGGGGCGGCCTGCGCACGATGCTGCTGGTCTGCGGCGGCCGCGTGACCGCGCACGACGACACCGGCGCCGACGTCACCGACCGGTACCCCGAGCTGCACAAGCTAGGCGAGCAGCTCGGGTCGACGGAAGTGCTGCTGGACGGCGAAATCGTCGTGATGAAGGACGGCAGGCCCTACCCCGCCGGGCTCGACGAGCGCCGCCGGGCCGACGGCGCGGCCGCCAAACGGCTCAAGACCGGCTGCCCGGTCTTCTACTTCGCCTCCGACGTCCTGCACCTCGACGGACGGCCGACGCTCGAGCTGCCCTACACGAAACGCCGGGAGCTGCTGGACGGCTTGGCCATCGAGGACCGGCATTGGCAGGTCCCGCGGTACTTCCTCGGCGGCGGGGAGGCCGTCGCCGGCGCCAGCCGCCAGCACGGCCTCCCCGGCGTCGTGGCGAAGCGGGCCGACAGCCCGTACCGGCCGGGCGGCGGTGCGGGCGACTGGCTGCTCATCGCGAACTGAGCCGTCAGTGCGGCCGCGGCACCGCCGTCAGGTTCCCGCGGCCGGCCCGCCTCAACAGCACGAAGGCGAGCACCGCACCGGCCACCCCGAACCCGGCGCAGGCGGCCAAGCCCGCGTGGAACCCGGCGAGCGCGCCGGCCGAGCCCGGCATCGCCGCGATGATCGTCGAGACCACGGCGACCCCCAGCGCCCCGCCCACCTGGAACGCGGCCACGTTGACCCCGGACGCGATGCCCGCGTCGGCCGGGGTGACGCCGGTCAAGGCCGCCGCCGCCAGCGCGACCGAGGCGCTGCCGAGCCCGAGGCCGAACAGGACCAGCCCCGGGAACACCGTCGTCAGGTACCCGGCGTCGGGCGAGATGCGGACCAGCAGGGCGCTGCCGATCGCGAGCAGCACGAAGGCGGCGATGGACACGCGGCGGAGCACGGGCCGGGCCAGTGCCTTTTGCGTGGCGTACGCGCCGACGACACAGGCGATCGGCATCACCGACTGGCTGAGGCCGAACCGGATCGGCGTGTAGCCCAGCACGCCCAGGGAATACTGCGTGAGCACGACGGACATGCCGTAGACGAGCATCGCGATCAGGATCGTCAGCACGTTCCCACCGAGCACGGTGGGCGACCGGAACAGCCGCGCGGGCAGCATCGGGGCCGCCGACCGCCGGTCGACCGCGATCGTGACCGCGGTCAGGACCACGAAGACCGCCGCGACGCCGAGGACGGGGAAACTGGTCCACCCGCGTCCGGGCGCCTCGACGAGCACGTACACGAGCAGCCCGAGCGCGGCGGTGCTGAGAACCGCACCCGCGACGCCGAGCGTGCGGTGCGCCGAGGCGGCCCGGCTTTCGCGCAGCAGCACCGGGCTCAGCACCAGCATGAGCAGCGCCACCGGCACGTTGACGAAGAACAGCGACGGCCAGCCGAACCAGCCGAGCAGCGCCCCGCCGAGCAGCAGGCCGATCGTGGCCCCGATCGCGGCGATGGCCGCCCACCCGGCCAAGGCCCGGTTCCGTTCGCGGCCTTCCGGGAACATGTCGGTGAGGATCGCCAGTGCCGTCGGAGCCATCAGCGCGGCCGAAACGCCGTGCAGCGCCCGCGCGACCAGCAGCACCGCACCTGACGTGGCGAGCGCGGAGAGCACCGACACGACGAGGAACAGCCCGGTGCCGAGCATGAACACCCTGCGACGCCCGATCAGGTCGGCGATCCGGCCGCCCAGCAGGAGCAGCCCCCCGAAGGTGAGCAGGTTGCCGGACAGGATCCACTGCGCCTCGACCGGCGACAGCCCCAGGTCCGCGGCCATGAGCGGAACACCCATGACCACGCTCTGGGCGTCGAGGATCACCATGAAGTTGGCCGTGCAGAGCAGGACGAGCGCGGCCCACCGGCGGGGATCCGCGGGCCGGGCGGCCAAGTCCGGCCGCATCGATTCTGCGAGAGTCATCCGCGCTCCTTGTGCCGATCCGACTCGCGTGCGCCCTGACCGTACGAATCAGGAGGCGGTCGGCTCTTCTCCCCGGCTGC
Organism: Amycolatopsis sp. DG1A-15b; assembly: GCF_030285645.1. Classification (GTDB taxonomy): domain Bacteria; phylum Actinomycetota; class Actinomycetes; order Mycobacteriales; family Pseudonocardiaceae; genus Amycolatopsis. The sequence goes on from NZ_CP127296.1 coordinate 3,685,345, forward strand.
GCAAATGGTCGCGGATCAGGTGCCCGGTCCGGCGGCCGTGACTCCTCCCGCCGCGCGAGAAGTCCGTCAGTCGCCCCGCACCAGCGTGACCACGCCCGCGACCACCGCACCGGCCACCACGTTCCCGGCCAGGGCGGCCGCCGAGGGCGGCGTCTCCCCCGCATGGCGCAGCAGCTACGGCGAGAGCGCCGCCCACGCGCCGAGCACCGGCACCACCCAGCCGAGCAGGCGCATCCGTCGCGTGGCCGCGCGGGCGATCGCCGGCGCGATCAGGACCAGGCCGACGAGGGTGTCGCTCAGCGCCAGGACGCCCGCTCCGCCGAAGCCGGTGACCCACGGGGCGTCTGCTCACTTCCACCCGGAGAGGTACCCGGCCGTCGCACCGGGTAACCGGGGCCTGCCCGCCGCCCTCGCTGCCGGCAGGCCCCGGCCGGTCAGCAACCGCAGGTGTAATACGTGATGTCCCAGTGGGAGCCTTCGTCGCAGTAGAGGTTGCCCGACCCCGCCTTCCACTGCGGGTAGCCGTCGCCGCGCAGGCCGGCGTAGCCGAAGCTGTTCTTGACGTAGGCGTCGATGCAGCTGTTGTGCGAGATGTCCACCTTGTAGCCGTTCCAGTGGCTGTAGGTGCCGGACGCGTGCCCGGTCTCGGTGCCGCCGGTGATGTTGATCGCGCAGCCGCTGGCCCGCTTCAGCGTGATGACGCCGCTGACCGTGCTCTGGTTGATCTGCTCGTACGACGTGCACGTCGAGTTGTTGCGGTTGGTGCAGCCGCCGCTGGAGGAGTGCGTCACCCCGGCCGCGGACAGCTGCGACGCGGCCTGCGCCTGGGTGAGCTTGGTGACCTCGACGCTCGCTGAAGCGGTGCCGATGGTGGCGAACACCGCCGTCGCGGCGGACGCGGCCAGCCCCAGTGCCGCCCGCGCCAGCATCCGTTGTCCCGGCATGCGTTGTCTTCCTCTCCTGCGACGATCCGGACGCCGGTGAGCCAAATCGGGGCGGCCATAACTTCGCCAAACTCCGGCCGCGTGCGCCGGGCCGGGAAGCCGTCAGGTCCTGATCTTCGCCAAGACTTCACGAATCCGGTCCCGGTCCGGGGATGCGCCGGTGACGGCGTCGAGTTCGCGCAGCGCCCGCAGCTCCCACAGCGGGAACCCGAGCTCGCGGAACAGGCCCGCCGAGATGCGCAGCAGCCGCGCGGCCTCGGCGCCGTCGCCGGTGTCGGCCTGTGTCCGTCCGAGGCTGAGCAGGGCGTATCCGGCGCCGCGGCGGTCACGCAGCTCCCGGAAGACGTCCAGCGCGAGCAGCAGGTGCCGCCGCGCGCCGGCGGGGTCGCCCGCGCGGCGGCGGGCCTCGGCGAGGCTGCGGTGGGTGTAGGCGGCCGCGTGCCGGTGCCCGATCTGCTCGAACAGCGCCAGCGACCGCGTCAGGAACCGCTGCCCGTCGGCGACTTCCCCGGCGTCGGCGTGCAGGTCGCCGAGGCTGCGCAGGACGTGCGCCTCCCAGTGCCGCTCGCGGGTGCGGACGGCGCCGCCGAGCGCGCCGGTGAGCAGGTCGGCCGCCTGGTCCTGCCCACCGTGACGGCGCAGGACGTCGGCGTAGCGCTTCGCGGCCTGGTCGTGCCCGCGGCCGTCGTCGCAGTCCCGGGCGAGCAGCATGCTGGCCTCGAAGCTCTCGACCGCGCGCCGCACGTCGCCGACGTCCTCGGCCAGCGAGCCCAGCTGCGCCGCCGCGGCCGCCTGCCCGCGGCGGTCCCCGCACTCGCGCAGCAGGCCCAGCGCCTCGCGCAGCTCGGCCTCGGCGGCCCGCGGATCACCGCCGTCGAGGTGGACGTCGGCGAGCGCGGCCAGTACCGCGCCGGTGCCCCGCGGGTCGTCCAGGGCGCGGTAGCGCTGCTCGGCCAGCACGAAGCAGGACTGCGCGCGGTGCCGGTGGCCGTGCTGCGAGTGCACCACGCCGAGGTTGTGCAGTTTCTCGGCCTCCGCGCGCGGGTCACGCCGTCGGCGGGCCGCGGCGAGCCCGAGCACCGAGACGGCGCGGGCGGCGTGGCCGAGCCACGGGGTGCCCGCCAGCGCGGTGCAGGCGTCGGCGAGCCGTTCGGTCAGCTCGTGCCAGCCGTGCGCGCCCGCGATCCGGACGGCGGCGGCGAGGTGGCCGGTTTCTTCGGCCGCCCAGCCCGCCGGGTCCGCCGCGATCCGCCGGGCGACCACCGGATCCGGCTTGGGCGCGGGACGGCCTCGCGCGTGTTCGGCGTGCGCCAGCGCCGCCTCGCACGCCCGGCGCAGCGCCGCTTCGCCGGCGTCCGCCGGGCTTTCGGCCAGCACCAGCCGCACGAACGGGGGCAGCGCCCACCGCGTCCCGGCCGGGTCCAGCAGGTGTGCGGCGGCCAGGTCGTCGAGGCGGTCGCGGGCTTCGCCGTGAGGCCGGTCGAGCAGTGCCGCCGCGGACCAATCCGGGACGGGGACACCGAACGCGGCGAGCAGCCGCAGCAGCGAAACCTCGGCAGCGGACCGCTCACGCAGCGCCGAAGTCACCGCGGCGCGGACACCGAGATCACCGGCGGTCAGCTCGTCGAGCCGGCGGCGATCGTCGGCGAGCCGCGCGGCGAGGTCGCCGATACGCTGGTTCGGCCGCGTCGCGAGCTTGATGCCGGCGATCCGGACGGCGAGGGCGAGCCCGGCGCAGTGGCCGAGAACCCGCTGCGCCGCTTCGGGTTCCTCCCGCAGCCGCGCCTCCCCCGCGATCGCCGCCAGCAGCGCCCAGGCGTCCTCTGTGGACAGTTCCGGCACCGGGATCGCCCGTGCCCCACACAACCCCGGCAGCTCGCGGCGCGTGGTGACCAGCGTGGCGCAGCCGGGCCCGCTCGGCAGCAGCGCGCGCACCTGCGCTTCCGACACGGCGTCCTCGAACAGCACCAGCAGCCGCCGGTCGGCGGTGTAACCGCGCCACAGCCCGGCCAGCCCGGTGCGGTCGGCCAGCTCGGCCGGCGTCGCGCCGAGCCGGCGCAGGAAGCCGGACAGCACCGCCGCCGGCTCGGCCGGTGTCCCGTCCGGGGCCCGCAGCGAGGCGGTCAGCTGGCCGTCGGGGAACCGGCGGCGGGCCCGCCACGCGGCCTGGACCGCGAGCGCGGACTTGCCCGCCCCGGCGGCGCCGTGCAGCACGACCGGGGCCGGGCCCCGCAGCGCCCGGGCGACGCCGGCGAGCTCGGCCACGCGGCCGGTGAAGTCGGGCACCGCGGGCGGGAGCTGGGCGGGCGGCCCCGGCGTCGTCCACTCGGTGCCGGCGATCCGGCGGTACACGGCGACGAGGTCGGCGCCCGGCCACACGCCCGTCTCGTCCCACAGCGCCCGCCGGGTCCGGCGGAGCACCTCGAGGGCAGCTTCGCGACGGCCGACGGCACCGAGCGCGGCGGCGAGGCGGGCGGCGAACCGTTCGTCGGCGGGCCGGGCCGCGACCACCGGGTCGAGCCGCTCGACGACGGACCGGCCGTCGCCGTCGGCGAGCTCCAGCTCCACCAGCTGCAGCAGCGCGGCCGAGCGCCGGTCCTCCAGCCACAGCTTGTGCGCCTCCAGCAGCGGGCCGCCCGCGACGTCGGCGAAGGCGTCGCCCCGCCAGCACGCCAGTGCCCGTTCGAGGGCGCGGCGGCGCTGGGCCCGGTCGTCGGCGCCCGAGGCGAGCAGCGCCAGGAAGTCGTCCGCGTCCAGCTCCCCCGGCTCGACGGCCAGCGCGTAGCCCCGGGGTCCGGACCGCAGCCGCTGCCCGGCCTCGGCGGCGCCGAGGCCGGGTGAGAGCGTCTTGCGCAGCTTCGACACGGTGACCTGCACGACCGCCGCGGCGCTCGAGGGCGCGCCGTCCGGCCACAGCTCGTCGACCAGGGTGTCGCGGCCGACGAACTGGCCGGCCCGGGCGAGGAGGACGGCGAGCAGCCGCCGCGGCTGCGCGGCCGACGGCAGCGGGACGGAGGCCGCCAACGGGCCGAGCACCTGGAACCGCACGGCTACAACACCCCACCCGCGAGATCACCTGATCGAGCGAGCTGAATCTAACCGCCCGGCGCGTCCGGGGAACCCCGCTCACCCGGATGGCCGACGACGTTCGCCTCAGGCGTGGGCGAGCAGCTTCGCCAGCAGCTCCGGGTTCTCCGCCAGACCTTCGCGCAGCGTGTGCTCCCGCAGCGGTTTCAGGTCGCCGTACGGCTGGTTCGCCCAGTCCAGTGCGCCCTGCGGCGGCTCGGGGTCGTACTCGATGGCGAACTGGATGTTCGTCGCGACCTGCCGTCCGCCCAGGCGTTCCGCCAGGTGCAGCGCCAGGTCGATGCCGGCCGACACGCCGGCCGCGGTGATCACCGGGCCGTCCTCGACCCACCGCCGCGCGACCGGGGTCGCGCCGAGTGCGGCCAGCAGGTCGCGGAACATCCAGTGCGTCGTCGCCCGCCTGCCTTCCAGGAGCCCGGCCGCGCCGAGGACGAGGGAGCCGGTGCAGACCGACGTCACCAGCTCGGCGCCGCCGGCCGCGGTGCGCAGCCAGGCGAGGAGGGGCTCATCGGCCATCGCGCGCAGCGTCGGGACGGTGCCGCCGGGCACCAGCACCGCGAACGGGGACGGCACCTCGTCGAACGTGTGGCTGGGAGCGATCCGCAGCGGCGTGTCGGTGCCGACGGTGTCCTTCGTGGCGCCGACGACGACGGTCTGGTAGGCGGGGTTCATCAGGGCCAATGCGCTGAGCACTTGGAGCGGGCCCACGAGGTCCAGCGGCGTCAGGCCGGGGTAGGCGACGAAGGCGATGGTCTTCCGGTCATCGGTCATGCCGTCCACCGTGGCGTTCGCCCGGGACGCCGGGGGCGCGGATGTCCGGATTCCTGCGAACCACGTCCGAGTGCCGGTCCGGCTGCTAGCGTTCGATCATGCCAGGCTCACCCAGACGGGTCGCGATCGTCGGTTACGCCGACGCCGAGCTGCTGGACATCGCCTGCCCCGCCGATGTGTTCGACGCCGCCAACCGGCTCGGCGCGCGGCCGCCGTACGAGCTGCAGCTGGCCTCGGCCGACGGCCACGGCATCCGCACCGGCTCCGGGCTGACGCTGCAACCGCACCTGCGGCTCGACCAGGTCGACGGCGACCTCGACACGCTGGTCGTCGCGGGCGGCTGGGGCAGCACGGCCGCGGCGGCCGACGAGCGCGTCCTGGCCCACGTCCGGCGGCTCGCCCGCACCAGCCGCCGCGTCGCCTCGGTGTGCACGGGCGCGGAGGTGCTCGCGGCGGCCGGGCTGCTCAACGGCCGCCGCGCGACGACGCACTGGCGGTACGCCGCGCGCCTGGCTCGCGACTACCCGTCGGTGACGGTGGACCCGGTGCCGCTGTACGTCCGCCACGGCAACGTCTACACATCGGCGGGGGTGACGAGCGGGCTCGACCTGACGCTGTCGCTGGTGGAGGCCGACCACGGCCCGTCGCTGGCCCGCGAGGCGGCCCGCGCGCTGGTCACGTACCTGCAGCGGCCGGGCAACCAGGCCCAGGTCAGCCTGTTCCTGGCCGGGCCGCCGCCGGAGCACCGCGAGGTCCGCGACCTCACGGCCTACATCGCCGAGCACCTCGACGCCGACCTCGGCACCCCGGCCCTGGCGGCCCGCGCGGGCCTCAGCACCCGCCAGCTCACCCGCCTGTTCGACGCCCACCTCGGCACGACCCCGGGCCGCTACGTCCGCACGATCCGCACGGAGCACGCGGCCCGCCTGCTGTCCGGCACGGACCTCCCGCTCGCGACGATCGCCCGCCGCTGCGGCTTCGGCTCGACGGAGACGTTGCGCCAGGCCTTCCTCGACCACTTCGACACGCCACCGTCGGCCTACCGCCGCGTCCACGTCCGCCAGGCCTACGGCTGACGCCGTGTCGTCCGTCGGGGCACGCGTGTCGTCCGCCTGAGTACGCGTGTCGTCCGTTGCCGTACCGGACGACACGCGTACTTGGACGGACGACACGGCGAAGGCGGGAGGAACCGGGCGGCACGGCGGCCCGTTGCGGACGCGGCGAAACCCGCTGTCAGGATGTGCGGGTGGACCGCCCCGACCTCGACGACGACGAAACCGGCCCGATCCGCCGGATCACGGACGAGGTGTCCCTTTCGCCGGGCCACGGAACGTCCGGAACGCCGGGTACGCCCCGGAAACCCGTCCGCCGCGCCCCGGCCGAGGGCACCCGCCGCGCGGGCGACCCCGACCGCCGCCGAACCGACACCGGCCCCCAGCGCGCCGCCCACTCCGGATCGCTGCGGATCCCGGCCGAGCCCGGTCGCGCCGCCACACCGCGCCGCCGCGGCGACACCGGACCACAGCCGGTCCCCGCCGACGGCGAGCGCCCCGCCGCCCGCCGCGGGGACACCGGGCCGCAGGGGGTCACCGAGACCGCCGCCCGGCCCCGGCGCAAAGTCGCCACTCCCGAAGCCGGGCACGGGCACGGCCATGGACACGGCCACGGCCCCGCCGCCCCGGCGTCCCGGCGTGTGCGGCTCCTGCTGATCTGGCTGCTCGCCCCGCTCGCCCTCGCCACCGTCGTCGGCATGATCGTCCTCTACCCGTGGGGCAAGGCCGACCCCACCAGCGTCGTCCCGCAGGGCACGCCCGTGCACGCCGACATCCGCACCACCACCACCGGCCCCTGCCTCGCGCAAGGCCAGGTGCAGGTCGGCGACCAGACGGACCCGAACGCCAAACCGTGCCTGACCGTCGAACTCACCATGACCGACGGCCCCGCCTCCGGGAAGCCGCTGCGGCTGACCGTGCCCATCGAGCCCAGCACCCCGCGCTTCGCCACCGGGGACGCCGTCGTCCTCGCCTACAACGGCGGCAACGCCGGCGATCCCGCCAGTTTCCAGCTGGTCGACTTCCAGCGCGGCACCCCGCTGCTCGTGCTGGCCGCCCTCTTCGCCGTCGCCGTGCTCGTGCTCGGGCGGTGGCAGGGCATCGCCGCGCTCGTCGCGCTGGGGCTTTCCTTCGTCGTCATCGCGCTGTTCATCCTCCCGGCCATCCTCGCCGGGGAAAACCCGCTGGTCGTCGCCATCGCCGGGGCCGGCGCGATCATGTTCATCGCGCTCTACCTGACCCACGGCCTCTCCGCGAGAACGTCCGCGGCGGTGCTCGGCACCCTCGTCAGCCTCGCGCTCATCGGCGTCCTGTCCGCGATCTTCTCCGCCGCGGCTTCGCTCACCGGGCTCGACGACAGCACGTCGACGCTCATCGGCTCGCTCGGTCACGGCATCGACGCGCGCGGGCTGCTGCTCGCCGGCGTCGTGATCGGCGCCCTCGGTGTGCTCGACGACGTCACCGTCACCCAGACCAGCGCGGTCTGGGAGCTCCGCCGCGCCAACCCCGACCTGACCTGGCGCGAGCTCTACAGCTCCGGCCTGCGGATCGGCCGCGACCACGTCGGCTCGGCGGTCAACACCCTCGTGATGGCCTACGCCGGGGCCGCGCTGCCGGTGCTGCTGTACTCGTCGATCTCCGGCGTCGGGCTCGGCGCGCTGCTCGGCAGCGAGGACATCGCGCAGGAGATCATCCGGACGCTCGCCGGCAGCGTCGGCATCGTCGCGGCCGTCCCGGTGACCACCGTCCTGGCCGCGCTGATCGCCGCCCGCGAGCCGGCGGACCACCTCAGCACGGCGAAAGCGGCCCCGGCCTGACACTCAGTCCAGCGTCGCCACGAACCGGCTGACGGCTTCCATCGTGAAGCGCTGCACGTACTTGCCCGACGGCGCCACCGACGCCAGCCGGTAGAGCGGGCGCTCCGCCACGCCGGAGCCGCGTGCCTCCGCCTTCAGCTCGGCGACCAGCAGCTCGCCGAACACGAGGCCGTTCGCCTCGGTGTTGTGCATCAGCGCGTTCGCCAGCTTCCGCAGCTGCATGATGCCCAGCTCGCGCCCGCCCGTCCCGGAGAACACGGCGAGGTCCACCTTCGCCACCTTGCCCCGCTGACCGGCGTTGACCAGCAGGCTCACCGTGCGGCTGCCCCGGACGTCGCCGACGACGAGGTCGAGGCGGGTCGCTGTCGACAGGTCGACTCGGCGCAGCCCCCACGTGCGCACGAGCAGCGTCGAACCCTCCAGCCAGACGCGACGGCGGATGCTGACAGCCATCACGTACAGCAGCGGCAGCGCGATCACCAGCGCGACGACCAGGCCGGTCACCGTGCCGCCGATCAGGCCGGCGATCCCGCCGAAGGCCGCCGCGACGATCACGACGCCGATCAGGCCCGAAACGCCACGGCGACGGCGGCCGCGCGGATCCTCCTCGAACAGCGCGATTCGCTCGGTCATCCGTGCGCCCCCGTCCCGGCGAGGAACGGGTTGCCCGCGCGTTCCCGGCCGATCGTCGTCGCCGGGCCGTGGCCCGGCAGCACCACCGTGTCGTCCGGGAACGCCGCCAGCAGGTCCCGCAGCGCCGCCGTCACGTCCCCGCGGCCGATCGACCCGGCGAACAGCGTGTCGCCGGTCAGCGCCAGCCGGCCGCCCTCGGACGTCTCCAGGCCCAGCACCACCGATCCCGAGGTGTGGCCCGGCACGGGCCGGACGTCGACGTCCAGCCCCGCGTACACGCCCGGCGAAAGGGGGACGCTGTCACCGTCGTACAGCGGCGCGTCGGCCGGGTGCAGGTGCAGCGGGACGCCGTGCTCGGCCGACAGCGCGGCCGCCGAGGCGACGTGGTCGGGGTGCCCGTGAGTGGCCAGCAAGGCCGCCGGGACCAGGCCGTGCTCGTCGAGCGCGGCGGCCAGCGGCACGGCCACCTCCTGGCCCGGATCCACGACCACGCACGGCCCGCCGGCGGCCGCCGCCAGCAGGTAGCAGTTGGCCTGCAGCGGGCCGCTGCCGAACCCGACGACGAGCACCGAACGCCTCCCCGGACTTCCGCGCCGGATGGCGCCGATCACGATCGGGTTGAGACTAGCGGGCCCTGTACATGGTCCTCACAGGCTGTGCCCATACACTGCCGCTACCTCAAACGTGTGAGACGAGCGGAAACCTGGAGGGTACGGGGTGGCGACCAACCAGCAGCGCCGCGAAGCTGCGAAGCGCAAACTCGAGCGGCAGCTCGAGCGCCGATTGGAGCAGCAGAAGCGACGCCGGATGATCGGGGCTGGTGTAGTCGGCGTGGCCGTCCTCGTCGTCGCCGGTGTCGTGGTGTGGATCGTGAGCGCGAACAGCGGCGACAGCACCAACACCGCGGCGTCGTCGTCCTCGGCCGCTCCGCCGCCGACCGACCTCCAAATCCCGACGCAGCGCACCGCGCTGCCGAAGCGGGCGACGCCGTTGCCGAACCCGACGACGTGCGACTTCAAGGCCGACTCGACGGGCAAGGCGCCGAAGAAGGTGAACCCGCCGGACGGCAAGAACGTCCCGTCGACCGGCACGGTGAACGTGACGCTCAAGAGCACCGCGGGCGACATCCCGCTGACGCTCGACCGGGCGCTCGCCCCCTGCGCGGTGCAGAGCTTCATCAGCCTCGCCAAGCAGAACTTCTACAACGACACCATGTGCCACCGGCTCGGCACCGAAGGCCTGCAGATGCTGCAGTGCGGTGACCCCTCGGCCACCGGCGACGCGACCCAGGACGGCCAGGGCGGCCCCGGCTACACGATGCCGGACGAGGCGTTCCCGGAGATCAAGTACGGCCGCGGCATCCTCGCCATGGCGAAGACGCAGGCCCCGAACTCCGGCGGCAGCCAGTTCTTCATGGTCTACGGCAGCGCCGACGGCCTCCCGGCGGACTACTCGGTGTTCGGCAGCATCAGCGACGAGGGCCTGAAGGTGCTCGACGCGGTGGCGAAGGCCGGCATCGCGAACCCGAGCCCGCAGGACGGCACCGGAGCGCCGACCAAGCAGGTCAAGTTCACGGGCGTCACTGTCTCGTAGTCCGATGACGCCCCACTTCGAACTGAACGGGGATCCGCTCGGCCCGGACGCCGCACTCGCGGGAATGGTCTCCTACGGCCACTTCACCGCGATGCAGGTCCGGGACGGGCGGGTCCGCGGGCTCGCGTTCCACCTCGAGCGGCTCGCCACGAGCACGCGGCTGCTGTTCGGCACCGAGCTCGACGCCGGCCTCGTGCGGGCCTACGTCCGGCAGGCGGTCGCCGGTGAATCCGCGCTCTCGGTCCGGGTCGTCGTGCTCACGCGGTCCTTCGACGAGCCGATGACCCCCGAGATCCTGGTCCGGACGGGCCCGCCGCGCCGGCCCGACCCGGCGCCGCTGCGCCTCCGGACCGTGCGTTACGAGCGCGATCTGCCGGAGGTCAAGCACCTCGGCACGTTCGGCCTGATCCACGAAGCCCGCCAGGCCCGGTTGGCGGGCTTCGACGACGCGCTGTTCGTCGACCGCCAGGGCCGGATCAGCGAAGCTTCGATCTGGAACGCCGGCTTCCTCGCCGGGCAGACCGTCGTGTGGCCGGAAGCCGCGGTGCTGCCCGGGATCACGATGCTGGTGCAGCAGGAAGCCCTGCGGCGGCTTGGCGTGCCGCAGGAGAAGCGCGAGGTCCGGCCCGCCGACCTCCGCGATTTCGATGCCGTGTTCGTGACGAACTCCGAGACGCCCGGGCGCGCGGTCGCGTCCGTCGACGACCTCGTGCTGCCGCCTGCCGACCGCGCCGTGGCCCTGCTCGCCGAAGCGTACGAGACCGTGCCGTGGGACAAGATCTGAACCACGTCCGCACCCGCCCCGTGTAGAGGGCAATACCGCCAGGCCCGCCGGGTCGTCGTGGAGAGGTGCCGACGATGGTCGAAAACCGGGTTCCCGCGGTTCGCCGCGTCCTCGGGCGGGCCGGTCAGGCCGGCTGCGCCGGTGTCCTCTTCGCCGTGCTCGCCGGCGGTCCCGCGCTCGCCCAGGCCGACCCGCCGCCGCCGGTCAAGTACTACATCGTGCCGCACGCCGACAACCCCGAGGACATCACGCTGTTCAAGATCGCCGAACGGGCGCTCGGCGACGGCCGCCGATTCCCCGAGATCTTCCAGCTGAACCAGGGCCGGCCGCGGCCGGACGGCACGCCGTTCACCGATGCCGCGGCGATCGAGCCCGGCCAGGTGCTCCAGCTGCCCGAGGACGCCGTCCAGAAGCCGGGCGTGCAGTTCGGCCCGCTGCCGGCGCCCGCACCCGTCGCACCCGTCGCTCCGGTGGCCAAGCCCGCTCCGGCCGAGGAGACGTCCGGTCTCGGCGTGGGCCTGGCTTCGGCCGTCAGCGGCACCGGCGGCCTGCTGACCGGCCTGCTCGCCGGGCTCTGGTGGCGGCGCCGTCCGCACCTGCTCCCGCCGGCCCCGTTCGAACCGCCCCCGCGCGAAGAGGAGGACTTCGGCACCGGCTCGGTCAGCGGCACCCTGCCGCTCCCGATCGTCGTCCCCGAGCCGCGCCCGGACGTCGTGCTGCGCCCGGAACCGATCACCGCCGAGCACGCGATCATCGTGCTCGACACGGCCGAAACCCAGGTCATCGCCGCGGTGCGGCCGGGCTCGCGATTCCACTTCCGGATCGGCCCGCAGCCGGATTTCGCGGACTCCGCGACCGTGCTCGTGGTCGACGACGAAGGCGACCGGCCCTGACCCCGGCGCGTGCGTCCCGCGTCACTCTGCGCTGAACGGATCAACCGGCACCGGAACACTGGCCATCGGGCCGCCGGGCCCGCGATAGTCGTCCCATGACCCGGGATCCGTTCGGCACCCTCCGGAAGGCGCTGTGGATCGGTGGCGCTCCGTGGACCGGCAAGTCCACCGTCGCGCGGCTGCTGGCCGAGCGGCACGGCCTGACGGCCTACCACCACGACGACCGGGCCCGGCCCGGCGACCCGCTGCCGGACGACCTCCCGGCCGGCGACCAGCTGGCCGCGATGATGGCCGAGTTCGGGCACCGCTTCCACCGCGCGCTCGACGACCTGCGCGCGCTGACCTCGCCCCGGCCGGTCGTCGCCGAAGGCCGGGGACTGCGGCCGGAGCTCGTCGCCCCGCTCGTGGACTCGCCCGGCCGCATGGTGGTGCTGGTGCCGACCGAGCTGTTCCGCCAGCACCAGCTCCGGCACCGGCCGGACGCCCCCGCGATCCCGCAGCAGCGCACCCGGCTCACCCGCGACCGGATGCTCGCCGCCCAAGCCGTGCGGACGGCACGGGACCTCGGCATCCGCGTCATCGAGATCGACGGCAAGCTCGGCCCCGACGGCGTCACCGACGTCGTCGCCGAGCACTTCCACGCCTACCTGGACTTCGAGGTCAGCGAAAGGTGAACCGCGGCGGCCGCCGCTCGAGGAACGCGGCGACACCCTCCGCGTAGTCCTCGCCGTGCAGGGCTTCCGAGCGGATCTCCTCGACCTCGGCGTCCGGGGTTTCCTGCCCGGCGACGATCTTTTCGATGATCCGGTTCATCCCGCGGATCGACGCCTGGGACCGCGCGCACAACGTCTCCACGAACGCCAGCGTCGAGGCTTCGAGGTCGTCGGCCGGGAAGACGTCGTTGAGCAGGCCGATTTCCCGGGCGCGAACGGCGGTGATCAGCTCGCCGGACAGGAGGAAGTACTTGGCGTGGGCCGGACCCACGAGCGAGACGAGCTGGCGGGTCGAATCGAAGTGGTAGACGATGCCGAGCTTCGCCGGGGTGATGCCGAACCGCGCGCCCTCGGCGGCGAACCGGAAGTCGCAGGCGACCGAAACCTGGCAGCCGCCGCCGATGCAGTTGCCCTGGATCATCGCGACCGACGGCTTGCGCAGCGCGGTGAGGGCGGCGACCGCGCCCTCGACGGCCTTGTCGTAAGCCGCCGCGCCGTCCGCCGTGGTGCGCAGCTCCCCGAACTCGCTGATGTCGGCGCCGGCGGAGAAGTGCTGGCCGGCCCCGGCGATCACCAGCGCCTTCAGCCCCGGATCGGCTTCCACCTCGGCGACGACGTCCGGGATCGCCGCCCACATGCCGTAGGTGATGGCGTTCATCTTCTCCGGCCGGGTGAGCGTCAGGCGGGCGATTTCGCCATCGCGCGTCAGGTCGAATCCGTCGGTCATGACCGGCACCCTAGCTTCTCGCCCTGAGCGAAACCTGCGGTGTGTGACGCGGTCGGGTGGCTAGTTTGGGGCCATGGCGGCGATCGAGGTGGGCGGGACGGCGTTCGGCTACGACGAAGCGGGAGAGGGGCCCGCGGTCGTGCTGCTGCACGCCGCACTGGGCGACCGCCGGATGTGGGACGCGCAGTTCACCGAGCTCGCCGCCACCCACCGGGTGATCCGCTACGACCGCCGCGGGTTCGGGGAAACCCGCGGCGAGAACGGCGAACACGCCCACTTCGAGGACCTGCTGGCCCTGCTCGATGCCCGGGGGATCGAGCAGGCCGCGCTGGTCGGGGCGTCGATGGGCGGGGCGTGCGCGCTGGACGCCGCCCTCGCCGCGCCGGAGCGGATCACCCGGCTGGCGCTGCTCGGCTCGGGTCTGACCGGCCACACCTGGCCGGACCACATGCTGGCGGACTTCGCCCGGCTGGCCGCCGAGGCCGTCCCCGCCGACCGGTTCGCCCGCTACCAGGCCCGGGAAGGCGACGTCGACCCGGCGGACGTGCGGGCCATGGCGGACGCCAACATCCGCTACCTGGTCGCCGGACCCGCACGCGAAGTCTCCGTGCTGCCCGGTGAAATGGTCGCGCTGGTCCGGGAGATGTGCGAGCAGGTGTACCGGCACGACTGGACCACTCCACAGTGGACGGAGCGGATCCCGGACACCCGGCACCGGCTGGCCGAGATCACCACACCGGCCCTGGTGGTGATCGGGACGTCGGACGCGCGGGGGCTGGTGGAACTGTCGGCGCACTTGGCGGAATCGTTGCCACGGGCCGAACTGGTCGAGCTGGCCGACACCGGGCACCTGCCGTCGATGGAACGGCCGGACGAGGTCAACGCCCTGCTGCGGAAGTTCCTCTAGCCGAAGATCTTCTGCACCTGGTCGGAGATCTTGGCGACCAGCTCCGAAAACTGCACCACCCCACCCAGCAGGCCCTTGACCTTTTCCCAGCGGCTGCGCACCACCGCCGGCTCCGCGGCGTCGCCCGTGCGCAGATCGGCCGCCAGGTCGGTCAGCGTGTCCTCCACGACCTCCTGCTTCGCGAGGTCCTGGCCGCGCACCTCGGTCGTCAGCCGCTCGACCAGCTCGAGCAACGACGAGACCGCCGTTTCGGCGCCGCCGGCTTCGATGCCCGTCTGGGTGATCTTGCCCGAATTGTCGCCGCCGATGCTGACCTTGTTCGTGATGCGGTGTCCCATCAGGTCTCCGTCCTGGTCACGCGGCCGGAGGCCGCGGGCGGCCGTGGGCGCGGGGTGCGCAGCCCGGTCTGGGTGATCGGCCCGCGGTTGTCGCCGCGGATGGTGATGTCGTTGTTGATCACGACCGCCGCCTGCTCCTCGAACTTCGCCGTCGAGAAGCCGGCGTCGCCGAGGAGCTTGCCGATCGCCGGCAGGAGCCGGCTTTCGATGATCTTCTCGTACCGGGCGATGTCGACGAGCTGGAAGTAGTCGGTGAACAGGTTCACCGAGGCGAGTTCGCGCAGCGTGCTCGCGGCGCCGTAGCGGTCCGGGTCCACGACGCCGGGCTCGCGCTTCGGCTGCCGGATCCACGACGCGAGGTTCAGGATCCGGCCCGGCAGGCTCGCCGGCATCTCCAGCCAGGCCAGCAGGCCCTGCCCGAGCGGGCGCAGCGAATCCGGCCGCATCTTGTCCACCACGCGGTACTCGGCCCGGATCGGCGGCAGCATGTACGGCGTCCACTCGGCGTACAGCGTGGTGTCGTCCACCGCGACGTGCAGGAACGTCGTGAGCACCAGGTCGCGGTCCCACGTCTCCACCTGGAAGGACAGGTAGTAGCGCGCCCACTCCTTCGGTTCCGTGCGGAGCCGGGCGACGTCGGCCTCGCTGAGCCGGGTGTGCGGCGGGCGCTCGATGTCCGGCAGGTAGGCGGCGGCTTCCGGCTCCCCCAGGTGGTCGACGAGCTCGGTGGCCGGGGTGAACACCGCCTCGGTCACCGTCAGCCCGCCGAGCCGGTGGTCCGGCGACAGCGCGTTCGCGTGGCGGAGGTCCGCGATCGCCGTGCGGACCCCGTCGTACAGGGCTTCGGTGGTCAGCTTCGGCCGGCCTTCGCCGTCATCGATCCGCTCCAGCGGGATCGCCATGGACCAGGCGTCACGCCGGAAACCGGCGCCCACGAACGGGTTGTACCCGCGGTACACCACCAAGGGCGCACCCGGCGGCTCGGCGGGTTCCGCGCTCCCCTGGTAGCGGGCGAGCTGGCCCCGGAAGTCTTCGGTGAGCAGGCCGGTGAGGCTGCCGCCGCCGTCCGCGGCCCCGCCGAACCGCTTGAAGCGCGTCGTCAGCAGGTTCCACAGGGACCAGCGCTCGATCGTCACGGCCACGCACACGACCACCGCGAGCACGACGCCGATGATGGTCCGGGCGGTGTCGCCGCCCGGGGAACTGTCGGAATAGACGTCTTGGCCGTAGTACCGGCCGGCGGAGTAACTGCTTCCGGAGTCGAAGATCTCGTCCGAATAGGACAGCAGCAGCCAGGCGACGACGACCGCGATCCCGAGCACGACCAAGGTTTTCGGGTTGAGGCTCTTCTCCGTCGCGTAGGCGTTCTTCCCCGCCCGCGCGACGACGAGCACCAGCGAAAGCACGATCCAGCCGTAGAGCAGCGGGTTGTCCCACAACAGCCCGATGACGACGGCCATGAGCACCACCAGCAACCCGTCGTAGTTCTTGCGGCGCGCCCGCGCCCGCACCGCCTCGGTGAGCACGCGGCCCGCGTCGAGGCCCGGTGACGGCGGCACCGGCCGGGTGGGCTCGACGAGGAACTCGGAGATGGCCCGCCGGCTGTAGGCGGGGTCGAGGTAGGACGCCGCGCACAGGTAGCGCGTGGTGTCATCGGCCATGCTGCCCCCTTGTCAGGCCGGGGATCCCGGTCGCCGGACAGCCCGCTCCCCCGCAATTTGCGGACGGTATCATGCAGTTGCGGACGGCGGCACCGCATTTCGGGCACGAATGTCCCTACCGTCCCTCCGGCAGTTTTCCGCCGCCACGCGGGAATGGTCAGGACATCAGCTTCGCGGTCAGTTCCCCACGGCTGCGGACCCTCACCTTGCCGAACACCGACTTGAGGTGGTCCTGCACCGTGTGGGCCGAGATCGCCAGCCGGGCCGCGATGTCCGCTGTGGACAGTCCGGCCAGCACCTCGCGGCAGACGTCGCGCTCCCGGGCGGTCAGGCCGTAGGCGGCGAGCAGCACACCCAGCAGCTGCGCACCCGAAGCGCGGTCGACGGTCACGACCGTCTCACCGTCGTCCTCCGCCCCGGCCACCAGCCGGCTGGCGTGCAGCACGATCCACCCGCCGTGGGCGTCGCGCACCCGGGCGCGGAACGTCCCCGTCGCCGCCGCGCGGGCCCCCGTCACCACCGCGCGCAGCAGGACGGCGAACCGGCCCGGGGCGATCTCGTCGAGTTCGGCGCGCCACACCGCGGCCGCCGCGGTGGCCGCCCGCTGCCCGCCGTCCGGCCCGACGACCACGATCGCCGGTTCCGCCCGCTCCCCCGTGCCGCGGGCGCGCGCGGCCACCCGCGTCGCCGCCGCCAGAGCCGGGGCGACCGAAGTCAGGAACTCGACCTCGCGGTCGCTGAACTCACCGCGCCGCACCAGGCCCGCCGCGCCCCACGACGTGCCGTCGACCCGGAACACCGCGCGCAGCTCGTGGCCGAGTCCCAGTGGCCGCCAAACCTCGGCGAACCGGCCGCTGCGCTCGGCGGCCCGGCGGGGCAGGTCCGACAGGCGCGCCACCGGCACCGGCCGCCGCGCCAGCTCGGCGAAGGTGTGGGGCTGGGCGCCGTCGTACTCGTAGGTCGCCAGCAGCGGCTCGTACTCACCGGGGATGCGGGCCCGGCCGCTGGTCATCGAGCTGATCACCGCGGTGTCCGGGTCGAGCGACGCCCAGCACGTCAGCTCGGCGGGCACCACGCGGTCGACCAGCTCGATGGCGGCGGCGTGCAGCTCGGCGACGCCGAGGCCCGCCGTGGCGAGCGCGGCGACGTCCCGCCGCACTCCCTGCGCCCGGCCGTCCCACATGGACGCAGTATGCGCCGGCCGCGCCCCCGCCGGGTATCCCACTTTTCCGGGATGGCCCCGGCTCCCGCCGGTTCCTAGCGTCGTCGGCATGACCCACTTCAGCGCCCCGGGCGAAGGCCCGGAACTCGACAGCAAAGACGCGCGGATCACCGTCAAGGTGGGCGCGGAGCACACCGGCGGCGCCTACGAGGTGTTCGAAGTCGACGCGCCGCGCGGGCCGTCGGTCCCGCCGCACACCGAGCCCTGGGCGAAGAGCTTCTACGTCCTGCACGGGCGGATCACGGTGTACGTGGACGGCGAACTCCACGACCTCGGCCCCGGAGCGTCGATCAGCATCCCGGCGGGCGCGGTCAACACCTTCACGGTGCACACGCCCTCGGCCCAGTTCCTCGCGATGTGCCTGACCGACGGGATGGGCCGGTTCTTCCGCGCCGTCGACCAGGCGACGCCGGACCGGATTCCGGAGATCGCCGGGCGCCACGGGATCGAGCTCGTGTCGTGAACGCCGTCGCGCAGGTCTTCACCGGGGTGGCGGTGCTGGTGCACCTGCTGGCGTTCGCCTGGGAGGTGCTGCTGTTCGAACGGCGGGGCGTGCACGAGGGCATCTTCAAGATCCCGCCGGCGAACCTGCCCGCCACCCGGCTGTGGTCGTTCAACGTCGGGTTCTACAACCTGTTCCTCGCCGCCGGCCCGGCGCTCGGGCTGGTCCTGCTGCACACCGGCCACGTCGACGCCGGTCGCTGGCTGGTGCGCTACTGCTGCGGGTTCATGCTGCTGGCGGGGATCGCCCTCGGTGTCTCGGACGTGCGCGCGCTCAGCCGCCCCCGCGGCGCGGGCCGCGGCGGCGCCCTCGCGCAGGCGGTGCCGCCGCTGATCGCCCTGGTCGCGGCGCTGTTCTGAGCGGTCGGTTCAGAATGACTTCGCGCGCGATCGACGTAGAGACGACGTGGCCCCGGAGGCGCCGAACTCGTTCAACCGGCCGCTAAGCGGATTCGATCAGCTGCTCGCTCCAGGCCCGGATGGCGGCGGCCTGGTCGGGCGTGAGCCGGTCGAGGACGAGCCGGCGGATGTTGGCGCCGTGGGCCCGGGTGGCGTTGCCGGCGAGGCGGCGGCCTTCGCCGGTCAGCTCGATCCCGGTGCGCCTGCCGCCGGCGCCGTCCTCGGTGCGCGCGACCAGGCCGCGCTTCTCCATGCGCGTCAGCAGGTGCGCGACCCGGCTCTTCTCCCAGTCGAGCGCGTCGGCGAGCTCGCCGACGCGCATCGGGCGCCGCAACGTCACCAGCACGCTGAACTCGGCCTTCGAGATGCCGCAGTCGCGCTGCAGGCCGCGGTCGAGCTCGCGGACGAGCAGGCGCTGCGCGCGCATCCAGGTGTCCCAGAACGCCCAGTCCGCCGGGCCCATCTCCGCCATGGCTCCAGTCTAGGCTAGAGTTGACGTATCAACTCTTGGGGAAGGACACCCATGGACAAGCTTGTGCGCGGTGGCTTGGTGGTCAGCATGGATCCGGCGGTCGGGACACTCCCCCGCGCGGACGTGCTCATCGAAGACGGCCGGATCGCCGCGATCGGCCCGGACCTGGACGCGGCCGGGGCCGAAGTCGTCGACGCGAGCGGCAAGATCGTCATGCCCGGCTTCGTGGACACCCACCGGCACACCTGGCAGACCGCGTTCCGCGGTCTCGGTGCCGACTGGACGTTCGGCCAGTACCGCGTCGCCGTGCACGGCACGCTCGGGCCGCACTACCGCCCGGAAGACGTGTACCTGGGCAACCTGCTCGGCCGGATCGAAGCGCTGAACTCGGGCGTCACCACCCTGCTCGACTGGTTCCACCGCGCCGACCGCCCCGAGAACGCCGACGCCGCGATCCAGGCGCTGCGTGACGCGCCGGGCCGCTCGATCTTCTGCTACGGCGCCGCGGGTCCGGACATCGCGCCGGAGATCCGGCGGGTGCGGGCCCTGCTCCCGGGCGAAGACATGGCACTCGGCCTGCGCGGCCCGGTGATGTCCACATTGGACGAAACCACCGCGGATGTCGCACTGGCGCGGGAACTGGACCTCCGGATGAGCGTGCACGTCCACGGCACCGGCGGCTGGCCGCGGGGCGACCGGCCGATCGCCTGGATGCACGAGCACGGCCTGCTCGGCGACCGCACGACCGTCGTCCACGGCAACGGGCTCTCCGACGACCAGCTGGCGATGCTGGCCGACGTGGGCGGCTCGGTGTCGGTCAGCCCGGACGTCGAGCTGAAGATGGGCTTCGAACCGCTCATCACCGGCCGCGCGCTGGCGGCCGGGATCCGCCCGTCGCTGTCGGTCGACGACTGCCCGTCCGCCGGCGGCGACATGTTCTCCGCCATGCGCACCGCGCTGGCGGCCGAGCGCGGCGCCGTCACGACCCGGGACGTCCTCTCGTTCGCCACTGTGGACGGTGCCCGGACCTGCGGGCTCGGTGCCCGGACCGGCAGCATCACCGTCGGCAAGGACGCCGACCTGGTCCTGCTCGACGCCGAGGACCCGGCGGTCTTCCCGGTGGGCGACGCCATCGGCACGATCGTCAGCGCCGGTCACCCCGGCCTGGTCGACAGCGTCTTCGTCGCCGGAGAGGCGGTCAAGCGCGACGGCAGGCTGCTCGGCCTTGACCTCCCCGCCCTGCGCGCGCGGCTGCTCGAGTCCCGCGACCGGATCGCCGCGGCCGCGGGCATCCCGGTCGACGGGTCGTGGCAGCCTCAGGAAGCCGACGTCACGCGGTAGACGTCGTAGACGCCTTCCACGCCGCGCACCACCTTGAGGACGTGGCCGAGGTGCTTGGGGTCGCCCATCTCGAACGAGAAGCGGCTGACCGCGACCCGGTCGCGGGACGTGGTGACCGACGCCGACAGGATGTTGACCTTCTCGTCGGCCAGCACCTTGGTCACGTCCGAGAGCAGGCGGTGCCGGTCGAGCGCCTCGACCTGGATGGCCACCAGGAACACCGAAGACGCCGAGGGCGCCCACTCGACCTCGACCAGCCGCTCGGGCTGGGACTGCAGGTCACCGGCGTTCGTGCAGTCGGTGCGGTGCACCGAAACGCCGCCGCCGCGGGTCACGAACCCGAGGATCTCGTCGCCCGGCACCGGGGTGCAGCAGCGGGCGAGCTTCGCCCAGACGTCGCTGGCGCCCTTGACCACCACGCCGACGTCGTTGGAGCCGCGGCGGCGGGTCACCGTGGACGGCGTCGCGCGCTCGGCGAGCTCCTCCTCCGCGGCGTCGACGCCACCGATCAGCGCGACCAGGCGCTGCACGACGTGCTTCGCGCTCGTGTGACCCTCGCCGACCGCCGCGTACAGCGACGAGATGTCGGCGTGGCGCAGCTCGGTGGCCACCGCGCCCATCGACTCCGCGGAGACCAGCCGCTGGATCGGCAGGCCGACCTTGCGGATCTCCTTGGTGATGGCTTCCTTGCCGCCTTCGATCGCCTCGTCGCGGCGTTCCTTGGCGAACCACTGCCGGATCTTGGCGCGCGCCTTCGGCGAGCCGGCGAACTGCAGCCAGTCCCGCGACGGCCCGGCGTTCTCGGCCTTCGACGTGAAGATCTCGACGACTTCGCCGTTTTCCAGCTTGCGTTCGAGCGCGACCAGGCGGCCGTTGACGCGGGCACCGATGCACCGGTGGCCGACCTCGGTGTGCACGGCGTAGGCGAAGTCGACCGGCGTGGACTCGACCGGGAGCGTGATCACGTCGCCCTTCGGCGTGAACACGAAGATCTCACGGGAGGCCAGTTCGTAGCGCAGCGACTCGAGGAAGTCGCCCGGGTCCGCCGCCTCCCGCTGCCAGTCGAGGAGCTGGCGCATCCACGCCATCTCGTCGACGTCCACGCCGTTGCCGGAGTGGGTGCCCTTGGTTTCCTTGTAGCGCCAGTGCGCGGCGATGCCGTACTCGGCGGTGCGGTGCATCTCGTAGGTGCGGATCTGCACCTCGAGGGGCTTGCCGTCCGGGCCGATCACCGTCGTGTGCAGCGACTGGTAGACGCCGAAGCGCGGCTGCGCGATGTAGTCCTTGAACCGGCCGGGCACCGGCTGCCACAGCGCGTGCACGACACCCATCGCCGCGTAGCAGTCTCGGACGTCCTCGACCAGGATCCGCACGCCGACCAGGTCGTGGATGTCGTCCAGGTCGCGGCCGCGGACGATCATCTTCTGGTGGATCGAGTAGTAGTGCTTCGGCCGGCCTTCGACCTTCGCGGTGATCCGCGACGAGACGAGGTTGCTGGTCAGGTCCGTGATGACCGAGCGCAGGTAGATGTCGCGCGAGGGCGCGCGGTCGGCGACCAGGCGCACTATTTCGTCGTACTTCTTGGGCTGCAGGATGGCGAACGCGAGGTCCTCCAGCTCCCACTTGACCGTGGCCATGCCGAGGCGGTGGGCCAGCGGCGCGAGCACCTCGAGGGTCTCGCGGGCCTTGCGGGCCTGCTTCTCCGGCGGCAGGAAGCGCATGGTGCGCATGTTGTGCAGCCGGTCGGCGAGCTTGATGACCAGCACCCGGGGGTCCTTGGCCATCGCGATGACCATCTTGCGGATGGTCTCGGCTTCGGCGGACGAGCCGAGCTGCACCTTGTCCAGCTTCGTGACGCCGTCGACCAGCTCGGCGACCTTCTCGCCGAAGTCGGCCTTCAGGCTCTCGACGGCGTAACCGGTGTCCTCGACCGTGTCGTGCAGCAGGGCCGCGACGAGCGTGGTCGTGTCCATGCCCAGCTCGGCGAGGATGGTGGCGACGGCCAGGGGGTGGGTGATGTACGGGTCGCCGGACTTGCGCCGCTGGTTGCGGTGCAGCTCCTCGGCGACGTCGTAGGCGCGCTGGAGCAGCCCGAGGTCGGCGTTGGGGTGGAGCTCGCGGTGGATGACGGCCAGGGGTTCGAGGACCTGCTTGACCGGGGCGGCGCGCTGCGCGGTGATCCGCCGGGCGAGCCGCGCCCGGACCCGCCGGGTGGCGGACGGGTTCGGCGCCGCGCCGTTCGGCTTCGGCGGCGCGGGCGTTGCCGCCGCCTGCCCGTTCTGCTGGGCGCCCTGCTTCGCGGGCACCGCGGCGTCGAGCTCCTGGCTCACCCGCACCTCCTGCTGCTCGTGCGGCCTTCGGACCACCAGGGTAGCCGTTGCGCCCAGCGGCCCCGCCGGGTGCGCCCGTTCAGGGTGACGCAGGCGCCGGGACCAGCCGGTTCACCGGTGTCCGGCCCGGCGGAACCCGTCACTCGCGTGATCCGGGCCGTCACCGGCGTGATTGAAGCCGGAACTCGTGAGTTCCGGCATCAATCACGTGAGATCCGGCTTCAATCACGTGAGTTCCGGGCTGGATCACGCGGGTGACGGGTCAGCAGACCTGCAGGGCGTGGACCTTCCGGTCGCCGAGGACCTGTCGGCCGCCCAGGGCGGCCAGTTCCAGGACGACCGACACGCTGTCGACCACCGCGCCCGCGTCCTCCAGGAGCTTGCCCGTGGCCGCGACCGTGCCGCCCGTGGCCAGGACGTCGTCGAGGACCGCGATCCGCTGGCCCGGCTTGACCACGCCGGCCGGGAGCTCCACCGTCGCCGTGCCGTACTCCAGGGCGTAGTCGACGCGGCCCGCCACCAGGGGCAGCTTGCCGGGCTTGCGGATCAGCACCACGCCGAGGCCGCGGGCGTACCCGACGGCCGCGGCGAGGAGGAAGCCGCGGGCTTCCACGCCGGCGAGCGCCTCGACTCCGTCGTCGAGGGTGCCCGCCAGCGCGTCGGTCACCGCTTTGAACGCACCCGCGTCCGCGAACAGCGGGCTCAGGTCGCGGAACAGGACGCCGGGCTCGGGGAAGTCCGGCACCTCGGCGATCAGGCCGAGAGCGTCGTCGAGCTGCACGTCAGCGCTTCCGCTTGCCCGCGGGCTTGCCGGCCGGGCGCTGCTTCTGGATCCGGGCGGGGACGCCGGCCGCGGCCGCGTACGCCTTCTCCTTGCGCAGTTCCTTCGCCAACGCGTCGTCGTCCGAGGCGTCGAAGTCCTCGCCCGCGGCCTTGCGCTCCTGGCTGACCCGGCGCTGCCGGACCCGCTCGGCCTGCTGCGCGTACTTCGGGTCGCGCATCTTCAGGTCGACCAGCAGCGGCGTGGCCAGCGCGACCGACGACAGGACGCCGACGAGGGTACCGGTGAGCTGCACCAGCGCCAGGTCCTGCAGCGTGCCCGAGCCGAGCAGCACGTACCCGACGATCAGCAGGCCGAGGATCGGCAGCAGCGCGATGAACGCCGTGTTGAACGACCGCATCAGGGTCTGGTTCAGCGCGAGGTTCGCGGCCTCGGCGTACGTGCGGCGGGTCAGCCCGAGCAGGCCGCGGGTGTTCTCGCGGACCTTGTCGAACACCACCACCGTGTCGTAGAGCGAGAACCCGAGGATGGTCAGCAGGCCGATCACGGTCGCCGGGGTGACCTCGAAGCCGACCAGCGAGTACACACCGGCCGTCACCAGGATGTCGTGCAGCAGCGAGACCAGCGCCGCCACGGCCATCCGCGCGTCGAAGTAGATCGCCAGGAAGATGACCACCGCGACGAGGAACACCGCGAGCGCGATCAGCGCCTTCTGCGAGATCTCCCCGCCCCACGACGCGCTCACCGCGCTGTCGCTGATCGCCTGGACGCTGGGCTGGCCGTTGGTGCCCTTGGGGCCCAGGTCCTGGAACAGCCCCTGCTTGAGCTTGGCGACGTCGGCCGCGTTCAGCGTGTCGGTGCGGATCTGGATGGTCGACGCGGCACCCGTGCCGACCTTCTGCGTCTCCGCGGCCGGGTGGCCGAGGGCCTTCTGGAACGACTGCTTGGCCTGGTCCTCGGTGATCACGCCGTGGATGCCGTTGGCCGGCATCTGGATCTGCGTGCCGCCCTCGAACTCGATGCCGATGTTGAAGCCGCGGAAGATCATCGACGCGAGGCACACCAGCACCAGGGCCGCGAAGAAGATGTACCAGCGCTTGCGCTTGCCGACGACGTCGAACGCGCCGGTGCCCACGTACAGCCGGTGGAAGACGCTTTCCCTCTTGCCGGGCTTCGCCGCCACCTTGGCGTTGCCTTCGGCGTCCGTACCCAGTTCTTCGACCCCCACGTCAGGCCTCCTTCACGTTCGCGCGGCCGACCGAAGCCGACTTCTTCCGCTGCGAACCCAGTTGCTGCACGGCGCCGAGGCCCAGATTCCTCGGATTGGACAGGAACGCGTTCTTGGACGTCGACACCATGGCCACCAGCGGGTGCGTCACCAGGTACACGACGACCAGGTCGAGCACCGTGGACATGCCGAGGGTGAACGCGAAGCCCTGGACGTCGCCGACCGCGATGACGTACAGGATGGCCGCGGCCAGGAAGCTCACGCCGTCC
Source organism: Amycolatopsis sp. DG1A-15b (assembly GCF_030285645.1). Taxonomy (GTDB): domain Bacteria; phylum Actinomycetota; class Actinomycetes; order Mycobacteriales; family Pseudonocardiaceae; genus Amycolatopsis. Next base: position 3,709,808 of record NZ_CP127296.1, read on the forward strand.
GAAGCCAGGATGGTGCGCCGGGCGCGGACCCAGCCGCGCGGCACCGCGGACCGGAACGTCCGGCCCTCCCGGATTTCGTCTTTGAGCCGTTCGAAGTAGATGACGAACGAGTCCGCCGTGATCCCGATGGCGATGATCAGGCCGGCGATGCCCGCGAGGTCCAGCGTGTAGCCGATCCAGCGGCCGAGCAGCACCAGCACCGCGAACACCAGCGCGCCGGACAGCGCCAGCGACAGGATGGTGAGCACGCCGAGCAGGCGGTAGTAGAACAAGCAGTAGATGAAGACCACCAGCAGGCCGATGCCGCCGGCGATCAGGCCGGCCTGCAGCGAAGCAAGGCCGAGGGTGGCCGACACCGTGGTCGCGTCCGAGGACGCGAACGACAGCGGCAGCGAGCCGTACTTGAGGATGTCCGAGAGGTCCTTCGCCTCGGACTGGGTGAACTTGCCGGTGATCTGGGTGTTGCCGTCGACGATCGCGACCTGGATGTTCGGCGCGGACACGACCTGCGTGTCGAGCACGAACGCGGCCTGCTGGTTGACGTTCTTCGTCGTGAAGTCCGCCCAGATCTTGGTGCCCTCGCTCTTGAAGCTGAGGTTCACCACCCACTGGCCGTTCTGCGAGTTGTAGCTGGAGTTCGCGTCCGCGATCTCGGTGCCCGGCAGGAACTCCGGCTCCATCAGGTACTTGTACGTGTCGTGGTCACCGCAGGCGACCAGCGGCAGCTTCGGGTCGTCGTTGCCCTCGAGCGGGTCCTTGGCGTTCGGCGCGCAGGTGAGCGCCGCCATCGCCTTCGAGACGAGCTCCTGGTTCGGCTGGCCGTCGGCGCCGATCAGCTGCGGGTTCTGCCGGAGGGCCTTGGCCGCCTGGATCTCCTTCGCGGTCTCGGCGTCGACCGAGCCGTCCGACGGGGCTGGAGTCGCCGGTGCCTGGCTCGACGCGGGCGGCGGCGGGGTGCTGCCGCTCGGCGCGGCCCGCGTGGTGCTCTGCTGCTGCGCGAGCGCCGCGCCCGGGGTGCCACCGCCACCGGGTTTGCTGGTCGGGGCACCGGAGGTCGCTGCCGGCGCGCCCGAAGACGACGGCGGCGTCGAACTGCTCGGGGCGCCCGACGTGGGCGGGGTCGTGGCGGGCGGCGCGGTCTGTGGCGGCACCACCGGCTGGGTGGCGGCCGAGACGACCTTCCGGAAGCCCAGCTTCGCGGTCTTGCCCAGGCTCTTCGCCTGGTCGCCCTGCTCGCCCGGAACCGTGATGACGACGTTGTTGCCGTCGAGGAGGACCTCGGTGCCGCCGACGCCGATCCCGTTGACGCGCCGTTCGATGATCTGGCGCGCCTGGTTCAGGGATTCGCGGGTCGGCTGGCCCCCGTCGGGAGTGCGGGCGGTCAGCGTGACCCGGGTGCCGCCCTGCAGGTCGATGCCCAGCTTCGGGGTCGGCTTGTGGTTGCCGGTGAGGAACACCAGCGCGTACAAGACGATCACGATCAGGGCGAACAGGGCGAGATAGCGTCCCGGGCGGAGATGCCCGGCTGAAGCTGCCACGGTGCTTCGGTCTCCTCGGACGGGGTGGACCCCCACGTTGCGGTGCCCGCCCGGAGGGTTACCGGGAGGGACTGTGTGCATTCACCGACCGTGTGCGATTCACTCCCGGGCACGGGTATGACGGCGGACACGCACGCAGCACCGAGACACTACTCGGTGCTGCGTGAGCCCGGCGTGCGAGGCCGTACCGACTTTCGTCGGGATTCCCCGCTCCCGCCCAGGAGTGCCGCGGAAGGCTACTTCTTGCCGTGCTCCAGCGGCGGGGCCACCTGCGCGGTGGTCTGCGGCTCGTCGGCCTTGATGCCGGAGGACGACTCGATGATCGACGGCTCCTCGGCGGGGGCCTCCGCCACCTCGTCGACGGAGTCCTCTTCGGTCTCGACGACCGGCTCGACCTTCTCGCGGACGGCCAGCCGCAGCCAGGTGGTGACGACACCCGGGGCGATCTCGATGTCGATCGTGTTGTCGCCCGAAGCGTCGGCGACGGTGCCGTACAGACCGGACGTGGTCATCACGCGGTCACCGGGCGCCAGGCTGCTCTGCAGGTCCTGCTGCGCGGCCTGCTGCTTCTTCTGCTTTCGCGTGCTCATCACCAGCGGCACGGCGAGGACGAGCACGAGCAGCAGGGGCAGCAATAGCTGTTGCATGATTCTCCGTTCGACGGACACCCGGGCCCAGCCGAAATGTCCGGTTTTTGGGTATGTGCTCCTGTCGAGTGTGCCAGGTACCAGCGCGGACGCCAGCACCCACCCGCCGGTACGGGCCGCTTGGCCTGTTCGAACTCAGTCCTGCTCGAACAGCGACGGCCCGCCCTGGTCCGGGCGCCCCGGGAGGTCCGCGGGCGGCACCATGCCGAGGTGTTCCCACGCGGTCGCGGTCGCGACGCGGCCGCGCGGGGTGCGGGCGAGCATACCGGCGCGCACGAGGTAGGGCTCGCAGACCTCTTCCACGGTGGTCGCCTCCTCCCCCACGGCGACCGCCAGCGTCGAAATACCCACCGGCCCGCCGCCGAACGACCTGGTCAGCGCGGTGAGCACGGCCCGGTCGAGCCGGTCGAGACCCAGCTCGTCGACGTCGTAGACGGCCAGCGCGGCGCGGGCGACTTCGAGGGTCACCTTGCCGTCGGCGCGGACCTCGGCGTAGTCGCGGACGCGCCGCAGCAGCCGGTTCGCGATCCGGGGCGTGCCCCGCGAGCGGCCGGCGATCTCGGCGCAGCCGTCGCGGTCGATCGGGATGTCGAGGATCGTCGCGGCCCGGCGGACGACCAGCTCCAGCTCGGCGTCGGTGTAGAACTCCATCTGGCCGGTGAAGCCGAAGCGGTCCCGCAGCGGGCCGGTCAGCGAGCCGGACCGGGTGGTCGCGCCGACCAGCGTGAACGGGGCGATTTCCAGCGGGATGCTGGTGGCGCCCGGGCCCTTGCCGACGACGACGTCGACCCGGAAGTCCTCCATCGCGAGGTAGAGCATCTCCTCGGCGGGACGGGCGATCCGGTGGATCTCGTCGATGAACAGGACGTCGCCGGGCGCGAGGTTGGACAGCATCGCGGCGAGGTCGCCGGCCCGCTCGAGGGCCGGGCCGGAGGTGATCCGGATGGCCGCGCCCAGCTCGGCCGCGACGATCATCGCCATCGACGTCTTGCCCAGGCCGGGCGGCCCGGACAGCAGGACGTGATCGGGCGGCACGCCGCGGCGGCGCGCGCTCTCCAGCACCAGCTCCAGCTGCTCGCGCACGCGCGGCTGGCCGACGAACTCGTCGAGCTTGCGCGGCCGCAGCGTGCCTTCGACGTTCTCTTCGCCGGTCTGGGCCCACGCCGAGAGGGCTTCTTCTTCCTCCACGGCTTCATACTCCATGCCCGCGCCTACCGCTTCCGGCCGAGGGTGGCCAGGGCGGCGCGCAGCACGCTGGCCGTGGTGTGGCCGTCGCCGTCGGCGAGGACCTTGTCCACGGCCTGCTCGGCCTGCTTGGCCGGGAACCCGAGCCCGGCCAGCGCCTCGACGACCTCGGCACGCAGGGCGCCGGGGGCGGTGACGGCGGGCGCGTCGCCGGTGCCGCCGAGTGCGGTGACCTTGTCGCGCAGTTCGAGGGTGAGCCGTTCGGCGCCCTTGCGGCCGATGCCGGGCACCGAGGTGAGCACGGTGATGTTGCCTTCGACCAGCGCGGCCCGCAGCTTGCCGGGGTCGAGCACGGCGAGGGTGGCCAGTGCGAGCCGCGGCCCGATCCCGGACACCGTCTGCAGCAGCCCGAACAGCTCCCGGGCGTCGGCGTCGGCGAAGCCGAACAACGTCAGCGAGTCCTCGCGGACGACCAGCGCGGTGTGCAACCGGGCCTCTTCGCCGCGGCGCAGGGTCGCCAGCGTCGCCGGGGTGGCCTGCACGGCGAAGCCGACCCCGCCGACCTCGACCACGACGTGGTCGAGGCCGACCGACAGGACTTCTCCGCGTACCGACGAGATCATCGTGCTGCTCCTGGGTTCTTCGCTTGTTTCGCCTGTTTCGCCGCCGCGGCGAGGCGGGCTTTGTGCGTGCGGGCCATCTCGGCCGCGCGGGCTTCGGCCTCGGCGAGCCGGGCCCGCATCGGCTCCCGCCAGAGGTGGCAGATGGCCAGGGCGAGGGCGTCCGCGGCGTCGGCCGGGTGCGGGGCGACCTCGAGGTTGAGCAGGCGCATCACCATGGCCGTGACCTGCGCCTTGTCGGCCCGGCCGGACCCGCTGACGGCGGCCTTGACCTCGCTCGGGGTGTGGAACACGACCGGCAGGCCCCGGCGGGCGGCGGCGAGCGCGACCACGCCACCGGCCTGCGCGGTGCCCATCGCGGTGCGGACGTTGTGCTGGGCGAAGACGCGTTCGACGGCGACCGCGGCCGGCCTGTACTTGTCCATCCACCGCTCGACCTCGTCGGAGATGCCGAGCAGGCGGTGCGCCAGGTCGGCGTCCGCCGGCGTCCGCACGACGTCGACGGCGACGCAGCGGACGGCCCGGCCCTTGCCGCCGTCGACCACCCCCAGGCCGCACCTGGTCAGACCGGGGTCGACCCCGAGCACGCGCACCCGCATTCCTTCCCGCCGCGAACACCAGTTCGAGCTTGCAGGCTACTGGGCGCGTCTGCGGCAGGATGGGTGACATGCCGGAGCCATCGGATTTCGTCACCCACCTGGGCCTCCAGCCGTTGCCCGTCGAAGGCGGGCGGTGGGCGCAGAGCTGGCGGTCGGAGACCGGCTCGGCGATCTACTACCTGCTCGTCGCGCCGGAGTCCTCCGCCCCGCACCGCCTGGACCGGGTCGAGGTCTACGCCCACCACGCCGGCGCGCCCGCGGCGATGCTGCTGCTGCACCCCGACGGCTCGGTCGAGCGGCCGGTGCTGGGGACCGACGTCGCCGCCGGGGAACGCCCGCAGGTCGTGGTGCCGGCCGGGACGTGGCAGGCCACCGTCACGTGCGGCGCGTGGAGCCTGCTGGGCACGGTCGTGGTGCCGCCCTACGCCGACGACTGCGTGGAGTTCGCGGCCGCGGCCGACCTGGCGCTGGAGTACCCGGAAGCGGCCGCCGACCTGCGGAAGTTCTAGGGGCCGTCGACGCCGGGGGTCCAGCTCTCCGGGACGCCGCTCTCGGTCAGCACCAGCTGCCACCGCGCGAACCCCTCGGGCGCGTCCGGGTGCCAGGGGAACTTGCCCTCCGGGGTCGCGACGATCAGCTGCAGCGCCGGGAAGTCGCCGTCCGGGTAGATGAGGAACGCCGTGCCGAAGTACTCGGGGTAATGCCCCTTGTTGACGCGCTCGAGGACCACCGGGACGCCTTCGAAGAAGTCGTCGTAGCGCCTGCCGACCTCGAAGATCTCGCCGTTGGCGGCGCGGTCGACGTAGGCGTCGAGCAGCACCTGCCCCATCTGGCCGGGCAGCCCGACCACGACGGCCTCCGGCACGTTGTGCAGCGCCCACGCGCAGGCGGTGAAGCTGTACCCGGCCCCCTCGTCGTCGGCGGCGACGTTGATGACGGCGTTGCCGCGCTCCTTCGCCTGCCCCTCGATCCATTCGATGAGGCGCAGTTCTTCCGCGGACAGTTCGGCGGTGATGTCGGCGGCAGCGGCGGCGGGGGTCGTCGAGGTCACGGCGCACATTCTGCCTGACCGCCCGCCTCCAGCCCAGTGCCCGGGCCGGAAAGTTTCCGGCCCGGGCACGAAAGCGTTGCGGTGCAGGGGAAAACTCAGCCGACTTCGGCGAGCACCTCGTCGGAAACGTCGAAGTTCGCGTAGACGTTCTGGACGTCGTCGCAGTCTTCGAGGGCGTCGATCAGCTTGAAGACCTTCTTCGCGCCGTCCGCGTCGAGGGGGACGTTGACCGTCGGGAGGAAGGTGAGCTCCGCCGACTCGTACTCGAACCCGGCCTCCTGGAGCGCCTTGCGCACCGGCACCAGGTCGCCGCCCTCGCAGACGATTTCGAAGCTCTCGTCGAGGTCGTTGACCTCTTCGGCGCCGGCGTCGAGCACCGCCATGAGGACGTCGTCCTCGGTGGCGTCGCCCTTCGGCATGATCACCACGCCCTTGCGGTTGAACATGTAGGCGACCGACCCCGGGTCGGCGAGGGAGCCGTTGTTGCGCGTGAGCGCGGTGCGGACCTCCATCGCGGCGCGGTTCTTGTTGTCGGTGAGGCACTCGATCAGCACCGCCACGCCGTTGGGGCCGTAGCCCTCGTACGTGATGTCCTGCCAGTCGGCGCCGCCGGCCTCTTCACCGGCGCCGCGCTTGCGGGCGCGCTCGATGTTGTCCTGCGGGACCGAGTTCTTCTTCGCCTTCTGGATGGCGTCGTAGAGCGTCGGGTTGCCATCCGGGTCGCCACCACCGGTGCCCGTGCGGGCGGCCACCTCGATGTTCTTGATCAACCGCGCGAAGAGCTTGCCGCGCTTCGCGTCGAGGTTGGCCTTCTTGTGTTTCGTGGTGGCCCACTTGGAGTGGCCGCTCATCTCTCCTCCATCTGTTCCGTACCCCGGCCGGGCACCGCGTCTCAGCCGGCCTTTCGCACGAGGTCGACGAACAGCCGGTGCACCCGCACGTCGGGCGTGAGTTCCGGGTGGAACGCGGTCGCCAGCACCGCCCCTTGCCGGACCGCGACGATCCTAGCGGTCTCCTCGTCCACGCCGGGCACGCCGCCGACCGTGGCCAGCACCTCGACGCCGTCCCCGGCCTTCTCGACCCAGGGAGCGCGGATGAACACGGCGTGCACCGGCCCGCCGCCGACCTGGGCGAAGTCGAGGTCCGCCTCGAACGAGTCGACCTGCCTGCCGAAGGCGTTGCGCCGGACGACGACGTCCAGGCCGCCGAGCTGCTGCTGGTCGGGCCGCCCGTCGAGGGTCTGCCGCGCCAGCAGGATCATCCCGGCGCACGAGCCGAAGGCCGGCAGCCCCTCGGCGATCCGCGCTCGGAGGGGTTCCAGCAGCTCGAAGCTCTCCAGCAGCCGCGACATGGTGGTGGACTCGCCACCGGGCAGCACCAAACCGTCCACTTCGGACAGCTCACCGGCCCGCCGGACCGGCACCGCCCGCGCGCCCGCTTCGGCCAGCATCGCGACGTGCTCGCGCACGGCACCCTGCATGGCGAGCACACCGATGACCGGTTCCGACGACACCCGACCTCCCGAAAGACCTTCCCACCAGCCTAGACGTACGAGCCGGGCGGCGTACCGGCAGGTCAGGCGCGCTCCGCCGAGCGCGCCTCGGGCGCCTCGAGGTGGCCTTGGGTGCGCTCAACGCACCGAAGGTCGCCTTCGTGCGCCGGCCACCGGACAACAAGCGCCTGGCGCCCCCACCCCGGTCAGGGCACTCCGGCCAGCCTCAGCAACGCCGCCGTCGCCGCGGCGGCCACCACCACCAGCGCGAACGGGGCCTTCCGCCACGCCAGCACCCCCGCCACCAGGACCCCCGCCGGCCGGGCGATGCCCGCGAACCCGTGTCCCTCGGTCAGTGCGCTGACCGCGACCAGCGCCGCCAGCAGCACCACCGCCGCCAGGGCCATCAGCCGCTCGGCCTTCGGCGTGAGCTTCACGCGGCTGCGCAGTGCCGGCCCCGCGAACCGGAACGCGAACGTCCCGAGCGCCAGCACCCCCGTGGCGATCAGCAGTTCCGTCCCGTCCATCAGCGTGCCTCCTCCAGCTCGGGCTCCTTGGCCGCGATCCCCGCGACCACCCCCGCCAGCGCGAGCAGCACCGGCAGGCCCGCCGGCAGGAACGGCGTCGCGGCCAGGGCGACCAGCACCCCGATCAGCACCGGCAGCCGGGCCGCCTTGTCGCGCAGCGAGGGCAGGACCAGGGCCAGAAGCACCGCCGGGAACGCCGCGTCCAGGCCGAACGCGTCGGTGTCGCTGATCGCCGTCCCGGCGTACGCGCCGACCAGGACACCGGTGTTCCAGAAGACGAAGATCCCCAGCCCGCACGCCCAGTAGGCCGCGCGGCGGCGCGGGGCTTCGTCCTGGGCCATCGCGAACGCCACCGTCTCGTCGCTCATCAGGTGGCTGCCGAACGCGCGGGTGACCCGGCGCCGTCCCACCGCGTCGCCGATCGCGAAGCCGAACGGCAGGTGCCGCGCGTTGGCCAGCAGGCCGGCCAGCACCGCCGCGAACGGGTTGCCGCCCGCGGCGACGATGCCGATGAACATGAACTGCGACGCGCCGGCGAAGACCACCACCGACATCAGCATCGGCAGCCACAGCGGGAAGCCGGAGCTCACCGCGATGGCGCCGTAGGAAACCCCCACGAGACAATCGGCGAGACAGACCAGGCCGATGTCACGGGCGAGGCCCCGATCGAGTGTTCGCCATATCGAACGCATGTGTTCTATGGTGAACACAGGCCCGCGTGTTCGTCAAGACGAACAAACAGACCGATGGAGCGAACAGCATGTCTCAGGAAGCCACCGGGGCGCCGCTGGAGATCATCGCGGCGTCGCTGCGCCGCGAACGGACCCGCGCAGGGCTTTCCCTGACCGAGGTCGCACGCCGCGCCGGCCTGGCCAAGTCGACGCTCTCGCAGCTCGAGTCGGGCACCGGCAACCCGAGCGTCGAGACGCTCTGGGCCCTCGGCGTCGCTCTCGACGTACCCTTTTCCCGGCTCGTCGAACCGGAACGGCCCAAAGTCAGGGTGGTCCGCGCGGGCAAGGGACCGACGGTCTTCGCCGAGCACGCCGACTACGCGTGCACGCTCCTGTCGGCCTGCCCCACCGGCGCCCGCCGCGACATCTACGTCGTCCGCGGCGAGCCGGGCACGCCCCGGCGCTCCGATCCGCACATGACCGGGGTGGTCGAGCACATCGTGCTCTGTGCCGGCCGGGCCCGCATCGGCGTCATGGACGCCCCGGAGGAGCTCCTGCCCGGCGACTACATCTGCTACCCCGGCGACGTCCCGCACATCTTCGAAGCCCTCGAACCGGGCACGTACGGCGTCGAGATCTCCGAATACATCTGAACCGGCACCGGTTTCGGGACGGCGGCCGAAGAGCACGGTCGAAGTGGGTCCGCCGACGCTTTCCCCCATAAGTTGGCACCGGTCGCGACGCCGATGCGGACCAGCCATCCGCCCTCGCCGCGCCCGCCGTTCCCGTCCCTCGCGAGCCAGGGGCTCGCCGACGTTCGTTGTGAGGCAGCCGCATGTACGACGTCATCGTGGTCGGGGCGCGCTGCGCCGGTGCGCCCACCGCCCTGTTGCTGGCCCGCGCGGGCCACCGGGTGCTCCTGCTCGACAAGTCGGCGTACGGCTCCGACACCCTCTCCACACATCTCGTCCACCAGCCCGGGATCGCGGCCCTCGCCCGCTGGGGAGTGCTGGACCACGTCCGCGCGTCGGGCTGCCCGCCGCTGGAGCGAACCGTCTACGAGATCGCCGACGTCCACATCGACGGGCGCGCCGGCGGCGTGGCGGGACAGCGGGCGAAGTTCGCCCCGCGGCGCCGTGTTCTGGACGCGTTGCTGGTGGACGCGGCCGTCGAGGCCGGGGCCGAGTTCCGCGACCGCTGCCGGGTGACCGGGCTGCGGTGGGACGGGACGGGCCGGGTCGTCGGGGTCGAAGGCCGGCACGGGGGCCGGACCTTCACCGAAGACGCGCGTCTGGTGGTGGGCGCGGACGGCATGCGCTCCACCGTCGCCCGGCTGGTGGGGGCGCCGTACCGCGTGCAGGACCCGCTCATGACCTGCGCCTACCACACCTACTGGCCCGAGGTGCCCGCCGACGGCGTGGAGCTGTACGAGCGGCCCGGCGGCTGGGTGGCCGCCGTGCGCACCAACGACGACGCGACCATCGTGCAGGCGTACTTCCCTCAGTCCCGGTTCGCGGAGGTCCGCACCAACGCGCGCCGGGCCTACGAGGAGCAGATCCGCGCCACCGCGCCCGCGCTGTACGAGCGGCTGCGGGGCCGGGAGCCCGCGGAGCGCCTGCACGGCAGCGGCGACCAGCAGAACTTCTTCCGGCAGGCGACGGGGCCCGGCTGGGTACTCGCCGGCGACGCCGGGCACCACAAGGACTCCATCACCGCGCGCGGCATCAGCGACGCGTTCCGGCAGGCGGAAATCCTGGTGACCGAGGTGGGATGCGCGCTCGGCGGCGATCCCGCGCAGCTCGACGCCGCCCTCGCCCGGTTCGCCGAAGAGCGGGACGCGACCCTCACCCCCGGCTACCAGGCCACGCTCGGCGTCGCCCGGCTGGCTCCGGCCCACCAGCAGCGGCTCGCCCTCCTGCGGGCCGTGCAGTCCGATCCGGAACTCGTCGCGACCTACCTCGACACGGTGGCCGGGATAGTGCCCCCGGACGCCCTCTACACGCCGAAGCTGCTCGCCCTCCTCTGAAGCCACCGGAGCGAAAATGGTCACCTTCACCGCCGAGCACGTCGCGCTCCGCAAGCTGGTCCGCGAGTTCTCCGAAAAGGAAATCGGGCCGTACGCCGACGAATGGGAAGCGAACGGGAGCTTCCCCGCGCACGAGCTGTTCCCGAAACTGGCCGAGCTCGGCCTGCTCGGCCTCGAGTACGACCCGGCGTACGGCGGCCAGGGCGCGGACCACCTCTGCACGGTGATCCTGCACGAGGAACTCGGCCGCGTCGGACCCGCCGGCGTGGCCCTGGGTATCGGCATCCAGACGGATATGGCGACCCCGTCGCTGCACCGGTACGGCAGCGAGGAACTCAAGCAGCGGTACCTGGTCCCCGCGCTCAACGGCGAGGCGGTCTGCGCGGTCGCGGTGACCGAGCCCGATACCGGCTCCGACGTGACCGCCTTGACGACCCGTGCGGTGCGCGACGGTGACGACTGGGTGATCAACGGCTCGAAGGCCTACGTCACCAACGGCACCCAGGCGGACTGGATCTGCCTGCTGGCCCGCACATCCGACAAGCCCACCGGCGGCGCCGGCGGCGGCGTCGGTCTCTCGCAGATCATCGTCCCGGCGGACACCCCGGGCTTCCGGGTCTCCCGCAAGCTCGACAAGCTCGGCATGCGCTCCTCCGACACCGCCGAGCTGACGTTCACCGACGCGCGGGTCCCGGTCGCCAACACGATCGGCGAGATCGATCTCGGTTTCTACCAGCAGATGAGCCAGTTCCAGAACGAGCGCCTCGCCCTGAGCTACGCGGCGGTCGGCGGCATGGAGACAGCCCTCACCCGGACCGCGGACTACCTGAAGACCCGCAAGGTCTTCGGCAAACCACTGATCGGCAACCAGCACCTCGCCTTCACGCTGGCCGAGCTGAGTGCGCGGCTGGACGTCCTGCGGCACTACAACTACGCGGCCGCGGAGGCCTACATCCGCGGCGAGGACGTAAACCGGTTCGCGACCGTCGGGAAGCTGGAGGCGGGCCGCCTGGCCCGCGAGATCTCCGCGACGTGCCTGCAGTTCCACGGGGCCATCGGGTACATGGAGGAGATGTGGACCGCCCGGTACTTCCGGGACAGTCCCGTGTGGTCGATCGGCGGCGGCGCCGACGAGGTCATGCTGTACGTCTTGTCCCGGCTGGACGGCTACCACGCTTGAGAAGCACGGCTGCCGGCCTGCGCCGCCGAGGCGGCGCGGGCCGGCAGCCGGTCAAGCGGCCCGCCGGCCCTGCTTGGCGAACCAGCCGACGGGCCGGGCGGCGGCCACCAGCCGGCGTCGATCGATCTTCCCGGTCGTCGTGATGGGCAACTGATCCACGACCGCCCAGAGGGCGGGGACCATGTACGACGGCAGTTCGTCCCGCAGGCGGTCGCGCAGGCCCACCGGCGTGACCGCCGCTCCCGGCGTGAGCCGGACGGCGGCGACGAGCCTCTTGTCGGTGCTGTCGCCTTCCGTGACCGTCACGAACGACTCCTCGACTCCGTCCTGGGCGCGCAGCACCTCAGCGATCGCGGACAGCTCGATGCGGAAGCCGCGGACCTTGACCTGGTCGTCCGCCCGTCCCAGGAAGTGGAGCCGGCCGGCCCCGTCGAGACGAACCAGGTCACCGGTGCGGTACAGCCGGGCCGGAACGTCCGGGGAGAAGAACCCGAACGCCCGATCCGTCTCCGCCCGGTCGTTCAGGTAGCCCGAGGCGAGACCCGCTCCGGCCGTGTACAGCTCTCCGACGGCACCGGGCATCAGCAGTCTCCCGCGGTGGTCCAGGACGTGCACCTGCGTTCCCCGGATCGGCGAACCGATGGGCAGCGGCCCGTCGACGTCCGCGGATTCGCGCACCGAACAGGACGTCGTGACGACCGTGTTCTCGGTGGGACCGTAGCAGTTCGTGATGACGAGACCCGGGTTTTCCGCCAGCGCCTGCTTGACGTGCTCGTGCGGCACCACGTCACCACCGGTCATGAGGTGGCGCAAGCCGGCGAACGACCGGCTCGCGAATTCGTGCACCAGCCCGAAGAGGCCCGCCGTGAGAAACGCCACGGTGACCCGGCGCTCCTCGAGGAAAGCGCCGATCTCGTTCGGCAGCAGCACGTCCGGTGGGCAGATCTCCAGCGTCGCCCCCGTCAGCAGGGTGCCCCAGATCTCCAGTGTGGACGCGTCGAAAGCCAGGGGCGCCAGGCGAAGGGAGCGCTCGCCCGGGCCCAGCGCCAGGTGCTTGCCGTCGTGGACCAGCCGGAGCACGCCGCGGTGGGGTATCGCCACTCCCTTCGGCGCACCGGTCGAGCCCGACGTGAAGGCGACATACGCCAGCCGGTCGGGATCGGGCTGGACGGGCGCCGCCGCCTCGCCACCGACCTCCCATCCCCGGTGCCAGGAACCGATCAGCGGCACGCCGAGCCGGCCGGCCGCGTCGCCGGCCGCGATCGCGGCGGCCGGGCGGGCCTTGGCCAAGATCCTCGCGGTGTGCGATGCGGGCTGAGCCAGGTCGGCCCCGAAATAGGCGGCGCCCACCCAGAGCGTGCCCAGCACGGCCACCACCTCCGCGACCGACCGCGGAACCGCGATCAGCACGGTGTCGCCTTCTCCGACGCCGGCCGCGCGCAGCAGCCGGGCCTGCTCCGCCACGGCGACGGCCAGCTCGGCATAGGTCAGCACCGAATCCGCGTCGCGCACGGCCACCGCGGACGGCCACCGGTCCGCCGCGTCGCGGAAGAGCTGGTCCACCGACGAGCCGGGGAGGACGACACCGGTGTCGTTGATGGTGTCAAGGATCGCCCGTGACCGGGCGGAGAGGCACCGGATGTCCGCCAGCGTCACCCGCGGCCCGGCCGCCACCAGTGCCTCGGCGAGTTGTTCCGCGGCGGCCGAACAATCCTGGAAGAACCGCTGTGCCTCGTCTTCCTCCCACAGGTCCGCCGCGCAGTCGGCGAACGACCCGCCGGTGTCCTCCAACCGCACGGCGATGTCGAACCGGGGTCCGGCGGCCGGCGCCTGCGCGCCGGGCCGGCCAGGCAGTGCCACGAAGACCTGGACCAGGGGGTGACTGCGCCCGGACCGCTCGACGCCCAGCCGCGTGACGACGTCGTCGAGGGGAAAGCCGTCCCGGTCCAGGCTCCACGCCAGCGATTCGCGTACCCGGCGGGTGAACGCTTCCGGCGTCAGATCGTCGTCGATGTCGAGGCGCACCGGGATCGGGTCGGCGGGATCGCCGACACCGACCAGCAAGGTGCGCACCCCGGTCAGCCTGGCCAGCGTGAGACCGAACGCGGCGAAGAGAACGGAGGACGGCGGTACGTTCGCCGTGCGCGATAGCTCGCGGAGCAACGCCTCGGTTCGCGCGGACAGCTCGATGGGCTGCCGGCGACCGGATGCGGGCGCGGGCGGTGGCCGGCGTTTGCCCGACGGCACCTCCAGGACCGTCGGCACCTTCGCCAGTCTTTGCGCCCACAGTTCGACCGTGTGCTCGTCCGGGCCCTCAAGGGTTTCCATCAGCCCGCCCCGCCTCGGCTTCGCCACGGCCGTCGGCTCTCATCCGGTCGAGCAAGGCCGCCTGTGCCCGGATCGTGGGGGCCCGGAGGACGTCGACGGGCGTGATCGTGATTCCCGAGCTCTTCGCCATCTTCGCGATGAGGGAGATGAGGACGAACGAGTCGCCGCCCGCGTCGAAGAAACTCGTGTCGTCGTCGGGGGTGTCGTAGCCGAGGGTGTCCCGCCAAGCCGAACGGACGAGACCGAGGAGACGAGGTTGCTCGTCCACCTGCTGAACACTTGCCGCGTCTGCCATGAAGTGCACCTCTCCGGTTGGTTTCGTGCGGTTCTCCGGCCGGCTCAGGCGGTCGTCGTACCGGACCGCACGGTCTCCAGTACGCCGGTGAGGTCCGCGAGCAGCGCGGCCTCCTGGGGTTTGAGGTAGAAGTGCCCGCCGGGCAGCACCCGGAGCCGGAAGGCGCCGTTCGTCAGGTCCGCCCAGCGCGCTATCTCCGCAGGGGTCACCTCGGAGTCGTCCTCGCCGGCGTACGCGTAGACGGGGCAGGCCAGCGGCGGCCGCGAGCCACCGGAATAGCCCGCCACCAAGCGGTAATCGCCGCGGACCGCCGGGAGCACGGCTTCTCTCATGCCCGGGTTCTCGAAGGCTTCGGCGCGGCTCGCATCCAGGCCCACGACGTGCGCGATGATGTCCTCGTCCGCGCTGGGCACCGTGCCGCCGGGCAGGGCGTGCGGCGGCTGCGTCCCGGACACGCACAGGGCGGCCGGCGAACTACCCCGGTCCTGCAGGCGCAACGCCACCTCGTGCGCCACCGTGGCCCCGAAACAGTGGCCGAACAGCACGATCCGGTGCCGTGCCAGCTCGCCGAGCGCGTCGGCGATGTCCTCCGCGAGGGCTTCCAGCCCGGGCGGGAACGGGTCGTCGAACCGATCCTCCCGGCCGGGGTACCGGACAGCCAGGACGCCGATATCCGACGGCAGTCCCGCCGGCCAGGTGCGATACGCACCCGCCACTGCACCGGCGTGGGGGAAGCAGACCAGTTTCGTCTCGCACCCGTCGTCGTCGCGGAAGCGACGAACCCACTTCTCCTCCACCGCGTTCTTCATCGGCTGAGCCCCTTTCCACGGCCGGCTGCCGCAGCCAGGAGTCTCGCGCTGGACGGTGCCGGTCGCGACTCTGAGCGTGCGAAGTCCTCGAACGGCATCCCCTGCCACGCCAGGCCGGGTCGCCCAGGGGCCGTTGCCGGTGCTGGTGCCGAACCCGGTAAACCGCTCCGTGCTGGCGGACCGGACTCGTCGGGCGCTTGAGGTCGGCGAGCACCACCAGGCCGTCGCTGCGGCCGCGACGTTGCCGGTGCCACCGCTTGCGCCGAACCACCAGGCCAGGAACCCGCCGCCGGGCAGCCGGGCAGGACGGCCGGAAGGATCTCGGCCGGCCACCGTGCCCGGTCCGCCGCCGGCTGCTGGCGCAGCATCACGATCCGGAACCGAGAGTGGCCGTTCGACTCGCCGGCCGCTGATCGGCGAGATTCCCGTCCGAGCAGGAAAAGGCCCCGTGGCGAACCGCCACGGGGCCTACGCCGACCGGTGTGGCTTTACCAGCCGCGCTCGGCGAGGCGGTGCGGCTCCGGCAGCTCTTCGACGTTGATGCCGACCATCGCTTCGCCCAGGCCGCGCGAGACCTTCGCGAGGACGTCCGGGTCGTCGTAGAACGTCGTCGCCTTGACGATCGCCGCGGCGCGCTGGGCCGGGTTGCCGGACTTGAAGATGCCCGAGCCGACGAACACACCCTCGGCGCCGAGCTGCATCATCATCGCCGCGTCGGCCGGGGTGGCGATCCCGCCCGCGGTGAACAGCACCACCGGCAGCTTCCCGGCCTGCGCCACCTCGCGCACCAGCTCGTACGGCGCCTGCAGCTCCTTGGCCGCGACGAACAGCTCGTCCTCGGGCAGCGAGGTCAGCTTGCGGATCTCGCCGCGGATCTGCCGCATGTGCGTGGTGGCGTTGGAGACGTCGCCGGTGCCGGCCTCGCCCTTGGAGCGGATCATCGCCGCGCCCTCGGTGATCCGCCGCAGCGCCTCGCCGAGGTTGGTCGCGCCGCAGACGAAGGGGACGGTGAAGGCCCACTTGTCGATGTGGTTGGCGTAGTCGGCCGGGGTGAGGACCTCGGACTCGTCGACGTAGTCCACGCCGAGGGACTGCAGGACCTGCGCCTCGACGAAGTGGCCGATGCGGGCCTTGGCCATCACCGGGATCGAGACGGCCTCGATGATGCCGTCGATCAGGTCGGGGTCGCTCATCCGGGCGACGCCGCCCTGGGCGCGGATGTCGGCGGGCACGCGCTCGAGGGCCATCACCGCGACCGCGCCGGCGTCTTCGGCGATCTTCGCCTGCTCGGCGGTGACCACGTCCATGATCACGCCGCCCTTGAGCATCTCGGCCATGCCGCGCTTCACCTTGGCGGTGCCGGTGACGGACTGGACGGTGCCGCTGGAGGGGGCGGGCTGCTGCTCGGACACGACGAGACCTTTCGACACGGTTCAGGGGTGGACGAGTCCGAGCGTAGGTCGGCGGTGGACCCTTGAAGCAGGCCAGTACGCGGGTATCTCAGCAGTCCACTTCACCGGCGCCCGCGACCAGGGACTCCGCGAGCGAAGTGCGCACGTAGAGCACGTGACGTCCGGCACGATGCCGGTTGACCAGGGCCGCGGCCTTGAGCACGCCGAGGTGCTGCGACACCGCCCCGGCGCTCAGCCCGGTCCGGCGGGCCAGTTCCGCGGTGGACGCCGGCGCGGCCAGTTCGGCCAGCAGCATCGCGCGGCCGCGGCCCACCACGGCGGCCAGCGCGCCGGGCGCGGTGGCCGTCCCGGTCTCCCACAGCGTGGCGATCCCGCGCGGCGGGTAGCGCAGCACCGGCTGCCAGCGCGGGTCGGTCTTGGAGAACACCCGCGGCCAGACGAACGCCGAGGGCACCAGCACGAGGCCGCGCCCGTCGAGCGGGACGGCGGCGTGCAGGTGCCGGTGCGCGACCGTGAGCGTGCCACCCTGCCAGCGGACCAGCGGGGTGAGGTCGTTGAACAGCTCGGCGGCTCCGCCCTGGGCCAGCAGCCGGGACCGGTACAGCACGTCGGCTTCGAGCAGCGCGCGGATCCGCGGCCAGTCGGGAGCCAGCACGAGGTGCCAGTAGCGCTCCATCAGCGTCGCGAGCCGCTCCAGGCCCGCCTCCGGCTCGCGGTGCAGACGGGTCAATGCGGGCGAGCGCGGCCCGGCCATCGCGTCGAGCTCCCGCCGGACCAGGCGGGCGGGCACGTCCCGCAGGTCGGCGAGCTCGTCGGCCAGTTCGGGCAGCGGCGTCGACGGCGTCCCGGCCAGGAACCCGGGCAGGTGCCGCAGCGGGACGAGGTCGCGCAGGAACCCGATGTCGAGGCCGTCGCCGGCCAGCGCCGCGGTGGCGCGCTTGATCCACGGCAGGTGCAGGGCGTGCTGCCCCGGCTGGTTCAGGACGCGGACGCTCGCCACGATCTCCCAGGCCGGGGAGAACGCGAACCGGGTGTGCGCCAGGTCCTCCGTGGAGAATGCCAGGTCGAGCACTGCTGCCTCCTGCCGGCGGGATCCGGCGCAGTCTAAGACCCTCCCTTGTGGACGATCGGCCGGGGCTCGGAAAGCCCTTGCGGGAAAGCGAAAAGCCCGTGCGGGTCGTACTTCCGGGCGACCGCGCGCAACCGCGGCAGGTTCACCCCGTAGTACGCCCGGGCCCAGTCCGGCATGTCCGGGTCGAGGTAGTTGACGTACCCGGTGGTGCCGAACTCGGGCCCCAGCCCGTCGCGGACCGCGGCCAGCGCCCGCCGGGCTTCGGCTTCGCCGCCGTCCTCGGGCGTGGCGCCGTGCAGGAACTGGAAGCTCGCCAGGGCGGACCGGTGGGGGAAGGCCGTCTCGCGCGCGCCGACGCGCGCGATCGCGCCGCCCGCGGAGTCGATGAGCGTGCCGACGCGGGGCGCCCGGGTCAGGACCTCGACGACCGCGGCCGGATCGGTGACCGGCCGCAGCAGCATCCGCGAAGTCCCGACGTACGCCGCCCGCGCCGCGACCGCGCCGGGCCGGGCCTCGTGGTCGTCGAACGACCGCATCGCGCCGAGGTGGTCGGTCACCCGCGCCTCCCGTCCGGCGGGCGGGGTGCCGACACGGCGGACGAGGTCGTCGAGCAGCTCCTTCAGCCGGGCTTCGGGGCCGAGGAACGTCCCGCTGGTGACGGCGGTCGCCGCGTCGATGTTGACCCCCGACCACAGCTCGTCCGGCATCCCCGGCAGCCACTCCTGCCAGGCGGCCAGCAGCGTGGCCTGCGTGCCCGGCGGAAAGGTGATCTTGTAGGTGACGACGTCGGCGATGGGGACGGTCCGGAAGGTGAAGCCGGTGACGATGCCGAAGTTGCCGCCACCCCCGCCGCGCAGCGCCCAGAACAGGTCCGGCTCCGCCGCCCGCGACACCGTGCGCACGTGGCCGTCGGCGGTGACGATCCGCGCCGCCTCCAGGTGATCGCACGTCAGTCCGTGCTTCCGGTCGACCAGGCCGACGCCGCCGCCGAGGGCGAGCCCGGCGATGCCGACGGTTTCGCACGAGCCGGCCGGCAGGACCCGGCCGTGCGCGGCCAGTGCCGTGGCGATCGGCCCCAGCCGGGCGCCGGCGCCGATGTGCGCGCGGCCGTCCGGGCGCACGTCGATGCCGGAAAACCGGCTCAGGTCCACCACGATCCCGCCGTCCACAGTGGAATAGCCGGGATAGCTGTGCCCGCCGCTGCGGGCGGCGACCGGCAGCCGGTGCCGGGCGGCGAACCCGGCCGCGGCCTGGACGTCCTCGACGCGTGCCGCGCCGACGACCGCGACCGGCATCCGGTCGTCGTACATCGTGAAGAAACCCTGCTTCGCCTCCGGGTAACCCGGGTCACCGGGCCGGAACAGCGGCCCCGAAAGCCGCTTCCGGAGCCGCTCCCAGTCGTCCGGCGGGGGCCACCCCGCCAGCCCCGCCACGGGTACCGCCCCGGAAATCCGCAAAAAAGCCCGCCTGTCCAAGATCGCTGCCCTCCCCCTCGCACCACGCCTCCCCCAGGGGCATTCGGCTGGTCCCGAGGGCCTTGCCTTGCCGTGACCAGGGTAGCGGGTGTGTGATCGAGGACACATCCCGTACACCAGCCGTTCGCCGAGGAGTCGTCATGGCAGACAAACAAGCCAAGAACGCCGACACCGGGGCCGCCGTCGCTGTGGACGACCCCGCCAAGGTCCGCAACGTCGTGCTCGTCGGCCCGGCCGGTTCCGGGAAGACCACCCTCGCCGAAGCCCTGCTCGCCGCCTCCGGCACGGTGCCGCGGGCGGGCTCGGTGGTCGACGGCACGACGGTGTGCGACCACGACCCGGCGGCGGTCCGCCAGCAGCGCTCGGTCGGCCTCTCGGTCGCGCCGGTGCTGCACCAGGGCCACAAGATCAACCTGATCGACACGCCCGGGTACGCGGACTTCGTCGGGGAGCTGCGGGCCGGGCTGCGGGCGGCCGACGCGGCGTTGTTCGTCGTCTCCGCCGCCGAAGGCGTCGACGCGGCGACGGTCGCGGTGTGGGAGGAGTGCGCCGCGGTCGGGATGCCGCGCGCGGTCGTCGTCTCCCGGCTCGACCACCACCGGGCCGACGCGACGGCCGAGATCGCCGCCTGCCAGGCCGCGTTCGGCGCCGGGGTGCTGCCGCTGTACCTGCCCGCGGGCGACGGCCTGGTCGGGCTGATCACCCAGCGGTACTTCGACTACTCCGGCGGGCACCCGCCGACGGTCGGCGAGCCCGCCGCGGCCGATCTGGAGCGGATGGCCGAGGCCCGCAACGAGCTGATCGAAGGGATCATCGCCGAGAGCGAGGACGAGTCCCTGATGGACCGCTACCTCGCCGGCGAGGAGATCGCGGAGACCACCCTCATCGCCGACCTGGAGACCGCGGTCGCGCGGGGGTCCTTCCACCCGGTCATCCCGGTGTGCGCGACCAGCGGCGTCGGCCTGGCCGAGGTGCTCGACGGCATCGTCCGCGCGTTCCCCTCCCCGCTGGAGCACCGGCCCCCCGACGTGACCACGCCGGACGGCGGCGAGCACGCCGCGATCACCGCGGACCCCGCGGGACCCCTCGCCGCGGAGGTCGTCCGGACGGCCGTGGACTCCTACGTCGGCCGGGTGTCACTCGTCCGGGTGTTCTCCGGGACGCTGCGCCCCGAACGCCCGGTGCACGTGTCCGGGCACGGCCTCGCCGAACGCGGCCACGAGGACCACGACGCCGACGAGCGCGTCGCACACCTGTATTCGCCGCTCGGCTCGGCCCTGCGGGAAGTGCCCTACTGCGTCGCCGGCGACCTCTGCGCGCTGACGAAGGTCGGCTCGGCGGAGACCGGCGACACCGTCTCCTCCCCCGACGACCCGCTGCTGATGGAGCCGTGGGCGATGCCGGAACCGCTGCTGCCGGTGGCGGTCGTCGCGAAGACCCGCAGCGACGAAGACACGCTGGCGCGCAACCTTTCCCGCCTCGTCGCCGGCGACCCGACGCTGCGGCTGGACCGCAACGCCGAGACCGGCCAGCTGGTGCTGTGGTGCATGGGCGAGGCCCACGCCGACGTCGTGCTCTCGCGGCTGCGCGCGGGCGGCGCGGACGTCGACACCGAGCCGGTGAAGATCAGCCTGCGCTCGACGTTCGCCAAGCCGGCCAAGGGACACGGGCGGCACGTGAAGCAGTCCGGCGGGCACGGCCAGTTCGCCGTCTGCGACATCGAGGTCGAGCCGCTGCCGCGCGGCGGCGGCTTCCAGTTCGTGGACAAGGTCGTCGGCGGCTCGGTGCCGCACCAGTTCATCCCGAGCGTGGAGAAGGGCGTGCGCGCCCAGCTGCAGCGCGGCCTGGCGGACGGCCACCCGGTGGTCGACGTCAAGGTGACCCTGGTCGACGGCAAGGCGCACAGCGTGGATTCCTCGGACGCGGCGTTCCAGACCGCGGGCGCGCTGGCCCTGCGGGAGGCGGCGGCGAACGGGCACCTCACGATGCTGGAGCCCCTGGAAGAGGTGGCCATCCGGCTGCCGGACGAGCACCTGGGCACGGTGCTGGGCGATCTGTCGTCCCGGCGTGGCCGGGTGCTGGGCACCGAAGCGGGCGAAGGCGGCCGGACGGTGATCCGGGCGGAGGTCCCGGCGACGGAACTGATCCGCTACCTGATCGACCTGCGCTCGATGACCTCGGGCACGGCCACGTTCACCCGCCGCCACGCGCGGTTCGAGCCGATGCCGGAGGGAATGGCGGTCCACTAGAGCCTGTTTCAATGTCGTAGCCACTCGTTGATCGCCGCGATGTGCACGGTCGCCTCGTAGCGAACCGCGAGTTTGTCGAACCGTGTGGCGACGCCTCGGTTGCGTTTGAGCCGGTTGATGCCGCACTCCACCGCGTGCCGTTGCTTGTAGATCTCTGGGTCGAATACCGGTGGCCGCCCGCCGGCCCGGCCGCGGTTGCGGCGATGCCGGACCTGATCAGAAGGCTGGGGAATCGTGCACGCGATCCCGCGCCGCCGCAGATAGGCCCGGTTGGCGCGGGAACTGTAGGCCTTGTCCGCCAGGACACGATCCGGCCGGGTCCGGGCTCGCCCACCACCAATCCGGGCGACCCGGACCCTGGCCAGCACCGCCTCGAACTGCGGTGAATCACCACGTTGACCAGCGGTCACCAGCAACGACAATGGTTTCTGGCCTTGCTCGGTGGCCAGGTGCAGCTTGGTCGTCCAGCCTCCCCGCGACCGCCCAGCGCGTGGTCGGCCGGTTCGGGCTCGCCGATACCGCCCGGCGGTTCTTTCTGCAGGTCGCCCTCGATGCGGGCGCCTGCGGCATGCTGGTGCGCCCGGTTGATCGTGGAATCCACGCTCACCTCCCAGGTGATCAGCCCGGCGGCGTCGGCCCGAGTCTGCAACGCCGCCAAGATCAGCGCCCACACACCAGCGCGCTGCCAGCACCGGAACAAGCCATAGACGGTTTGCCAGCAGCCATACACAGGTGGGACGTCACGCCACGGCGAACCGACACGAACCCGCCAGCGGATGCCGTCCAAAAGCTGGCGTTTACTCCACAGTGGCGGGCGGCCGGGCTTCTTGCCGACGGGCAGCAGCGGTTCCAGGATCGCCCACTGCGCGTCGGTCAGATCGGCTCGCCCCGTCGCCGCTAGGCTGGGCACGAGGTCTCCGGTGTTCTTGATCAGCTTGGTCGTTGATCGGTCTACCGGAGACCTCGTCTATTCGGCCCAAGACACGCCGCACCCACAACGCCAGCCAGAAGCTGCGCTGGTCAGCACATCGAAACAGGCTCTAGCGCATCGGCGAGGTGATCGACGGTGAAAGCGGGTGCCGGCCGGCGAACAGGGGTGTTCGCCGGCCGGCACCGGCACAGCCGGGGGAACCCGTCCGTACGGCTGCCGCTGAACCGCCCACAGCCGCCGTGACTGTTGTTGGATACCCGCTCACCGGTCTTGTCGACGGCCAAGAGTTTACGCTACGGTTACCTGGGAGCGCTCCCAGTCCGCGGGCTCAATGCCTGCTGCCTCGCATTCCGTGAGAGAGGAACACCATGCGAGATACCGCGGGAAGGAAGCGCACGGTCCCCCGCTCGGGCCTCCGGGCGGTCTGCACAGTGGTACTGGTGGGCGTCGGTGTCGTGCTTCCGGCACCTGTCGCGTCGGCCGCCACCGTGGACACCGACGCCTCGTACGTTTTGGTCAACCGCAACAGCGGCAAGGCCCTGGACGTCTCCGGAAGCGCCACTTCCGAGGGCGCCGGGATCACCCAGCGCACCCGGGACGACCGCCCTTCGCAGCAGTGGCAGTTCGTCGACTCCGGCGGCGGCCGGTACCGCATCAAATCCCGGCAGAGCGCCATGGTCCTGGGTTTTCCCTCCACCGCCGACCGGGCCGGCCTGGTGCAGGGCACCGACGCCGGCCGCGCCGGTCAGCAGTTCCGGCTGGCCGACTCCGCCGGCGGGGACGTGCGCCTGCTCAACCGGGCCAGCGGCAAGGCCGTGGACGTGCTGGGCTCCTCCACCGCCGACGGGGCGCGGGTCGTCCAGCTGCCCGACTCCGGCGGCACCAGCCAGCGGTGGCAGCTGGTCAAGCTGAACGCCGACACCACGCCACCGACCGCGCCGGCCAACCCCCGCACCGCGAACCTGACGTGCACCGGCGTGACGTTCTCGTGGTCGGCGTCCTCCGATGACGTCGGCGTGGCCTTCTACGACGTCTACCACGACGGGCAGCTCATGACCTCGGTGCCGGGCACGGCGCTGTCGGCCGAACTGACCGTCGTACCGGGGGCCACCTGGGGCCTGTACGTCAACGCCCGCGACGCCGCGGGCAACGTCTCGCAGGCCAGCCCCACGGTTCCCCTCAGCGTGCCGCAGTGCCAGGCCGACACCGAACCGCCCACCACCCCCACCGGCGTGACGGCGACCGCCTCGGGCACCACGGTCACCGTGCGCTGGACGCCGGCCACCGACAACGTCGGCGTCACGGGCTACGAGGTACTTCGCGACGGCACCGTGGCCGGCTCGGCCGGCGGCGCGGCCACGACTTCGTTCACCGACAGCGGCCTGGCCGCGAACACCCGCTACCAGTACCAGGTGCGGGCGCGCGACGCGCAGGCCAACCGCTCGGCTCCGAGCGCACCGGTGGCGGTCACCACCGGCGCCTCCTGCGCCACGGCGCTGTGCTCGGTCACCAGGGTCACCACCGAAACCGACCTGCCATGGGGGCTGACCACCCTGCCCGACGGACAGGTGCTCTACAGCCGCCGCGACACCTTCGAGATCGTCCGCCTCGACCCCGCCACCGGCACGAAGACCGTCGTCGGACGGATGCCGAACGTGGCGGGAACCGACGGTGAGGGCGGGGTCCTCGGCCTCGCCGTGGCCGCCGACTTCGCGAGCGACCCGTGGCTGTACGTCATGCACACCAGCTCGACCGACAACCGGGT
The DNA here is from genome assembly GCF_030285645.1 of Amycolatopsis sp. DG1A-15b. GTDB lineage: Bacteria > Actinomycetota > Actinomycetes > Mycobacteriales > Pseudonocardiaceae > Amycolatopsis. The sequence goes on from NZ_CP127296.1 coordinate 3,733,680, forward strand.
GGTGCGCATCCGCTACACCGGCGGCGTGCTCACCGGCACCCCGCAGGTGCTGCTCACCGGCATCCCGCGCAACAAGTACCACAACGGCGGCCGGCTGCGCTTCGGGCCCGACGGCAAGCTCTACATCTCGACCGGTGACGGCCAGAACGGCGACTGGGCCCAGGACCTCACCATCCTCGCCGGCAAGGTCCTGCGCATCAACCGCGACGGCACCGTGCCCTCGGACAACCCCTTCGGCAGCCCGGTGTGGAGCTACGGCCACCGCAACCCGCAAGGCCTGGCCTTCGACTCGCAGGGCCGGCTCTGGGAACAGGAGTTCGGCAACTCCGTCATGGACGAGACCAACCTGATCGTCCGCGGCGGCAACTACGGCTGGCCCCGCTGCGAGGGCACCACGGGCAGCTGCGGCGAACCCGGCTTCATCGCGCCCAAGCACACCTACCCCGTCGCCGAGGGTTCGTGCAGCGGCATCGCCGTGGTCCGCACCGGCCTCTACATCGCCTGCGAGCGCGGAACGCGGCTGTACCGGGCCGAAATCTCCGGTGACAGCCTGACCGACGTCCAGCAGTACCTCAACGGCACGTACGGGCGGCTGCGCACCGTGGAGCCGTCCGCCGACGGCGGCCTGTGGCTGACCACCAGCAACTACGGCGACAAGGACAGCATCCCGAACAACAGCAACGAAAGCATCCTCAAGGTCGAGCTCGGACGGTGAACTGCGGCCGCGGGCCGGGACAACCGGCCCGCGGCCGTCCCCGCACGGAAGGAGAGCCGTCATGGCTCAGCGCAGGACATCAGGCAACCGTCACCTGTGGACGGTGACGGCGGCGGCGATCGCCATCGCGGGGGTGGTGGCGCCCCCGGCGTCCGGCACCACCACCGCCGCACCGTGCACCCCGGGCGCGACCTACGGTCCGCCGTTGCCGGGCCCGGCGGTGGCGGCCCAGCTCGTCCGGGGCGGGTTCAACTTCCTCGAAGGGCCGACCTGGGACCGGCGGACGGGCACCCTGCTGCTGTCGAACATGCAGAACCCCACCGGACCCCAGGGCGTGCAGCCGTCGTCGATGCTCCGGTACACGCCGCCGGCCACCTTCGAGACGTTCATCGCCGGCTCCGGCAGCAACGGCCTCGCGATCACCGCCGACGGCACGCGGGTGCTCGCCGCCACCCACGACAACCGCACCGTTTCCGCCTACAGCCTGGCCGACCGCAGCCGCACGACCGTCGCGGCCGGCTACCTCGGCCGCGCGTTCAACTCGCCGAACGACCTGACCACCGGCCAGGACGGCACCACCTACTTCACCGACCCGAACTACCAGCGCGGCAACCGCCCCGACGAGCAAGGCGGCCGCACCGGCGTCTTCCGCGTCCGCGACGGCGTGGTCGGCCTCGTCGACGACACGCTGCCGCAGCCGAACGGCATCGTCCTGTCCCCCGACGGCAAGACGCTGTACGTGGGGGCCACCGGGGCCAACGCGATCATGAAGTACACCGTCTTCCCCGACGGCACCACGGGCAACCGCACGACGTTCGCGAGCATGCGGACGCCCGACGGCGCGACCATCGACTGCGCGGGCAACCTGTACTGGGCCTCCTACGACGAAGGGCTCGTCCACGTCTTCTCCCCGTCGGGCACCCAGCTCGGCACCATCTCCGCCGGCCGCAACACCACGAACGCGGCGTTCGGCGGACCGGACGGACGGACCCTGTACCTCACGTCCGGCGTCACCGGCGGGTTCGGCCTCTACCAGACGCGCCTCAACGTGCCCGGCAACCCCTACTGACCGAGGGGCACCACCTCCGGACGATCTCGAGCGCAACTGCAACAGATCGCGCGCCGGGCGGCATCTTGAGAGGTGTGCACCTGAGGCGAGGAGACCGTGTGATGACCGATCTCGAGGAGTTGCGCCGCGCGCTGCGCGCTCGAGAGTCCCTCGCGCCGGATCCCGGTGACGTGCTCACCGTCGCGACCCGCCGGATCCGGCGGCGGCGGACGGTGAGCGTCGCCGCGGTGACCCTCACCGTGGCCGCCCTCGGTGCGGGCACCTTCGCCTTGCTCGATCGGGGCACCCCGGTCGAGCAAGGCTCACCGGTCACGCCCGCGAGTTCCTTGTCCACCCGGCCGGCCGGGCCACCGGCCGGCCCGGGGGTCCCCCCGCCCGCGCCGGCGGTGAGCCTCCAGGACAGTTCCTGGCAGCTGGCGATGTGGGCCGTCCAGCCGCAGTTCGCCAGTCTGCACTACGGCCAGGACCACAAGTACGCGTTCGAGATCGAAGTCCGGGAAAGCGCCGCACCCAAGAACGCGCTGGCCGCGAAGCCCTCGGCCGCGGGCCAGATCGCCCAGCCGCAGTCGGTCATGTGGCGGGACGGACCGGGCCGATGGATCTGGGCGAGGACCACCAAACCGGTGACGGCCGCGGAAATGCTGGCCCTGCTGGGGAAGATCGGGACCACGCCGCCGTCGATCGCGTCGCCGCTGAAGTCGGTGCACGTTCCCGACGGGCACAAGGTCGTCACGTTCACCAGCGAGCCGCAGGCCAACACCCTCGTCCTCTGCCCGGACGCCGTCGCGGCGAGGGCCCCGCTCGACAGCCGGTGCTTCTCGATGTTCGTTTCACCGAGCAGCCGCGCCGCGGACAGCGTTTCTCCCGGGGACCCGCTCCCCCTGCACCAGCACCGGACGCTCGGGGCCTACACCATCGAACTCGACAGCTCGCCCGCCGGCGAGCAGGCCGCACTGGAACTGCTGAATTCGGTGCAGCTGAACCGGTGAGCGCTCCCGGTCAGGGCAGTGCGGACAGCAGGGCGTCGAGGGTGATCGGCAGTTTCCGCACCCGCGCCCCGGTCGCGTGGTGAACCGCGTTCGCGACCGCCGCGGCGGTGCCGACGATGCCGATCTCGCCGATGCCCTTCGTACCCATGGGGTTCACGTGCGGATCGTGCTCGTCGAGCCAGTCCGCGCGCAGGTCGCCCACGTCGGCGTTGGTGGCGATGTGGTACTCGGCCAGATCGTGGTTGACCACGTGCCCGGTGCCGGGATCCATGACGCTGTCCTCGAACAACGCCATCGACAGCCCCATCGTCATCCCGCCGAGGAACTGGGAACGCGCGGTCACCGGATTGACGATCCGGCCGGCCGCGAACGTGCCGTACAGCCGCGGGACGCGGATCTCGCCGGTGTCGGCGTCGACCCGCACCTCGGCGAACTGCGCGCCGAACGCGTACATCGAGTACTGCTCCTCGGCCGGGTTCTCCGGGGTGTCGGCCGTCGCCTCCGCGCCTTCGGCCGGGTCGGTGCCGAACTTGTCGCGGAAGGCCCGCGCCGCCGCGACCACCGCCGTTCCCCACGAAGCGGTGCCGGAGGAGCCGCCGGCGACGGTGGCGTTCGGGTAGCCCGTGTCGCCGATCCGGGCCTCGACGTCCGCCGCGGGCACGCCGAGCGCGTCGGCCGCGATCTGCGGCAGGATCGTCCAAGCCCCCGTCCCGAGGTCGGCGGCGCCGATCTCCACGACGTACCGGCCGGCTTCGAACCGGATCAGCGCCGTGGACCCGGGCGACCGCTGCGCCGGGTACACCGACGCGGCGACTCCGGTCCCGGTCAGCCACCGGCCGTCCCGGCGGGCACCGGGCCGCGGATCCCGGTCCGCCCAGCCGAAGCGCTCGGCGCCGGTGCGCAGGCAGGCGACGAGGTTCCGGCTGGAGAAGGGCCGCCCGTTCTCCGGGTCGCGCTCGGGCTCGTTGCGCACCCGCAGGTCGATCGGGTCGATGCCGAGCCGCACGGCGAGTTCGTCCATCGCGACCTCCGGGCCGAACATCCCGGGGCACTCCCCCGGCGCCCGCATCCACGACGGCACCGGCACGTCCAGCGCGGCGAGCCGGTGGCTGGTGGCCCGGTTCGGGACCGCGTACATCATCCGCGCGGGCACCGCGGTCTGCTCGGCGAACTCCTTGATCCGCGAGGTCTGCTCGACGACGTCGACCCGCAGCGCGCGCAGGCGCCCGTCGCGGTCCGCGCCGAGCCGGACGCGCTGGATCGTCGGCGTCCGGTAGCCGGCCAGTGCGAACATCTGCTGCCGGGTCAGCGCGAGCTTGACCGAGCGGCCCGGCACCGCGCGGGCGGCCAGTGCCGCGAGCACGACGTTCGCGTGCGGCGTGCCCTTCGACCCGAAGCCGCCGCCGACGTAGGGGCAGCGGACCCGGACCTTCTCCTCGGGCAGCCCGAACACGCCGGCGAGGGTGGACCGGACGGTGTGGACGCCCTGGGTGGAGTCCCACAGGGTGAGCACCCCGTCGTCCCACAACGCGGTCGTCGCGTGCGGCTCCAGCGGGTTGTTGTGCTGCATCGCCGTCGTGTACGTCTCCTCGATGGTCACCTCCGCGCGGGCGAGTCCGGCGTCGGCGTCACCTTGGGCGGTGTCGGTCGGGAAGTCCGGGTTGACCGAGTCCGGCGCGTACAGGTCGTCGCGATCGGCGCTGAGCTCGACGTCGTGCGGCTCGGCGTCGTACTCGACCGTCACCAGCTCCGCGGCGTGGCGGGCGATCTCCGGGGTCTCGGCCAGCACCAGCGCGACCACGTGGCCGCGGAACGGCACGCCGCGGTCCTGCAGCACGGCGAGCTCGGCGTCGTCGGTGCCGGCCAGCCGCTCGGCGGTGAACGGCGTGATCACCTTCACGACACCCTCGACCGCTTCGGCCGGCACGGCGGCGATCCGGCGGCAGCGACCGCGGCCGATCGTGGCCTGCACCGGGTGGCAGTACAGCGGGCGGTCCGCCGGGGCCTCGAAGGCGTACGGCGCGGTCCCGGTGACCTTGGCCGGGCCGTCACGGCGGGTGGCCGCGGTCCCGATGGCGTGGGGTTCGAGCAGCTCGGTCATCGGTTCGGCTCCTCGGTCGTCAGGTCGCGCAAGACCGCGGCCAGGGTGCGGCGGGCGAGCGGGATCTTGAAGGCGTTCCCGCCGTCGACGCCCTCGAGCGCGCGGGCGCCGGCCAGCTCGGCGTCCGCGGCGGCCCGGAACACGTCCTCGCCCGGCCGGGCGCCACGCAGCACGGCTTCGGCTTCGGTGGCCCGCCAAGGTTTGTGGGCCACCCCGCCGAACGCGACGCGGACGTCGTCGATCCGGCCATCCACTGTGGACACCGCGGCGGCGACCGAGACGAGCGCGAACGCGAACGACGCCCGGTCCCGGACCTTGCGGTAGGCCGACCGCGGCGACCACGGCACGGCGGGCAGCGTGAAGCCGGTGATCAGCTCGCCGTGCGCGAGCACGGTGTCGCGTTCGGGGGTGTCGCCGGGCAGCCGGTGCAGGTCTCCGAAGGCGATTCCACGCTCACCTTCGGGACCGGTGACGTGCACCCGGGCGTCCAGGACCGCCAGCGCGACCGCCATGTCCGACGGGTGGGTGGCCACGCACGCTCCGGACGCGCCGAGGATCGCGTGCTGGCGCGTGGCCCCGCCGATGGCCGAGCACCCCGAACCGGGAGCCCGCTTGTTGCACGGCGTCGTCACGTCCTGGAAGTACAGGCACCGGGTGCGCTGCAACGGGTTCCCGCCCGCGGTGGCCATGTTGCGCAGCTGGGCCGACGCACCGGACAGCAGCGCTTCGGCCAGCACCGGGTAGCGTTCGCGGACCACGGCGTGCGCCGCCAGGTCGCTGTTGCGGACACCGGCCCCGAAGAACAGGCCGCCGTCGGCGACCTCGCGGATCTCCGCCGGAGTGACGGCGGTGACGTCGACGACCCGGTCCGGCCGGGCCACCCCCAGCTTGAGGTGGTCGACGAGGTTCGTGCCCCCGCCCAGGAACACCGCGTCCGGCTCCCCGGCCACGGCCCGCACCGCCTCGGCCACGGTGGCGGGCTTGGCGAAGGCGAAGGTCTTCATCGCGACTCCCGGACGGCGGCGACGATCCCGGCGTAGGCCCCGCAGCGGCAGAGGTTGCCGCTCATCCGTTCGGCGATCTCCTCGTCGGACCACCGGGGGGCGTCGCTGACCGGCGAGGTGACGTGGCTCGGGGCGCCGTCGGCGAACTCGGCCAGCAGCCCGGCCGCCGAGCAGATCTGCCCCGGCGTGCAGTACCCGCACTGGAAGGCGTCGTTGTCGAGGAAGGCCTGCTGGATCGGGTGCAGTCCGCCACCGGCGGCCAGCCCGGCGGCCGTGGTGACTTCCGCGCCGTCGCAGGTCACCGCCAGGGTCAGGCAGGCCAGCACGCGGCGGCCGCCGAGCAGCACCGTGCAGGCCCCGCACTGGCCGTGGTCACAGCCCTTCTTCGGGCTCGTCACGCCCAGCTGGTCGCGGAGCAGGTCGAGCAGGGTGCGCCGCGGGTCCACCGCCGGCCGGTGCTCGGTGCCGTCGATCCGTACCCCGATCGTGTGGTCCGTGCCAGCGTCTTCGGTCGTCGCCATGGGGGCGCCCCCTCTCCGGGTGATCGTTTTGGCGTACCCGCTCGGGCGGCCCCGAAACCGGCGGCGAGCAGTCCTCGCCGGCGACCGGCGGCCCCGGTGCCGATGCCGATGGCCGGCGATCTCGTCATCCGCCGTTTGGCGGACCCCCGAACCGGCTATCCGGCGTATGCCTCTCCCGGGGCAGTTCCGGGGAGGCGGCGTCCCTGCCGGTCAAGCAGCGGCCGGCAGGGACGGCCGCCGCCCGGACGCGCCACCGGCCCGGGCGGCAGCCGCGTCCCGCGGCGCGGCGCTCGAGGTTTCGAGGTCGGCGCCGGGTTCGCAGTGAGAACCGGCCGCGATCTCCTCCGCGCCGGGTGACGGCCGGTCCGTTCGGAGCGGGCACCGTGGGCTCCGCCGCCGTCTGTCTCCGGAGGGACCCCCATGGTGCGAGCAACGTTCACCGATTTCCCGGCCCACCGGTTCCGCAGGCCCCGGCGGCGCCGGACCGCGGCCGGTGACCGGCGGGCGCACCGCTCCGCCCGGCACCCCTTCCGGGGACTCGCCGACCGGTTCGGCGGCGGCGCGCACCCGCCGCCGGTCCCGTGGCCGCCCGAAAGCGACCTCGGGACCGGTGGCACTTCCCTGCCCCGTGCGCTCGTGGTGCTGCTGGGCGCCGCCGCCGGGGTGGTCGTGCTGGCCGGGGTCCAGGCCGTCGCCTGGCTCGCCGGCCCGGTCTTCCTCGCCCTCGTCGTCGTCATCACCCTCGATCCGGTGCGGACGTGGCTGCGGGACAAGGGTCTGCCGCGCTGGCTGACCGTCGCCGTCCTGGTCGTCACCGTCTACACGGCCTTGCTCGCTTTCTTCCTGGTCGTCGTGGTGTCCGTCGCGCAGCTGTCGGCCCTGCTCCCCGGCTACACCGGCCGGGTCGACGAGCTGCTGCACGACGGGCTGACCGTGCTCGGCCGGTTCGGCGTCGGCGAACCGGAGCTGCGCACCATGCTGTCGTCGGTCGACGCCGGGAAACTGGTCGGCCTGGCCGGTTCCCTGCTGGCCGGGGTCGGCGGCCTGGTGACGAACCTGGCCTTCTTGTTCGCCCTCCTGCTGTTCCTGAGCGCCGAAACGACGTGGGCGGGGCAGCGCCTCGGCCGGATCGGGCGCGAGCGGCCGTGGATCTCCGCGTCGTTGCGGGGTTTCGTCACGGGCACCCGCCGGTACCTGCTCGTGACGACCGTGTTCGGCGGCCTCGTGGCGGCGCTCGACACCACCGCGCTGGCCCTGCTTTCCGTCCCGGGTGCCGTGCTGTGGGGGCTGCTCGCCTTCGTCACCAACTACATCCCCAACGTGGGCTTCGTGATCGGCGTCGCCCCGCCCGCGGTCATCGCGCTGCTCGACGGCGGCTGGAGCAGCCTGCTCGTGGTGCTGGTCGTGTACGCCGGGCTGAACTTCGTGGTGCAGTCGCTGATCCAGCCCCGGTTCGTCGCCGGCTCGGTCGGTCTGTCCACTTTGGTCACGGTGCTGGCGCTGGTGTTCTGGACCTGGCTGCTGGGCCCGCTCGGCGCGGTCCTCGCCGTGCCGGCCACACTGCTCGCCAAGGCGCTGCTGGTGGACGTCGACCCGCGGGCCCGCTGGGCCGACGCGCTGCTGTCGGCACCTCGCCGCGACGAAGGGTGACGGGCGTCAGGTCACGCCGCGCCGGCGGGCGGCCTTGTTCCGACAACCGCTGAGCCCGCCGCACCTCGCCGCAACAAAATGAATCCTCAGGTCAACCCATGCTGCCGCGCGACCACGACCGCGGAACGCCGGTTGTTCACACCCAGCTTCCCGTAGATCGCCCGCACGTGGGTCTTCACCATGTCGACCGAAACCGCCAGATCGGAAGCGATCCCATCCAACGACCAGCTGAACCAACGCACCGCCCACCGCACCCCGCCGCAACAAAGAATGAGACCTCAGGTCAACCCATGCTGCCGCGCGACCACGACCGCGGAACGCCGGTTGTTCACACCCAGCTTCCCGTAGATCGCCCGCACGTGGGTCTTCACCGTGTTGACCGAAACCGTGAGGTCGGAAGCGATCTCGTCCAGCGAACGCTGGGACGGCAGCCGCTGCAGGACCACCTGCTCGCGGTCGGTCAGGTCGCTGGGCGGGGCGTGCGGGACCAGCCGGCCGCGGACCGCCTGCGCGAACCGGTCCAGCGAGCCGAATCCGCCGGAGTGGTCGATCAGCAGGTTCCCGACCTGCGGCTCGGCGAGGCCGAACGGCCGCACCAGGCCGTTCGGCCGGGCGAGGGCGAGTGCGCGGTCGAGGGCGTCCAGGGCCTTGGTCCGCCGGTGTGAGCGCAGCGCGAGCGCCGTCTCGGCCAGGCACCGGTCGACCGGGGTGGCCGGCAGCAACGGGGGCGCCGAGGCGGTGTCCCGCAGGACCGCTTCGGCCGCGTCGGTTTCGTCGGCGGCGAGGTGGCCGCGGACCCGCAGGAGGGCCAGCTCGCCGGTGCCGGGCAGCCGCTCGTGCACCCAGGCGAGCACCTCGGCCGCGTGCAGTCCTTCGCCGAGGGTGAGCGCCGCGTGGTATTCCGCCACCGCGCACACCCCGACGACCTCACGGGGCAGGTCGAGGTCGGCGAGCCGGTGCCGCGCCGCCCGCATGACCTGCGAGCTCGCCACCCGGTCGCCGTCGTCGAAGCGCACCATGCCTTCGAAGAACTCGCGCAGCGGCCGCAACAGCGGTACGCCCTCGGGCACTTCCGTCGTCGCCGCCTGGGCCAGTTCCCGGCCCGCGGCGACCGGCTCGGCGCGCATCAGGTCGTCGTAGGCCAGCAGCAGGTGGCACTCGGCCACTCCCGGGGACCGGCGCCAGCCGTGCCGGCGCGCGACGGCGAGGGCGCCGGTGCAGGCCCGCCGCATCGCCGGGTGGTCCCCGCCCACGGCGGTGGCGACGGCGACCGCGAGCCTGCTGTGCAGCACCAGGTGGTCGAGCCGCTCGCCTTGGGCCAGCCGCAGTGCTTCCTGCGCCTGGGTGACGGCGTGCCGGCGCGCACCCCGGTACACCGACCGCCACGCGCGGTCGAGGTTCGCCCACGCGACGATTTCCGGCCGGCGCGCCGGCGGCAGTTCGGCTTCCGGCGGCCGCCGTCCCGTCACCCAGGCGAGGTGCCAGGCGGCGAGCGGCCACAGGTCTTCGTCGGCGGCCCCTTCCCCCAGGTCGGCCGTCGCTTCGGCGAGCCGGCCGCGTTGGACGTTCTCCAGCGCGGACGCCAGCCGCAGGGGCGGGTGCCCGGCGACCGTCGCGGCGCCCAGGTGGGTGAGCGCGATCCGCACCGGATCCCCGTCGCCGGCCAGCACCTGGCGCACGGCCTGATTCCGCGCCAGCGCCAGGACTTGCTCCCGGTCGCGGCCCGCCACGGCGTGCCGGAGCGCCTCCCCGAACCGTCCTTCGCGGGCGTACCAGCGCGCGGCGATCCCGTGCAGCCGCGGGACCCGGTCCGGGTCCCGCCGGGCCAGCTCCGCACGCAGGAAGACGCGCAGCAACGGCGGGAGCCGGTAGGTCTCGGCCGGTGTTCGCGCGACGAGACCCATCCCGCGCTCGAGTTCGTCCAGCCTGGCCCCGGCATCCGGCCGGCCCGACAGGCGGACCGCGAGCGCCGGGCCGGCCGCGTCGCAGACGCTGAGGCACAGCAGGAGATCCGACGTGGCCGCGGGCAGGCGCGAGAACACCTCGTCGGCGAGGAACCGGGCGACGGCACGGTCGTCGCCGGTGACGGAAGCGGCGAGCGCGTCCGCGTTGTCCGCGTTCCGCACGGAAACCGCGGCCCAGCCGAGGGCCGCGGCCCAGCCCGCGGTGCGTTCGGTGAGCTCGCGGACGCGGTCGTCACCCACCGTGGCCCCGGTGGCCCGCAACAGGTTCGCGGTTTCCTTCGCGGTGAACCGGAGTTCGGCCGCCTCCACCCGGGACAGGGCCCCTTCGACGTGCAGGCGGGCCAGCCGCAGCCGTGGCTCGACGCGGGTGGCCAGCACCAGCCGCAGCCCGGGTGGCAGGTGCCGCGCGAGGGTCGCGAGCGCCTCCAGCGGTTCCGGGTGCGACAGCTCCTGCAGGTCGTCCAGGACCAGTCGCACCGGGTGGTCCAGACCGGCGACCGCGTCGTCGAGGTCGGCCAGGAACGCGCGCCGCCGCCCGGGCGGTGGCGGGCCGAGCCGGTGCAGGGCTCCGCCCGCGGGCACGCCGGGACACCGGCGCAACGCGCCGAGGATCGCCGCCCACAACCGGGACTCGTCGTTGTCGCCGGAGTCCAGGGACACCCAGGCGACCGCGCGGCCGTCGCCGGCCCAGCCGGCCAGCGCCGTGGTCTTGCCCGCCCCGGCCGGCGCCCGGATCACCGTGACCGGCCGGGTGGTGGCGCGGTCGAGCAGCACCTCCAGCCGGGCACGGGGGACGAAGATGCCCGGCAGCCGCGGCACCGCGACCTTGCCACCCGGAACCGGCCGGAACGGGGTCGTCACTGGATCGGGCACGTCAACCTCTCGGCTGTCGGGAGACTTCGCCCCGGTTCCGCGGTCGACGCCGGGCGGAGGGCACGACTGTACTGATCACCGGCGGGCGACCGGGGAAGGGGTCACCAGATTTCGTAGGTGGATTGGTCGCCGTGCACGATGACGGCCCAGATCACCAGGACGTCGAGGGCGATCACGATGGCGCCCCAGAACGGGTACGCGGACAGGAAAGCCAGCTGCGCCAGCGCGTTGAACCCGGCGAGAGCGACCGTGACGACCCGCGCCCATTGCGCGCCGGTGGACAACGCGAGCCCCGTCACCACCACGAGGAGGCCGACGATCAGGTGGAGCCAGCCCCAGCCGGCCAGGGAGAACACGAGCAGGCCGGACGGGCCGACGACGTAGTAGTCCCGGTCGAACAACGCCACCAGGCCTTCCACCACGTTGAACAGTCCGACCAGGACGGTGATCGCCGAGGCGAACCAGATCCAGCCGACCCGCCGTGACCGCGCGACAGCCCGGTCCGGTGGGAGGGGTGCCCGGGCGCCGGTCGTTCCGGTCCGGGGTGGCATGGGTTCGGTCATGATCCCTCTTCCTCGTTCGTCGACGAGCTGCGGACCCGGGCGATCATGGTCGGTCGCCGGTCCGCCGGGCCTCGCCCGCCCCAGGTGAGATCAGGTCGCCCGGTCGTGGCGGGCGCGCGGCTCACACGGCGTGGGCGATGCCCCGTCCCGGTGTCCGGGGAACAGTGCGGCACGACCACCGAATCCGGACCGAGGAGGAAGTCATGTCCACGTTGACCGTGTGGCGGTTCCCGACCGTCGAAGGTGCCGAAAACGCACTGGATCTGCTCCGGCAGCTGCAAAAGCAGCAGCTGATCTCCATCGCCGATGCGGCTTGCGTGAGCTGGCCCGAAGGACGGAAGAAGCCGAAGACCAAGGATCTCGGTTCACTGACCGGTGCCGGCGCGCTGGGCGGGGGCTTCTGGGGCCTGCTGTTCGGCCTGATCTTCCTCGTCCCGCTGCTGGGCATGGCCGTCGGCGCGGCGATCGGGGCGCTGACCGGGTCGCTGAGTCACGTCGGGATCGACGAGGAGTTCATCGGCACCGTCCGGGACCGGGTCACCCCGGGAACGTCCGCGTTGTTCGTGATGTCCGAGGACACCGTGCTGGACCGGGTCGTCGAGCCGTTCAAGGAAACCGGCGCCTCGCTGCTGAGCACCAACCTGTCCGACGAAGAAGAAGCCCGGCTGCGCGACGCCTTCGACGAGGCCCCGCAGCGGGCGCCGCGGTAGCGCCCGGGAATTCCCGCCGGCGGGACCGCGGCGGCGCCCCCGAGCGTCGCCGCGGCCCCGGAGGAGGTTCCGCCCGCCCGGGGGCACTCCCCCGAGAGCGCCGCGGGGCGGGCCGACGGGATGGCGAAGCGAGGCGCGAGCACCGCCGGGGAGATCCCCGTGACACTCCGGCCGGCGCCGGCGGGTGCTCGTCGTCCACTTCGTCATCACCGCACCTCCACGGCTCACTTTGCGGTCTGCGCCGCTTCCGGTCGTCACCCGTGGTGGATGACTCCCCGCTTCACCCTCGGCGGGCGACGCCGCGGCCGGCTCGGCGGCCGACGATCCCTCCATGACCCTCATCGACAAGGACACCGCGGCGCCCGATGCGCGGATCGCCCGGGCGCGCGCCGCGCGCACCACCGTGCCGGCGGCCGGCCACGCCGAGTTCCCCGGTCCCGTCCGGCGCGCGGATCCCCTCATGCTGCTGGCCCGCCAGGACCGCGACCGGGTTCCGGAACTGGTACCCCTGCGCTACGGCCGGATGGCCGCCTCGCCGCTGGCCTACTTCCGCGGTGCCGCGCTCCCCGCGGCGGCCGACCTCGCCACGACCCCGCGGACCGGGTTCCCGGTCCAGGCCTGCGGCGACGCCCAGCTGGCGAACTTCGGCCTGTTCGCCGCCGAGGGCCGTCGGCTCGTCTTCGACTTCGCCGACTTCGACGAGACCCTGCCCGCGCCGTGGGAGTGGGACGTCAAACGGCTGGCCGCGAGCTTCGAAGTGACCGGCCGGGAGTACGGGCACCCGGCGGGCCAGCGCCGGCGCACGGTGGTCGCCGCGGTCGAGTCGTACCGCCTGGCGATGCACGACTTCGCGCGCCGCACGCCGCTCGACATCTACTTCGCCCCGGCCGACGCCCGGACGCTGCGGGTGGTCGCGTCCCACCGCCTCGGGCCGGCGAAGCGCCGCGTCCCGGGAGTACGCCGGTTCACCGAGATCCGTGACGGGCAGCTGCGGCTGGCCGCGCGGCCGCCCTCGGTCGTCCCGGCGGGCCACCTCGCCGGAGACGGCGACCCGGCGACGCTGGCCGACCGCCTCGGCACCGTGTTCGCGCGGTACCGGCGCACGCTCGGCCCGGCGCGGCGGGCGCTGCTCGACCGCTACCGGCTGGCCGACGTGGCGCGCACGGTGCCCGGGCCGGGTGGTGCGGGCACGCGCTGCTGGGTGGCACTGCTCGTCCGGACCGGCACCGGAAGTCCGCTCTTCCTGCAGCTCAAGGAAGCCCGGCCCTCGGTGCTGCAGGGGTACACCGGCGCCGCCGTGCCGGGCGGCCCCGCGCGGCGGGTGGTCACCGGGCAACGGCTGATCCAGGCCACCGGCGACGTCTTCCTCGGCTGGGCCCGCGCCGCGGAGTTCGACGGCCGCGTCGACGAGTTCCACGTCCGCCGGCTGCGCGACGAACACGACGACGGCGACCTCACCCCCATGACCCCGGACGTGCTGAGGGCCCACGCCCGGCTCTGCGGGTGGACCGTGGCCCGGGCCCACGCGCGCACCGGGGACCCGCTCGCGATCGCCGCGTACCTCGGCTCGAGTCCGGCGTTCGCCGAAGCCGTCCGGGAGTTCGCGGTGGCCTGCGCCGATCAGAACGAACGCGACCACGCCGCCCTGCGGCAGGCGATCCGGGCCGGCTACGTGACGGCCGCGTCCGGGTCGTGACGGATCGCCTCGCACGGGTGCCGCGCGAGTTCCCGGACGCGGTGCACCGACTCCACGTGCATTCCGAGCACCTCGAGCCTGCGCATAATGCCGGGCAGGCATCCGGGGTCGGTCACCGTACCGAACACAATCGTCTCCGGCGGAACGGGCACGACGAGCACTTCCCGGAAATCCTCCGCACCTTCGGCGACCCATTCCGGAATGGCCCCGCATCCCCGGAAGACGTAATTCGAACCCCTGTTCGAGACCGGGGCACCCGCGCGGCTCACCGGGTGCTCCCGTCCCGCCGGGCCCGGCCGGCCGAGTACCAGGCGCGGGCGACCACCACCACGTCGAGCAGCACCACCACGGTCGACCAGCCGCGCGCCGGCAGGAAGATCAGCCGCGCGACCAGGTCGGCGCCGGCGCGGACACCGGTCCGCACCTCGGCCACCGGAGTCAGGGCGGAGAGCGCGACGGCCCCCCAGAGCAGCACCGACCCGAGGCCGATCCGGCCCGTGCGCACCACGTCGAGGAGCACGACCTCACCCGGTCCGAGCCAGAAGAACTGCGAGACGGCGAATCGCCGGCGCCGGCTTTCCGGGGAATTCCCATGGATTTTCACCCGGCACACGATTGTGCCAATAATCATTGTTTACCTCGCCCGCAGCGGGTGAGCCGCGCGAATTGCGTGACAAGATCCGCCAGGAATGTCCGGAACCGATCACGAAGGAGAACGACGCATGCGCCAATGTCGCGATGTCGCGTCCCGAAGACGGGTACCGAGGGCGAAGGTCACCGTGCCCGGTCCCCCGGCGGATCTCGTGTCACGACCGCGTCTGCTCACCGTTCTCGACGGAGCGAGCGAAGCGGCCATGGTGTTCGTCGGCGCCCCGGCGGGGTTCGGCAAGACCGTGCTCCTCGCCGACTGGGCACGACGTCAGGACCGCGGCGCGGTCGCCTGGCTGTCCGCCGACGCCGACGACAACGACGACCGGCTCTTCTGGTCCGCGGTTCTCGAAGCACTCGGCCGCTGCGGCCGGATCCCGGACGGCAACCCGCTCCGGCTGCTGGCAGTCCCCGAGGCCCCGAGCACCGACCTCGCCTTCCTGGCCGAGGTCGCCGACGCGCTCGACGCACTGCCCGAACCGGTCGTGCTCGTCCTCGACGGCGCTCAGGAGATCACCGCGCCCGGTCCGTGGCAGGGGTTGCGGGCGCTGGTCCGCCACCAGCCGGCCGGGCTGTGCCTGGCGGTCACGAGCCGCCGTGAACCGCCGCTGCCGCTGGGCCGGACCCGGCTCGCGGACCGGCTCGTCGAAATCGGTTCCGCCCGGCTGCGGTTCACCGCCGACGAGGCGGACACCCTGTTCGGGGCCGAAGCGGTGATCCCCCACGACGAAGTCGGCCCGCTCGTCGCCCGGACCGGCGGCTGGCCGGCCGGACTGCGCCTGGCCGCGGCGTCCGCGGCCCGGCACGGCAGCCTGCGGGAGTTCGACACCGGGCACGACGGCGGCGTCCTCGACTACCTGACCGACGAGGTGCTCGCGCCCCTCACCCCGGCGCAGCGAGAACTGCTGCGGACGATCAGCATCTGCGACGAGCTCCCGGCGGGGCTCGCGCCGGCGCTCAGCGGCCGCACGGATGCCGAAGCGATGCTGCACGAGCTCGGCGAGCCGGCCACCCGGGTGGTCGACTCGGGCGGCACGCCGCCGCACCACCGCGTGACCCCGCTGCTGCGCACGTACCTGCGGTCCGAGCTGCAGCGCCGGGCACCGGACCGGGCGCGGACCCTCCACGCGGCCGCGGCCCGCTGGTTCACCGGGCACGACCGGCCGGCGCCGGCCCTGCTGCACAGCGTCCGCGCGGGTGATCCCGCCCGGATCGGCGAGCTGCTGCGCAAGCACGCCGTGACCCTGTTCCTCGCGGGTGAGCACCACGTCCTGCGGCTCGCGCTCGCCGTGCTCGAAGACCGGCGGACACCCGCCGATCCCCTGGCCGCGCTGATCTCCGCCGCGCTGTGCCTGGAAACGGCCGAGACGTCGGCGGCGAGGTTGCACCTGGCCAGGGCGGAGGCGGCGTGGCCGGAGCGGCCCGCGGCGGAGCTGACCGTCCTGCGCGGGCTGGCCTTCTCCCGGCTCGCCCAGCTCGACCGCACCCCGGCCCAGGTCCGCCGCGCGGCCGAAGAGATCGGCGAACAGCTCGCCGCGGGCACCGATCTCGGCAGCCTCGCGACCCTGCACCGCGCCGGGGCCCTGCTCGACGGCAAGCAGGCCCGGGAGACCCTGGTGCGGCTGCTCGGTGCCGCGGAAGCCCTCCGGCAGGACTTCACGGTCGCCCAGTGCCTCACCACGCTCGCCGAGCTCGCCGGGCACGACGGCGACTACCGCGTCATGGAAACCCTGGCCCGCCGGGCGGAGGTCCGCCGGCCCCGGCAGGATTCCCTCCGGTCCCTCCAGGGCGCCCAGGCCAACGTCCTGCTGGCCTACGGTGCCCTGTTGCGGGGCGAGCCCGCCGAGTGCCTCAAGCACGCCAAGGAAACCCGGCACCTGGTCGGGGACGCACCGGCGCGGGCGGCTCGCGACCTGCGGCTGCTCTCGGAGATCCTGCGCGGCGCCGCCGAGTTCGAGCTCGGCGGCTGGCACGCGGGCCTGCGGCGGATGCGCCGGGCCCGCACCCGCCTCGGGACCGGCCGGGCCTGCCCGACCGGGTACGCGGCGCTGTGTGCCGTGCTCGAGCAGCGTGCGGCGCTCCGGCTGGGCGCGGCGGCCCAGGCCAGGGAGACGGCTCGCTGGGCCCTGCCGGTCCTCACCGGTTCGGGCGAGCTGCTGCTGATGCGTGCCCGAACCCAGCTGCGGCTCGGCCGGCACCACGCGGCGAGCACCGTGCTGCGGTCGCTGGCCGACGACGAAGTGCCCATGGAGCTGGCGTGGACCACGATCGACGCGTCGCTGGTCGGTGTGCAGGCCGCGCTGGCGGCCGGGGCACGGGAGCGGGCGGCCCGGCTGCTCGACGAAGCCCTGCGCACCGCCGAGCCCACCGGCGTCCGGTTCCCGTTCGTCTTCGCCCCGGCCGAGCTCATCGGGTTCCTGACCAGCCGGCTGGGCGGTCTCGGCGCCGGCGAGCGGTTCGCGGGCGAGATCCTGTCCGTGCGGCGGCGGCTGCACACCCCGCCGATCCCGGCGCCGCTGACCGAGCGCGAACGCAGCGTCCTGCGGCTGCTGCCGACCCAGCGGTCGATCGACGAGATCGCCCAGGACCTGACCGTCTCGCCGAACACCGTCAAGACCCACGTCCGCGGCATCTACGCGAAGCTCGACGTCCGCAGCAGGCGGGAGGCCGTCGCGACCGCGCAGAAGCGCGGCCTGCTCGACACCGAGGTCGCCGACTTCACGGTCTGACGCGCGCTCGCCCCACCCGGCGCGGGTGAGGCGAGCGGCACCGGGATGGGTGTCGAGTGGGCCGGGCACGCCGCAGCGTGCCCGGCCCCCGATCCCGGTTGAGGAGATGTCATGGCCCTGGCTGACGCGCAATACCCGTTCTTGAACCTCATGTGGACGATGCTGGTGTTCTTCTGCTGGATCGCCTGGTTCTGGCTGCTGTTCGTGGCCCTGGGCGACCTGTACCGCCGCGGCGACGTGTCCGGGTGGGCCAAGGCGGGCTGGACGGTGCTGGTGATCTTCCTGCCGATCATCGGTGTGCTGCTGTACCTGGGCACCCAGGGCAGGCACCTCGTCGAGCGGCAGCGGGCCCGGGAAACGGCCGCGCGGCAGCGGTTCGACGGCTACGTGCGCTCGGTGTCCACAGTGTCCAATTC
The DNA here is from genome assembly GCF_030285645.1 of Amycolatopsis sp. DG1A-15b. Classification (GTDB taxonomy): domain Bacteria; phylum Actinomycetota; class Actinomycetes; order Mycobacteriales; family Pseudonocardiaceae; genus Amycolatopsis. The sequence goes on from NZ_CP127296.1 coordinate 3,751,328, forward strand.
GGACAACGGGGCGGCGCAGATCGCCGAGGCCCGGCGGCTGCTCGAGGAGGGCGTCATCGACGACCGGGAATACGAGGCGCTCAAGCAGAAGGCCCTCGCGCGTTGAGCGCCGCGCGCCGGTGGCGGTTCGTCCACCTCGCGGTGCTCCGGCCGCTGCTCACGGTCACCGCGCTGGTCTGCCTCTACTACCTGCTCCCGGTCGACCAGGGCCTGCGGCCGTGGACGGCGGTCGCCTTCACCGCCGGGCTCGCCGTCGTGGTGCTGCTCGTCGTCGGCGAAGTGCGGATGATCCTGCGCTCGCCCTTCCCGGCCGGGCAGGGGGTCCAGGCACTCGCCCTGATCGTCCCGCTGTTCCTGCTGCTGTTCGCCGACGCCTACTACGTGCTGGGCCACGACCGCCCGGGCGCCTTCGGCTCCGGCCTTACGCGGACCGACGCGCTGTACTTCACCGTCACGGTCTTCAGCACGGTGGGCTTCGGCGACATCACCGCGGTTTCCACCGCCGCCCGGGTACTGGTGACCGTCCAGATGGTCGCGGACCTGATCGTGCTGGGGGTGGTGCTGCGCGTGATCCTGACCGCGGTGCGGCACCGGCGCGCGTCCACGACGGACGGATCAGTCCGCCGCCGGCAGCAGCAGGGCGGCGACCAGACCGGCCACCGCCACGACACCCAGGGTCGCGAGGGCCAGCGCGAAGGACCGGCCGCCGAGGTGCGGCGTCCCGGCCAGGACGGAACCGGCCAGCGCCGTCCCCACCGACGAGCCGAGGTTGGACGCGCTGCGCGACACTCCCGAGATGTCGCCCTGCGCGGAGTCCGGGAACCGGGACTGGACCAGGTTCACCGACGCCGTCAGCATGATCCCGACGCCGGCGCCGAGCAGGAACAGCCCCGGCACAGCACTCGCCACGCCGGAATCGGCCCGCACCAGCAGGAGCACGAGGACCAGGCCGGCGATGGCGAGGACGAACCCCGCGCGGACGAGCCCGCGCTGGGAGTGCCGCCTCGCCAGCCGTCCCGCGGCCGCCGAGGCGCCCAGGATGCCGATCGTCGCGGGGGTCAGCATCAACCCCGTCTCGATCGCGTCGTAGCCGCGGACCTCCTGCAGGAAGACCGCCACCACGAAGAACGAGCCCTGCAGGACGAGCCACTGGACGTGCTGGGTCGCCAGCCCGAGCCCGGTGACGCGGTCGCCGAAGAGACCGGCCGGGACCAGCGGCTCCCGGCCCTTCCGCTCGCGCGCGCGGACGTGCCGGAAGAACACCACGAGAAACCCGGCGCCGATCGCGGCGAACAGCCACACCGGCGAGATCCCGCCGGACCGCAGCAGGACCACCCCGCCGACGGCGAAGTCCGCGCGTGAGACCAGCCAGCCGTAGGTGCCTGCCTGCAGCACGCCGAACACGACGAAGAACAGGCCGGCCGCCGAAAGGACGGCCCCGGCGACGTCGAAGTGCTTCTCCCGGGGCGGTGCGGGCGGCTCGGTGACCCGCACCGCCAGCACGACGATCAGGCCGACCAGGAGCACCTGCAGGAGGAAGGACGCGCGCCAGCCGAGCCAGGTCGTGACCAGGCCGCCGAGCAGCGGCCCGGCCGCGGCCCCGAGCGCGCCCGCCCCGCTGACGATGCCGAAGGCGCGGGCCCGGCTCGTCAGGTCCGGGCTGGTCACGGTGACCAGGATGTAGATCGGTGGGATCATCAGCGCCGACCCGATGCCTTCCAGCAGCGAATAGCCGAAGATCAGCAGGCCCGGACCGGGCACGAGCGACGCCAGCAGCGCGCCGGCGCCGTAGACGGCCAGCCCGGCCAGGAAGCAGCGCTTGCGGCCCAGCAGGTCGCTCAGCTTGCTGCCCGGCACCATGAGCGACGCCATGGTGAGGGTGAACACCGTGATCGCCGTCTGCACGCCGATCACGGTCGTGCCGAGGTCCGCGGCGATGTCGCTGACGGCCACGGTCATGGTGGTCGCCGCGTAGCTCGCGACGAACTGGGCGAGGGCCAGGGGCAGCACGATCATCGGCGGGCCTTCCTCATCGGGTGCCGCACACGGTGGCCCGGTCGGGGCCGGGCCACCTCACCTGCCGTGGATGAGGCAGCCCCGGCCCGCTCCGGCGACGGTGCAGACGACCCGATCCCGCCCCTGGAGGAGCCATGACCGAGACGACGATCGCCGAGCACGCGCTGATCGGCGACCTGCAGACCGCCGCACTGGTCACGACCGACGGGTCGATCGACTGGTTCTGCTCCCCCCGCTTCGACGCGCCATCGGTCTTCGGCGCCCTGCTCGACGACGAGCGCGGGGGCCGGTTCCGCATCCGCCCGGCCGGCGCCTGCGCGAGCTCGCAGATGTACCACCCGGACACCGCGGTGGTGATCACCCGGTTCGCCGGCCCGGACGGCATCGGCGAGGTGGTCGACTTCATGCCGCCCTGCGGTACCACCGCCACCACGCGGCACCGGATCGCGCGCCTCGTGCGCTGCGTCCGCGGCCGGATGACGTTCGACGTGGTGGTCGCGCCCCGGTTCGACTACGGCCGCCGCCCGCACCGGGCGCTGCTGATGAAGAACGGAGCCGTGTTCACCGCGCCCGGGGCGTCGCTCGTGCTGCACGCGGTGCGCGAGCCCGGCGACGAGCACCTCGCCGAAGCGCGCGTCGAGGGCGAGGACGTGCACCTGCGGCTCACGCTCACCGCGGGCCAGGTGCGCGGGGTCGTGCTGGAGACCGACGCCGCGGAGCCGCCGCGCGAGCTGCGCGTCGCGGAGTTCGAGGAACTGCTGCGGTCCACTGTGGAGTGGTGGCGCGCGTGGCTGGCCCGCTCCACCTACCGGGGACGCTGGCGGGAGATCGTGGCCCGCTCGGCGATCACCCTCAAGCTGCTGACCTACGCACCGACCGGCGGGCTGGTCGCCGCGCCCACCCTCGGCCTGCCCGAGCAGCTCGGCGGGGAGCGCAACTGGGACTACCGCTACACCTGGGTCCGCGACGCGTCGTTCTCGGTTTCGGCGTTGCTGGCGCTCGGGTTCGCGGAAGAGGCCGCCGGGTTCGGCGGCTGGCTCGGCGATCGCATCCGGGAAGGCGCGGGCGGGCCCGGCGGCCCGCTCGCCGTGCTGTACCGCGTGGACGGTACCTCGGACCTGCAAGAGGAGAGCCTGGAGCACTGGACCGGCTACCGCGGCTCGAGCCCGGTCCGGATCGGCAACGACGCCGCCGGGCAGCTGCAGCTCGACATCTACGGCGAAGCCCTCGACAGCGTCTTCGCCGCCGACCGCGCGGGGTTCGAGCTGTCCCACCAGGGCTGGACCGCCCTCCGCACGGCGCTGGACTGGCTCAGCGAACACTGGGACCAGGCCGAAGAAGGCATCTGGGAGACCCGGGGCGGCCGCAAGTCCTTCACCTACGGCCGCCTGATGAGCTGGGTCGCGTTCGACCGCGGCATCCGCCTCGCGGCCGCCCACGGCCGTCCGGCGCCCGTCGAGGACTGGACCTGGCAGCGCGACAGCATCCATGGCCAGGTCCTCAGCCGGGGCTGGCACCGGACGCGCAACGCCTTCGTCCAGCACTACACGGGCGAAGAGCTCGACGCGTCGCTGCTTCGCATGCCCCGCACCGGTTTCCTCCCGGCCACCGACCCGTTGTGGCTCTCGACGCTCGACGCGATCGGGACCGGCTTGGTGACCGACAGCCTGGTCTACCGCTACGACATCGAGGCGTCCCCCGACGGGCTCGCCGGCGACGAGGGCACGTTTTCCTTGTGCAGCTTCGCCTACGTCGACGCACTCGCCCGCGCCGGCCGGCTCGAGGAGGCCCGCTCGGCGTTCGAGAAGATGCTGACCTACGCCAACCACGTCGGCCTCTACGCGGAGGAAATCGCGCCGACCGGGGAGCAGCTCGGCAACTTCCCGCAGGCCTTCACCCACCTCGCCCTCATCGACGCCGCGGTCACGCTCGATGCCGCGCTCGGCTGAGGAACCGGTCTCGCCCGCCACGGGTGACCCGGCCGGGACTCCCGCGGCACACGATGAGGCACCCGTCGAGGCGAGCCCGGGAGGCCGACAGCCATGACCACCACCAACCGACCCAGCCCGAGCACGGAGCCGGCGGGGTCTCCCCCACCGCCCGCCGAGGGCACGCGGCGCGCACGGCCACCCGCCGCGGCGTGGATCTCCTGGGTCGCCCTCGCGCTCATGACGACCAGTTCCGTCGCGAGCCTGCGCCCGTCGCCGACGATGGCCGTGTACGGCCTCGCGGCCGTCTTCCTCTACGTCGTCCCGGCGATCGTGTTCCTGCTGCCGACGTCGCTGGTCTCGGCCGAGCTGGCGTCGGGCTGGCCGGGCGGGGTCTACAACTGGGTGGCGCTCGGGATCTCCAAGCCGATGGGGTTCCTGGCCGTCTGGTGCCAGTTCGCGATGACGATCTTCTACTACCCCAGCCTGCTCGGCTACGTCGCGAGCACGCTCGCGTACGTCTTCGACCCGAGCCTGGCGACCAGCGGGTGGTGGACGGCCGGCGTCATCGTCGTCGCGTACTGGTCGGGGGTCTGGATCTCCTCGCGCGGCACGAAGGGCGTGGCCGGGCTCGCCGGCGGCGGGCTCGTCATCGGGACGCTGCTGCCCGGCGCACTGCTGGTGGTCCTCGGCATCGTGTTCCTGGCCCAGGGGCACCCGTCCGCGGCGCCGATGTCGGCGGACCACCTGCTGCCCGCGTGGGCGGGGCTGGCGAGCCTGGTGCTGATCGTGAACAACTTCCTGTCCTACTCCGGCATGGAGATGAACGCGGTGCACGTCTCGTCGCTGCGCAAGCCGGGCAGAGAGTTCCCGCGGGCGATGTTCCTGGCGATGGGGCTGGTGCTGCTCATCTTCGTCCTCCCCGCGCTCGCGATCAGCTGGGTCATCCCGGCCGATCAGCTCTCGCTCACGGCGGGGGTGATGCAGGCCTTCGACGCGGTCTTCGCCAACTTCGGCATCCAGTGGCTGACGCCGCTGATCGGCGTCATGCTGGTCCTGGCCTCGCTCGGCGGGATGCTGACCTGGCTGGCCGGCCCGTCGAAGGGCCTGCTCCTGATCTCCCGGCAGGAGGGCTACCTGCCGCCGTTCCTGCAGCGGCTCAACAAACAGGGCGTGCAGCGCAACATCCTCGTCGCCCAGGGCGCGATCACCACGCTGATCGCCCTGTGCTACGCGTTCATCCCGGACGTCTCGAGCGCGTACTGGATCTTCTCGGTGATCACCACCCAGGTGTACCTGATCATGTACCTGCTGATGTTCGTCGCGGCGGTGCGGTTGCGGCGCAAGCACCCCCGCCACCCGCGCGGCTACCGCGCCCCGATGCTGCTCGGGCTGTGCGGGGTCGGGTTCTGCGCGTCGCTGGCCGCGCTGCTGGTCGGGTTCGTCCCGCCGTCGCAGTTCGGTTCGGGCAACCCGTGGGTGTACCTCGGGATCGTCGCGGGCGGGGCGCTCGGCCTCGGCCTGGTGGTGCCGTTCCTGTTCTACCGCCTGCGCAAACCGTCGTGGCGGCAACCGGAGGTGAGTGCGTCGTGACCACAGTGGACGAACGATCGACCCGGACCCAGCGGATGCTGGTCTACCTCGCCGTCGGTGCCGTCCTCGGCGCGTTGCTCGTGGCGGGGTACCTGCGCTTCCACTCCGCGCGGGTCACCGCCGAAGCCGGGGCGAAAGCCGACCGGCTCGTCACCCGGCTGACCGAGGAGGGGGCGCGGACGCCGTCGCGGGACCAGCTCGTGCGGCTGCTCGGCACGGACGGCGGCGCGATCTGCGTCGACCCCGCCGCCGCGCTCGCCCGCGCGACGAGCGACACCGGCATCGCCAACGGCGCCGGCGGCCCCGGGACGCGCCCGGTCCTCGCGGCCGGCACCGTGGTGCGCGCGCAACTGCTCGTCATCGAGGTCTACTGCCCGGCGAAGCTCGCCGGGTTCCAGGAGTACGTCGGCGGGCTGGGCTTCGCCGACGGGACGGGCGGGTGAGCGCGGTGGATCTCCGGAACCGGGTCGCCGAGCTCATGCCGCGGGCACGCGAAGAACTCGCGGCCCTCGTCGCGATGCGCTCCGTCGCGGACCCGCGGCAGTTCCCGCCGGCGGAGTGCCGGCGGGCCGCCGGCTGGGTGGCCGACGCGTTCGCCGAAACCGGGTTCGCCACCCGCCTCGCCGACACCCCGGACGGCAGCCAGGCGGTGGTCGGTTCCCGCTCGTGCCGCCGGGCCGGGGCGCCCACCGTGCTGCTGTACGCGCACTACGACGTCCAGCCACCGCTCGACGTGGACGAGTGGCGGACCCCGCCGTTCCGGCTGACCGAAGTGGACGGTCGCTGGTACGGGCGCGGCGCGGCCGACTGCAAGGGCAACATCCTCATGCACCTCACCGCCCTGCGGGCGCTCGGCGACGACCTGCCCGTCCACCTCAAACTGGTCGTCGAAGGCTCCGAGGAACAGGGCACCGGGGGCCTGGAGGCGTTCGTGCCCCAGCACGCCGACCTCCTGCGGGCCGACACGATCCTGGTGGCCGACACCGGGAACGCCGCGGTCGGGCAGCCCGCCGTCACGGTCAGCCTGCGCGGGATGGTCAACGTCGTCGTCTCCGTCGAGGCGCTCTCGTCCGAGCTGCACTCGGGCATGTTCGGCGGCCCCGCCCCGGACGCGCTGGCGGCCTTGGTCTCGGTGCTCGCCACCCTCCGCGACGACGCGGGCAACACCACCGTCCACGGCCTGCCCGACGACGGCCGCTGGGCCGGGGCCCCGTACCCGGCGGAGCAGTTCCGCGCGGACGCGGGCCTGTCCCCCGGCGCCGTCCTGCTCGGCAGCGGCCAAGTGGCGGACACGCTGTGGGCACGCTCGGCGCTGACGGTGCTCGGCATCGACTGCCCACCGGTCCTCGGGTCCGCGGCGGCCGTCACCCCGCGCGCCCGGGCCCGGCTGAACCTCCGGATCCCGCCCGGCGTCGAGCCACCCGACGCGGCCCGCGCGCTGACCGGGCACCTGCTCGCGGCGGCACCGTGGGGCGTGCGCCTGTCGGTCGAAGTCGAGGCGACCGGTCACCCGTTCCGGATGGCCACCGACGGCCCGGCCTACCGGCGAATGGCCGCCGCCATGCAGAGCGCGTACGGCCGCCCGATGACGCAGCTCGGCCAGGGCGGGTCGATCCCGCTGTGCACGGTCCTGGCCGAGACGTACCCCGAGGCCGAGATCCTGCTGATCGGCGTCGAAGAACCCCAGGCGCGCATCCACGCGCCCAACGAGAGCGTCGCCCCGGAGGAGATCGCGGCCATGGCGCTGACCGAAGCGCTCTTCCTCCGTGGACCCTGATGGCCGGAAGGGTGTCGATCCCGGCCGGCGTCGTTCGACGCGTAGCCGGAGGGACCGACCACCGGCCCACCGAGCAGAGGACACGTCATGACCGGATTGACCGCCGAGCACGCCCGCCGAGCGATCGTCGAACACACCCGGCGCCTGGCGGAATCGGCCGCCGAGGCCGGCCCCGGCGCCACCGTGCCGACAGCCCCGGGATGGACCGTCGCCGACCTGGTCGAGCACGTGGGCCAGACCCAGCACTGGGTCGCGGAGATCATCGAGCGGCGCGTCACCGACCCCGCGCAGCTGCCCACGGAGCTGGTCGCGCTCCCCGCGGACCCCCGCGAGTGGCCGGCGTGGCTGTCGCGGTCCGCCCAGCGCGTCGCGAGCGCGTGCTCCGATGACGCGCTCGACGCGCCGGTGTTCAACGCCGCGGGCGACGAGCGCGCCGGGACGCGGTTCTGGATGACCAGCATGCTCAACGAGGCGGTCGTCCACGGCTTCGACGCGGCCGGCGCAGCGGATCGACCGGCCGAGGTCGACGCCGGCACCGCCGCCGCCCTCATCGGCAACCACCTCACGATGCTCACCTCCCCCACGTGGACGGCGCAGCGGCCCGAGTCCGCCCAGGCCCTCCGGGGCACCGGCCAGACCCTGCAGTGGCGGGCCACCGACACCGCGGACGCCTGGTTCGTCGAACGGCGGCCGGACGGGGCGGCGTGGCAGCCGGCCACGCGGCAGGCCGACGTGACGGTGACCGGCCCGGCACCAGCACTGCTGATGGTCTTGACCCGCCGACGCCCGCTCACCGAAGCCACCGGCATCAGCGTCGACGGCGACCTCGACCTCGTCCGGGACTGGCTCGACAACACCGCGCACGTCAGCGGCTGACCCGCACAGCCGCCGTCACCCACCGGGGTGGTGGCACTCCTGGACGCCGGAGCGGGCCGATCCCGGCGGGGTCAGCTGGACCACCCGGAACCCTTCGTGCAAGCCGGCCAGCCCCTGGTAAGGGCAGACGACGCGGCCACCCACTCGCCGCCGAACTGCACGCGCATCCGCCGGCGCAGCGGCTCGGCGGACAGCAGCCGCTCGGGCAGCGGCTGCTCGACCAGGAAGTGCCCCACCGCCAGTGGTCCTTGCTGCCAGGCCAGTCCCATGACGTCCCCTAACCGTTTAAGCTCTGTTTGACAGTTGGACAGAGGTTGGCGGTGACCCACGAGACGCTGCTGCTCGACCTGCTCAACACCACCCCGGTCCGTGACGGACGGCCCGGGAATGGCTCGCCACCCACGGGCAGCCGGCCACCGACGACGAGCACCGCGCCCTGCTCGAAGCGCGTTCCGTGCCGCAGGGCGTCGTGCGCGGCGAGCACTCGCCCGGCCGGTCCGCCGCCGCGCGGGCCGTGCCGGCTTGGGACGCGCTCGCCGAATCGAGCCCCGGCCGGCTGCGCCCGTGCGCCAACCCCGAGTGCCGGCTATTCCTGGTCGACCACAGCAAACCCGGCGGCACTACCAGCGCACCCGGACCGCCGCGGACTGAAGGAGACGACCACCATGGCCCGCTTGGTGTCACTGAACGTCGGACTGCCCCAGGACGTGCCCTGGCAGGGCCGGACCGTCCACACGGGAATCTTCAAGTACCCGGTCGAAGGACGCCGCCTGGTCCGCCGGCTCAACATCGACGGCGACGGCCAGGGCGACCTGGGCGGCCACGGCGGCGAGAACCGCGCGGTGCTCGTGTACCAGCGCCAGTCCTACGAACACTGGCGGCGGTTCCTCGGCCGCGACGATCTCGAAGACGGCCAGTTCGGCGAGAACTTCACCGTCGACGGCCTGCCCGACGACGAGGTGCACATCGGCGACCGGTACCGCATCGGCGAGGCCGAGTTCGAGGTCACCCAGCCGCGCGTCACGTGCTTCCGCGTCGGGATGCGCCTCGGCGAGCCGCGGATGCCCTCCCTGCTGGTGGCGCACCACCGGCCCGGCTTCTACCTGCGGGTCATCACCGAAGGCCACGTCCGGGCCGGCGACGAGATCGTCCGCACCCGGACCGGCCGGCACGAGCTGAGCGTCGCGGACATCGACGCGCTCCTCTACCTGCCGGACCGCGACCGGGACACCCTGCGCAAGGCCCTCGACATCCCCGCCCTCAGTCCCGGCTGGCAGGGATCGTTCCGGGACCTGCTGGCCGCGGAGGCACCACCGGCACCCCGCGGGTGGAGTGGATTCCGGCCGCTGCGCGTCGCCCGAGTGGTCCCCGAGAGCACGACGGTGGCCTCGCTCCACCTGACCGCCGACGACGGCGCGCCGCTCCCCCGGCCGGAACCGGGCCAGTACCTCACCCTGCGGGTCCCCGGGGCCGGCGACCCGGCGCCGGTCCGCAGCTATTCGCTGTCGGCGGCGCCGTCGGACCGCGAGTACCGGATCAGTGTCAAGCGGGACGGAGTGGTCAGCAGCTACCTCCACACGCAGCTGGCGGCCGGCGCGGTCGTGGACGTCGCGGCGCCCCGGGGCGCCTTCGTCCTGACCGAAGACGACCGGCCCGTGGTCCTGGTGTCCGCGGGCATCGGCGTGACGCCGGTCCTGGCCATGCTGCACGCGCTCGCCGCGAGCCGGACTTCCCGGGAGGTCTGGTGGCTGCACACCACGCGCACCGCGGCCGGACACGCGTTCGCCGGCGAAGCGCACCGGCTGCTGGCGAGCCTTCCGCACGGCCACGAGCACATCCACCTCACAGCGGAAAACGGTCGCCTGACACGCGAAACACTGTCTGCTTTGCGTCTTCCCGCCGACGGCACGGCCTACCTGTGCGGGCCGGACGCCTTCATGACGGCGATGCGGGAGTCCCTGGTGTCCCTCGGTTTCGATCCCACCCGTGTCCACAGTGAACTGTTCGGCGGCGTGTCCGCGATCAACCCGGGCCTCACCGGCGTCGTCCGCAAGACCCCGCATCCTCCGGCCGGGCCGGCGGGAACGGGGCCGGCGGTCACGTTCGCGCGCAGCGGGCTCACGGTGCCCTGGAGCGACGGCTACCCGAGCCTGCTCGAGTTCGCCGAGGCGTGCGACGTGCCGACGCGCTGGTCGTGCCGCACCGGCGTCTGCCACACGTGCGTGACCCCGCTGCTGTCCGGCCACGTGCGGTACGACCCCGACCCGCTCGAGCCGCCGGCGCCGGACGAAGCCCTCGTCTGCTGCTCCCGGCCGCGGGAGGACGTCGTCCTGGACCTCTGACGGCTGCCGCCACCCCGTTGCGCCGATCGGGTGATGACCCGCGCACCCCCTCAACCCGCGATCGCCGTCGGCCGTGTCGGCTTCGGATCCGACCACTGCCGAAGAGGAGAAACCGTGACAACACGGCCTGCCAAGCGCAGCCTGACGCTCGCCGGGATCATCGTCGCAGCCACCTCCGCACTCGTCGGCCCGGCTGTTGCCGGCACCACCGACACCGAGGTCATCTGCTATGCGAACGCACTGTGCAACAGCAGTACGGGCGGTGGTACCACCGTTTCGAAGGTCTACGCGTGGCGAGACCGCAGCGAGACCGGCGCAACGGGATTCTTCGAGGTCTTCGGCCCCAACGGATACAAGCAAACCGGCCCCACCGATCAGGAGGTCGACCGCACCTTCACCGTGAATCGATCCTTCCCGAACGGCTCGCTGATCTGCGTGTCCTTCTGGAAGAAGAACAGCAACGGCTCCTTCACCAAGTTCAAGGGCGTGAACGGCAACGCCTGCACCTCGGTCCCGATCTTCGGAGCTTGAAGCCGAGCGACGCGCCGTGTTCCTCGGGGCGGGCGCGCCGCTAGTTCGCCAGGGTGTCGGCGACCCAGTCGGCGATGTACGTGCTGGTGTGGGACAGGTGGTCGAGGCCGATGTGCTCGGTCGCGCCCTCCTGAGCGGTGAACAGCCGTAGGTGGCGGTTCGGGCTGTTGACCGCCTGTTCGTACGAGCGATGCGCGTAGCGCACGGGGATCTGACGGTCGTTTTCGCCGTGGCAGACCAGGAACGGCACGGTGATGTGCTCGACGACGCCGTCGAGGTGCACCGCGTCGGCGAAGCCGGGGAACGTCTCGAGGTCGTCGTGGCCCCAGACCCACAGCACGTGCTCCCAGTAGTGCGGCACCGGGCGTTCGCCTTCGCGCTCCAGACGCCGGCGTTGCACCGCGCCCCAGTCGTGGTTGGCGCCCCACGCGACCACGAGCGCGAGGCGCTTCTCGAACGCCGCCGCGCGCGGGGCGTAGTACCCGCCCAACGACCAGCCGACGAGCCCGATCCGGCCGGCGTCGACGTCGTCGCGGGTTTCCAGGTAGTCCACGCACGCGGTGGCCCAGCCTTCCGTCTCCACACGCGCGGTCAGCCCCTGCAGGCGCAGCGCCTCGCCCGAGCCGGGGCAGTCGACCATGAGGCAGGAGATGCCGCGGGCGGCGAGCTCGGCCCAGTGCCCGGACGAGTACATGTGCTCCTTCGTCGAGTCCAGGCCGTTCCACATGATCATCACCGGCGCCCCGCGCCCCGCCGAGCTGAAGTACGCGGGCAACGTCGTGCCCTCGAAGGGAACCGCCACGCGGGTCACGGCGGGATCCAAGGCCTTCTCCTGCAGCTCCAGGACGCGGCGGTAGGTTTCGAGCCGGCCGGGCGCGGACGCGCTCTGCAGGCGCTCGGCCTGGCACAGGTAGTTGGTCGCGCGGGCGTAGAGCTGCCCGGCGGTGCGGGTGTGGCCGGCCTTCTCGGCCGCTTCGGCCTGGCCGGCGAGCTGGTCGGTCAGTGCCGTCCACGCCCGCAGGAACTCCGGGGTGCCGGCGTCCTCGCCCTGGGCGGCGGCCTCGCGGATCGGACGGCAGGCGCGGTCCACCTCGTCGATGAGGCCGCCGCTGTTGAGGGTGGCGACGACGCCGAGGTTCCAGACGTAGTTGCCGGGGAAGTACTCGAACACGGGGTTCCTCTCAGGTTCGTGCTGCTTCGCTGATCGACTTCACGCCGCCGTGCGCGGTCATCGGGGTGTCGACGTACCCGGGTGCACGGCGTTGCCGCGGCCGGGCCACCGCCGCGCCGAGGCCCTGCCCGGCGCCCGTGACCAGCACGACCTTGCCCCTCACCTCGACCGGTCCCGGGCGCGGGCCGCGCGGACCGGCGGCAGGTCGGTCCCGGCGACGACCGTGTTGCGGATGCTGCCGATACCCTCCACGGTCATCTCGACGACGTCACCGGGTCGCAGCGGCGGCGGGTCCTGCGCGCCGCGGCGGCCCCACAGCTCGGCGAGGCAGCCGCCGTTGCCGCAGGTGCCCGAGCCCAGCACGTCGCCGGGCCGGACCCGGGTGCCGCGGGCGGCGTAGGCGGCGAGCTCCTCGAACGGCCACCCCATGTTGGCCAGCCGGTCGTGCCCGATCTCGACGCCGTTGACCGACACCCGCATGTCCAGGTCGAGGAAACCGTCCTCGTCCACAGTGAACTCGTCCGCGGTCACGAGCCACGGCCCGAGCGTCGTGACCGAATCCTTGCCCTTCGCCGGCCCCAGCCCCACCTTCATCTCGCGGCGCTGGAGGTCGCGGGCGGACCAGTCGTTGAAGATGGTGTAGCCGAAGATGCCGTCCGGGCCCAGCACGGCCGCGACCTCCAGCTCGAAGTCGAACAACCGCGAACCGGGCGGGATCGGCACGTCGTCGTGCGCCCCGGCCAGCGCGGCCGGGTTGGTGAAGTAGAACGTCGGCGCTTCGTACCATTCCGGCGGCACCGGGCCGGGAGCGACCATGCCCTCGACGTGCTCCTCGAAGGCGACGAAGTCCCGCACGGACGGCGGCTCGAGCGGCGGCAGCAGCCGCACCTCGGTCAGCGGCACCGCCGGTCCCCCGAGGACATCGGCATCGAGGGCCGCAGGCAGGCCGGACCGCACCAGGTCCAGGACCGTCACCCCGGCCGGGAAGGCGTGGACGCCGGCACCGGAGACGACGCCGGCGCGCACTTCGCCGCGGTGTTCGTAGGTGGCGAGCCGCATCAGACCGGCGGGGCCACGAAGAGGCCCTTGTCGGGGTCGTTGAACGACCTCTTCGCGACGAACTCGTTCATCGCGTTCGCGGTGCCCCACTGGTCGGACACCTCCGGCCGGGAGAAGTCGTGCAGCTGCGGGTGCCAGCTGTCCTCGTCGACCAGCTCCAGCTCGGTGGTGTACTCGACGGTGTTGCCGTGCGGGTCGAGGAAGTAGCTGAAGGTGTTGTGGCCGGCCAGGTGCCGGCCCGGCCCCCAGATCTTCTCGGCACCGGCGCGCAGCAGCCGCCCGGTGCCGCGCATGTACTCGTCGAGGCCGCGCAGCTCGAACGACGCGTGGTGCAGCGACGGGTGCGGGCCGCGGGCGATCGCCAGGCTGTGGTGCCACGCGTTGATCCGCAGGAAGTACATCATCTCTCCCATCCGCGGGTGCATCAGCGTGTCGGACAGGCGGAAGCCGAGGTGGCGTTCGTAGAAGGCGCGCGTGCCTTCGGGGTCGGCGGAGTTGACGACCACATGGGACAGCCGCACCGGGACGGACTCGCCTTCCTCGATCCGGCGGTGGCTTCGCGTCGCGACGTCCGAGCTGATCTCGATCGTGCGGCCTTCGTTGTCGAAGAACCGGAACCCGTACCCGCCGCCCGGCGTGTCCAGGGCGCGGGGCTCCTGCACGAGCGTGATCGCGGCCGCGGCCAGCCGGCCGGCCAGGGTGTCGACGTCGGCGGCCGTCGCGACGCCGAAGGCGATCAGGTCGATCCGCTTGTCCGCGGCCTGCCGCAGCCGGACGACGTACTGCTCCGGCGAGCCTTCGGCGGCGAGGAAGGTGATGCCGGTGTCGGCGTGTTCCTCGGCGAGACCCCAGGCGCCGGTGTAGAAGTCCCGCTGTCGCGTGAGGTCGGGCACGGCGAGGTCGACGTGCCGCAGATGGGTGATCAGGCGGTCGGTCACGGTTTCTTCCCTTTCAGGCGGGCTGGGACACGAGGTCGCCGATGCGGCGGACCAGGCCGGGCACGTCGCCCTGCTCGTGGTCGAGCAGCCACCGGCCGAGCTGGTCGGACGCCTCGACCACGGTTTTCGCGCGGTCGTGGCGGCGGGCCGTGAACTCCGCCCAGAGGTCGTCGTCGACGCCGTCGCGGGTGAGCAGCAGCTCGGCCAGCACCGCCGCGTCTTCGAGGGCCTGGGCACCGCCTTGGGCGAGGGTCGGCGGGCAGGAATGCGCGGCGTCGCCGACGAGCACGACCCGCCCGCGGTGCCACGGCGCCGGCACGACGTGCGTCTCGAACCGCGTGTAGTTCACCTGGCTCGGATCGTCCAGTGTGGACCGGATCTCGTCCCACGGCCCGTGGTAGGCGGCGGCGAGCCGGCACAGGGTGGCCAGCCGCTCCGCCGGCGTCAGTCCACTGTGGTCCCGGAGGTCCTCGACGATGAAGGCGTAGAGGGAGTCTTCCCCGGTCGGCGTGTACCCGGCGATGTAGGACGGGCCGCCGTAGCACAGGTCGGTGTGGGTGACCGACGCCGGACGCGGCCCGAACGCGCGCCAGATCCCCATGCCGGTCGGCCGGGGCGTCACGTCGATGCCGATCAGCCCGCGGATCGCCGAGCGGATGCCGTCGGCGCCGACCACGAGGTCGTACCGGCCGGCCGTCCCCGAGGCGAGGGTGACCTCGACGCCGGAGCCGTCCTGGCCGAGCCGGGCCACCGTGTCGCCGAAGCGGATCTTCACGCCGGTCTCGCGGGCGCGGTCCAGCAGGATCCGGGCCAGCGCCGGCCGGGGCATGCCCATCGAGGCGGGCAGGTCCGCCCCGCCGCTGCGGACGTCGGGGATCCGGGCCAGCACGGTGCCGTCCGGCGCGCGCAGGCCGAGGCAGTCGAAGGGGTACCCGGCCGCCTCGGCGCGCGGCCACACCCCGAGCCGGCGCAGTTCGCGCAAGGCGTTGCCCTGCAGCGTGATGCCCGACCCGATGGCCGGGACGTCCGGCTTGAGCTCGACGAGGTCGACGGCGACGCCGTCCCGCGCGAGCAGGATCGCGGTGGCAGCGCCGGCGAGACCGCCGCCGACGACCAGCACCTTGGTGACCGCGGGCATGGGGAACTCCTCACTTGACGGCGATGGGTGCGACCGGTGCGCCGACCGCACCGGTCACCGGCAGCGGGGCGGCGGTGAGCCAGAACTCGTGGACGCCGTCGGCCGCGCAGTCGGCGGCGAGGGCGTCGAGGTCCCACATCTCGCCGAGGAACAGGCCGAGGTGCGGGATGGCCACCTGGTGCAGCGGCTGGAAGGCGTCGTCGAACTCGTTGGGCCGGACTTCGACGCCCCACGTGTCGGTCGCGATGCCGGCGATCTCCGTGCCGTGCAGCCAGTCCACTGTGGAGAAGGACAGGCCGGGCGAGTCCCCGCCGGCGTAGCTGCCCCAGCCTTCCCGGCGGGCGCGGGTGAGCCGCCCGGTCCGCACCAGCAGGAGGTCGCCACGGCCGACGCGCGCGGTGTCGCCGTGCGCGGCGATCGTCGCCTCCAGGTGGTCCGCGGTGATCGCGAAGCCGTCGGGCAGCTCGCCGCCGGTTCCGAAGACCCGGCCCACGTCCAGGAGCACCCCGCGGCCCGCGATCAGCCCGGCCGTGGTTTCGATGCCGGTGACGCGGTCGCCCTCGCTGGTCACGACGTCCCCGGCGCGCCGGCCGTTGTAGGCGAGGCCGTGGTCGAAGATGTGGCCGAGGCCGTCCCACTGGGTCGAGGCCTGCAGCGGCATGGACACCACGTCGTCGGCCCCGCCGATGCCGTGCGGGAAGCCCTGCGTGCCGCGTTCGGCGTCCGTGCCGGTGTCGAGCATGGTGTGCACCGGGTTGGTGCGCCGCCGCCAGCCGTTCTGCGGCCCGTCGGCGTCAAAGCGTTGCGCGAGCGAGAAACTCGCGCCGCGCCGGACGAGCGCGGCGCCTTCGCGGCGCTTGGCGTCGTCGAGGAAGTTCAGGGTGCCGAGGACGTCGTCGGCACCCCAGCGGCCCCAGTTGGAGCACCGCTCGGCCGCCGCGGCGATCGCGCCCTCGGGATCGGTTCGGTCCACGCCTTCACTGTCGGTGGCCGCGCGATATCAGGGAAGACGAAATCGTTAATGTGCAGTATCAGCGGCGTTGATAGTGTGGCCGGTTGTGAACCTCGCCCGGTTGGACCTGAACCTGCTGGTGGCACTGGACGCGCTGCTGCAGGAGCGCAGCGTCACGCGCGCGGCCGAGCGGATGGGACTCGGTCAGCCGGCGGTGTCCGCCCAGCTGGGCCGGCTGCGCCGGCACTTCCACGACGACCTGCTGACCCGCGCCGGCAACCAGTACCGGCTCACGCCGCTGGCCGTGCAGCTCAAGGAACGCGTGCGGGTCGCCCTGTCCGGCGCCGAGCGGGTCTTCGCGGCCGAACCCGACTTCGCTCCCGCGTCGTCCACCCGCGAGTTCTCGATGCTGATGAGCGACTACGGGATCGCCGTGCTCGGACCGGGGATCGCCGCCCGGCTCGCCGGGGAAGCGCCGGGCACGCGGCTGCGGTTCCCCGCGAACACCCCGAAGATGGTCGACGCGGCCGTGCACGAACTCGTCCACACCGATCTGCTGGTCATCCCGCACGGGTTCGTCGACGACCTGCCGCACGCGGACCTCTACCGCGACGAATGGGTGTGCCTGGTCGCCGCGGGCAACACCGGCGTCGGGGAGTCGCTGACGGTCGGGCAGCTGGAGACGATGCCGTGGGTCGTCACCTACCACGGCCCCACCGCGTCCACCCCCGCCGCGCGGCAGATGCGCATGCTCGGGATCGAGCCGCACGTCCAGGTGGTCACCGAGACGTTCCTGACGGTGCCCGGGCTCGTCGCGGGCACGAACCGGGTCGCCCTGCTCCAGCGGCGCCTGGCCGACCGGATCCCGGACGAGCTCGGCGTGCGCGCCCTGCCGTGCCCGTTCGAAGCGGCCCCGCTGGTCGAAGCCATGTGGTGGCACCCGATGTACGACGACGACCCCGAGCACCGTTACCTGCGGGACGTCGTCACGCGGACGGTGGCGGCGGTGATCGGCATCGACGGCGTCGATGCGCCGCTTCGGCGGAAGTGATTTCCGCATCTCCGCGCCGGGGCTGACACTTCGACGCACACGCCGGTCGCCGAAGACCGGCTCGGTGCCTCCCGGAGCTGCCCGTGTTCGATCAGGCCGACCAGTCCGTCTCCGCGCCCCCGCCCACCGCCGATCCCGCCACCGGCCGCCGGGCCGGCCCCGCCCAGGCGGTCGTGCTGCTGCTGGCCAGCTGCCTTTCGGTGCTCGGCGCGGTGCTGCTCGCCCCGGTCCTGCCCCGCATCCAGGACGCGTTCGCCGGCACGCCCGGCGTCGCCACCCTCACCCCGCTGGTGCTGACCGTGCCCGCGCTGGTCATCGGGCTCACCGCCTCGATCGCCGGCCGCGTCGTCGACCGGCTCGGCCGCAAGCGGCTGCTGGTGGCAGCGCTCGTCGTGTACGCGTTCGTCGGGACCGCGCCGCTGTGGCTGCCGTCCCTGCCGCTGATCGTCGCGAGCCGCGTGCTGGTCGGGCTCACCGAGGCCGCGATCATGACGTGCTGCACGACCTTGCTCGCCGACTACTTCCACGGCGCCGAGCGGGACCGGTACTTCGGGCTGCAGACGGTCTACACCACCGTCGCCGCAACGGTTTTCTTCGCCGCCGGCGGGCTGTTGGGTTCCTGGGGCTGGCGCACGCCGTTCTGGCTCTACGCGGTCAGCCTGCCGCTCGCGTTCGCCGCCGCGCGGGTCATCCGGCAGCCGTCGCCGGCCCGGACCCGCGAGAAGCTCCCCCCGCTGCCGTGGCGCACCTTCCGGGCACCGGCCGCCGTCACCCTGGCCGGCGGCCTCGTCTTCTACGTCCTCATCGTCGAACTGTCGTACGTGCTCGACGGCATCGGCGTCACCGCCACCGCGACCGTCGGCCTGGTCAGCGCGGCCGGCTCGCTGGCCACCGCCGTCGCGGCGTACCTGTTCCCCCGGCTCGCCAAGCTGGGTCCCGCCGCCACCATCCCCGCGGCGTTCGTCCTTTGCGGACTCGGCATCCTCGTCCTCGCGCTGGCCTCCTCGGTGCCGGGCGTGGTGCTCGGCGCGGTCGTGACCGGCCTCGGCAACGGGCTGCTGCTGCCCGCACTGCTCACCCGGGCACTGGGCGGCCTGACGTTCGCCCAGCGCGGCCGGGGCACCGGCGTCTGGACCTCGGCCCTGTTCATCGGCCAGTTCGCCAGCCCGCTCATCGTGCTCGCCCTCGCCGGCGCCACCACCGGCCTCTCCCCGGCCCTGCTCGTCGTGGGCGCCGCCGCCCTCCTGCTCGCCCTGGTCGTCTTCGGCGGGTCCCGGCTGTCCGGCACTCGTTGACCGCCTCGCTCCGCACTCCGTAGGTTCGGTACCGAACCTACGGAGTGGGGGTCCGGGATGAGTCACCTGGTGCGATTCGCCGACGGAACCGGCAACATCCGGGTCGGCGTGCTCACCGATGAAGAGCTGCGGCCGCTCGCCGTGGAATCGATGAGCGACCTGCTGCGCCGCCCCGTGGCCGAGATCCGGGAGCTGGCCGGCACCGCCGGGGAGCCGGTGTCCGCGGGCGGGGCGCGCCTGCTGCCGCCGCTGGACGGGCGGATGGAGGTGTGGGCCGCCGGGGTGACCTACCTGCGCTCCGAGGAGGCCCGCCGCGAGGAGAGCGCCGATGAGGACGTCTACGCGCGAGTGTACCGCGCGGAGCGGCCGGAGTTGTTCTTCAAGTCGGCCGCGTGGCGGGTGGTCACCGACGGCGAGCCGATCGCGGTCCGCGCCGATTCCGCCAACGACGTGCCGGAGCCGGAACTCGGCCTCCTGCTGACGAGTGGCGGCGAGATCGCCGGGTACGTGGTGGTCGACGACGTCAGCTCCCGCAGCATCGAAGGCGAGAACCCGCTGTACCTCCCGCAGGCCAAGATCTACACCGGTTCGTGCGCGGTGTCGGCACGGGTGCGGCCGGCGTGGGAGGTGCCGGACCCGCGGTCGCTCGACCTCCGCATGCGCATCCTGCGCGACGGTCAGGAGGTATTCGCGGGCGAAGCCAGTACCGCCCAGCTGAACCGCGAACCGGCCGGACTCGTCGAGTACCTGTGGCGGGACAATGACTTCCCCGACGGCGCCGTGCTCTCCACGGGCACGTCCGTCGTGCCCGGGCTCGATCAGGGGCTGCGGCCGGGGGACGTGGTAGAGATCGAGATCAGCGAGGTCGGTTCGCTGCAGTCCCCCGTGGTGCGGGGCGCGGACGAGGTGCGCCGGGTGCTCGCGGCCCGCTGAAGGTCCGGCGGGGGCGCACCCGGGCTACAGGTCGATGACGACCTTGCCCTGCACGTGCCTCCCGGCCTGCAGCTCGGCCGCGCGGCGGATCCGCTCGATCGGGAAGCTCGCCGCGATCGGCACCCGCAGCCGGCCCACCGCGACCAGGCGGGCGATCTCCTCCAGGGCACCGGGAGCGGCGTTCGCCCCGTTGGCCCCCGCCACGCCGTCGACCTGCGCGGCGATGGTGCGGATGCGGCCGTCCGGGACGCCGAGTTCCCGCGCGACGCGCACCGTCTCCACCCCGTGGAGGTCGATGGCGGCGGTGACGCCGCCAGGAGCGAGGGCCCGGACCCGCCCGGCCAGGCCCTCGCCGTAGGCGACCGGCTCGGCTCCCAGCTCGCGCAGGTAGCCGGCCGAGGTCGCCGCCCCGGTCCCGATCACGCGCGCTCCGGCGATCCGGGCGAGCTGGACGGCGAACACCCCGACCCCGCCCGCCGACCCGCCGATCAGCACCGTGTCGTCCGGGCCCGGGCCGACCGCGACGAGGGCGGCGGACGCCGTGCGGCCCGCGATCGTGAGAGTGGCGGCCGTGCGGTCGTCGACGCCGCCGGGCGTGTGGTGGACCTCGTTCGCCGCGGTCTCCCCGGTCGCGTCGACCACCACGAAGCCGGCGACCGCGCGGGACAGCGCACCGCCGAACACCCGGTCGCCGGGCGCGAAGCCGGTCACCCCGGCACCGGCCTGGTCGACCACGCCCGCGTAGTCGGTCCCGAACCCGGCCGGGAGGCTCAAGCCGAACCGGGCGGCGGTGTCCGCGTCGGCGGTCATGATCCAGTCCATCGGGTTCAGGCCGGCCGCGGTGACCCGCACCCGGACCTGGCCCGGGCCGGCCTGGGGAACGGGAATCTCCCGGACTTCCAAGACTTCCGGGCCGCCGAACGACTCGAGCCGGACCGCCCTGCTCCGACCCGTCGACGGTGGGGTGTGCTGTTCCGGCATGACGCTCGGCTCCTGGGCGCATCGAAACGGACTATGCTCCGCTTACCCGCTGACCCTAACACAACCGGAGCGTGTTCCGTTTTGATCGAGCCAGAGAGGCGCGCCCCACGGGCGGACGCGGCCCGCAACCGCGACCAGCTGCTCGCGGTGGCGACCCGCGTGTTCGTCTCGGCCGACGGCGAGCCGTCGATGAGGGCGATCGCCCGTGAGGCCGGGGTCGGCATCGCCACGCTCTACCGGCACTTCCCGACCCGCGAGTCGCTGGTCGACGCGGTCTACCGGGACCAGGTCGGACGGCTGACGACCGGAGCCCGCGAGCTGCTCGGCCGGCTGGCCCCCGCCGCGGCGATGCGGCGCTGGATGGACTTGTTCGGCGACTGGATCGCGACCAAGAACGGCATGCTCGACACCCTGCTCGCGATGATCGAGTCGGGCGAGATCGCCCACGCGCAGACCCGGACCGAACTGCTGGCGGCCATCACCACGATCCTGGACGCCGGGCGGGCGGCGGGCGACCTCCGCGCCGACGTCACCGCCGAAGACGTCGCCGCCGCCCTCATCGGCATCTTCACGGTCGCCCCCCGGCCCGGGCACGAAGCCAAGGCCGGCCGCCTGCTGAACCTCCTGATGGACGGCCTGCGGCCCGCGCCGCCCGGCTGAGCCACCTCGACCGTGGCCCGCTCGGCCGCGATCGCACCGCACGGCGCCGGTGGCGAAATCCAGGAGTTCCTTGACCGGATGGCCAGTGGTGGCGGACGGCGGAGGTGAAGAGCATGGCGGGTGATCACCACCGGCGAAAGGATCACCGATGCCCCACCCGCGAGCCCGGTTCGCGCTCTTCGACGGCTCCGGCCCAGGCGAACGGACGGACGCGTGAAGGCGTTCCTGCTGTCCGTTCACGTTCTCGCGGCGATCCTCGCCATCGGGCCGGTCGCGGTCGCCGCGAGCATGTTCCCGGCCGCGGCTCGCGCCGCCCACCTGGTACCGGACGACCCCCGCAAGAACGCCGTTCCCGGCGTGCTGAACCGGATCACCCGCGTCTACGCGGTCATCGGCATTTTCGTCCCGGTCTTCGGCATCGCCACCGCCGCCGCCCTCGGCGTGCTCGGCGACGCCTGGCTGATCATCTCGATGGTGCTGACCGCGGTCGCCGCCGTCCTGCTGGTCGGGGTGATTCTGCCGGGGCAGCAACGAGTTCTCGGCACCGGCACCCCGGATCGCCGCCTGGCGATGTCCACCGGGCTCTTCAACCTGCTGTGGGCGGTGGTGGTCGTCCTGATGATCGTCCGCCCCGGCTCGACGACCGGAGCCGGGCGATGACCCCGCAACGCGCCTTGCACATCCTCGGCGCCGTCGAACTCACCACTCTGGCGTGCCTGCTGCTCAACCTGGTCACCGTCCACCACCGCACGATCTCCGCCATCCTCGGCCCGGTACACGGCTTGGCCTACACCGCCACGATCATCGCGGCGGTACTCCTGGCCGACGGCCGTAAGCGGGTCTGGCTGTCCGCGCTCGTCCCGGGGTTCGGCGGCCTGCTGGCCGCTCGCGCCGTCGATCCCGCCCACCATTAGACGGGAGCCGAGTCGTTGGATGCGACGCGCGGCGCCCACGCCGCGCTCGTCGCCCACCGGACCATCCTCCGCTTCCTCGTTTGGTACCGGGTCTTGACCGCGGCTTCGCTGAGGTGACGCGGCCGTTCCGACGGTACTGCTCCGAAACGCGCTGGATGGCGTCGCCGTCATCGCGGCTCACATGGCGTCCAGCGCCGCGTCGGTCGCCTCCGTGCCCGAGGTGGCGAGTTCACCGGCGGGGATGCGCAGTGCCGCCGGGTCGAGGTGCAGCGCGCTCACCCGGCCGGACCATGGCCCCGGCCGGGCGCAGCGCGTCGATCGCATCGGTCAGGCCATCCGGTTCGGTGACGACGCTGACCTGGTCGGCGTCGAACCCGACTCGGTCCAGGCGGGCGTCACGCAGTTTCGCGCCCCGGAGATCGGTACGGAAGAAGTACGTCTTGGTCAGATCGGCGCGGTCGAGCACCGCTCGGCTCAACACCGCTTCGGTCAGGTCGCTGCGGAGCAGCCAGGCACCGGTCAGGTCCGCGGCCGTGAGGTCGGCGCCGGTGAAGTTCACCTTGTACAGGTCGGCGCCCGTCGGTTTCGCGCCTCGCAGGTCCGCGCCGATCAGCTCGGTGTGGCTGAGATCCGCGGGCGGCCGGACTTCCGAAAGGAGACAACCTCGCAGCGAACGCGGCCCCGGTGAACGGCATCACCCGGTTCCCCGTCTCGCACAGCGGTCGAGTACCGGGGGCCGGTGTCTCAGGGCACCGGGACCGTCCACACCAGACGGGTACCACCGCCGTCCGGGCGTTCGAGCCGCAGCGATCCGCCCGTCTCCGCGGCTCGCTGCTCGAGGTTGCGGAGCCCGCTGCGCGCCACGGCTTGCGGCATCCCGATCCCCGTGTCCGAGACCTCGATGACCAGGTCGCCGTCCAGGGACACGGTGACCGCCAGCTCGGCCGCCCTCGCGTGCCGCAGGACGTTGCTGACCGCTTCGCGGACGACCGCCTCGGCGTGCTCGGCCAGTCCGGTGGGCACCCGGTCGAACGCTCCCGACAGCCGCACCGTCGTGCGGATCGCGGAGTCGGCGCACGCGTCGGTGATCGCGTTCTGCAGGCGCACCCGCAGGCCCCGCCCGGCTCCCGGCTGCGCGTGCAGGGCGAAGATCGCGCTGCGGATCTCCTCGATGACGTCCTGGAGCTGATCGATGTGCTGGGTGAGCCGGCCGGTGACCGCGGGCGAATCGGACCGGCGGCGGGTGCCCGCGATCCCCAGGCCCACCGCGAACAGCCGCTGGATGACGTGGTCGTGCAGGTCGCGGGCGATCCGGTCGCGGTCCACCACGACGTCCAGCTCCCGGCGGGCGGCCTGGCTTTCGGCGTCCCGCAGCGCCAGCGCGGCCTGGTCGGCGAAGGCGGACACGAGCTGCAGCTCGTGCTCGCCGAACCGCGCCGCCCCGCGGCCGCGGATCGCCAGGAGCACCGCCGCGCCCGAGCGCGAGCCGGACCGCAGCCGCACCACCAGCGCCGGTCCGAGGGCCACACCGAGGCCGTCGGCCAGGTCGTACGCCAGCTTCGGCACGTTGCGCGGCACGTGGTCGCGCAGGACCGCGCCCGAGGTCGACCCGGCGAGCGGGATCCGGCGGCCGGCCAGCACCTGGGCGTCGGGGCCGGCACACACCGTGACGACCAGGGCCCCACCGGGCGACTCCGGCAACGCGATGAGCGCGTCGTCGGCGCCGGTGAGCTCGGCGGCCCGGGTCGCGATCAGGTGCAGCACCTCGTGGACGTCCGTGCCGCCCAAGAGCTCGGCGGAGATCTCCCCGGTCGCTTCCAGCCACCGTTGCCTGCTCCGGCTCTCCTCGTAGAGCCGCGCGTTGTCGACCGCGATCCCGGCCGCCGCCGCCAGGGCCACGGTCGCCCGTTCGTCGTCGGCGGTGAACGGCCGATCGCCGCTGAGGTACAGCCGTCCGAGGACCTCGCCCCGCACCAGCAGCGGGACGCCGAGGAACGTCCGCATCGGCGGGTGCTCCGGCGGGAACTCACCGGTCTCCAGGCCGGCCAGGCGCACCGGACCCCGGCCGGTCACCAGCGTGCCGAGCAGCCCGTGGCCGTCCGGCGGCGGGCCGATCCGCTCCCGGGTGGTGTCGTCGACGCCGGTCACGGCGAACGCGGTCGTCCGGCCGTCCTCGTCGAGCAGGGCCAGCGCGCCGTACCGGGCGCCGACCAGGCCGGCCGCAGCGGTGACGATCCGGTGCAGCGTCGTCTCGAGCTCCAGACCGGCGGAAAAGGCGAGGACGGCCGCGGGCAGCGCGTCCATCCGGTCCCGGCCCGACGTCGTTTCCTCGGGCATGTCACCACTGTGGCACAACGGTCCGGCGCCGGGCGGGATCCGGCCGGACCGGGTTCGCAACCGACGACCTTCGCCCGGAGGCGGAGGCCGTTCGGCACTGGGCGGAGCCCGCTGCCCGGGCGGACGGTGAAAGCGCATCCAGTAATCCACGAGTTCGGAGCCGTTCATGAAGACCGGTGTCATGCCCGTCGGCCACCTCAGCGCAAGCCAGGTGCACGCTGTCCTCCTCGCGGCCACGGCTCCCCCGCCGCTGCGGTCCGCCCGGCCGTGGCGGTTCCAGTGCACCCCGGATTCCGTCGAGCTGTACGCGGATCCGCTCACCACCGGCACCGACAGCGAGCAGCGGGAACGGATGCTGGACTGCGGCGCGGCCCTGCTGAACCTCCGGCTGGCGATCAAGGCCCAGGGCAGCCACGCCGACGTCCGGCTGTTCCCCACGGCGGGACGGCCCGAGCTGCTCGCCGTCGTGCAGCCGCACGGCTACGAGACGATCGCCCCGCACGACGGGGAACTCGTGGCGGCCATCGCCGGCCGGCAGAGCAACCGGCGCCCGTTCACCGCCGCCGTCGTCCCCGACGCGGTGCAGCGGCAGCTCCGGCGGGCGGCCGAAGTGGAACGCGCCTGGCTGGCCACCATCACCGCCGACCAGGTGCCGCAGCTGCGGGAGATCATGCGCCACACGGAAGTCCCGCCGGCGACACCGGGACCCGGTGGCGGGAGTGACCTCGAGGTCGAACCCGACCGGCTGGTCGTGGTCATCGGCTCGCTGCACGACACCGCCCTCGGCCGGCTCCAGGCCGGCCAGGCCATGCAGCGGGTGCTGCTGACGGCCGCCGCCGCCGGGATCTCGGCGGCACTCTCCTCACAGGCGATGGCGCTGCCGGCGACCCGGCGTGAACTGCGGCAGCTGCTCGGCGGCGGGCTCTGGCCCCAGATCATGCTGCGCCTCGGCCACGGCACCGCGGTGCCGTCGTCGGCGCGGACACCGCTCGAGGACGTCGTGATCAGCGACGAGCACCCGTTCGCCGCTAGCCGCCCGGACGGCGCTCGGCGTCGTGGATCCCGGTGACCAGCACCGCCGCCTGGGACCGCCGTTCCAGGCCGAGCTTCGCCAGCAAGCGGGACACGTAGTTCTTGACCGTCTTCTCCGCTAGGAACATCCGCTCGGCGATCTGCCGGTTGGTCAGGCTTTCCCCGAGCAGGTCGAGCAGGACGAGCTCCTGCTCGCTCAGCCCCGCCAGCGGGCCCGGTTTCCCGGTCTTCGCCCGCAGCTCGGCCACGAGCGCGGCGACCGCGCGGGCGTCCAGCAGGGTCTCGCCGGACCCCACCCGGCGGATGGCGTCGACCAGCTGCAAGCCCTTCACGTCCTTGATGACGTACCCCTCGGCGCCGGCCAGGACCGCTTCGACCATCGAATCCTCGTCGGTGAAGGAGGTCAGCATCAGGCACCGCAGGCCGGGCAGCGCCCCGCGGAGATCGCGGCACAGCTCCACACCGTTCCCGTCGGGCAGCCGCACGTCGAGCACCGCCACGTCCGGGCGCAGCGCGGGGACCCTGGCCATGGCCTCGGCGACCGAGGAAGCCTGCCCGACGACGGTCAGATCGGGTTCGTCGTCGACGAGTTCGGCGACCCCGCGCCGCACGAGTTCGTGGTCGTCGACCAGGAAGACCGTGATGACGGGCGCGTTTTCGTCCACGGCCTCAGGCTACGCCCGCCGCGCCGAACGACCCAGGAAGAAAGGTCCGGCGGCACTAGGCCGCGCGGGGCGCGCGGACCACGGTGGAGGGATGACACAGATCCAGCACCGGCCCGACCACCACCTCAAGACCGCCGTCACCGACGAGCTCGCCTGGACCCCCAGTGTCAACGCCGAAGGAATCGGGGTGACCGTCGCCGGCGGGGTCGCGACGCTGGCCGGACACGTCGGCACCTACCCCGAGAAGGAAGAGGCCCTGCACGCCGCCACCCGGGTGCACGGGGTGACCACGAGCGTGGACCGGATCGTCGTCCGGCACGGCCACGACGTTCCGGAGGACGCGGACCTCGCCCGGGAAGCCATGATCGTGTTCGACCGCCACACGGTCGTCGTGCCGAAGGACTCGGTGCACGTCGATGTGCGCGACCGGGTGGTCACCCTGCGCGGCTCGGTGGACTGGCACCACCAGCGCGAAGCCGCCCGCCGGGCGGTGGCCGCGCTCCCCGGCGTCAGCGGGGTGCGGAACCTGATCACCCTGCGGCCGTCGCCGGGAGTCACGGCCGCCGAGGCCAAGACGCGGATCATCGCGGCGCTGGCCCGGCACGCGCCGGGATTCGCGCAGCACGTCGAGGTCGGCATCGACGACGGACAGGTCACCTTGACCGGCCAGGTCCTCACCCCGGCCGAACGCCGTTCGGCCGAGCAGACCGCGTGGTTCGCCCCCGGCGTGACCGCGGTCGACAACCAGGTGAAGCTCTCCGGCTGAGCCTCCTCCGGGCGCAAGCCGCGAAGTCTGGAGCACCATGAACGTTCTCGTGATCGTCGTCATCGCCGCCGCGCTGCTGCTTCTCCTGGCTTCCGCGGTGCGGATCGTCAAGCAGTACGAACAGGGTGTCCTGTTCCGCCTCGGCCGGGTGATCGGCGTGCGCGAGCCGGGGTTGCGGCTGATCATCCCGGTCGTCGACGTCCTGCGCCGGGTGCCGTTGCGGATCATCACGATGCCGATCCAGTCCCAGGGCATCATCACCCGCGACAACGTGAGCGTCGACGTGTCCGCGGTGGCGTACTTCCGGGTGCGGGACGCGGTGAAGTCGGTCGTCGCGATCGAAAACGTCTACGCCGCGATCGACCAGATCGCCCAGACGACGCTGCGGAAGGTCGTCGGGCAGCACACGCTGGACGAGACGCTGTCCGAGACCGACAGCATCAACGTCGACATCCGCCGGATCCTGGACGTCACCACGCTCGACTGGGGCGTGGAAGTGACTTTGGTGGAACTGAAGGACATCCAGCTGCCCGACACGATGAAACGGGCGATGGCCCGGCAGGCCGAAGCGGAACGCGAGAAGCGCGCCAAGATCATCAGCGCCGAAGGCGAATCCCTCGCCGCCGCCGCACTGGGCGACGCGTCGGACACGATGATGGCGCACCCGCTCGCGCTGCAGCTGCGCAACCTGCAGAGCCTGGTGGAGATCGGCGTGGACAAGAACACCACCGTCGTGTTCCCCGCCCCGCTGATGAGCACCATCGGCGAGCTGGGCTCGTTCCTGGCCCGCGAGAGCGCCGCCGCGACCCGGCCGGAACCGGCCGCCACGGCCCCGGTCGTGCCGCCGAAGGCGGCCGTGAACGGAACCCGGCCCGAAGAGCACTGACCGGCGGCCCGGCGACTCCACAGTGTTCTGTGCGAAAAGGACAGAACACTGTGGACCCGGTCCGGTCACCGGTCCCGTGAGGAGACACCATGTCCACCGCCACCCCACCGGTACGAGCCCTGCTCCCGGACGGCGAAGTCGCCTGGGTGCGCACGCTGGAAGCGCGCGACGCCGCCGCGGTCCTCGCGCTGCGGGCTCGCGTCTCCGGGCGGGATCGGCACCTGCGGTTCTTCGGTCTCGGCGTGGCCGGGCTGGCCGAGCTCGCGACGCAGCTGTCCCGCAGCACCGGCGTCGGGCACACCGCGGTGGGGTGCTTCCTGCACTCCCGGCTGGTCGGCGTCGCCCGCTACGACATCCTCGCCGACCCGGCCGAAGCGGCGATCGCCCTGGTGGTCGACGGCCACGGCCCGACGCTCGGCGTGGCGGCCCTGCTGCTCGAACAGCTCGTCGTCTCGGCCGAACACGAAGGGGTGCGGATGTTCGTCGCCGACACGGACGCGGGGAACGCGAAGATGCTCGGCGTCTTCGCGGCCCTGGGTATCCCGTTCCGCCCCGGTCTGCCGTCCGGGAACGGCTCCCCGGAGTGACGTCCGGTCAGCCGCCGGTCCGGTCGCCGGCCGCCGGTGCCGAGGCATCCAGGCGGGCGTGCAGCCGTTCGCGGATCTCGTCCGGGGTGTAGGCCCGCCGCCGGCGCTCCTCGCGCGCGATCACCACCCCGGTCGCGGCGACCCCGACGAGCCCGGCCAGTCCCACTGTCTTCCACCAGCGCATCGGCCTAGGCTACTGCCGTGCCGGGGAACCAGCTGGATCTCGACGAAGCCGTGTCCGTGACGCGCACGGGTGACCTGTGGTTGTTCCGGGGCCGGTCCGCGGCCGACCGCACGATCCGCGTCGTGACGAACAGCCCGGTCAACCACGTCGGCATGGCCGTGGTGATCGAGGACCTGCCGCCGCTGATGTGGCACGCGGAGCTGGGGCGGGCCCTGCCGGACGTCTGGTCCGGGACCCACCAGCGGGGCGCCCAGCTGCACGACCTGCGCCGGGCGGTGCTCGTGTGGGCCGAGAAGTACCACCAGCAGGTCTGGCTGCGCCAGCTCGACCACCCGGTCACCGGGGAGGCGGAGGACGCCGTCCTGCGCACGATCGCGCGGCTGGACGGCACGCCGTTCCCGTCGACCGCGCGCCTCGCGTCGCGCTGGCTCGGCGGCCGGCTGCCCCGCCGCAAGCGGGAGGCCCGGGAAGCCGACCTCGAGAGCGGGTACTGCGCCGAGATCGTCGCACTGACCTACGAAGCCATGGGCCTGCTGCCCCGGGGCCGCCGGCCGAACTGGTACGACCCCGGCCGGTTCTGGAGCGGCGACGACCTCGAGCTGGCGGGCGGCGCGGCGCTGGGCGACGAGATCGCCGTGCGCCTCCCGAGCTGACTCGTCAGTCCACTGTGGACGTCATCGGCGGGCTTCGGTCGGCAGGCGGGGTTCGCGGTGCAGCAGTTCGAGCGCCTCGGTGTCGGCCACCGCGGAGAACTTCCGGTAGCTGTTGCCGACGGCGTGCAGCCAGGCCACCGGGCGCAGGCAGACGAACTGGTCCACCTCGCGGCCGAGCCGGTCGGCGACGTCGGTCTGCGCGACCGGGACCGCCAGCACGATCCGGCGGACCTGACGGGCCCGCAGGACGCGGATCGCCGTGTGCGCGGTCGTGCCGGTGGCGGCGCCGTCGTCGGCGAGGACGACCGTGCGGCCGGCGATCGCCGCCGGCGCCACGGTGTGCCGGTAGACGGCGACCTGCCGGGCCAGTCCGGCCCGCGCGTCGGCGAGGAGCTGGGCGAGCTCCGCCGGGTCGATGTCGAACCGGCGGATGGCGTCGTGGTCCCAGACGACCAGGCCGCCCTCGCCGACGGCGCCGAGCGTCGTCGGCGGCGGCCCCGCGGCCTCGATCCGGCCGGTGAGCAGGATGTCCAGTGGCGCGCCGAGGACGTCGGCGATCTCGCCGGCCACCACCAGCCCGCCCTCGGACAGGCCGAGGACCACGGCCCGGTCGCCGCGCAGCGGACGCAACCGCAGGGCGAGACGCTCGCCGGCTTCCCGGCGATCACGAAACCGCATGGGCACTCCTGGAAGTCGCGGGCCGGTCGGCCGCCTCCAGCATCACGCCACCGCGTCCGGGCCACGAGGGCCGTTGGTCACCGCGGGGTGGACCGTTCGGCACCTTTCACCGGTGCCCGCACCGGACCCCGGTCAGTGAGCGTGGGTCGACTCCGAGGGGGCCAGCACGACCGCCGGCGCGAGCGCGCGGTCGGCCAGCGCGCGGGCGACGTCGCTCAGCCGAAGATTGTTCCGCCGGGCGTAACCGCGCAAGGCCCGGAAGGCCGCGTCCATGCTCAGCCGTCCGCTGGTGGCGAGCACGCCCTTGGCCTGCTCGATGATCACCCGGCTGTTCAACGCCGTCTGCAGCTGCTCCGACAGGATCTCCCCCTGCCGGAAAGCCCGCTCGTGCAGGATGCCGATCGTCGCCGTGTCGGCCAGCCCCTGCGCCAGCGCCACGTCGTCCGCCGACAGCTCACCCGAGTTCAGCCCGAACAGGTTCAACGCCCCGATCGTCTGCTTGCGCAGACGCAACGGCACCGCGTGCACCGACGCGAACCCGTCCCTGGCCGCTTCCGCCGCGAACCGCGGCCACCGCCCCGCCGCCGCCGCGATGTCGGCCACCAGCACCGGCGAGCTGGTGGTGAAACATTCGACGCACGGACCTTCGTCGACGTCGAGCTGGAACAACTCCAGCAGCCGCGCCTGCTCGGTCGAGGACGCCAGCACCTGCAGGCCACCCCGCTCGTCGACCAGCGTCAACCCCGCCGCGGCGACGTCGAGCAGCTCCACGCACTGCTGCACCAGCGTGTGCAGCAGATCAGCGACGTCGTAGTCGTCGACCAACGTGTCCGCCAGCGCCACGAACGCCCGGGTCACCTGTCGTTCACGATCGGCCATGCCCACCATCTCCTCGTCCATCTGCTGCCTTCATGGTGAATCCCCACCGAATGCCTCGTCCAACCGCAACCGCCCGGCCACGACGTCGGCCGCGACCTCGAGCAAGGAACGGCCGTGCCCGAACGCATACGCCCGCAACCGGGCCAAGGCGGCGGACGGAGGCAGGTCCAGGTGCGCGATCAGCATCCCGGTGGCCTGGTGCACCTCCCGGTACCGCATCCCCGCGCCCTCCATCCACCGCCCGTCCCCGTCCAGCCAGCGACCGCCTCCGTCCCGCAGCCCCGACAGCGCGAGCGCCGCGATGTCGGCCACCTGCAAGGCCATCGACAGCTCGCCGGGGCTCAGCGAGCACGGCGTCGACCGATAGGTGTCGAGGGTCGCCACCCGGACCGCGCCGATCTGCACCGGGAACGTGAACAACGCCGCCACCGGATGCGCCGCGGCCTCGGCCGCGAACACCGGCCACAGCGGCGGCGGTTCCGCCGCCAGATCCGGCACCAGCACCGGCCCACCGGTGACGTAGGCCTCGAAACACGGCCCTTCACCGAGGGAAAACTGCAGCTCCGCCAGCGCCAAGCTCACCGGGTCACTGGCGTAGACGACTTCGCGGTGCCCGGCGTCGACCATGATCGACACCGCCGCACCGTCCACCGGCAGCAGGCGCACGCACGACCGGCACACCCGCCCGACGACGTCGACCCCGCTCCCGGCGCCGGCGCCCTCGCCGAGCGCGGCCAGCACACTCGCGCGCAGCACCTCGACTTCAGCCACCGCGAGCCCACGACCTGCGGGCGACACGTCTCAACATCCGGTTCCTTCCGAGTCGGCGTTCATGATCGCCACACCAACTCGGACACCACCAGATCCGGATCAGCACCGCTGTCGCGGCTGCGGGCTCCCACCCTACTCGCAGGCGCCGTGGACGAAGCTCAAGAAACTTGCCGGCGCCGTGGCGGCGGGTCTTGCCGTGTTGGCCGGGTTCGCGGTGGCCGGCAGGGCGGTGGTGTGCCGGTGAGCGATCAGCGCACCGGCTTGCCGAACCCGCGGGGCGCGGGGGCGTAGCCGGGGTTGAGCTTGCGGGCCAGGTGTTCGGGCCGGGGCCAGCGGACGTCGGTGGCCCAGCCGAGCTTCTCGAACAGCCGGATCAGCCGGGCGGACATGTCGAGCTGGCCGCGGCGGACGCCGTGGCGGGCGCAGGTGGGGTCGGCGTGGTGGGAGTTGTGCCAGGACTCGCCCATCGAGGCGATGGCCAGCGGCCAGAAGTTCGCCGACTTGTCGCGGGCGGCGTAGGGCCGTTCGCCGATCATGTGGCACAGGGAGTTCACCGACCAGGTGACGTGGTGCAGCACCGCCACCCGCACCAGGCTCGCCCAGAAGAACGCGGTCAGCGCACCCCACCAGGACAGCGTCACCAACCCGCCGATCAGCGCCGGGGCGAGCAGGGTGAGCACGGTGAGCGCGGGGAACCAGCGGTCGATCCGGACGATGTCGCGGTCGGCGAGCAGGTCGGGCGCGAACCGTCGCGCGTTGGTCTTCTCCCGGTCGAACAGCCAGCCCATGTGGGCGTGCCAGAAGCCCTTGGCGAGCGCGGCGGCGGAGGTGCCGTAGCGCCAGGGCGAGTGCGGGTCACCGTCGCGGTCGGCGTAGGCGTGGTGACGCCGGTGGTCGGCGACCCAGCCGATCACCGGGCCCTGCATCGCCATGCTGCCCGCGACCGCGAGGGCGATCCGCAGGCCGCGATGGGCTTTGAACGCCCCGTGGGTGAAGTAGCGGTGGAACCCGATCGTCACCCCGAGCCCGGTCAGGAAGTAGAACCCGACGGTCAGGGCGACGTCGGTCCATCCGAGGCCCCAGCCCCACGCGAACGGCACCGCCGAGGCCAGCGCCAGCAACGGCACCACCGCGAACAGCTTGACCAGGAATGTTTCGGTGCGGGACTTCTCCCCCGCGAGCATCGGCTCTACGGCCTTCGGTGGCCGGGCCGGCGGACGATCCAGCGTGTGAGTCAATTCGATCGCTCTTTCCGTGACGTGAGAGTTCGCCAAGGTCCGGGGCGATCGACCATCGGGTAGCCAGCCGGCGGCGGCCTAAACGCCCGCAGGAGGCGGTGGGTCCCTTCACGGCACCGACCGGCCCGCCCGGCACGCCGGTCGGCGGCCCCCTAGCGTGGCGGGCATGGAGCATCCCGAGCTCGAAGCCCGAACCCTCGAGCGCAGCCTCGTCGACTACGTGCGCGCGGTCGCGGCCGCGGTCGGCGTCCCGGACGAGAGCACCACGGTCGAGATCAGCGACACGGCCACCGCCTACCTCGGACTGCCCCGGCGATGGCTCGACCGGCCCGACCACGACGTCATGCTGGTGTGGAGCGAACGGCGCGGCTGGTGGCTCGCGGTGGAGACCGAGCCCGCCGAAGCCCCGGTGGTCCTCGCCTACCAAGGCGGTGACAACCTCGTGCCGGCCCCGGACGCGGTCGCCCGGTTCGTCGCCGACACCGCTGCCGGGCGCCACACCGGCCGGGGGCGTCCCGGGCCGGTGGCCGCCGCGACCCGCAGATCGCTGGCCGAGCAGCTGAGCCCCTACCTCCGCGACGCCCCGGAACCGGGTTCACCTCCGGCGGCGGGCGGCTGACCGCGTGGCACGCCCGACCTGGCCGGAATCGTGCACTCCGGAGAGCTCCCGGCGGTCAGCCGGTGTCCGCCGCCGACCATCGCGGCGCCGCGATGGCCGCCGCCAGCGAGGTGTGGACGACCAGGCGTTCATCCGCGCGGGTGAGCTGCAGCGGCCGCCGGGTCGCGCGCGTCGTGGCGACCAGCCGCACATCGGTGCCCGGTGTGGCCCGGCAGTGGGCGTCGAGCAGCACCGCCAGCCCGGCGGCGTTCAGGAACCGGACGAGGGACAGGTCCACGACGATCCGGCGCGGCGTCCGGCTCAGGCTCGCTTCCAGGACGTCGTGGAGCATCGGCGCCGTGCAGAGGTCGACGTCACCGTCCACGGCGACGACCAGCGCCCCACCGAACCCCTCCACGGTGATCGCCAGATCCTGGTACCGGTGGACCGGCAACCGGCGCGGGCGCGGGAAGTCGAGGACGACGGGCGGCACTACCGGCTCGCCCGCGACATCTTGTCCACTGTGGACGTTCATGATCCGGCGCGCCCGGCCTGGTGCCGGATGGAGTCCCCGCCCTTGTGGTGGTCCATCCGCCCGTACACGCTTTCGAGCACGTTCTCCAGTTTGTGCACGGCACCCCGGCACGCCTCGGCGACCGAACCCGCGTGGTGGCTGACGGCCACCGTCCGCCGTCCGGCCGGCCGGGCCTCGAGCACGCAGCGGCGATCCTGTCCGCCCTCGGCGGCGGACTCTTCGCTGAAGTGGACTTCCAGCCGCGTGATGTGGTCGCTGAAGCGCGACAACTTGGCGGCCAGCTCCCCCTCGAAGTGCCGGATCAGCTCTTCACCGCCGGGCACGGTCCGGTCCGTGCTGATCTGGATCTGCATGCCTCCCATCGTGTCCACTCAGGTGACGGTCTGCCCAGGGTCACTCGTCCCCGTCCCGAGGGCCGAAGGAACCTTTCTCACGGCCTCCGGCGAGGTGGTCAGGCTCCGCACGCCCGAGCTGAAGACGGCGAGCAGGGGCACGGCCAGCAGAGCACCGACGATGCCGGCCACGACCAGTCCGATCGCGAGGGCGAGGACCACGGCCAGTGGATGCAGCCGGACGGCGCGCCCGAGCAGCAGAGGCTGCAGGACGTGGCTTTCGACCTGCATGACGCCGACGACGACGGCGAGCACGATGACGGCCGCCCACACGCCGTTGGCCACCAGGGCCACGAGGACGGCGATCGCGCCCGCGATCACCGAGCCGATGACCGGGACGAACGCGCCGAGGAAGACCAGCGCGCTCAACGGCGCCGCCAGCGGGACCCCGATGATCACCAGCCCGAGGCCGATGCCGGCCGCGTCGACGAACGCGACGGCGGCCGTGCCGCGGATGTAGTGCGCCAGGGTGGTGAACCCGCTGCGCCCGGCCACGTCGACGCGGTCGCGCAGGGGTGCCGGCACGACCCGCAGCACGAACACCCAGATCACGCGGCCCTGGGCGAGGAAGAAGATCAGGCAGAACACGACGAGCAGGGACTCGGCGAGCAGTTCGCCCACGGTCACCGCCGTGGTGAGGGCGCCCGAGGCGATCGCGGACTTGTTCCGGCCGAGCATGGCGGTCAGGTTGCCGAGCATGTCGTCGAGCTGGCGCTGGCTCAGGTGCAGCGGCCCGGTGCGCAGCCAGGCGTGCAGGTCGGTCAGGCTCGCGGTGACCTGGTCGATCAGCCCGGGCATGCCGACGGTGACGCTGATGACCACGAACGTCACCACGCCGCCGGCCAGCACGATTCCGACGATCAGCACGATGGCGGCCGCCAGTCCGCGGGGGACCTTCCTGGCCGCCAGCCAGGAAACGGCCGGGGAGAACAGGCCCGCCAGCAGCAGCGCCACCGCGACCGGGACCAGCACCGAGGCCAGCTTGACGGCCACGAAGCCCGCGACCGTCAGGGCGCCCGCGATGATCAGCGCGCGCCAGCCGACGGCGGCCGCGACCCGGAGCCCGTAGGGCACCGCGGACAGCACCTCGTCGGGGGATTCGCGGCCCACCGGTCGATCGGCTGTCATGAGCGTCCGCCTTTCCGTCGCCGGTACCCGTCCCGGCCAGGACGTGACCGGTTCCAGCGTGCCCCGGATGTCTCCACGCCGCCGAGTGGCGGACGGCCGAACCCCGTGGGCGGAGCCGCGTGTTCACCGTGTGTTTAGACTGGGGTCTAGCAAAGGGGCCCCCGTGCACCAGCTCACCCTCGGCGTCATCGCGCATTCGCGGAAAGCGGGCGAACGCCGGCTGCCGATCCATCCACGCCACGTCGAACGAATCGACGCCGGCCTGCGAGCCCGCATCCACCTCGAACACGGCTACGGCGAAGACTTCGGCGTCCCGGACGCACAGCTGGCCGGCGCCGTCGCCGGGCTGCGCACACGGGAACAGCTCATCGCCGAGTGCGACATCATCCTGCTGGCCAAGCCGCTTCCGCGGGACGTCGCGGACCTGCGGCCGGGTCAGGTGCTGTGGGGCTGGCCGCACTGCGTCCAGGACCGCGAGCTCACGCAGACGGCCATCGACAGCCGGTTGACCCTGATCGCCTTCGAAGCGATGAACCACTGGCACCGCGACGGCTCGTTCGGCCTGCACGTCTTCCACAAGAACAACGAACTGGCCGGCTACTCCTCGGTGCTGCACGCCCTGCAGGTGATCGGCTCGACCGGCGACTACGGCCGGCGGCTGCGGGCGGCGGTGATCGGCTTCGGGGCGACGGCGCGGGGCGCGGTGACCGCGCTCAACGCGCACGGCGTGCACGACGTGGACGTGCTCACCGGCCGCGACGTCCCGGCGGTCGGCTCGCCGATCCACTCCGCGACGATGGTGCAGTTCGAGCACGACGTGAACAACCCCGGCGACCCCCGCCGCAGCCACGTACTGACCGACCGCGGCCGGGTGCCCCTGGCGGGGTTCCTCGCCGAGCACGACGTCGTCGTCAACTGCGTCCTGCAGGACACCGCCGCGCCGTTGACGTTCCTGCTGGAGGAGGACCTCGCCGCGTTCGCGCCCGGGAGCCTCATCGTCGACGTCTCCTGCGACGAAGGCATGGGCTTCAGCTGGGCTCGGCCGACCACGTTCGCCGACCCGGCGTTCGTGGTCGGTGACGGCGTCACGTACTACGCCGTCGACCACAGCCCCTCCTACCTGTGGAACTCGGCCACGTGGGAGATCAGCGAGGCCCTGCTCCCGTTCCTGGAGACGGTACTCGGCGGACCGTCCGCGTGGGACGGTGACGAAACCGTCCGCCGGGCCATCGAGATCCGCGACGGCGTCGTCCGGAACCCCGCCGTCCTGGCGTTCCAGCACCGCGTGGCGGAATACCCGCACCTCGTGGAGTAGGCGACCGCGGCAGGCCGTTGCGCGGGAGGTGAACACCGGCCGTGTACGCTGGGTGTCGACCGAGAGCATTTCGTGCGCAAGTGATCGAACCTGCGCCGTCCTCGGCCCCAGTCCGGCCGATCGTCCACAGCCGGAGACGGGAGCACCGACATGCCGTCGGGCCCGAACACCACCCTTGCCACTCAATCGGTCACCGAGCCCCGGCTACGGCTGAAACCGGCGGCCCCCGCCACCGGACACGTCGACGGCGGGTGGTGGCCCCGCTCTGACGGGCTGGCCGCCGAACTGCCCGCGCTGCTCGCGGCGGTGGCCGCCCGGCTGGGCCGCATCGACCGGGTCACCTACCACCTCGGCGACTGGCCGGACCCGCCCCGCCGCGTCACCTTCGACGGCAGCGGCGTCCGGCTCGAGGGTTTCCGGTCGCAGGCCGCCGGCAGCTTGACGGTGATCGGCTGGAACCGGCACCGGACGACCCTGCTGGTCGTGCCCCCGGAAACCGGTCCCGACGCCGCCCAGCGGGCCCTCACGACCGCCGCGGACCCGGACGACACCCACGACAGCGCGCAGCTGCTGAGCGCCGCCGAGCACGTGAAGGCCACCAGCGGCGCACCGCTGCCCTCCTGAACCGCGCCGCCCACCGGCGGCACCCACGAAAGGACCCCCGATCAGTACTCCCACCCTCGACAGTTCGCTGTTCAGCCACCCCGTCGCCGAGCAACCCCGGCCCGGCGCGCTCACCGCCGTCCAGGACGACCGGTACGGGAGCCTGTTCCGCCAGCCGGTGTACACCCCGGAACCGCCGGCCGACGGCGGGACGGCACCCGGCCGGCGCCAGGGCCCCGGTGCGGCGGGCACCTGGGCACACGACCCGTCCGGACGCCGCACCCGCCGATGACACCGGAGCGGGCGTCGGCTTCCGCCGTCCTGACACCGAGCGGCGCCGGCACAGAGACCGGCGGCACGGCCGCGGCGGCGTGCGCGGCCTGCCGGCACGCGCAGCACACCCATGATCCGATCGCACGCCGTTTCTGCACGGCGACCGTGGCGGGTGGGTTCAACCGCGGATGCGTTTGCGTCGGCGGGAATGACCAATTTGAGAAGGAAACAGCATGACCACGGAAACCGCCTTTGCCTCCCGGTACGACCTCCGTGTCAAACTGGTGCGAGACGTCCTGAAAGAGAACACGAAATTGTCGGACACCGCCTGCCGGACCCTCGCCGTGCAGCTACTGAACACCATGGACACGATTCCCGAACAAGTGCGGTGAACGACCACCGCCCACCGGGATCCTCGGGGTCCGGGCAGGGCGGTTTTTTCGTCCCGGCGCAACTGGGCGACCGGGGCCGGGTATCCACCGTGGGAAGCAGCGCGAACACACGTACGGCCGGAATGGCGGTACGAACCCGCTGGATCGGCGTGTAATCGTTCGATCAGCCGCCTGCCGCTTCCCCCGGGAGGAGACCCGATGCCCGCGCGCCCGCCGACGTCCGAACAACGGGCCGCGGTCGACGCCTTCCGCGCCGGCCGGCACCTGGTGCTGCAGGCCGGCGCGGGCACCGGGAAGACGACCACCCTGACGATGCTGGGCGCGAGCACCCGCCGCCGCGGCCGGTACCTGGCGTTCAACAAGGCCATCGCGACCGAGGCCCGCCGCCTGTTCGGCCCCAACGTGGCGTGCTCGACCGCGCACAGCCTCGCGTTCAAAGCGATCGGGCACCGCTACCACGAGCGGCTCAACCACCCGCGGATGGCCACCGCGAAACTGGCGCAGTCGCTGGGTATCACCATGGAAGCGACGATCGGCGAGCGGAAGCTGACCCGCGCCGCGCTGTGCTACGCCGCCCAGCGCACGGTGATCCTCTACTGCTACTCCGCTGACGAGACCCTCGCCCGGCAGCACGTGCCCTGGCTCAAGGGCATCGGCGAGGAGCACCTGCACGACCAGCTCACGGAGCTCGTGCTGCCCTACGCCCAGCGGATGTGGGCGGACCTGCAGAACCCCGAGCGCGGGCGGGTGCCGTTCAAGCACGACCACTACCTGAAGATGTGGGCCCTGACCCGGCCGCGGCTCCACGGCGACTTCTTCCTGCTCGACGAGGCCCAGGACACCAACCCGGTCGTCGAGCAGGTCTTCCTCGCCCAGGGCGAGCACGCCCAGCTGGTCATGGTCGGCGACTCCGCGCAGGCCATCTACGGCTGGCGCGGCGCGCGCGACGTCATGACCGGCTTCACGGGCCGCCGGCTGGCGTTGTCGCACTCGTTCCGGTTCGGGGACGGCGTGGCCGCCGAGGCGAACCGGTGGCTGGCCATCGCCGGTGCGCCGATCCGCCTCACCGGTTCTCCCGTGGTGGCCAGCAGGGTGGGCACCGTCGAGCAGCCGGACGCCATCCTGTGCCGCACCAACGGCCGCGCGATGGCCGAGATCCTCACCCTGCTCGGCAAGGGCCGCCGGGTCGCGCTCGCCGGCCGCGCCGCCGTTCTCCAGGGTCTGGCCGAGGCCGCGCGCGACCTGCAGGCCGGCCGCCGGACCGTCCACCCCGAGCTGCTGCTGTTCGCCACCTGGGGCGAAGTCCAGGACTACGCGGAATGGGACCCGGACGGTCGCGACCTGCTGTCGTTCGTGGAGGTCATCGACGAACACGGCGCGGACGTCGTGCTGCACACCCTCTCCCGGCTGGCCGCCGAAACCCACGCCGACGTCGTGGTCTCGACCGCCCACGCCGCGAAAGGCCGTGAATGGTCGAGCGTCCGCATCGCCGACGACTTCCCGGAGCCCGTCGACCCGGAGAACACCGACCTCAACGGCGAGCCGATCCCGGGCAAGATCGAGCCCGGCGAAGCCCGGCTCGCCTACGTGGCTGTCACGCGGGCCCGGCACCGCCTCGACCTCGGCGGCCTGGCCTGGATCAACCAGCACCCCGACGGCAACCCGGGCTCGGAGCAACGGCACGGCCGGGCGGCCGGCCGGCACGGGGGGAACGTGCTCGCGGCCCGCGAGAGCCACGACGCCCGCGGCTGACGCCGGCGCCCGGCCGAACT
Organism: Amycolatopsis sp. DG1A-15b; assembly: GCF_030285645.1. Lineage (GTDB taxonomy): Bacteria > Actinomycetota > Actinomycetes > Mycobacteriales > Pseudonocardiaceae > Amycolatopsis. The sequence goes on from NZ_CP127296.1 coordinate 3,791,167, forward strand.
ACCATCACGACTCCACGGAAGATACTTCGGCGGAAGCGAAGCATGGTCGACTTGAAGCTGGTGTTCCACGAGCTGGTCAAGGTCCAGATCGAGCTGTGGGACGCGATCGACGCGCGGCTGCGGTCCGAATGCGACCTCCAGCTCACCTGGTTCGAAGTCATGCGGCTGCTCGCCCGGCTTCCGGAGGCGCGCGTGCAGGACATCGCGGCGGAGTTCTCCATCACGGTCGGCGGCACCAGCAAGGTCGTCGACCGGCTCGAGGCGGCCGGCCTGTGCCGGCGCCGCCCGAACCCCACCGACCGGCGATCCTCGGTCATCGAGCTGACCGCGAAAGGGCGGCGCCTGCTGGGCAAAGCCACCGTGGTCTTCGAAGACGAACTGCAGGTCCGGCTGGGCGACGTGCTCCCCGAACGATCCCTCGATCAGTTCCGCCAGACCCTCACCACACTGCGCCGCGCCGGGCGCTCCTGAACCCGGCCCCCGCGTCTTCGGCGAAGGTCCGGGGACGCGCGGCTGTGTTACGCTGCGACCATACGCATTCCATGGAAGCTAATTCCGCAGAACTTACTTTTGCCCGAGGAGAGCCGATGCCCGGCGACGTCCTGAACCCCGGTGCCAGGCCACGCACCGATCCGATGGCCATCGAAGTGCGCGGCGCACGGGTGCACAACCTCAAGGACGTCGACGTATCGGTGCCATTGCGGCAGATGGTCGCCATCGTGGGTGTGTCGGGCTCGGGGAAGTCGTCGCTCGCGCTCGGGGTCCTGTACGCGGAGGGGTCGCGGCGGTACGTGGAAGCACTCTCGACCTACACCCGACGGCGGCTGTCCCAGACCGCCCGGGCGACCGTGGACAGTGTCGAGCACGTCCCGGCCGCGCTGGCCCTGCGGCAGCGGCCCGGCGTTCCCGGGGTCAGGTCGACGTTCGGCACTTCGACGGAACTGCTGAACGTGCTGCGCCTGATGTTCTCCCGGCTGGGCTCGCACCGGTGCCCGAACGGGCACCACCAGGCTCCGACCATCGACGTGGCGCTCGGCCTGACTCTGACGTGCCCCGAATGCGGGGTGGAGTTCTCCCCGCCGGGCGCGGAGTCGATGGCGTTCAACTCCGACGGAGCGTGCCCGCACTGCACCGGCACGGGCGTGGTGCGGGAGGTCGATGAGGCCACTTTGGTCCCCGACCCGGCCCGGTCGATCAGCGACGGCGCCGTGGCCCCGTGGTCGATGTTCGGGTTGACCGTGATGCCACAGGTGGTCGCCGAGTTCGGCGTCCGCACGGACGTGCCGTACGCCGAACTCACCGACCGCGAGCGGGACATCGTGCTGCACGGCCCGGAGGAGAAGCGGCACATCAGCGTGCCGTCGAAGAACGGGAAGCTGTTCGAGCTGAACTTCACCTACCGCAACGCCCGGCAAGCCGTGCTGGAAGCGCTGGACAACGCCACCAGCGAACGGGGCCTGGGCCGCATAAACAAGTTCCTCAGCGTCCAGGTGTGCCCCACCTGTGACGGCACCCGGCTCAGCGAGGAAGTCCGCGCCACCCTGGTCGACGGCATCAACCTCGCCGAAGCCACGGCGATGACCTTGGACGAGGTCCTCGCCTGGGCCCCGGGCGTCGTCCCCACCTTGCCCGCGGCCATGACGCAGATGGCGGACAACATCGTCGCCGAGCTCCTGGAGAACGCCCGGCGCCTGGTCGAACTGGGCCTCGGCTACCTCGGTCTCGACCGGGCGAGCTCGACCCTGTCCACCGGCGAGCGGCAGCGCATCCAGCTCGCGCGCGCCGTCCGCAACCGCACCACCGGCGTGCTGTACGTCCTGGACGAGCCGTCCGTCGGGTTGCACCCGTCGAACGTGGTCGGACTGCTCGGCGTCGTCCGGGACCTGCTGGCCGACGGCAACTCCGTCGTGGTCGTCGACCACGACATCCAGGTCGTGCGCGAAGCGGACTGGGTGATCGAAATCGGCCCCGGCTCGGGAGCCGACGGCGGCCGGGTCGTCACCACCGGCGACGTCGCGGCGATCGGCAAGGACCCGGCCTCGCTCCTGGGCGGCTTCCTCGACGGCCGGGAACCGGTCGTGATCCGGGACCGGGCCGCCCACGACCAGGTCTTCGCCCTCGGGACCGTGCGGCTCTCGACCGGCCCCCGCCACACCGTGCACGCCCTCGCCCTCGAACTGCCGGCCGGGCGGCTCACCGCCGTCACCGGGGTGTCCGGGTCGGGCAAGACCACGCTCGTGCTCGACAGCCTGGTCCCGGCCCTCGTGGCGCACACGACCGGGAACGCGCTGCCGTCCCACGTCCGCGCGCTGGACGCGGCCGGCCTCACCCACGTGAACGTCGTCGACGCCACCCCGATCGGCGTCAACGTGCGCTCGACCGTGGCGACCTACAGCGGTGTCCTCGACGACCTTCGCCGCGCCTACGCCCAGACCCCCGAGGCGCGCGAACTCGGCCTGACGGCCGGCGACTTCTCGTACAACACCGGCTCCCTCAAGTGCCCGCGCTGCGAAGGCACCGGACAGGTCTCCCTCGACGTCCAGTTCCTCCCCGACGTCGACATCGTCTGCCCCGAGTGCGACGGCTCCCGGTACGCGCCGGAAGCCGGCGCGGTCCGGCGCACCCCACCGGACGGCGCCACCGGCGACGCCCTCACCCTGCCCGAAGTGCTCGCGCTGACCGTCGCGCAAGCCGTGGACCGGATCGGCGACCTCCGCCGCGTCCGCACCCGCCTGCAGGCACTCGCCGACCTCGGCCTCGGCTACCTGACGCTCGGCGAAGCCACCCCCGCCCTTTCGGGTGGCGAAGCGCAACGGCTCAAGCTCGCCTCCGAACTCCACCGCGACCAGTCCGGCGCCCTCTTCGTCTTCGACGAGCCCAGTGTCGGCCTGCACCCGCTGGACGTGCGGACCCTGCTCGCGGTCCTGGAGCGCCTGACCGGCAACGGCGCGACCGTCGTCGTCATCGAACACGACCTCGACATGATCGCCAACGCCGACCACGTCATCGACATGGGCCCCGGCGGGGGCGCCGCCGGGGGTGAGATCGTCGCGGCCGGCCCGCCCGGCGAGATCGCCGGCACCGCGGGCAGCAGCACCGGCCGTTATCTCCGGGAACACCTCACCCGGGCCACCCGCTGAAGCCACGGCACGTCGGCGATCCGCTCAGTCGCTCAGCAGCAGCTGGTCGACCATGAGGTGTCCCCACGCGCCGGTCGCCTGGTCGGTCACCTGAACCTGGGCGCTCTGCCCCGCGAGGTCACCGATGTCCCAGTCGACCGGCTTCAGCACCCCCGTGTCGTCCCCGGTCGCGGTCCGGACGACCTGGCCGTTGACGACGAGGTCGATCGAGGTCCGGCCGGGCGAGCCGGGTGGGTGGTGGCCGCCGGCGATCAGGAACCGCAGGTGGTTGCGGTCGAGGGCGAACGGCGGTGAGGTGATCGTGCCGGTGGCCGGGTCGCCGCCACCGGCGAAGGTGTCCAGGACCGCGTTGCCGACCATGCCGGGCAGGTACCCGGCCGACGGGCCGGTGCCGGCCAAGCTGCCGGTGGTCGTCCAGCCGGGGTCGTAGGAGCTGCCTTCGAACCCGGAGACGACGTGCGCCGGACGCTGGGACAGGTCGGGGAATTCGGTGACGGTCGTGTTGGCGAAGGTGGCGCTGCCGCCGGTGGCGTAGAGGTTGATGCCGGTGTCGGCGGGGTCGGCGAACACCTCGCTGGAGTGCACGTACCGGCCGTCGTCGACGAACACCTCGATGGTGGTCCGGTCGACCAGGATCCGCAGGTGCGCGCTGGTCTTCGCCGGGTTCCACGGCGCGTGGCTCTCCCCTCGCACCCCGGACGTGTCGGGCGAACCGGTCTGGCGCCGGTTCAGGTAGCTGTAGTCGTGGTAGATCCCGGCGTCCGCGTGCCGGGTCCCGTCGGCCGAGGCCCGCAGCTGCAGGCCGATGTTCTCCAGCCGGGTCCAGCTGACGTCGGTGTCGAGCTGGTAGGCCGTGCCGTGGTATGCCAGCGGCACCAGGCCGTCGTCGACCCGGATGGTGCCGAGGTTCGTCACCGAGCTCGCGTGGGAAGCCAGCGCCGGGGTCGGCTGCGAGGCCAGGGCGTAGCCGTCCGCGTAGTGCTTGAGCGTGATCCGGCGGACGATGGAGTCGGTGCCGTTGAAGCCGTCGGAGGCCCACGTGGGTGTGGTGTCGGGGTAGGCCCAGTTGTTCATCCAGGCCATGCCGAACCGCCGGTCCGCCGGCGCGGCGGGGTCTTCCCAGGTGACACCGGCGTACCAGTCGAAGCCGTGGTCGAGCCACTGCGGCGTGGCCGCGTCGGCCGTGAAGCCGTTCCCGTCGAAGGATCCGGTCCAATACGCGTAGGTGCCCGGTGTCCCACCGGCGCTCACGCCCAGTACCCAGTGCGTGGTGCCGTCGTCGGCGCGGATCGGGTACAGGTCCGGGCACTCGAGCGTGCCCGTGGTGCCCACCAAGTCCGACTGCCACGTCCACGTTTTGAGGTCCGGTGAGGTGAAGAACCCGATCCGGTCGCCTTCGGTGATCGCCGCGACCCACCGGCCGCGGGCGGCGTCCCGGATCACCTTCGGGTCCCGGAAGTCGCGGCGGCCACCGTTCGGGATCACCGGCGTGTCGCCGTAGGGCCGGAACGTCCGGCCGCCGTCGATCGAGTACCACAGGAACTGCGCCTGCGGCCCGGAGCCGTTCGCGATCTGCGCCGGGGTCGGGTGGTCCATCTGCGTCACCAGCTGGACCACCGCGCCGGCACCGAAACCGGCCGTGTTCGCGGTGTCGACGACCGCGGAACCCGACCACAGGTCGTGGTTCGCGTTGGTCTTCTTCGGTGCGGCGATGCCCTGGTCGGCGAAGGCGACGCCGTCGGTGGTCGTCGCCAGCCGCCAGGCCGTGCCGACCTCACTCGGGTAGTCGGCGTTGTAGAGGTAGTAGTAGTTGAACTCGCCGTTGACGTACACCGGCCGCTGGGGGTCGTTCTTCCAGTGGTCGGGCACCGTGAAGTGGTACTGCGCGCGGTAGGTGGCCGCCGCCGAAGCGGGGGGTGCGCCGGTCAGGCCCACAGCCGCCGTCGCCGCCACGAGGGCGGCGGCGGACAGCAGGCGAAGGCCGCTCGTCGTTGAGCGCATGGGACCTCCAGGAATTCAGGAATCGAGCACACTGAGACGTTTGCCGTCCCACGCCACCGGCATGGGATCGCCGATGGCGCCGACGAAGCCGTGTTCGCCGCGGTGGTGGAACGCGAGCAGCACCCACCGGCCGTCGGACCGGCGGCGGATCAGGCGGCCGCTGTAGAACCGGTCGTCGGTGACGGGTTCGGCGGCCGCGATGTCGAACGGCCCGAGCGGGCCGCCGGCCGGGGCGGCCCAGATCCCGCCGGTCGTGCCGGTGGCCCGGCGGTCGGGCGAGGCGTGTTCGGCCAGGCAGGAGAACAGCAGGACCGCCCGGCCGTCCACCACCTCGGCCTGCAGCACCTCCAGCTGCCCGAACCCGCGCGGCCCGGGCGCCGTCAGCGGCGGGCGCAGCTGCCAGTGCCGCAGGTCCGCGGAGACGGCGTGGCCGACCACGCCGCGTTCGAACGGCTCGCCGGTACCGGCACGCGCGGTGATGAGCATGTGCCAGCCGTCGCCGTCCGGGTCGGCGAACACCCACGGGTCGCGGAACGCCTCGTCGTGCCAGGCGGCGTCCAGCGTCTCGTACCAGCGGGGATCCGCGGCGAGGACCGGGTTCTCCGGAGCCCGTTGCCACGTCACGAGATCCGGCGAAGTGGCGTAACCGATCCGCTGGACGTTCTTGCCGCCGGGGGCGCGGGTGGCGCCGGTGTAGAAGAGGAACCACGTGCCGTCCGGGTGCCGCACCACCGAACCGGTCCAGGTCGCCAGGTCGTCGAACGCCGGGGCGTCCGCGCGGACCAGTGCGTCCTCGATCCGGGTCCAGTGCACCAGATCGGCCGAGACGGCGTGGCCGACCGAGGCGCGGTAGTGGCGGGCTTCGGGGTCGTGCAGGGCGCGGGAGGCGTAGAGGAAGAACAGGTGGTGGCGGTCGCCGTCGTCGGCGAACCAGAAGTCCCAGACCCAGGAGTCGGGCAGCGAAAACATGCGAGCCTTTCGAAAAGCCGGGGAGGGTGTCATTCCTTGACGCCGCTGGCCGCGACGCTGCTGACGAACGCGCGCTGGAAGGCGAGGAACACCACGAGGACCGGCAGGGTGATCATCGACGTGTAGGCCATCACCTCGCCCCAGGCGGTGTTGTCCTGGAAGAAGTACTGCATGCCGACCATGACCGGCCGCAGCTTCTCGTCCTGGACGACCATGCTCGGCCACAGGTACTGGTTCCAGGCCGGCAGGAACGTCAGGATCGCGACGGTGGCGAACGCCGGCCCCGACAGCGGCACGGCGATCCTGCGGTAGATGGTGAACCAGCCGGCGCCGTCGATCCGCGCCGCCTCGTCGAGTGCGGTCGGGATGGTCGAGAAGTACTGGGTGAACAGGAAGATCGAGAAGCCGTTGGCGATGAACGGGACGATCTGCACCTGGTAGGTGTCCAGCCACCCGAAGTCGTACACGATCCGGCCGTTCTGGAACAGCAGGGTCGGCAGCTGCGAGACCCAGTAGACCATCGGTACCGCGATGGTCTCGAACGGCACGATCAGCGTGGCGATGATGACGCTCAGCACCACCCCGCGGCCGGTCCAGCGCAGCCGGGAGATCGCGAACCCGGCCATCGAGTTCACCACCAGTCCGGCGGCTACGATCACCACCGTGACGAGGACCGAGTTGAGCAGGAACCGCCCGACCGGCACCCGGTCGAACACGGCGGAATAGTTGTCGAAGCCGATGTCGCCCAGCGGCAGGAACGCCCGCCACCCGCCGACGTCGGACAAGATCTGGCCGTCAGGCTTCAGGCTGGAGACGAACATGAACACCAGCGGGAACAGGAAGAAGGCCGCGAGTCCGATGAGGACCAGGTAGGTCCAGACGCGCCGGCGGCGGCGCAGCACCCGCTCGTCGGTATGTCCTCTGTGGATGGCCATGGTTCAGTCCTTGTCCCGGGTCAGAAAGCGCTGGACCAGCGCGACGACGAGCACCAGCACGAAGAACACGAGCGACAGGGCCGAGCCGTAGCCGATCTGCTGCTGGTGGTAGCCCATCCGGACGGCGTGGTAGACCAGCGTCGAGGTGGCGTCCACCGGGCCGCCCTGGGTCATCACGTCGATCTGCACGAACAGCCCGAGCGCGGCGATCGTGATGGTGATCAGCACGAACACCCGGGTCGGGCGCAGGCCCGGCCAGGTCACGTTGCGGAACTGCTGCCAGGTGCCCGCGCCGTCGATCCGGGCCGCTTCGTACAGCTCCTGCGGGATGGTCTGCAGGCCGGACAGCCAGATCAGCATGTGGAAGCCGACCGCCTGCCAGATCGACAGCACGATGATCGCGGTCAGCGCGGTGCTCGGGTCGTTCAGCCACGCGGTGCCCTGCCAGGCGCCGAAGGTGATGGAGTCGATGAAGGAGTTGATCAGCCCCTCCGGCTGGTACATGAACTTCCACAGGATCGACACCACGACGATCGAGGTCACGACCGGGATGAAGAAGACGACCCGGAACGCCACCGCGCCGCGGATCTTCCGGTTCACCAGGATGGCCAGCAGCAGCCCGAACCCGGCCTGCACCGGCACCACCACGGCGGCGAAACAGAACGTGTTGACCAGCGAGCGGAGGAACGTCGGATCCGCGGTGAAGGCGCGGACGAAGTTGTCGAGACCGGTGAAGGTGGTCGGTTCGGGCGAGACGAGCCGGGCGTTGGTGAACGACAGGACGAACCCGAGGATCACCGGGACGATCAGGAACGCCAGCAGCAACACCACGGCCGGGGCGGCCATGGCCCAGCCCGCGCGGCGCTGGGAACGCAGTTCGTGGCGGGTTTTTCGCCCGGTGACGGGTGGGGGTGCCGCGCTCGCGGCGCGGGTGTCCGACGAGATGGTCGCCGTCATGGGAGGAGCCTTCCCTCTCGGCCCGCCCGGCGCCGGCGCCGGGCGGGGAGCGACGAGCTAGAAGCCGTAGCCGTTCTGGGACTTGATGTCGGTGTCGATCGCCTGCACGGCGGTGTCGAGCGCCGGCTTCACGTCGGCACCGCTCATGATGTCCTTGGCCGCCTTCTCGAAGGTCGAGGAGATCACCGGGTAGCCGGGGGTGGCCGGGCGGGCGAGGGCGAACTTCTGCGACAGCACGGCGAACGGGTGCAGCGGAGCGGTGTCGCCGAAGTACTTCGACGCGGCCGCGGCCGCCGTGGTGCTCGGGATGACCACCTGGCTGTCGGCGAAGGCGGTCAGGTACTTGTCCTGGAAGCTGAACTTCAGGTACGCGCGGGCGCCTTCGGTGTTCTTGCAGCCGGCGGAAATGCCCCACTGCCACGAACCGCCACCGATCTTCGGGCCCTTGCCGAAGTCCACCGGCGGCAGGATCAGCAGGTCGTTGCCGACGCTTTCGAGCGCATCCTTGGCGTTCCACACGCCGGTGTAGCTGAGCGCGACCTTGTTGTCGATGAAGCGCTGGTTGCCGACCGGGCCCGCGTTGTCCGCCCAGCCGCTCTTGAACGCCTGCTGGAACCAGGTGAAGAACTTCACCGCGTCCGGGCCGTTCAAGACGCCGTCGGCGGATTTCATGGTGGCCCGGTCGATCAGGTCACCGCCGGTGCTCTGCAGCATCGGCGAGTACGCGTACGACCACCACTCGCCCTTGTCGGCGGCGCCCAGGTCCAGCGGCGTGGCGTAGCCGCTCGCCTTCAGCTTGGCGACGGCGGCGTCGAACTCGTCGAGCGTCCACGGCTTCTCGACGGTCGGGATCCGGATCTGGTTCTTGTCCAGCACCGACTTCCGCGCGAAGACCGACAACGCGGCGTCCCAGTAGCCCGCCGAATAGACGGTGTCCTTGTACCGGCCGACGGTCGTGGGCAGCAGGGTCCCGATCAGGTCGTCCGGCAGTCCCAGCGGCTGCAGGTAGCCGGCCCAGGCCCAGTTCGGCATCACCGGCCCGTCCATGTCCAGCAGGCAGGGCAGCTTCCGCGACGCGGCGGCCGCGGTGATCGCGTCGTTGTAGGAACCCTGCGGGAAGTTCTGCTGGACGATCTTGTACTGGGTCTGGGACGCGTTGAAGTCGGCAATGATCCGCTGGTAGACCGCCAGCTCGCCGGGGTTGCCCGCCGAGTGCGTCCACATGGTGATTTCACCGGGTCCGCCGGAGGACGAGGAATCCTGGCTCGCGCGGGCACAGCCGCCCAGCGCGAGCACCGCGGTCAGGCCTGCCGCTACCATGATGGTGAGAGATTTGCGTTTCACCGTAGAATCTCTTTCTCTGTTGCGGAGCGCGACCGGCCGTCGCCTCCGTGCCGGATGGCAGCGCCAACTGCCATGTGGAATGCAGTGAGAAGTGCGGTCCGCCGTCAGCCGCCGAACGCGGCAGGCGGCGGGCCCACCGAAGCCCGGCGGATGACCGGGCACGGCATCAGGTACGGGGCCGCCGGGTCCGCCGGACGCAGCCCGAGCGCAACCTCCATCGCCCAGCGGCCCATTTCGTAGTGCGGCAGCGCGATCGTCGTCAACGGCGGATCGAGCTCGGCCGCGACCAGCTGCTGGTCGTCGTAGCCGACGATCGACAGGTCATCGGGCACCGAAAGACCCCGGTGGTGCGCGGCCGCGTAGGCGCCCATCGCCATGCGGTCGTTGAAGCAGAACATCGCGGTGGGCCGTCGCCCGGCCGGCAGGTCCAGCAGCCGCCGGGCCGCGACCCGCCCGCCGCCGGCCACCGGCTCGGCACGGGCGTGCAGGGCGGGATCCGGCTCGATCCCGGCCTCCGCCAGCACCTGCCGGTACCCCTCGTACCGCAGGGGTGACGCGACGAGCTCGAACCGCTCCTCGGCGTCCAGGAAGGCGATCCGGCGGTGCCCGGCGGCCACCAGTTCCCGCACCGCGGCCATCCCGCCCGCCCGTTCGTCCGGGACGACCGCGGCCCGGCCTCCCGCGGCCGCAGCGCAGTCGAGCAGGACGGCGTCCCCGGGCAGGCCGTCCGGCACCTCGACCACGCGGTGCCACATGCTCGCGTAGATCATGGCGTCGACCTGCTGGCCGCTCAGCGCGTTGAGCGCCTGCCGCTCGGCGTCGGCGTCCCCTTCGGTGTCGACCAGGACGACGAGATTTCCCTGCTCACGGGCCACGTCGTTGGCCCCGGCCAGCATCCGCCCGGCGAACGGCGTGCTGGCGATCGTGTCCGAGATCAGGCCGACCATGCGGGTCTGCTGCGTCCGCAGGCTCCGCGCCACCGAGTTCAGCTCGTAGCCGACCTCCTCGGCCGCCTCACGCACCCGCCGCTGGGTCTGCGGCGAAACGCGCGCCGCGTCCCGCCCGCTGAGCACCATCGACACGGTCGCCGTGGACACCCCCGCCCGGGCAGCGACGTCGGACATCCGCACTCGAGCCATCGCGGCGACCCCTTCCTGCCTCGGGCGTTAATCGATTAACTGGAGGTTACGGGAGTATGCAGCTCGATCGCGCACCCCGTCAAGGTTCCGGCCGGCAGGAACTTCGCCGTCGCCTCCTCAGTGCTCGGCGAGCACGTGGATCAGCTGGAGCTGTTCCGGCTGCAGTGCGGGCGCCTGGAAGCCGGCCGTGGCCAGCGCGGCACCGGACAACGTCAGCGGCCGGTCCGCCCAGTCCGGAAACGCGGGCAGCCCGTGTCGCCGCTCCCGGTCTACGGCGGACAGGAACCGCACGGTGTAGCGGGTCCCGGAGGCCAGCCCGGGCAGCCGGATGCGGCCGGGCGGGGCCCAGGCTCCGGTCTGCAGCGCGACGAAGGCGAAGAGCGCTTCGGCGCGATCCTGGGCGACGACGCCGTGGAGCCAGTGCGCCGGGTCGGGGTGGTCGCCGCGGACCACGGTGCCGCTGTGCAGCAGCGGCCGGAACCGCTTGTGCAGGGCGATCCAGGCGGTGAGTTCGGCGAGTTCGGTTTCGCTCGCCGACGTCAGGTCCCACTCCATGCCGAAATGCCCGAAGAACGCGGTGCCGGCGCGGAAGTCGAGGGTGTGCGTGCGGCCGGTCGTGTGCGCCGTCGGCGCGCCGACGTGCGAGCCCAGCATTTCCGGAGGCAGCAGCAAACCGGACCAGCGCTGGATGTGCTGCCGCTCGAGCGCGTCCAGGCAGTCGCTGGCCCAGATCCGTTCGCTCCGGGCGAGGATTTCGAGGTCGGCGCGGCCGCCACCCGACGAACAGGACTCGATCTCCAGGGCGGGGTGCTTGGCGCGGAGCTCGTCCAGCAGCCGGTAGAGGGCGCGGGTCTGGTCGTGCACCCCGGCCGTGCCGCTCGCGGTGTGCCCGGCGTCGACGAGGTCGCGGTTGTGGTCCCACTTGAGGTAGCCGACGCCGTACTCGGTGACCAGCGCGTCGAGCCGTTCGAGCACGTAGGCGTAGGCGTCCGGCCGGGAGATGTCCAGCACCTGCTGGTGCCGGGCCTCGGGCGGGAGCCGCGCGTCCGGCCGGAGGATCCACTCCGGGTGCGCCCGGGCGAGGTCGGAGTCCGGGTTGACCATCTCGGGTTCGACCCAGAGCCCGAACTGCATGCCGAGCGAGCGGACGTGGTCGGCGATCGGGTGCAGGCCGTCCGGCCACACCTGTTCGTCGACGAACCAGTCACCCAGTCCCGAGTGGTCGCTTCGGCGGCCGCGGAACCAGCCGTCGTCGAGCGTGAACCGTTCCGCGCCGACCCGCGCGGCGAGCCCGGCCAGCTCGCGCAGTTTCGCGGGATCGTGGTCGAAGTAGACCGCCTCCCAAGTGTTCAGGGCGATCGGCCGCGGCGAGGCGGGGTGCTCCGGCCGGCTGCGCAGGTCGGCGTGGAACCGCCCGGACAGCTCGTCCATTCCGTCGCCGTAGGAGCCCATCAGCGTCGGACCGGCGTAGGACTCGCCTGGCGAAAGGATGATCTCGCCGGGCAGCAGGAGCTCGCCGCCGGCGAGGATCGCGACACCCGCGGTGTCGCGCTCGGCGTAGGTGGTGTGGTTCCCGCTCCAGGCGGTGTGCACGCCCCAGACCTCGCCCCGGCGGAAGCCGAAGCCGGGCTCACCGGCGAGCAGCAGCAGGGTCGCGTCGAGACCGGTCCGGCCCCGGCGTCCGCTGCGGACGTGGGAGCCCACCGTGAACGGGTGCCGCTGCGGGGCGCGCTCCCGCAGGTGCCGCCCGCTGAAATCCAGCAGTTCCAGGGCGTTCACCGGGACCGGCAGGTTGAGGGTCAGCGCGTCGAGGGCGTAGTCGTCGCCGCCCGTGTTCGTCACCGTCGCGCCCAGCCGCACCACCCCCGACGGCGAGAGCCCCACCCGCAGCTCGAGCGCGAGTCCGGCGGCGGTGTCCTGCGCGGCGGTGATCAGCGTGCCGTCCGCCGTCAGGTCCACGGCGGTCGTCGTGAACAGCGGGGAGAACGCGCGGCCGGCGCGGCTGCCGGCGATGCCGGGGGTGCCCGGCCAGCCGGTGGCGGCTTCGGCCAGCACGCCGACGGGGAGCGGGTCGTCGATGCTGTTGGAGACGACCGGCGGCCGGGCCGCGCGCACCAGGTCCCCCAGTTCGGCTTCGGTGGGCCGGCCGAGGTCGGCGCCCCAGTACACGACGCGGGGCAGGCGGTCGCCGGTCGCGTCCAGCACGAGGCTGGTGCCGGCGGCCGCGAGGTGGACCACGCCGGGGCTCGCCGGCTCGCCGTCGACTGCGGTGAGCGTCGTGATCAGCACGCAGTTAGTTTCAGTGCAACACTAAGAGCTGTCAAGAACTTCCCGGTCGAGCCCCATGCGACGGATGCTTTGTTCCGGATGGGACATAACGAGCGGTACCCTCGCCCGGTGAGTTCCGGAACCCGTGAAGGCCGGGCACGGGCGACGGCGCCCTGGCCGCAGCTGCCCGAGGCCGCCCGTCAGGTGCTCCTCGAGGTGCTCGTCCACGGCCCCATTTCCCGCGCCGAGATCGCCGCGCGGCTGCAGGTGTCACGGCCGACGCTGAGCCGGATCACCCGGCAGCTCTTCGACGACGGCCTGCTGGCCGAAGGCGGGACGCAGCTGCGTTCGACGACCGGGCGTCCCTCGGAACTGCTGCACGTCAACGGCGCCGCGCGGCACTTCTTCGGGGTGAAGCTCACCGGTGACCACCTCTACGCCGTGGTCACCGACCTCAACGCCGAGGTCGTGGCGTCGGTCGACACTCCCCTGCGCTCGGCGGACGTCGTCGAGGTCGTCGGCCAGATCGCCGAAGCCGCCTCGGCGCTGCGGACGACGTTCCCGGACCTGACCGCCGCCGGCGTGACCCTGGCCGGCACGGTGCGCGCGGGGTCGGTGCACGGGTCCGCTTACCTGAACTGGTCCGGCGTTCCGCTCGCCGGTCTCGTCGCCGAGGCGACCGGCTTGCCCACCGCCGTGGACAACGACGTCCAGGCCCTGACCGCCGCCGAGCACTGGTTCGGCGCCGGCGCGGGGCTGCGGTCCCTGGCCGTCGTGACGATCGGCGTGGGCATCGGGTGCGGCCTGGTGCTCAACGGGGAACTCGTCGAGGGCGCGCACGGCACCGTGGGCCGGGTGGCTCACCTCGTCGTCGACCAGTCGGGGCCGGTGTGCGGCCTCGGGCACCGCGGCTGCGCCGCCGGCTACCTGCTGAACGAGTCGATCGTGCGGGCGCTCGGCGCCGCGGACCACGCCGGCGCCGTCGCCCGGGCACGGGCCGGCGACCCCGCGGCCCGGCGGGTGTTCGGCGACGCCGGCTTCGCCCTCGGCGTCATCATCGGCACGATCGCCAACCTCGTCGACCCGCAGAAGGTCCTGCTGACCGGCGACGGCCTGCCGCTGTACGAGGTGGCCGCCGACCGGGTGCGGGAGGGCATCGGCCAGTCCTACGAAGCGGATCCCGCCCAGCTCGACCTCGACGTGCAGGCCTTCGACTTCGGCGAATGGGCGCGTTCCGGTGCCGCACTGGCGATCCGCGCCGCGCTCACCGGCCGGACCGCCGGCGTCCGCTGAGGGTTCACCGGTGTCACCGCCGCGCGATCGGTCCGGTGCTCCCCCGGATCGCGAACGCCGGAGCCGAGGTGCACGTGTCGGCAGCGTTCCCGCCGTCGATCACCCGCCGCAGCAACGACACCGCCAGCGCCCCGAACTCGGCGACCGGCCACTGCACCGCCGACAGCGCCGGGCGGACGAGCCGGCAGAGCCCGGAGTCGTCCCCCGCGACGATGGACAGGTCCGCCGGCACCCGGAGACCAAGCCCCTGCGCGGCCACCAGGCCGCCCACCGCCATGGCGTCGTTGTCGAACACCAATGCGGTCGGGGGCCGCTTCGACCGCAGGATGCGGCGAGCCGTGTCCGCGCCGCCTTCGTCGCTGAAGTCGGAGTGAACCGTGCGCGCGTCCGCCAGGCGCAGGCGGCACGCCGCGGCCACGAACGCGTCCGTCCGGGTCCGGGTGCGCAGGAACGCCTCCGGACCGGCGACGCGGACCACGGACCGGTGCCCCAGCGCGGCCAGGTATTCGAGCACCCCCCGCATCGTCTGCCGGTCGTTCATCCACACCGAAGGCAGGTCGGATCGGCCCAGCGGACCGCCGAGCGCGACGGCGGGCAGGCCGATCGCGGCGAGCTCGTCCGGCCGGGTGTCGCCGGTCCGGAGGTCGACCAGGAGGACGCCGCCGACGGTCTGCTCGCGGTGCCAGCGCCGGTAGATCTCGAGTTCGGCCGCGTGGCTCGGCGCGGCGCGCATCAGCAGCGACGCCGATCCGGTGGCCGGCGCCCGCTGGATCCCGGACATGAGCGCGCCGAGGAACGGCTCACCGGCGAGCGCGGCCGCCGGCCGGCGGACCACCACCCCCAGCGTCCCGGACCGGCGGACGTGGCGGTGGGTTCCACCACCCGGCGTCCAGCCGAGCTGACGGGCGATCTCGAGGATCCGGTTGCGCGTCGCCTCGGAGACACCACGCCGGCCGTTGAGCGCGTAGGAAACGGCACCCTGCGACACCCCGGCGCACGCGGCGATTTCCCGCACGGTCGGACGCTTCATCACACCCCCGGAAAAGCGGGTTGAATTCCCGGCGAAATCGGCGAGCTTCCGCCCCGGACGGAATCCGTCCGGGGCGGAAGCCGGTTCACTTCAGATTCGGCACCTCGTCCCTGGTGATCACGTAGGAGCTGGTGTACGTTTTTTGCAGCTGGCTGATCGAGTTGTGCGAGGTGTTGGTCAGCCAATCGGTGTGCCAGGTGTTGAACATGACCCACCGCGTGTTCGACGACTGCAGCTGGTCCGGGTCCGGAATCGGGCCGTTCTCGTGCAGGGCGATCGGGATCGTGCCGCCGACGATGTTCTTGGTGGCGTTGAACAGGCCGGTCTGCGGTCCGTGGTCCCCCGCGTAGGTGTCCGAACCCGCGATGTCCACAGAGGACTTCCCCGGGTAGAACGACGAGCTCGGCTGACCGTTGAACGGCAGCAGCCAGAGCAGGTTGTCGAGCCCCTTGGTGCCGGTGAAGTAGTTGTACTCGAACTGCCACAGCCGTTTGTACTGGGAGCCGCCTTCCTTGCTCCACCAGAACCAGGTGCCGCCGGCTTCGTGGAAGGGGCGCCACAGCACCGGAACTCCGGCGTTCTCCATGATCTGCAGCTGGACGGCGGCCTTGTCCAGCCGCTGGACGAACGAGGCGTACTCGGCCGTTCCCGGCGTGAGCACGGCGTTGATCGACACGGCCATCTGGCTGCCCTCGTAGGTGTCCGGCTTCGTCGGCGCACCCATGTGGTAGCCGACCATCGGGATACCACCGGCGTTCCACCAGGACACGCCGCGGCCGCCGACGCCGTCCTGCTCGATGTCCATCCCCCGGATCGCCGGGTACTTGCCGGTGTGGTCGTGGATGTAGTTCATCTCGTACTCGGAGCCGGCGACCCAGGTGGACTCCTCCTGGCCGGAGATGATGTGGTTGCCGTACTGGCCGGAGAAGTAGCAGAGCAGCTTCTTCGCCTGGGCCGTCGCGCGCGGGTTGACGGGAGTGGCCGAGCAGGTACCGCCGGGCGGGGTCGATCCGCCGCCGACGGTCCACCGCTGGTTGGCCTGGCCGTTGCAGGTCCAGAGTGCGACCGCCGTGCCGTTCGCCGTCGCCGCCGACGTCACATCGGCACACAACCCCGACTGGGCGCCGTAAACGCTGCCGTCGGAGCGCAGGGTGAACTTCTGGTTCGCCGCACCGGTGCAGCCCCGGATCTGCAGCTTCGTGCCGGCGGTGGTCTGGCTGCCGTAGGCGTCCAGGCACATCGAACCACCGAACACGCGCAGCTCACCCGTGTCCGTAACGGACCACTGCTGGTTCGCTTGGCCGTTGCAGTCCCAGATCTGGATTCCGGTGCCGGCGGTCTGCACGTTCCCGATCACGTCGAGGCAGCGGGCGGAAGCCGCGCTGACGAGCGCTCCGGACTGGGCCGCGGAGGCGGTTCCGCCGGTGACGAGCAAGGGAACCACGAGCGCGAACGCGGCCACGACCCGGGAGGCTCTCCTTCCCCGGCTGCCGAGCCGGTTTCCTGCCTTGGGCGAACTTCGGGGAAACGACATCGCATCTCCTTTGACCGCGATGAAGGCCGGGCCCGGCTCGAAAGCGGGCGCGGCACGAGGGGGACAACAGCGACTGAGAGCGCTTCCAGTGCGGAATTCTAACAACCGGTCCGGCGCCCGGGATACCCCGCAGGAATAAGTTCGTGCAAGAAACTTAAGAAAGTTCGCTGGTCACCCGAGCAGAATCGCGCGGCGCTGAGGACGGGCGTCCGGCGGGTCGAAAAAAGAAGCCGCGGTGCTCGTCCGGAGAAATGGGCGGTTCAGGCGGGCGGAGTGGCGGTGCTGGCGCGCAGCACGCACTTCGCGCCCGGCGACCAGCGTTCGGCGACCGGGACACCGTCGACCAGTTCGAGCACCGATTCGGCCACCGAGACGCCGTACTGGTGCACGTCGACGCTCATCGTCGTCAGCGAAGGGGTGGCCAGGCGGCACAGCGTCGAGTCGTCCCAGGCGATGATGCTGAGCCGCTCCGGAACCTCGATCCCGAGTTCCTTGGCGGCAGCGAGCCCCGCCAGCGCCATCACGTCGTTGTCGTAGAGGAGGGCGGTCGGCGGCTCGGCACCGGACAGCAGCTCGGTGGTGCGTTTCGCCCCGGACTCCTCCGAGTAGTCGCCCTCGGCGATGAGCGGCTCGATGCCGGCTTCGCGGCAGCCGGCGACGAGGGCGTCGGTGCGGGCCCGGGTGTGCAGCAGCTGCGCGGGCCCGGTCACCCGCCCGATGCGCCGGTGGCCGAGGTCGAGGAGGACTCGCAGGGCCTCACGGACCGGACCGGCGTTGTCGGTGCGCACGGTCGGGAAGCCGTGGCCGTCCTCGGGTTCGCCGACGAGAACCGCCGGCATGTCCAGCGACCGCAGCAGGGCCGGCCGGGGGTCGTCGTGGACCAGGTTGACCACGACGGTCGCCTCGACCATCCGCTGCGCGGCCCACCGCCGGTACGCCGCGAGCTCGCCGTCCTGCGTGCTGACGACGTGCAGCAGCAGCGACAGGTCCCAGTCCGCGAGGTGCTGCTCGATCCCCGCGATGAACTCCATGAAGAACGGTTCGGTGCCGAGCAGCCGGGGTGGGCGGGCCAGCACCAGGCCGATCGCGCCGGAGGGGCGGTGCGTACTCACTCAGGACCTCATCACCGGGGAGCCGAGTGCGTTCGCCGACCGCAGCACGAGTGGGTCGGCGAAGGCGGCCGGATCGACCGTGTTCGCGGTGCGGACCAGGAACGACCGGGTTTCGCCCGGCAGCAAGGTGATCAGCATGTCGTCGACCACGGCGTCGGGTGCCACCCGGTCCACCAGGAGGGCGACATCCCGGGCCAGGGCGGAAGCGGTGACGTCGATGCGATAGCCGCCCGGCACCGCCGTCGCTTCGGCGGACAGCGGAGCGGGCCGGAAGTCGTGCTCGAGGTCTTCGCCGAAGACGTGCACGAGCCGGGTCTCGGCGGTCGTCGCCACGAGCACCTCCTCTCCGGTTCCGGCCGGTGCCAGCTCCGCGGTGGAGCGGGCCGGCACGGTGAACCGCAGTCTACGGCGGCCGGTGACCTGACCGGCGACCGTCCGCGTTTCCAGCTCGAGATCACCCGACCAGGGCGTGGCGGTGTCGTTGACCGCGATGACGACGTCTTCGCCGTCACGCGGCTGGACCGTCAGCAGCCGGGGCGCGAACGCGTGCTTGAGCGCGTACCACAGGGGCTTGAGCCGTTCGTCCGAGTCGATCGCGGCCCACGAGGTGACCGGCCAGCAGTCGTTGAGCTGCCAGACGACCGCGCCGGCGGTGCGCGGCCACCACGACCGGAAGTGCTCGATCCCGAAGGCGACCGCGCGGGCCTGGTTGAGCTGGGTCGCCCAGTGCCAGTCGGGGAACGCCGCCGGCCGCGGCAGGTGGGCCGCCAGACCGCGGTCGAGCTTGCCGTTGCCGTCCTCGGCCTTCTGGTGGCGCAGGAACGCCGGCGAGGTCGGCGTGAGCGGGTCGTCGTGGATCCACCGGGTCAGGGTGGCCCAGGTGGGCGGCCCCTGGAAGCCGAACTCCGAGCAGAACCGCGGGATGTGGTCGCGGTAGTGGGTGTAGTCCACGCGGTTCCACACGTCCCACTCGTGCCGGGTGCCGTGGTCGGGGTCGTTGGGGTGGAAATCGCCGGGGCTGTACGGGCTCCCCGGTGCGTAGGGGCGGGTCGGGTCGAGCTCGGCGACGATGGCGGGCAGCAGCTCGGTGTAGTACTTCAGGCCCCACGTGCGGCCGTCGAGCTGTTCGGGCCAGCCCCAGTCGGCGAAGCCCCAGAGGTTTTCGTTGTTGCCGTTCCACAGGACGAGGGACGCGTGCGGGGTCAGCCGGGCGACGTTCTCCCGGGCCTCCGCCTCGACCTCCGTCCACAGTGGCTCCTCCTCGGGGTAGGAGGCGCAGGCGAACGGGAAGTCCTGCCACACCAGGACACCGCGTTCGTCGCAGACGTCGTAGAAGTCCTCGGTCTCGTAGATCCCCCCGCCCCAGACGCGCAGCAGGTTGAGGTTCGCCCCGAGGGCCTGCTCGACCCGCCGGGCGAGCCGGTCGCGGCTGATCCGGGTGAGGAAGTGGTCGTCAGGGATCCAGTTGGCCCCCTTGGCGAACACCGGCGTGCCGTTGACCACGAACGTGAACGGGGTGCCGGCCTCGTCCGGTTCGGTGTCCACGGTGACGGTCCGGAAGCCGACGCGGCGCCGGTAGGCATCCGGCGTCGTCCCGGCCCCGGCGAGGCCGACTTCGAGGTCGTAGAGCGGGTGTTCGCCGTAGCCGGCGGGCCACCACAGCCGGACGTCCGGCACCGTCAGCGTCGCGGTCCCCCGGGTGTCGCCGGGCTCGATGGTGGCGCGGACGGTCCGGCCCTCGGCCGGGATCGAGGCGACCAGCTCGAGCCGGTCACCCGGACCGGCGGCGCGCTCGACGTCCGCGTGCACCGTGACGCGACCGGTTCCGTCCTCGTCGACCGTCACCAGCGGCCGCACGGTCGCCAGCCGGGCGGTGGTCCACCGCTCGAGCCGGACCGGCTTCCAGATCCCCGCGGTCTGCAGGTCCGGTCCCCAGTCCCAGCCGAACGAGCAGGCCATCTTGCGGATCATGTTGAACGGGCTCGGGTAGGCGTGGTCGCGCCAGCCCAGCTCCGCCTCGACCGCTTCGGCGTGGGTCAGCGCGCTCGCGATCTCGACGGTGAGGGTGTTCGCGCCGTCCCGGAGTACCCCGCGGACGTCGAAGCGGTAGGTGCGGTGCATGTTGGCGGCCCGCCCGAGCTGCCGCCCGTTGAGGGTCACGGCCGCCACGGTGTCCAGGCCGTCGAAGACGAGATCCGCGCGTTCCGCCGAAGCCGGCGCGGAGGATTCGAACTCGAGCGTGTAGCGCCACCCGGCCCGGTGCATCCACGCCACACCGGCCTCGGCGGTGTCGAGGTAGGGATCCTCGATCAGGCCGGCGGCCAGCAGGTCCAGGTGGGCGGAGCCCGGCACGGTGGCGGGGAGCGCACGACCCCGGACCGCGTCCGGAACCGGCCCGGCCACGGCCTCGATCCGCCAGCCGTCGTGCAGTTCCTGACGGTTCAATTCGGGCGCTCCTCACGCGGCCGGCGGCCCGTCTGGGAGCCGCGCCTTTCTCGGCGATTGTTACTCAAGTGACTTAAGTAAGTCAACCAAGTTATGGTCCAGACAAGCGGGACGGAGAGAGCCTCCGGGTCACGCCGGTGCTCCGGGGAACCAGCAGCGCGCGAAGTGCGCGTCACCGACCTTCTCCTCCACCGGTGTCGTGGTGCAGACCGCCGTCGCCGAACGACAGCGGTCGCGGAACGTGCAGCCGCCGGGCGCGCCGGGACCGAGGCCGCCGCCGGCCGGATCGGCCTCCTCCGCCACCGCTCTCCCCCGCTTGCCGGGATCGGGAGCGGCCGCCGCGAGCAGCCGGGTGTACGGGTGCTTCGGCCGCAGGATCACCTCCGACGCCGGGCCGTGTTCGACGATCCGGCCGCGGTAGAGCACCGCGATGTCGTCGGCGAAGTGGCGAGCCGTGGCCAGGTCGTGCGTGATGTACAGCACGGCCAGCCGGTCCTCGCGCTGCAACCGGCCCAAGAGGTTGAGCACCCCCAGGCGGATGGACACGTCGAGCATCGACACCGGCTCGTCCGCGATGACGACCTTCGCCCCGGGCGCGAGGGCCCGCGCGATCGCCACGCGCTGGCGCTGCCCTCCGGACAGTTCGTGCGGCCGGCGCCGCGCCATTTCGCCGGCCGGGGTCAGGTTGACCCGCTCCAGCAGGTGGAGCACCTGCCGCCAGGTGTCCTCGCGGTCCTTGGCCCGCCCGTGCAGCAGCAACGGCCGCGCGAGGTGGTGCTCGACGGTGTGGAAGGGGTTCAGCGACGCGAACGGGTCCTGGAAGACCATCTGCACGTGGTCGCGGTACGCCCGGCCGGAAACCTCGGCTCCGTCGTCGGCGCTGACCACGATCCGGCCGGACGTCGGCGGCTCGAGGCGCGCGACCATCCGGGCGATCGTCGACTTCCCCGACCCGGACTCCCCCACCAGCGCCGTCGTCCGCCCGGGCGAGAGGGTGAACGACACGTGATCGACCGCGCGCAGCCGGGACCGGCGCACGCCGTCGCGGACCCGGAAGTCCTTCACCAGGTCGTGGACCGCCAGCTCGGTCACCGGACACCTCCTTCGGCGAGGGCTTGGTCGCGCAGGAACGCCCCGCGCTCCCCGGTCAGGCTCGGGAACGACTCGAGCAACGTCCGGGTGTAGGGGTGCGACGGCGAGCGGTACATCTGCTCGGCCCCGGCGTATTCGACGATCTCCCCGTCCTTCATCACCGCGATCCGGTCGGCGATCTCCAGCAGCAGCGGCAGGTCGTGGGTGATGAGGACGACGGCGACCCCGAACTCGTCCCGCAGCCGCAAGATCTCCTTCAGGATCCCGCGCTGCACCACGACGTCCAGCGCGGTCGTGGGCTCGTCCATGATCATCACCTGCGGGCCCAGCAGCAGGGCCATCGCGATCATCACGCGCTGCCGCATCCCACCCGACAGTTCGTGCGGGTACGCGCCCAGCCGGCCGGGGTCGACGCCGACCAGCCGCAGGACCTCCTCGCACTGGGCTTTCCGTTGCGCCTTGGTCATTTCCGGGCGGTGGGTGGTCAGGACGTCGGCCAGCTGCGAACGCACGGTGGTCACCGGGTTCAAGGCGTTCATCGCCCCTTGGAAGACCATCGAGAGGCGGTCCCAGCGGAACGCGCGCAGCTCCTCGCGTTCCAGGGCCAGCACGTCGATGTCCGGGCCGTCGCGGTCGTGCAGGACGACCGCGCCCGCGGTGACCTCCGCGGGCGGCCGGTGCAGCCGGTTGATCGCGTAGGCCAGCGTCGTCTTCCCGCAGCCGGACTCTCCGGCCAGGCCGAGGATTTCGCCGCGCCGGAGGGTGAGGGACACGTCCTTGACCGCGTGGACCGGCGTCGTGGTGCGGTAGACGACGTCGAGGTGGTCGACGCTCAGCACGACGTCGTCTCCGGCTTCGGCCGACTCCCGGGGTTCCGGCCGTTCGGGCCGGCGCCGCCGGCCCGACACCCGCAGCTTCGGGTTGATGATCTCGTCGATGCTGAAGTTGATCAGCGAGAGCCCGCAGCCGAACAGGGCGATGATCAGACCGGGCGGGACGAACCACCACCAGGCCGACCGCTGGAGGGCGAACCCGTTCTGGGCGAAGTAGAGCATCGTCCCCAGCGTCGAGGAGTTCGACGCACCGAGCCCGAGGAACGACAGCCCGGCCTCGGACAGGATCGCCGCGATCACCGCGAACACGAACTGCGACGCCAGCAGCGGCAGCAGGTTGGGCAGGATTTCGACGGTGATGATCCGCCACCGCTTCTCCCCCGCGACCCGCGCCGCGGCCACGTAGTCGCGGTTGCGCAGCGACAGCGTCTGGGCGCGCAGCACCCGCGCCGAAGCCGCCCACCCGGTGATGGCCAGCACGAGCGCGACCGTCCACGCACCGCGGGACTCGGGCGGCACGAACCCGGCGATCACGATCACCAGCGGCAGCCCGGGGATGACCAGCATGATGTTGGAGAACAGCGAAAACACCTCATCGACGGCGCCACCGGCGTAGGCGCCGATGACGCCGAAGAACGCGGAGAGCACCGTCGCCAGCACCCCGACGATCAGGCCGATCTGGAGGGAGCCGCGGGTGGCGTACGCCAGCTGCGCGAAGACGTCCTGCCCGGTCTGGGTGAGGCCGAGGAGGTGGCCGTGGCCCGGCGGGGCGAGCCCGGCGTCGCGGATGGTGTCGGGATCGCCGACGAACAGCGGGCCGAAGATCCCGAACAGGGCGATGACGGCGACCAGGCCGAGTCCGACGCCGAGGCGGAGCGACCACGCCGGCAGGACCGCGCGCAGTCCGCCGATGCGGCCCCGGCGGACGGGCGTCAGGATCGGTGCGCCGGTGGTGGTTTCGGGACTGAGGTTCGTCACGTGTCGTTCTCCTTCTCAGGCCCGGGTGCGCGCGTCGATCAGCCCGTACAGCAGGTCGATCACGAGGTTGGCGCCGAGCACGGCCACCGTGATGATCAGGAAGATGCCCTGCATCAGCGCGTAGTCGTTGTTCTGCACCGCCTGCAGCAGCTTCGAGCCGATGCCGGGGTAGGCGAACACCTGCTCGGTGACGATCGACCCGGACACCACGAAGCCGAGGGATATGGCGAACCCGGCGACCGACGGCAGGACCGCGTTCCGGGCGGCGTAGCGCAGCATCACGCGCCCGTCGCGCAGTCCCTTGGCCTGCGCGGTGAGGACGTAGTCCTCCGAGCCGGTGGACACCATCATGTTGCGCATGCCGAGCAGCCACCCGCCGACCGAAGAGACGACGATGGTGAGCGCGGGCAGCGTGCCGTGGTAGACGGCGGAGCCGAGGAAATCGCCGTTCCACCCCGGGTCGAGAGCCACGTCGTAGCCGCCGAGCAGCGGGAACCACCCGAGGGCGCCGGCGAGCAGTGCCGCCAGCAGCAGCGCCAGCCAGAAGTACGGCACCGCGGCCAGGACGGTGGTGCCCGGCACGAGGGCGTCGAGCCACGTGCCGCGCTTCCAGCCGACGACCATGCCGAGCCCGACACCGAGCACGAACGACAGCAACGTCGCGATGCCGACCAGGACGACCGTCCAGGGCAGCGCCTGGGCGATCACGTCGGACACCTTGGCGGGGAAGACGCTGACCGACACGCCGAGGTCGCCGTGCGCCAGCCGGCCGAGGTAGGAGAGGTACTGGGCCCACAGCGACTCGTCGCTGTGGGTGCCGAGCAGCAGCTCGTAGGCGCGGCGCACCGACGGATCGGGGGTCGCGCCGCGCTGGGCCAGTTTCGCGAGCAGGACGTCCACCGGGTTGCCGGGGAGCAGGCGCGGGATCAAGAAGTCGAGCGTCAGCGCCGCCCACAGGGCCACCAGGTAGAACGCCAGCTTCCGGAGGTAGTAGCTCATCGGCCCGGAGTCACCGGCCGGCGGGCTTGAGCGTCTTGTAGATCTGGGCCTGGTCCGGCCGGCTCCACACCGCCGGGAAGGCGTACATGGTGTCCTTGGCCGGCCAGCCGGTGAACTTCGCGGAGTGGTACTCGCTGGTCGTGCCGCCGGTCAGGATCGGGATGTAGGGCATGTCCTGTTCGGCCCGGGTCTGGACGACGTCGAAGTAGGGCTGCCGCTTCGCCGCGTCCGTCGAGTCGATGCCCTTGACGGCGTTGAGCGCCGCGTCGACTTCCGCGTTGGAGTAGCGGCTGTAGTTCGGGTACGCCGACTCGCCGACCTTGGCGGTGGTCTCGGTCGAGAAGTAGTAGTTGTAGTCGTAGAAGGGATCCGCCGACGGACCCTGGTTCATCGCGTCTATCAGCAGCTGGAAACGGCCGCGCACGCGCGCGTCGGCCCATTCGTTGTAGGACACCTGCTGGGCGATCAGCTTGATCCCGGCGGGCTGCAGCTGCTGGGCCATGGTGGTGATCGCGGTGATGTAGTCGGTCCAGCCCGAGGGCACCTGGACCGTCAGCTCCAGCGGTTTGCCGTCCTTGGCGAAGAGGCCGTCCGGGCCCTTCGCGTAGCCCGCGCTCTGCAGAAGGCCGGCCGAGCGGGTCAGGTCGGGCGCTTTCGGGGCCAGCCGCTCCCGCAGCTTCGGCGAGACGTACTTGGCGTCGCGGCCGAGCAGCGTGAACCCGGGTGAGATGTCGGAGGCGGTGTCTTCGAAGGCCAGCGCGTTGAGCTGGGTGCGGTTGATCGCGTAGTAGATCGCCTTGCGGACGCTCACGTCGGTCTGCGGGCCGGTGCAGCCGAGGGCGGCGTTCGAACAGGCCGTGAGGTTCATCTGGTTCATCGGGACCGTGATGGCCTGGTAGCCCGGGTAGTTCTTCGCGACGTCCTTGATGTCGGGGACCGGCCCGGTCTGCCAGTCGATCTGCTTGCTCGCCAGCGCGTCCGCGCCGGACTGGTTGCCCGCCAGCGCGAGGTAGCGGATCCGCTTCACCGCGGGCTCGCCGCCCCAGTAGCCGGGGTTGGCCTTGAACGTGAACGCCTGTGGCTTGAACTCCTCGAGCACGAACGGGCCGGTGCCGACCGGCTGCGCGATCACGTCGTTCGCCGGGTCGGGGATCTTCGACCACAGGTGCCGGGGAACGATGAAGGTCTTGCCGAGGACCTGCGCGCCCTGCATGAACGCCGGCTTCGAGAAGGTGATCCGGACGTGGGTGTCGTCGGTGGCGACGGCCTGGCCGTCGTAGCCGGTGGTGTTGATGGTCTTGTTCTTCGCGACCATGTCGAGCGTGAACGCGACGTCCTTGGCGGTGAAGGGCGTGCCGTCGGAGAACTTCACGTTCGACCGCAGGGTGACCAGCAGCTGCGTACCGTCGGCGTTCCAGGCGAAGTCGGTGCCCAGCAGCGGGACGGGCTTCGCGTCCTGGGTGATGTTGTAGAAGAACAGCGGTTCGAAGATCGTCCCCGGGCCTTCCATCGTGCTGGAGGAGAACGGGTTGAAGTTGATCTGGTAGTCGCCCGACTGACCGGTGTAGGCGACCAGCGTGCTGTCCGCGGCGGAGCCGCTGTCCGACGATCCGCAGCCGGTGACGAGCGTGGTGGCCGCGACCGCGGCGAGCACGGCGCCGCACGCCCTGCGACGCGATGAGTGAACCGACATCAAGTCCTCCTGGCTGGGCTGCGTTGACCGTCCGCCGATCACGGCAGGCACAAGACTGGAGGCATTGTTAAGTCAACGAACAAATTAAGTCAACCCTTTCGGGGCTTCTGCCGGCTCCGAACACGCGATCTGCACCCACCCGGCGGGCAGCGCCTTGCTACTCTTCGCGTACCGATCTAAGAAAGTCGTCAGGAGTTCGGATGAGCGCGCCCACCAGGACGACCCCGCACACCAGCAGCCGGGCGGCGGTCCTCGACGTCATCCGGGCCGCCGGCACCATCAGCCGGGTCAGCCTGGTCACCGCCACCGGCCTGACCGGTGCCACGATCTCCACGGTCGTCCGCGGTCTCATCGACGACGGCCTGGTCCAGGAGACCGGTCGCGCCGCGTCGACCGGCGGCAAGCGCCGCGTCCTGTTGCAGCTGAACCCGTCGGCCCGGTACGCCGTGGGCATCCACCTCGATCACGCCGACATCACCTACGTGGTCACCGACTTGGCGGGCGCCGTGGTCGCGCGCATCTCCCGGCCGGGCGCGGGGAACGCCGCTCCGGAAGCGGTCGTGCAGCGGATGACCGAAGAGGCCTGGGCGCTCGTCGCGAGCGCCGCCGTCGACCGCGAGCGGCTGCTGGGGTTCGGCCTGGTCTTCCCCGGCCCGCTCAGCGCCAACGAAGGCATGGCGATCACCCCACCGGCCATGCGGCAGTGGGCGAACTTCCCGCTGGGCGGGGAAATGCGCCGCGCCACCGGCCTGCCGGTCGTGCTCGACAACGACGCGACCGCCGCGGCACTCGGCGAGCACTGGTCCGGCGGGGTGGACCTGCCCCCCACCTTCGCCGCGCTGTACATGGGCAGCGGTATCGGCGCCGGGCTGATCGTCAACGGGATCGGCTACCGGGGCGCGAGCGGCAACACCGGCGAGCTGGGCCACACCTGCCTCGACCTGGACGGTCCCGAATGCTGGTGCGGTGCGCGCGGCTGCCTCGAGGTCCTCGCCGGCCCGGCCGCGGTGGTGGCCGCGGCGCGGGCCGACCGCCGGCTCGCCCGCGCGGCCGGGCTGTCCCGGCGGGACCGCGCCCCGGACCAGTCGGTGATCCCGGACTTCGCCGCGGTCAGCCGGGCGGCGCGACGCGGTGACGAGAGCGCCCTCGCCCTCCTGGAACGCTCGGCGCGGTACGTCGCGGTCGCCGTGCGGAACCTGGCGAACGTCATGGACCTCGAAGCCGTGGTCCTCACCGGCCCCAGCTTCGCCATCGCCGGGCCGAGCTACCTGCCGGCCGTCGAACGGGAACTGGACGGCATGTTCTTCGCCCGTGCCAACCACACCGTCGAAATGCGGCTGTCCCGCGCCGCGGCGACGGCGCCGGCGATCGGCGCCGCCGCGATGGTGCTGCAGTCCGAGCTCGTGCCGCTGCACAGCGGCCTGCGGCTGCCGGAGAACCTCCAGCCGTCCGAACCCCCGCTGTCACCCGCCTCCTGAAGGCTCCGGAGCGCGGGCCGTCACCACGCCGCCGGCGAACGACGCGCACGCGGGCAGCTGGGTGATCAGTGCGGCCTGGTAGGCGTGGTAGACGTCGGGTTTGCCCGGCCAGACGGTGGCCGCGGGGGCGTTGCCGGAGTCGAGTTCGTGGTGCCAGGACCCGTTTTTCCGGTCCACGAAGTACTTGTCCGCGTACTCGCACCACCGCCGGAACCAGGAGAGGTAGCGCGCCTGTCCGGTCGCCTGGTGCAGCACCCACGCCGCGGCGATCGCCTCGGCCACGACCCAGTGCAGGCGGGTGCGCACCACCGGCGTCCCCGCGAAGTCCGTGGTGTAGACGAAGCCGTCCGCGCCGTCGACCGACCAGCCGTCCCGGACGGCGGTGTCGAACAGGCAGCGGGCGCTCTCGAGCAGCCGATCCGGCGCGCGGACGCCCAGCGCGGTCCGCAGGTGCACCGCCAGCCGCGCCCATTCGAAGAGGTGCCCGATGGTGACGCCGTACGGCCGGAACGGGTGGGCCGGGTCGTCGCGGTTGTAGCCGGGCACCTCGGTCCACTCCGCCGTGAAGTGCTCGGGCAGCCGCCAGCCGTGCCCGCGGGCGACCTGGCCCACGAGCCGCTCGACGATGCCGGCGGCCCGCTCCAGCAGCCGCGGATCACCGGTGATCCCGGCGGCCGCGAGCAGGGCTTCGACGGCGTGCATGTTGGCGTTGGCGCCGCGGTAGGGCTCGATCCGGGTCCACGCCCGGTCCCGGACGTCGGCCGCGAGCCCCGCCGACGGCTCCCAGAAGCGCTCGTCGAACACGGCCAGCGCCTCGTCGAGCAGGACGCGGCCGCCGGCGATCCCGGCG
Source organism: Amycolatopsis sp. DG1A-15b (assembly GCF_030285645.1). Taxonomy (GTDB): domain Bacteria; phylum Actinomycetota; class Actinomycetes; order Mycobacteriales; family Pseudonocardiaceae; genus Amycolatopsis. The sequence continues at coordinate 3,819,257 of NZ_CP127296.1, forward strand.
GCGGCCGCGCTCGTCGCGGCGAGGATGACGAAAACGTGCTCGTAGGCGCGTTTGTCGTCGACGACCGGGCCGGCCGCGGTGGCCGACGCGAACCAGCCGCCGTGGTCGTCGTCGCGCAACAGCCCGGTCAGCGCGGCGATCCCGTGCTCCGCGAGCTCGGTGTAGCCGGTTCGCCCCTCGGCCACGGCGAGCGCGAAGACGTGCGTCATCCGGCACGTGATCCAGGTTTCGACCGGCCGTTCGCGGACCGGCCGTCCTCGCTCGTCCAGCCACGCGAAGCCGCCTTCGGGGTGCCGGGAAGCGCGGGCGAACTCCAGCAGCCGATCCGGCTCGGCGGACAACCAGGCCGGCACCACCTCGGCGGCGAGCGGTCGGCTCTCGGGCACCTGGCCTCCTCGTTCCCGGCGATCACGAGCTCGGCCATCTTACTTCAATCATCTACCGAAGCAAGATGGCCGACCCGCCGAGACTCCGGCCGGCTCGCCGCCGGGCCGGGCGGTTCAGACGACCTGCGGCCATCCCGCGGAGTCGTAGGCCAGGCGGTTGATGCCCAGCCGTGAAGCGCCGTTGTCGGCGTAGTAGTGGTAGACGAGCAGGTCGCCGTCGTTGTCGGCGAGCACGGCTTCGTGACCGGGGCCGTGGATGCTGCCGTGGCCGGCGAGGATTTCGGTGCCACCGCCGGAAGTCATCGGCACGCCGTTGCGGTCGGCGTAGGGCCCGGTGACGCTGGTCGAGCGGCCGACCATGACGCGGTAGGTGCTCGCCGCGCCGCGGCAGCAGAGGTCGAACGAGACGTACTGGTAGTAGTACTGGCCGCGCTTGACGATGAACGGTGCCTCGATCGCGCCGCCGCCCCGCCCGGCGATGGCGGTCATGCTGCTGCCCTGACGCAACCCGGTCGCGGGGTTCAGCTGGATCAGCTTGATGCCCGACCAGAACGAGCCGAAGTCCAGCCACCACCGGCCCGCCTCGTCCACGACGAGGTTCGGGTCGATGGCGTTGAAGTTGTCGCTGCTGCGCGATTCGACGACCAGGCCCCGGTTGGTCCAGCTGCCGGAATTGCCGGACGGGCTGGTGGCCAGGAAGATCGCCGAGTGGTTGGAGCCGAACGTGGAAGCCGCGTAGTACAGGTAGTACTGGCCGTTGTGGTAGGAGAGATCCGGCGCCCACAGGCTGCGTCCGCCGCCGGTGTAGGCGGTGGTCCAGGGCGCGCCGCCGGGGAACGCCGACCCGGCGCCCGAGAAGGCGATGCGGTCGGTGGAAGTCTTCAGCGCGATGCCGTCTCCGGTGTGCGCCACCAGGTATCTGCCGTCCGGGCGCTTGACCGCGCTGGGGTCGTGCACGCCGATGTCACCGGTGACACGACCGGGATCGGGGTACGCGGCCGCGGCGGCGGCCGGCGTGGCGAGGACCGTCGTCGCGAACAAGACGACTGCGATGAACCGTGATCGAGCGGCCGACATGGTGCCTCCGTTGGCAATCCGATGATGGTGACGCTGCGGAACTCACGTCTGAAAGCGCTCTCCGGGGAGAGTAGCCGAATCCCTGCGATACCACCAAGACCCGGTGCCGCGGTCACGTACGCGCCGCGCTGAAAGCGCTTGCTGGACTCAGCGGGCCACGTAGCCACCGTCGACGGGCAGGGCCACCCCGACGACGAAGCCGGCTCCGGGGCTGCACAGCCACAGCACGGCCTGGGCGATCTCCTCGGCCGTTCCGAGCCGGTTCATCGGCTGGCCGGCCTCGGCCTCGGCGCGGTCGAGCTCGCCCTTCGCCATCATGTCGCGGACCATCGGGGTGTCGATGGTGCCCGGGCAGACCGCGTTGATCCGGATGCCGCGCGGGGCGTACTCGAGGGCGGCGCTGGTGGTCAGGCCGATCACCCCGTGCTTGGACGCGTGGTAAGACGCCCGGCCCGGGAGACCGACGAGACCGCCGAGCGAGGAGCAGTTGACGATGGCTCCGCGGCCGTGGGCGCGCATGTGCCGCAGCTCGTGCTTCATGCAGGCCCAGACACCGCGCAGGTTGATCGCGATCACGCGCTCGAACCGCTCGGCGGGTTCGTCGGCCGCGTCGCTGGGCGGGATCTGGATGCCCGCGTTGTTGTACGCCACGTCCAGGCGGCCGAAGGCCTCGACCGTGCGGGCGACGGCGGCGGCGACCTGCTCCTCGTCGGTGACGTCGCACGGCAGCGCCAGCACGCGGTGACCGGCGGCGGTGAGGTCCTTCTCCGCGGCGTCGAGCGCGGCTTCGTCGACGTCGGTGAGGGCGACGGCGGCACCGGACCCGGCGAACGCGCGGGCGGCGGCCAGGCCCATCCCGGAGCCGGCTCCGGTGACGAAGGCGACCTGGCCGGTGAAATCGTAGGTGGGGTTCATCTCGGGCGTTCTCCAGGTTCAGGGAGCGGGTTCGATGGTGACGCGCCCGGCGGCGGCGACCACGTCGGCACCGCCGTCGGCGAGGCGGCCGAGGACGACCACGCCGCTCGCGCGGGGCGCGTCGCGGTAGTGGATCGCCAGGTTCCCCCACGGGGCGTAGAAGGCCACGTCACCGGCTTTCGGCTCGGCGCTGTCCGGGGCGCCGGCGGTCGTCAGCCGCCGGGGCAGGTCCGAGATCCGCTCCGTTCCGTGGAAGTCGCTCAGGTCCATGGTGAGGGGCAGCAGAGTGGCGAAGTCGCGCGCGCTGGGGTTGTCGTTCAGGGTCGCGTTCACGACGCGGCCGTCGACGGTGAGGCGGATGTTCACGGCGGCAGAACTCCCGGTGGTGGTGGCGGCGGGTGGTGCGGGAGCGGGTGACGGCGGCCCGGCGCAGGCGGTGACGGCCAGCAGCAAAGCCGGGATCGCCCGGGCGAGGATCACCGGCTCTCCGCCACGGGCTCGGCGAAGTGCCGGCCGCCCCGGGGCACGCATGCCGGGAAACACGGCGAAGGTCGGCAAGTCACCTCCTCGGTCGGGGCTTGGATCCGGCATCCACGGAACCAGAAGCCGGCGCGACCCACGAGGTCCTCTCGGAAGGTGTACTGGCAGGGCACCCTTGAAGCCGGGCAGGGGCGCGATGAAAGTTTCACGGGCCACCATCTCCGGCTCTACCGGACTTCCTTACCGTGCAACGGAATCCAACCCGGAACCCGGAGCAGCTTGACAGCCGCCACCTCCCCGCCACCATCCTGACGGCGCACGGAATCGTCCGCGCACGGGATCGGGTGGAGGCGTCGGTGGCTGTTCGGCGATGGCGGAAACGACGAGCGGTCACGGCGTCCGGCCTGACGGCGTCTCTCGTGGCGATGGCGCTCAGCGGCGCGGGCACCGCGGCGGCGGACACCGGGCCCGCGCTGTCGGTCGACGTGTCCACCGCCCGGCACGCGATCAGCCCCGACATCTACGGCCTCAACGGCGGCGATCCGGCGTTCAACGCCGAGATCGGCCAGACGGTGGCGCGCTGGGGTGGCAACGCGACCAGCCGCTACAACTTCAAGAACCACACCTACAACACCGGGAGCGACTGGTACTTCGAGAACATCGTCGCCGACGAAGAACACTCCGTCGAGGGCATGGTCGGGTCGAACCTCGGCCGCGGCATCAAGCCGGTCGTCACCGTGCCGCTGAGCGGGTGGGTGGCCAAGGACTCGCCGTCACAACATCCGTTCACCTGCGGGTTCCCGGCGACCCGGTTCCCGCGGCAGGACGGCTTCGACCAGTGGGACGCCAACTGCGGCAACGGTAAGCTCGACCAGCAGAACCTCACCGCCGTCCCCACCGACAGCTCGATCCCGGTGGACACGTCGTTCGACGGCGAGATGGTGTCGCACCTGGTGGACCGGTTCGGCACGGCGGCACACGGCGGCGTGCCGATCTACGAGCTCGACAACGAGCCGGTGCTGTGGTCCAGCACGCACCGGGACGTGCACCCCGCCGCGGTCTCGGACGACGAGCTGGGCAGCAAGGGCACCGCGGCCGCCGCGGCGATCAAGGCCGCCGATCCCAGCGCGGCGGTCCTCGGCCCGTCCGGCTGGGGGTACTGCGAATGGGTCGCGTCCGGAGTGGACGGTTGCGGGCCGGGCGCCGATTCGGCCGCGCACGGCGGGCTCAACCTGTCCCAGTGGTACCTGAAGAACATGAAGGACTACAGCGACGCCCACGGCGGCAAGCGCTACCTCGACTACTTCGACCAGCACTTCTACCCGCAGATCAGCGGCGACAAGACCCCCGAGGCCAACGCGCTGCGGCTGCGGTCCATCCGGTCGCTGTGGGACCCGTCCTACGTCGAGGAGTCCTGGATCGGCCCGAGCGGCGTCAACGCGCCGCCGCTGCAGTTCATCCGCACGATGAAGTCGTGGGTCGACCGGTACAACCCCGGGACCAAGACCGCCATCACCGAGTACAACTGGGGCGCGCTGGACGACATCAACGGCGCGCTGGCGGAGGCCGACATCCTGGGTGTCTTCGGCCGTGAGGGCCTCGACCTCGCCACGATGTGGGGCGAGCCCAAGCCGACCGACCCGGGCGCCTACGCGTTCCGGATGTACCGCAACTACGACGGCGCGGGCAGCCGGTTCGGTGACGTCAGCGTGCAGTCGGCCTCCGCCGATCAGGACCGGCTCGCGGTGTACGCGGCGCAGCGGTCCGCCGACCAGGCGCTGACCGTCATGGTCGTCAACAAGACCGGCGGCGACCTGACCTCGCCGCTGTCGGTGGCCGGGTTCGACAACGCCGGTGCGGCACAGCGGTTCACCTACAGCCCGGCCGATCTGGGCGCCATCGTGCGCGGCGGCGACCTCCCGGCGGGCAATGGTCACATCGACGCGACGTACCCGGCGAACTCCATCACGCTGCTGGTCCTGCCGGCGGCCGGGTGCTCGGCGAGCCTGCACGTCAACGGCGGCTGGGACACCGGCCACGTCGCGACGGTGACCGTCACCAACGACCGGCGCACGGCGATCACCGGCTGGCGGGTCAGCTGGACCTGGCCCGGCGGCCAGCAGGTCACCAACTCGTGGAACACCACCCTGAAGCAGAACGCCGCGAGCGTGGTCGCCACCGACGCCGGGTGGAACGGCCCGATCACCGCGGGCGGCAGCACCACCTTCGGATTCCAGGCCACCGGCGGGACACCGCCACCGGCACTGACCTGCACCCCCACCTGAGCAAACCCGGGCGGCGGCGCCGGGCCGGCAGCAGCGGCCCGGCGCCGGGCTCAGCCGGTGAATTCGCTGACGCCGAGGGCGAAGTCCCCGTGGCCGACCCCGTTGCCGGCGAGGCCCACCGTGACCACGCCCATTCCTTCCAGCCAGTGCGCCATTTTCAGGCCGCCGACGTCCAGCGGGCGCAACCCGAGGCTCTCGACGAAGGCCGCCACGTCCGCCTTGGCCCGCGCGTCGTCGCCGGCGATGAAGACGTCGGGCCGGCCGTTCTCCAGGACCCCGCGGAAGATGGTGTTGAACGCCTTGACCACGCCGGCGCCGGCCGGGGCCACCTTGGCGACTTCCTGCGCGATCGAGGTGTCCCCGCGGTGGGCCAGTCCGTCGAACGCGGCGTTGAAGGGGTTGCTGATGTCGACGACGACCTTGCCCGCGAGGGCGTCTCCGTACTCGGCGACGACCGGAACGACCCCGTCGTACAACAGGGCCGTGATGACGATGTCCCCGGCCGGGACGGCGCCCCACGTGCCCGCCGTCGTGCCGCCGCCCAGGGTCTTGGCCAGGTCGTCGGTCTTGGCCTGATCGCGGCCCATGACCTCGACGGTGTTGCCGCCCGCCACCGCGAGCGTGCCGATGGTGCGGGCCATGTTCCCCGTACCGATGAGGGTGATGCTGCTCATGAGATGTGCTCTTTTCCTGTTTCGAAGTGTCTTTCCGGCTCGTTCACGGCTTGCGGCCGGCCAGCCCGACGACGCGGTCCAGCAGGGGCGCGTCCGGCGGGACGGGCACCACCACACCCCAGGAGGCCCGGACCGGCTCCGGCAGGGCCGGCAAGAACTCGGTCAGGTACTCCCAAACGGCCTGCAGGGTGAGTTCGGGCAGCTCGAAGGGCTGGCCGGTGGCCGTGGCCAGGTCCCAGCCGTGCACCACCATCTCGGTGAGCGCGATCCGGCCCCACGCCTCGTTGGTCAGCTCGATCCCCACGTCGGCGGTGCCCTGCCAGGCGCTGGGCTCCTGCCACGCCGTGGCCGGCGCGCGCACGTGCCTGCCGATCAGCTCGCGGGACGAGTCGCCCGGTTCGTCGGCGGCCTCGCGGCGAGCCGGCGCGCCGAGCCGGACGGCCGAGGTGTTCACGTGGCCGAGCAGGTCGGCGACGGTGAAGTCGTCGCACGGGGTGGCGCCGGCCAGTTGGTCATCGGTGATGCCGTTCAGCACATCGATCATGCGCCGGCAGGCCGGCGTGTCGCGGTTCAGATGGCGGTGGTGCCGCCGTCGGCGACCAGTTCCAGGCCGTTGACGTAGCTGGAGTCGTCGGAGGCGAGGAACAGGGCGACGGTGGCGATTTCTTCGGGCCGACCCATCTCTCCGCGGGGGATCAGGGATTCGAACGCGGACTTGGTGGCCTCGTCGAACAGTTCTTCCTGCTTGGCCGTGGCGACCTGGCCGGGAGTCAGGACGTTGACCCGGATCTTGCGGTCGCGCAGTTCGTTGAGCCAGACGCGGGCCCAGGCCTGCTGGACGGCCTTGCTCCCGGCGTAGAGGCTCCAGCCGGGGAAGGCACCGAGAGAGGCGTTGGATCCGGTCATGAAGACCGACGCGCCGTCGTTGAGCAGCGGCAGGGCCTTCTGCACGGTGAACAGCGTGCCGCGTGCGTTGAGCCAGAACGCGCGGTTGAACTGGTCCTCGGTGATCTCGCCGAGGACGGCCGGTTCGCCCATCCCGGCGCTGGCCCACACCACGTCGATCGAGCCCTTTTCCCGCTTGACGGTGTCGTACAAGCGGTCCAGGCCGGCCAGGTCGGCCGCGTCACCCTGGACGGCGGTGACGTTGCGGCCGATCAGCTCGACGGCGTCGTCCAGCGCGTCCTGCCCCCGAGCCTGGATGAAGACGTGCGCTCCTTCCTCGACGAAGCGCTGGGCACCGGCCAGTGCCATGCCGGTCGATCCGCCGGTGATCACCGCGACCTTGCCATCGAGCTTTCCCACGATCACTCCTCCTGGGGGTTGGGGTGTTTCGGAACGGTCCGCGAGTTATGTACACCGACCTGTTTGCTTAACGTACCCGACGACCGAGCGGAGCGCAAAGCTATGTACACCGATACGTACCCAGCGGGGCTACGCTGGGGACATGACGGAGTTGGAGAAGGGCCCCCTGGGCCGGCGCCGTGGCAGGGGCGCACGCGAGCGCATCCTCAGCGCGTCTCAGCAGCTGTTCCGCGAACAGGGCATCAACCGCACCGGCATGGACCAGCTCTGCGCCGCAGCGCAGGTGTCCAAGCGCACGGCCTACCAGCACTTCCCCGGCAAGGACGAACTCGTCACCGAGTACCTGCGCCGATTCGATCCCGACGTCATGCCCGGGGTGTTCGACCGCACTGACCTCACGCCCCGCGAACGGCTCCTCGCCGCGTTCGAGATGCCCGCGTCCACGCCCCTGTGCCCCTACATCGCGGCGGCCGTCGAACTCCACGACCCCCGGCACCCCGCGTCCCGGTACGCGCGCGACTACAAGATCGCCATCGCCGCGCGGCTCACCGAAACCGCCCGCGAAGCCGGCGCCACCGACCCCGAGCAACTCGGCGAACAACTGGCGCTGCTCATCGACGGAGCCTCGGCCCGCACCCGGGTCCTCGACAGCGATTCCTTCCCCACCGCCGCCGCCATCGCCGCCGTCCTCATCGACAACGCCATCCCGGCGGGAGGCGAATGACAGCCCGCCCGGCCGGCGTTGGTTCGCCGGGCTGCGGCTTTCGAGGGCGAGGGTGTTCGTGAGGCGCGTGGGCACCGGCGCCGCTGCTACCGAGCCCGTCGAGCACCGGCACGCCGAGCGGGGCGAGGAAGTTCGCGTCGCTGCCGCCGCCGGCGCCGACCGGCTCGAGCGGACCGCGCAGTTCGCGGAGCACGCGGTCGATCCGATCGGCTGACGTTGCGCGCCGTGCCGCCTTCGACGGTGCCGACGTTGACGGTGGTTCCGGCGCCGGCATCCGCCGCCGCGGCGAGCCGCCCGACGAGTCCGGCGAGGGCGTGCACGGCGCCGGCTCCCTCGGCGAGCCGCCGGGAATTCACAAGATCAGGTGAACGCGCCGGCCGGGAGGTAACGCGCACCGAACCCCCACGATGAGAGATGTGGACAGCCGCGCAGTCACGGGCCGGCGCCGCACGGCGACCCGGCGGCCGGCGGCCGGCGGCCGGCGGAACGGGATCGAGCATGAGCACAGTCGTCAACCCGCACGAAGAGCCGGCCCGCGCCCAACCGGTGCAGACGTTCGTCGCAGCGGGAGAACTGCTCGACACGACGGCGATCGACGACATCGCCGACCGAGTTCGCGGCATTCCCGCGGCGGCGATCACGGTCGACCTGTCGGCGGTCACCTACCTCAGCATGGAAGCCGCTGCGCGCCTGGTCGTCCTGGCTCGATTGTGCGCCGAGGAAGGACGGTCGCTGCGGGTCGTGCCGTCCGGGCAGGCGCGGCGGAAATTGGTCACGATGGGCCTGGACGCCGCACTCCCCCTCGCCCCTTGATCAGCGATCCCGCTCCCGGCGCCGGAGGATCGTGTCGTGGACGGTGCGGGCGACGAAGGCCTGGTACTCCTCGCGCGGCTTGCCGTCCACGCGCACATAACGCACGTAGGCCTCGACACTGGTGATGACGCAGAGCGCCTCGACGAGGTCGTCGAAGGGCACGTCGGTCCGCAGCCAGTCGCGTTCGCCGACCACCCGGAGCACCTTCTCGACCTGCCCTCGCATGGACACGAGCCGCTCGGCCAAGGTGTCCCGGACCTCGCCGTCGCCGTGAGCCGCGGCGGTCACCGCGGTCCAGACCCCGGCGACGGGCTCGTTGATCGCCAGCATCATCTCCCCGACGTAGGCCGCAAACGCCTCCGGCGCACGGAGTTCGAGCATGTTCTTGCCGCGCTCGGTGTCGAAGAAGTCGATCTCGCCTTCGACCCCGAAGGAGGCCACCGCGACCGCGGCCCACAGCAGTGCCGCCTTCGGCCCGTTGGCACGCACCGTCTCGACCGAGACCCCGGCCCGCTTCGCGATCCGCGCGAAGGTCGCGCCGTGGTACCCGCGCTCGCCGAACTCCTGGATGGCGGACTCGACCACCCGGCGCCTGGTCTCCGCGGCCTGGCGCTGCCGAAGCTCGGACCGGTAAGAGCGCGCGCCGCGGTCAGTGTCCGGCATATTGACTACTGTCCCATGCAGATGAATACTGCTTCATAGTCCCCAATTCTATCTCCCCGGCGACAGAGGGAGGGCGTCATGCCCTCGATCATGATCGCGACCATGCCCGTCCACGGGCACGTCACCCCGCTGCTCGCCGTCGCGCGGCACTTCGCCGGGCGAGGAGACCGGGTGCGCTTCCTCACCGGTTCCCGCTTCGCCGAGGTCGTCACGGCGACCGGCGCCGAGCACCTGCCCTTGCCGGCCGAAGCCGACTTCGACGACCGGCAGGACTGGAACCAGACCTTCCCCGAGCGCGCCGCGCTCAGCGGCACCCGGGCGATCGCCCACGACCTCGAGCACGTCTTCGTCCGGCCCGGCCGCACGCAGCACGACGCCGTCATGGCCGCGCACGCCGCCGAACCGGCCGACGCACTCCTGGCCGACCCGGCCTTCGTCGGCGGCGCGTTCCTCCTCGGCCACCCGCTCGGCGTCCGGCCGCCGATCGTGATGTGCGGCATCTGCCCGCTGATGATCGCCAGCCGGGACACCGCCCCCTTCGGCACCGGGCTCACGCCGCTGCGCGGCCCGCTCGGCCGGCTGCGCAACACCGCGCTCGCCCTGCTCACCGCCAAGGTCCTCTTCCCGGCCGTCGAGCGGACCGCCGACCGGATGTTCCACCGGCTGCACGGCCGCCCGATCCCGTTCGCCGTCCTCGACTGGCCCCGCCACGCCGACGCGATCGTGCAGTTCACCGTGCCCGAGTTCGAGTACCCGCGCTCCGACGCCCCCGCCACCTTGCACTTCGCCGGGCCGATCTCGGCTTCCGGTTCGCGGGCCCCGCTTCCGCCGTGGTGGCCGGAACTCGACGGCTCCAGGCCCGTCGTCCACCTGACCCAGGGCACGATCGGCAACAGCGATTACGGTCAGCTCATCGCGCCGGCACTCGACGGCCTCGCCGACGAGGACGTGCTGATCGCCGTGGCCACCGGCGGGCGCCCGCTCGATTCCCTGCCGCCGCTGCCCGCGAACGCCCGGGCCGCCGAGTTCCTGCCGTATGACGAGCTGCTCCCGAAGACCGACGTCTACGTCACCAACGGCGGGTACGGCGGCGTGCAGTACGCGCTGCGCTACGGCGTGCCGATCGTGGCCACCGGCCGTCAGGAGGACAAACCCGAAGTCATCGCCCGGGTGGCCTGGACCGGCGTCGGACGCCGCATCAGAACCCGGACCCCGGCGCCGCCGGCCATCCGTCGCGCCGTCCGCGCCGTCCTCGACGACCACCGCTACCGCGACGCCGCACGCCGCATCGCCGGACGCATGGCCGGCACCCGCGGTGTCCGCAAGCTCGCCGAAATCGTCGACGCGCTGGTGGCCGAACGAACGGCGAGTGAATGACACGACCGCCTGCCTCGGCTGGTGCGGCTCAGGCCACGACGGCGATGAGGGTCGCCAGGGCTGGTGCGCCCTGGCCGATCAGGCCCTTGATCCGCGCCCGGCGGGGGTCGAAGGCGATCAGGGCCGCGCTCGCCACGAGCATGGACGCGCCGGCGGCCAGGACGAGGGCCCGGCCGGCAGCGACGGCGCCCACGTGCACCGCGGCCAGGCCGGCGAACACCTGCAGGGCCAGGAGAGCGTTGTAGCAGCCCTGGTGGAACGCCCAGGGGCGGACCGCGCCGAGGTCCGCCGCGCGCACCTCGAACATGGCGTGCACACGAGGGTGCTCGAAGCGGACGGATTCCATCGTGAAGATCCACAGGTGCGTGAGCGCCGCGACGAGCGCGAGTGCTTGCGCGGGGATGTTCATCGGGGTGGCGCCGGCCGCAGTGTCGTGTCCGGGCGTAGCGCGCCGGTCTCGTCCAGCTGGGCGAGCAGGGCCGGCACCCCGGCGGTGAGCATCCTGGCCCGGACCGAGCCGAGCAGCTTGGCCATGGCGAACCCGCCGATTCCGGTGAATCCGGTGTGGTGGTAGGTGAAGCGGGTTCCCCCGGGGGTCGGCTCCAGCCGGTACAGGACGTGGCTGGGTGGCTCGCCCTCTGCGCCGACCCAGGTGTAGCGCAGCAGTTCCCGCTCCCGGACCTCCAGCACTTCGCAGTCGACGATCCCCCGCCAGCCGGGCATCGGCTTGGCGACGAACCGGAACCGGTTGCCGGCCACGGGCCGGAAGCCGACGGCGTGCGCGCCTTTCCCGGTCGAGGTCCAGTACGGGACCAGGTCCGGGTCGGTCATCGCCCGCCAGACCTTCAGGGGCGAGTGCGGGTAGTCGCGAACGATGTGGATCTCGGACACGGTGGCCTCCTCAGCCAGTAGCTTCAGTAGCTATAAAATTACTGTAGCAGAACTTTTTGCGTGACTGAAGTAGGATGGTCTCGTGACGACGACGGAACCCGGCCGGCCGGCCGGCGAAGGGTTGCGCGAGCGCAAGAAGCGCGCGATGCGCCAGCAGCTGTCCTACGCCGCCGCGCGGATGTTCGTCGAGCACGGCTTCGACGCCGTCCGGGTAGCCGACATCGGCGAGGCGTGCGGAGTTTCCGAGAAGACCGTCTTCAACTACTTCCCGAGCAAAGAAGCGCTGCTCCTGGACCGGCTGGAAGCGACAGCCGACGCGTTGCGCACGCACCTGTCGGACCCGGCGCTCCCCCCGGTCACCGCGATGCTGACGGTGCTCGACCACGAACTGCGTGGCCTCGTCGCGGGTCTTGCCGCCGACCCCGACCGCGCGCTGGCGCAGTACCGGAAGTTCGGCGATCTGATCCGCGACACACCTTCGCTGCGGGCGTACCAGAGCGACACCGCCGACCGGTTCGTCGACATCGCCGCCGAAGTGCTCGCCGCCCGGACCGGACTGCGCCCCGACGACCCCGAACCCCAGATCGTCGCGGCCGCCCTCCTCGGTCTGTGGCGGGTCCAGTTCCGCGCCCTGCGAACCCACCTGCGCCCCGGCCACCCCCTACCGGACGCGATCGACGCCGTGACCCGGGAGGTCCGCCGCGCCGCCCGGCTGGTCGAGCACGGACTGGCCGGCTTCCCCGAGCCCTTGCCGAAGCACGACTGACGCCTCGAAGCACCGGCCGGGGCGACAAGGCGGTGCGACGGCACGCCGCCTTTTGGTCACCCCGAGGGCGACGTCAGCACCCGGGCCGCCTGGGCGGTGAGATCGTCGAGTGCGCCGACCGCTTCCGCCAGTTCGCACCCGATCTCCAACTGGGCACGTGGCCGGAAGCACCGCTCGCCGCCCGGATCGACGGGATGGCGAACCTCGTGACGGCAGATCGCTCTCTCTGGTTTCGGCGTCGCGCAGGTCGCCGAGCGGGCCGGGGTGGAGGCCCGGAGCCGCCGAGGCGAGATTCCCGGCGACCGTGGCCGCCAGGCGTCGCGCCGCGCGAGCCCCCACGGCTTCCGCCTGCGCCAAGCCCAGCCGCCGCACCACGATCAACGCAGCGGAACTCCGAACAACGCCGCCGCCAACGACGAGAACACGTTGGTGATGAACGGCTTGCTCGCCCAGAACCCGGCCTGACCCCCCAACCCAACCCGAGCAGCACGACGCCGACACCCCACAGCGCCGGCCACGACTCCGACGGCAAGGCCGTTGCGCCCCGGACGGCCACCCGCCACATTAAGCACACAGATCGGTGTATATAACAGGGCGACCGGTTCCGGACGCCCGGCCGGAGGAGTGCTCGATGTCGGCGAACGACCCCGCCCGAGGAGACTCGCGATGAAGCTCGGTTTTGTACCTGGCCCACGGGCCGCAGATGGCCCGCTCCCTCGATCCGGTCCTGCTGTGGACCGTCGCGGCCGCGGCGACCAGCCGGATCCGCCTGAACGCCAGCACGCTCAGCACGTTCTACTACGAGCCGCCGCACCTGGCCCGGCTGCTGACCACGCTCGACGTGCTCAGCGACGGCCGCCTCGGCGTGGGTGTGGGACTGGGGTGGATGAAGCAGGAGTACGACGTCGCCCGCAGCGCCGACTGGCGCCGGCGCGGCAAGATGCTCGATGACACGCTGGCGTTCCTGCACGCGTGGTGGACGACCGACCCCGTGTCGTGGGACAGCGAGTTCTTCACCTTGCCCCCGGTCCACGCCGGCCTGCGGCCGATCCAGCCGGGCGGCCCGCCCATCTGGATCGGCGGTGCCAGCGAGGCCGCGATGCGCCGGGTCGGCCGCAGCGGGGTCGGCTGGCTCGGGGTCGAGGGACCGGCACCCGCCGCGTCGGCCGGCAGCCGCGACGAGGGCGCCGATCACCTCTGGTCGATCGCCCGCCGAGCGGCGGAGGACGCCGGCCGCGACCCCGACGCACTGAAGACGGCCATGCGGATCAACCTCGAACCGGGCACTTCCGCCGGCTCACTCGCGGACAAGCTGCGGCGGTACGCCGAGTCCGGTGTCGACGAGGCGTACTTCGACCCCTTCGTGGTTTTCACCGGCCTTGACGAGATGCTCGACTTCGCCGGCCAGGTGATCGCGCGGACCGGCCGGGGGTGACCGGCGTCGACCGCGGGCCGCGCCACCGCACGGCCGATGTTGCCGCTTCCGATGCATCCCACTGCCGTCATGTTTTCCGCTTTCTCCAGCAGTGTCGGCCGGGCTCGTGGTGAACCGCCCCTTCAGCCGGCCGGAAAGTAATGGCCGTTGTCCAGATCGGCGAACAGGCCGGGCTGAACGGGTTTCCAGCCGAGAGTCCGGCGGGTGATGAGGCTGGACACCGGGAGGTCGAGCGTGACCACGGCCGTGAGGAACCCGAAGTATCCCGGCAGCACCAGCTCGTCCGCGGGAATGCTCACGGCGGGCACGCCGAGACGGCGGCCGATGGCCTCCGCGATCTCGCGGAACGGGATGCCCTCGCCCTCGACCGCGTGCCAGGCCCGGCCGGCCGGGCCCTTTTCCAGCGCCAGGCGGAACACGGCGGCGGCATCGCGGGCGTGCACGGTGTTCCACCGGTTCGCGCCGTCCCCGGGGTAGCCGGCGAAACCCTTCTCCTTCGCCACGGCGATCAACGTGGTGAGGAAGCCCGCATCGGTCGTGCTGTGCATGATGGTGGGCAGCCGCACGACCGAAGAGCGCACGCCCCGCTCGGCGAGGCCGGCCACGGCGGTTTCCACGACGTTGCGAGCCCGCAGGGTGCCCCGGTGCTCGTCGCCGGCGGGCAGCGCCGGGTCCTCCTCGGTGGCCGGCCGGTCCAGGTTCCGCCCGTTCCCGGGCGAGCCGATGCTCCCGGCCGCGACCAACGGCTTCCCCGTTCCCGCGAGGGCGTCGCCGTAGGCGTGCACGATCGGGAGTTCCGCGGCGGCCACGGCGTCCATCCCGCCGGCCGGAAGCAGGTCCTGCCGGTGCGCGACGTGGATGACGCCGTCGGAGTCGGCGGCCGCCTCCCTGAGCCCGTCGAGGTCCTCCAGGCTGCCGCGACGCACCTTCGCACCGAGTGCGGCCAACTCCGCCGCGGAGGCGTCCGACCGGGCCAGGCCGGTGACCTCGTGCCCGGCGGCGATGAGCTCGGGGACGAGGTGCGAGCCGGCGTGGCCGGTCCCGCCGGTGACGAAAACGCGCATGCTGCTGATGCTCCTTGTCAAACGGTTGTGCTGGTGCGGGACGCTCAGTCGAGGACGGTGACGCCGAGCGCGACGTCGAATCCCGCGCCGCTGCGGGCCAGGCCCATCAGCAGCAGGCCGGCACCCTCCAGCCAGTGCGCCATCGCCAGGCCACCGACATCCAGCGGGCGCAGCCCGAGGCTCTCGATGAACGCCGACACGCTCGCCTTGGCGCCCGCGTCGTCGCCGGCGACGAGCACGTCGAGCGGGCCACCCCGGGTCAGGACGTGCCCGAAGACGGTGTTGAACGCCTTGACCACGTGCGCGCTCGCCGGGGCGGCCTTGGCGATCTCCTGCGCACCGGAACTGCCCTCGGCGGTGACCAGGACGGTGTCGTCGGGGCCCGCGAACGTGTTGGAGATGTCGATGATGACCTTGCCGGCCAGCGCATCCCCGTACTGAGCGACGACCGGCACGCCGCCGGCGTGCGGCACGGCGAGGATGACGAGGTCGCCGGCGGGTGCGGTGCCGAACGTCCCGGCCGTGGCGCCGCCGCCGAGCGCGGCGGCCAGTTCGCCGGCCTTGGCCGCGTCACGGCCGATGACCTCGACGGTGTTGCCGCCCTCGACCGCGCGGGCCGCGATGGCCCGGGCCATGCCGCCGAGGCCGATGATGCTGATGCTGCTCATGGTGTGCTGCTTTCTGCAGATCGGACCGGACACTCGGTCCCGTCCTGGTGAATCGCCGCATGGTCGACGGCGTCCGACTTCCGAGGCTGCCACCGGCCCGAGTGCGCGTCCAAGACCTCTTTCAGCTGCTGCGATACCCTGAAGGCATCGCCGGACCGGGAGGTTCCATGGATCTGGACCTGCGCAAGCTGCGCTACTTCGTCGCCGTCGCCGACAAGCTCCACTTCGGCCGCGCCGCCGAGGAACTGCACATCGCCCAGCCGGTGCTCAGCCGGCAGATCCGCGCACTGGAACGGGATCTCGGCGCCGCGCTGCTGACCAGGGACAGCCACGGCGTCACGCTGACCGACGCCGGACGGCAACTGCTGGCCGACGCCGGCCCGCTGCTCGCCTCCGCCCATGCGGCCCGCCGCCGGGTGACCGTGGCCGCGCGAGGCAGCCGGCGGCTGATGGTCGGCTTCCGGGCGGGCATCCCGACCGCTCCGGCGGTGAACCTGTTCGCCGCTCGCCACCCGGACGTTCTCGTCGACGTGCAACGGATCGAAAGCGACGACCAGGCCCCGATGCTGCTCGACGGCCGCATCGACATCGGTTACGTGCGGCTGCCCATCGACGAAGCCGGCTTGCGCGTGGCCCCGCTCTACACCGAACCACGGGTGGCGGTTTTGCCCGCCGGTCACCGGCTGGCCGGCAAGGAGGAAGTCACCGAGGCCGATCTGGCCGGCGAGCCGCTGATCTGGCACGCCGATCCCAGCACCCAGCCCACCGGACGCCCGCACCCCAACGCCGGGTACCTGGCGCGCGGGGTGGACGAAACGCTCGAGCACGTCGCGGCCGGCCGGGGCATCTCGTTCCTGGCCCGTTCGGCGACCGTGTTCTATTCACACCCGGAAATCAGCTACGTACCCATCCCGGATCTGGCCCCCGAACAGGTGTGTCTCGCGGTGGCGGAATCGCGCGTCTCGACCATGGTCGACGATTTCTTCACGGCCGCTCAAACGGCGGCTGGAACCACCGCAGAATGCGGGAACTACGAGATGTGGCAGCGCGGGGGCAATTCCATCTCGTGAGCGGAATCCTCAGCGGCGCCGAGGCGCGGCTGAGCGGGGTGGGGTCGAGCGCATGTGGTCGCGCACCGGAGCGAGCAGGGCGGCGAGGGTTTTGACGTTGTCGTGGGAGAGCGGTTCGAAGAGCAGGCCGCTGACCACCTCGATGTGCCCGGGCAGCACCTGCGCGAGCCGCGCCCGGCCGGCGTCGGTGATGGTGACCGTGACGCTTCGCTCGTCGTCCGGGGACGGGGTACGCACCACCAGACCGGCTTTCTCGAGCAGGCCGGCCTGGTAGGTCAGGCCGCTGCGGCTGTAGACGACGCCGTCGGCCAGGTCGGTCATGCGGTGGCTGCCCGTCGGCGAATCCCCGAGGCGGGCCAGCAGCTGGAACTGCACATAACTGAGCTCACCGGCTTCGCGCAGCTGCTGCTCGACCGCGTGCCGCAGCAGGCTGGTCACCTCGATGAGGTCGAAGTAGGCGCCCAGCTGCACGGGGTCCAGCGACGGCGGCGAATCCGGCATGGCTCCCAGCCTACTGCTTCGAACTCGAAGGTGTGCTGTGCCGTCCCGGCGAACAGGCCGCCGGGATCGTCCACAGTCTCTTCAAGGTTCAGATCGACTTGAGGACCCGGACACGGTCGGCGATGGCGCGCCGCGCGACGTCGGAGCCGAAGGCGATGGAGTCGAACTCGTGCGGGGCGCCGGGGTGCAGGTGGAATTCCACCTCCACCCCGGCTTGGCTGAGTTTGGTGGCGTAGGCGGTGTCTTCGTCGCGGAAGACGTCGAGCTGACCGACTTCGATGTACGCCGCCGGGAGACCGGTCGCGTCTTCGAGCCGGGCCGGGGCCGCGGTGGCCGGGACGTCGGGGCCGCCGGCGGTGTCGCCGAGCAGGGCCGGCCAGGCGGTGCGGCTGTCGTCGTAGGACCACAGCACGAAGGGCGCGATGTGCGGGTCGGGAGCGGGGATGCGGTCGTCGAGCATCGGCATGAGCAGGATCTGGCGGGCAATCTTCGGGCCGCCGCGGTCGCGGGTGAGGATCGTCAGTGCGGCAGCCAGGCCGCCGCCGGCGCTGTCACCCATCACGCCGATCCGCTCGCGATCGACGCCCAGTTCGGCGGCGTGCTCGTGCAGCCAGCGCAGCGCGGCGTAGGCGTCTTCGAGCGGAGTGGGAAAAGGGTGTTCGGGGGCGCGGCGGTACTCCACCGACAGCATCGGCACGCCGCTGGCCGAGACGTAGCGGCTGACCGGCCCGTCGAACAGATCGATGTGGCCGAAGATGTACCCGCCACCGTGGAAGAACAGCACCGCCGGACCGGGTGCCGCTCCTTCTTTGGTGTACCAGCGCATCGTGATCCGCGCGCCGTCGTCGGCGGTCGCGTGGTGCTCGCTGGTCTTGACGTCGGCCGGGATCGGCTGGGCCGTTCCCGCGGCGCCGATGATCGGCTCCCACAGGGCACGGCGGCCCGCGATGTCCCCCACCGCCGGTGGCGTCGCGCCGGCCATCGGGGCCAGCGCCTCGGCGATTTCAGGATCGAAGTTCAGAGACACGGTTTCTGCCTTCCGGAGTCAGGCGGCGGACGGGACGACGACGACCTTGCCGTGCACGGCGCCTTCGGCGGCGCGGGCGTGCAGCACCGGCAGCGCGTCCAGCGCGACCCGCTCGGCGACGTCGACGCGCAGCTCGCCGCGGTCGACCAGCGCGACCAGCTTCGCCAGCTGGTCGGCGTCGCTGCGGACGAACAGGTCGATGCCGCGCACGCCGCGCTCTTCGTCGGAGGGCGCGGGCATCCAGACCGTGGTGTTCACCAGGACCCCGCCGGGACGGACCAGGGTGACCAGCGCGGCCAGGCCGGCCGGGTCGACCGCGGCGAGGTTGAGCGCCAGGTCGACGGGTTCGGTCACGGCGTCGGCCACCGCGGTGGTGGTGTGGTCGACGATCTCGTCCGCACCGGCCGCCTTGACCGCGTCGCCGCTGCGCGGGCTGGCCGTGGCGATGACGTAGGCACCGGCGTTCTTGGCCAGCTGCACGGCGTAGCCGCCGACCGCGCCACCGGCACCGTTGATCAGCACCCGCTGCCCGGCGGTCAGCTTCCCGTGGTCGAACAACGCTTGATAGGCGGTGAGACCCACCAGCGGCAACGCCGCGGCGTCGGCCAGCGGGACGCTCTTCGGGGCCGCCGCGAGGATTTCGACGGGGGCGAGGGCGTACTCCGCGGCGGCGCCGGGCTTGTCCATCGGCAGGAAGCCGACGACCTGGTCCCCGACCGCGAGACCGTCCAGTCCCTCGCCGAGCGCGTCGACCGTGCCGGCGACGTCGAGGCCGGGGGTGTGGGGCAGCTCGACCGGGATGGGCCCCTGCATGAAGCCGCCGCGGATGTTGCCGTCGACGGAGTTGAACGACGTCGCGGCCACCCGGACCAGGACCTGCCCGGCCGCGGGAACCGGCTGCGCCACGTCCTCGTAACGCAGGACGTCGGGGGCGCCGTACTCGTGGAAACGCACTGCCTTCATCGGAGTCTCGCTTTCGCCGAGGGTAAATCTGCTTCGAACTTGAAGCAACTATGATCACACTACTGCTGCTTCGAATTCGAAGCAAGTGAGCTGGGTCACTGCGCCCGCGAGACCGGCACCGCGGCGAGCTCGGCGGCAGCCGCGGTGATCCACATGGAGCCAGGATCGTGGCCGCGGGCCCGGTCAGCCTGGGCCAACTTGGCCCACCCGGCAGGGGTTCTCTCGCTCAGCTCGGGCCGGGGTAACTTGACGGGATGGAAGTCCGGTGGCGGCCTCGAGGAACCGGGCACCGTGATCGCCGCCGGGGCCGATCGCCGACATCGACGGGCGGATCGGCCGTTGGCCCGTGGGTGCCCCAAGTCCTCCTGCTCGGCAGTCAGCCGCCCCGCGAACGGTGTGCTTCCGCCGGCGATCCGGATCCGATGAGCACGGGCCCGGGCGCGCCCGGCATCGGGTAGGCGTCTCAGTCCAGGTTCAGCTCCCCGAACAGGGGGTGATCGACGCGCATCCGGCCGCGGGTCGTGTCCTCGACGTCGTGGCGGGCCCACAGCGTCGCGAACTCCGCACTGCGCACCGCCAGCTCCACCGCACGCGGGTGGCCCGGCTCGGCGGCGACCTGCGCCCGCAACATCGCGGTCAGCTCGGCGACCGTGGCCGCCCGCTCCGGGCACGCCTGGCCGGCCTCCGGGTGCAGCCAACAACGCCAGCAGGTTCCGCTCGGCCCGGGGCACCTCGGTGAACGCGCCCAGCAGCGCACCGGCCGGCGGATTCCACGCCAGCACGTCCAGGAACCGCCCGACGACCAGCGCCGGTGAGGACGTCGCGCGCAGCAACCGCATCGTGGTTTCCGGCACCTCCTCCGGCGGGTACGAGCGGGCAGGCCGGGCCGGGGTGCGCGCGGCGGCCGCGAGGCTGTGCAGGTGCCGGGCCTCCTCGGCGGAGAAGTTCAGCGCCCCGGCGATGGCGTCGAGGACCTCGTCGGAGGGCCGCACGTCGCGGCCCTGCTCCATGCGCTGGTAGTAGGCCGAGCTCACCCCGGCCAGCAGGGCCAGCTCCTCGCGGCGCAGTCCGGCGACGCGCCGCCGCGGGCCCGGCTCCAGACCGACGTCCTGCGGCCGCACCCGGGTCCGCAGGAACTCGGCCAGCGCGCGGCGGGGGTCCTCGGACCGCAGCAGGGCGCTCGCCCGCTCCAGCCCGTAGCGCCGCACGGCGACCAGGTCGCCCTCGAAGCGGAAGAGGTCCTCGGCGGTGCCCGACGGTGTGGCCGCCGCGGTCCGTCGGCCTCCGCGGGGCCCTGAACTGCGTGGACGGCCGGATCTCGCCGTCCACGACGTACTCGGGATGCATGCGGCGTGCCACCTCGACCACACCGACGCCGGTGATCCTGGTGTCGTAGGGACAGATCATCCAGATCCGGGTACCGGGTGCAGCGCGTCGGCCAGCTGCGACGGCCGCCGGCGTGCCGATCCAGCAGTTCGTCGCCAGGACGGACGCCATGGTCGCCGCGCTGCATTACGCGGTCGCCTTTCCCGAGGGCTGTGTGCTCGCTCTGCACCTGGCCGTCCGGCGGGGCTCGCTGGACGGCTCAGCCTGGCAACGCATGGCCGGAACCGACCTCGTCCTCGAGACCCCCGAGGACGGCTTGAAGTTCGGCGTCCGCTTCCCCGACGGCTCGAAGGTCACGCCCGTCGAACACGCCATCCCCGGCTGGGCCCGTCCCTCCGGCACGCCGGACCGCCCCTGCTCGCCGGGGTCGGCGCCGACTCCTCCGGCAACGACCGGTACTACGATCGTCATCAGCAGCTCTGGCTCCGGCCGCTGCCGCCGCCGGGCCCCTTCGAATTCGTCCTCGAGTGGCCGAGCATGGGCCTCGATCCGACCGCCACCACACTCGACGGAAACGCCATCGTTCGCGCGGCGGATCACGCCGTTCCCTTCTGGGCCTGACTACGCGGGCTTCACCGATCGTCCTTCGCGACCGACGCGATCGCCATCGCCGCGATCCCGCCCACGATCGCGTAAACGATCGATCGCCTGAACTCGGCCAGGTCCGGTTCCGGCTTCAGCCGCCCGAGGTTGCTGATGACGCCCAGTGCCGAGAGGCTCACGACCACCAATGCGATCGAGATGTCCAAGTTCGGCGCGCCGTCGTTCTGCAGGTGGACGTGCAGCCACGCCGCCATCGCGTCCGGGTACCAGGAGTACGCGTCGAGGATGTTGCCGATGAGCATGAGCATCGCGAGCGCCGACCCCACGGCGATCGCCCCCATGACGACGCCCCGGCGTCCGCTGCCGGCGATCACCGTGCTCCGGAGCTGATCGACGAACAACTGCCCCACCGTCGCGACAGCCAGCCCCACGAGCAGCAGACCCACCACCGTGGCCACGGTGGCCCAGAAGCTCTCCGGGATCAGCCGCAGGAGCAGGCCGAGCCCGCCGAACACCACCACCGCCCCGGCGAGCAGCCCCAACCCGATCAGCGCCGGCTTCACCCACTGCTTCGCGGCCCGGCGCCACAGCACGAGCACGCCGACGACGATGATCGCCGGGACAACGCTCCACCAGCTCGTGAAGACGAAGTGCAGGAAATTCAGGACGGCGTGCGCGAGGTCGCCGAAGAAACCGAACACGGCGGCGAACACGAAGACCACGAACGCGCCGACGTGGAAGACCACGAATCCGACGTAGCCGAGCAGGTGCGGCAGCGCCGCGGTGCCGGCCGTGACCACCACGCCGATCAAGAACAGGCCGGGCTTCCAGTGCCGGAGGGAGATCAGCAGCAGCGCACCCAGGTACGCCAGTAGCGCGTAGCCCAGCCAGACCAGCAGGTCGGGCAGGCCCGCCAGCGTCGTGTCGAGCCACTTGCTCGCACCCGCCGGCTCGGCGAGCCATGCCCAGTCTTCACTGCGCGACAGCGCGTCTGTGCGCTTCGGCAGGCTCGCAACCAGGAAGACCGCCCCGACGGCCAGCGCGAACACCAGCCGTCCGAGGTGCTTGCCCAGTTGCCGGCTGCGAGTGGCCGACGGTGCGGCGGCGTAAACCATGCTCCCCGAGTCGCACCGGGAAAGCGGCCTGTTACGGCACCTTGGAAAGCCACGGGAAACGGCGCAGCCGCAATGCTTCCCCTTTCGATCCTGCGGTCAGGCCCTGGGCGCCAAGAGTTCGGCGAGCAGTTCACGCACCCGGCGGTCGATCTCGTCGCGGATCGGCCGCACCGCTTCGACGTCCTGGCCCGCGGGGTCCTCGAGCTGCCAGTCGAGGTACCGCTTGCCGGGGAAGATCGGGCAAGCGTCGCCGCAGCCCATCGTGATGACGACGTCGGAGGCCTCGACCGCGTCCGTCGTCAGCTTCTTCGGGACTTCGCGGGAGAGGTCGAGCCCGATCTCGGCCATCGCCTCGCGGACCGCGGGATTGATGCTGCCGGCCGGCGCGGAGCCGGCCGACCGGACCGCGACCGCACCGTGGGCGTGGTGAGCCAGCAGGGCGGCGGCCATCTGCGACCGGCCCGCGTTGTGTACGCAGACGAAGAGGACTTCAGGCTTGCCGGTCATGGGCGCTTTCTCCGTCGACTGAGGTATGGGCAGGGATGGCGAGTCCGAAGTTGCTGCCCGCGGCGGTGAACGCGAGCGTCGTCGGCCACAGCAGCTTGTCCATGGTGGACAGGCGCGGTGCCGTCCCGGTGCCGACGGCGGTCACGCCGTGACTGCTTCGCCGGTGGTGGTGAGCACCGCCGACAGCCGCGCCAACACCTCCGGGTGGACGCGGTAGTAGATCCAGGTGCCGCGCCGGTCGCCGGTGATCAGCCCGGACTCGCGCAGCACCTTGAGGTGGTGGGAGATGGTCGGGCCGGTCAGGTCGAAGGCGTCGGTCAGGTCGCACACGCACGCCTCGCCGCCCGCGTGGGACGCGATCAGCGACAGCAGCCGCAGCCGGACCGGGTCCGCCATCGCCTTGAAAAGGTGCGACAGCTCGACCGCCTGGTCCTGCGTCAGCGGCTCCCGGGCCAAGGGCGCGCAGCAGGCGTCCATCGCGACGAGCGGCAGTTGCTTCGACATACCTCTATATTGACAGATTTCAATATAGACGGCAATCTAAGCTCGCCTAGTTAGACAACCATCTATCCAAGGAGCGGCAAGGATGTCCAGAGTGCAACTGGCACTGCGGGTCGGCGACCTCGAAGGCTCGATCGACTTCTACTCGAAGCTGTTCGGCACCGAACCGGCCAAGCTCAGGCCGGGCTACGCGAACTTCGCGGTCGAGGAGCCGGCGCTGAAGCTGGTGCTGTTGGAGGGCGAGCCCGGCCAGGAGACGGTGATGGACCACCTCGGCGTGGAGGTCGAGTCGACCGAGCAGGTCAACGCGGCGACCCAGCGGCTCACCGGCGAAGGTCTCGAGACGCTCACCGAGGACGACACCACCTGCTGCTACGCGGTACAGGACAAGGTGTGGGTCCACGGGCCGGGCAAGGAGCCATGGGAGGTCTACACGGTCAAGGGCGACTCGACGACGTACGGCAGCGACAGCGCCGCGCTGGTCACCCCCGCGACATGCTGCACGCCGGACGCCGAAGCCAGCGAAGTCGCCAAGCCGGAGGGTTGCTGCAACTGAGGACGGACGCCGGTGCGCAATCGAGGGGCGCACCGGCTCCACTCCCCTAGATACCGACGCGCGTGCTCCGACGTTCGATCATGACGACGTCACGCCAGACACCGTGGTGCCGGCCGACGCGTTCGCGGACCCCGATCTCCCGGAACCCGGCCCGTCGGTGCAGTTCCCGGCTGGCGGCGTTCTCGGGGAACACACCGCTCTGGATCGTCCAGATGCCGGCACTCTCGGTCGAGGCGATCAACGCCGCCAGCAGGGCTCGCCCGGCTCCTCGGCCCTGCGCCTCGGGATCGACGTAGACGCTGTGCTCGACGACGCCTTCGTAGACGCACCGCGAGGACACGGCGGTGACCGCGGCCCAGCCGATGACCCGCCCAGCCGGATCGAGGGCGACCAGCCGATGCTCGGGAAGACGGGCAGCATCCCACGTCTCCCAGTCGGGCGCGGTGGTCTCGAAACTCGCCTGCCCGGTGTCGAGCCCGGCCTGGTGGATCGCCAGGACCTGCTCCGCGTGCTCGGCCGTCATCGCCACGACCTGGACCGGCTTGGTGGCGCGGATGATCGCGGAGTGGAGCTTGTCGCCGACCTCGTGGGTCAACTCGATCTCGACGCAGACGAGGCCGGCTTCGCGCAACAGCGTCCGGTAGCGCCCGGCCGTGAGCGCGCCGCCGAGACACTCGACCGCACCGGCGCGGGCGGCGCGTTCAGCGTCGGTGAGGGTGTCGTCGGCCAGGATGTCGGTGATGCCGAGGCGGCCGCCGGCACGCAGAACGCGGGCGATGCCGGCGAAGACGGCGGGCTTGTCGGGCGAGAGCGCGATGACGCAGTTGGAGATGACGACGTCGACCGACGCATCCGGCAGCGGGATCTGCTCGATGGTGCCCTTGCGGAACTCGGCGTTGGTGACGCCGGCCTGCTCGGCGTGCCGGCGGGCGAGGGTGAGCATGTCGTCGGTCATGTCCAGGCCGATCGCCCGCCCGGCCGGCCCGACGCGGCGAGCCGAGAGCAGGACGTCCAGCCCGCCACCGGAGCCGAGGTCGAGCACGGTCTCCCCGGGCTTCAGCTCGGCGACGGCAAGCGGGTTCCCGCAGCCGAGACTGGTCGCCGTCACCTCGACCGGAAGCTCCACCCCCACGTAGTGGACGGCACCGAGCCGGTCGGCATCCTGATCGCCGGTGAGCAGGCCGGTCCCCTCGCCGGCCAGAGCCCGCCGCGCGGCGGTGGCGTAGCGATCGCGGACGGCGTCACGGTCGGGGTTCATCGGACCTCCTCACCGGCCGTCTCGGCGAACGACCGGACACCACGGCCCATGACGACGTCCGCGGCGCTCGGGAAGCAGGACACGCAGTCTTCGTTGACCCGGTAGAGCCGAGCGGTCCCCCGCGGCTCGGCCAGCACGAACCCGGTGTCGGCCAGAACTTTGAGGTGTGCGGAGACGGTGGACTGGCCCACGCTGACCTGCTCGACGATCTCCCCCACCGTCATCGGCACGCCGGACTCGGCGAGCAGGTTGAGGATCTGCACCCGCGTCGGATCGGCGAGCGTGCGAAACCACCCGGCGTAGGTCTTGGCGGTATCGCGGTCCAGCACGGCGGCCTCCTCCATCGTCAATCGACGATAGACGATGAACGCGGTTCAGGAAAGCGGCGCGCGGTCGTAGGACCGATCCGGCACCGGAAGTCCTTGCGGCTGCGCGAAAGCGCGCAGGAACGTGTCGACGATGACGTCCGCGGCCTGCGCGTCGCTCAGGCCGGGCAGTTCCGCCGTGGCCAGGTGCAGCAGCTGCCCGAGCACGTGGCCCGGCCAGCGGGCGGGCGATCCGGGGCGGAGAAGACCTTCGTCGGTCGCGCGCCGGAGGAACGATTCCACCTCGTCGACCGAACGCCGGCGCCGCGCCCAGAGCTCCGGGTCCAGGCGCATCTTGCCGACCTCGGCCGGCCACGTGCGGTTCACTCCGACGATCTCTTCGACGAACCGGTGCAGGGCCACCGGCACCGGCGCTTCCCGGAGCCGGGCGACCTCGATCGCCGCCTCGATCGCGCCCAGCCGGGCCTGGTGAATCGCCGTCAGCAGCTCGTCGCGGCCCGCGAACCGGCGGTACACGGTCCGGCGGTCGACTCCGGCCGCCGCCGCGATCGCCCCGATGCTCGCAGTGGGGTCTTCGGCGAGCATGCGGGCGCCCGTCTTCAGCAGCAGTTCGATGTTGCGCGCGGCGTCGGCTCTCACCCGCTCAACCTACTCCGCACTGTGACACTTGGATCGATAACTGCGGCGGCCGTTCACCGTTCGCCGAGGGGGAAGTCGGCCGAGCGGCTGACCTCGGCCCACCGCTCGGTTTCGGCCGCCCGGTCCTCGCCGGCCTTCAGGGCGAGCGCGACGGCGTCGCTGCCGAGGAGGAGCCGCCGGGGCGGGTTGTCCGCGCCGACCACGTCGACGACGGCCTTCGCGCCGCGGACCGGATCGCCCGGCTGCCGGCCGTCGTGCTCGTCGCGGTAGCGGTGGATGGCACCGATCGTCTCCTCGTAGTCGGGACCCACGGCGTGCCGGGTCATCGAGGAGCCCTGCCAGTCGGTCCGGAACGCCCCGGGCTCGACGATGATCACCCGCACGCCGAAGGGCGCCACCTCGTTCGCGAGGACCTCGGAGAAGCCTTCGACCGCGAACTTCGCGGTCTGGTAGGCACCCAGCCCGGGCGTCCCGCCGACGCGCCCGCCGACGGAGGAGAACTGCACGAAGGTCCCGGAACGCTGCGCCCGGAAGACGGGCAGCGCGGCCCGCGTGACGTTCACGACGCCGAAGAGGTTGGTCTCGACCTGGGCGCGGAAGTCGTCCTCGGCCATCTCCTCGATCGGCGCGCTGTTCGCGTAGCCGGCGTTGTTGACGACCACGTCGAGGCGGCCGAAGGCAGCGGTGGCCTCCTTCACTGCGTCGACCGCCGCACCGGCGTCGGTGACGTCGAGAGCGAACGGGCGGACCCGCTCGCCGTACCGGGTCACCAGGCCCTCGAGCTGCCCGGGCCGGCGTGCCGTGGCGAGGACGGAGTCGCCCGCTTCCAGCACGGCCTCGGTGAGACTGCGCCCGAACCCGCGGGACGCTCCGGTGATCAACCAGGTCCTACTCATGACAGAGCTCCTTCTTTGTCTAATTGCCTCGTCACTGTAGCGTTTAACCGCACGACAGACACATCTCATGTCAAGGTGTGACGGGTACGACATCGAGGAGCGGAGACCCTCGGCGCACCCCGCCGATTAAGACAGGTGCCTTGATTAAGTCACCTGTCTTACCCAGGCTGCGGTGATGCCCGACGACAGAGCGCACGTGAGTGGCGGCAACGATCCGGCGCCGGTCCTGGAGGGACTGCCGCCGTACCCGTTTCCGAATCCCACGGCGCTGGAACCGCCGCCGGAGTGGGCGCGGCTGCGGTCGCAGTGCCCGGTGGCCCGCATCGAACTGGCCAGTGGCGACGAAGCCCTGCTGCTGACCCGCTACGACGACGTGCGGGCGATGCTGTCGGACCCGCGGTTCACCCGCCAGCTCGATGCCGACGACGCCTCCCGGGTCTCCGACAGCGACGACGGCGGCGTGTTCAGCCGCTCCTCGGCACCGACCGCCGGGGAGGCGGAGGAGCCGGTCGCGTCGATGCTCGGCGGTCCCGGGCACCGGCGTTGGCGGCGGCTGGTCGGGAAAGCGTTCACCGTCAAGCGGGTACAGGCGTTGCGCCCGGGGATGGCGCAGCTGGCCGAACAGCTGGTCACGGAGATGGTCGAGGCCGGCGCGCCCGCCGACATCGGCCCCGCGCTGGGGTTCCCGCTGCCGGTGTTCGTGATCTGCGACCTGCTCGGGGTGCCGCGCGACGACCGGGACCGGTTCGCGCGCTGGTCCGACACCATGCTCAACATGACCCGGTTCACCCAGGGCGAAATCGACCGGTCGGGCCGCGAATTCTTCGAGTACATGACGGAACTGGTCGCCACCAAGCGGTCCGCGCCCGGTGACGACCTCCTGAGCGACCTCGCACCGAGATGACCGCGACCGAGCTGGTCATGACCGGGCAGGGCCTGCTCATCGCCGGCCACGAGACCACCGCCAACATGATCGGCAAGCTGGTCGCGATGCTGCTGGCGGACCGCGAACACCGGTGGGAGCGGCTGCTGGCCGACCCGTCCCTGGTGCCCACCGCCGTCGAAGAGGCGCTGCGGTTCGACGCCAACCCCGGGTTCGGGATGCCGCGCTACCTCTCGGAAGAGACCGTGGTCGGGGGCACGACCTTGCCGCGCGGCACGACCGTGGTGTGCAGCATGGCCGCCGGCAACCGCGACCCCGACGCGTTCGACGGCGCCGGCGACATGGACATCGCCCGCCGGCCCAACCCGCACCTGGCCTTCGGTGCCGGACCGCATTCGTGCGTGGGCCAGCAGCTCGCACGGGTCGAGCTGCAGACCGTGCTCGAGGTGCTGCTGCGCCGCCTCCCCACCCTGGAGCTCGTCGGGGACGCCGCGGACCTGCGCGCCCGGCAGGGACTGATCGTGGGCGGGATCGACCGGGTACCGGTGCGGTGGTGACCGTGCCGCGACCACAGCCGGGCGGGAGGTCGGCGGCGACCCGGGCCCGGCTGCTGGCGACGGCGGAGCGGCTGATCGCCGAGGACGGCGTCGCCCAGGTGTCGAGCCGGCGGCTCGGGCAGGAAGCCGGGCAGGCCAACAACTCGGCGGTCGCCTACCACGTCGGCACGATGGAAGAGGTGATCCTCGCCGTGCTGCGCGAACACGGCGAGGCGATGGACCGCATCCGCGCCGCGATGGTGGACGCGGCCGAGGGCTCGCCGCGGCTGCGCGACCACGTGGCCGCGCTGGTGCTGCCCACGACCCGGCACCTCGCGGAGCTGGGCGTGCCCAGCTACTACGCCCGCTTCGCCGCCCACGTCGTCAGCGACCCGGCCCTGCGCGCGCCGGCGCTGTCGGTCACGACGTCCACGCCCGTCATGCAACGGGCACTGCGGGCCGTGGCCGCCCACGCCGGCGATGCGTCCGGCCCCGCCATCCTCACCCGGTCGGCGATGGCCCGGCACGCGATCGTCCACACCTGCGCCGAACGAGAAGCCGAACTGGCCGAAGCCGGGAACCGTTCCGGCATCCCGGGCTGGGCCGAGACCGGCGAAATCCTGGTCGACGGCATCACCGTCCTGCTGGCCGCACCGGCACGGCGGCGCACTCCGGCCGGATGAGGGCCTTCGCGCACGCGGACGAGCCGGCGAACCCGGCCGGGCCACCGTGGTGGTCCGTCAGCGCAGCGTCGGCAATCCGGCGGCCAAGGCGGCGAGGGCCCGCTTCAGGGTCGGGGCGAACGGCACGCACGCCGCGGCCAGGTCGGGGTTCTGGGCGTAGACCTCGAGCAGCGTCGGCGGCGGGTTGGCGGCCGGGTACAGCATGCCCGCGAGTCCGCTGGCCGCCGCGACCAGCTCGAATCCTTCACCCTCGGTCAGGTCCGGGCGCGCCTGGGCGACCGCCGCGCCGAGTTCGGCGACCACGCCCAGCACCGCCCGCTTGAAGTCGCGGGCCGCCGGGACCGAGACGTTGTGCTCCAGCGAAGTCGCCGCGTGACCCAGCAGGTCGCAGAACAAGGTCCGTTCGGCGAGCGTTTCGGCCAGCACGTCGACGACGTCGTCCCCGGCCACGAGCCGGCGGACGACCTCGTCCGCCCAGTCGCGCCAGCATCCGGCCGCGAGCTCGAGATAGATCTCCTCGCGGGTACCGAAGTAGCGGGTGACGTTGGACTTGGCCAGCCCCACGGCCGTGGCCACGCTGCTCAAGCTCACGTTGCGCACGCCGGATTCGAGGGCGAGCTCGCGGGCCGCCGCGAGGATGGCCGCGCGCCGCTGCTGCTTCTGCTCCGGCCTCCTGGCCCGCATGAACATCGACTGAGACATTTCTCAGCCATCATACGGTCCACTTAACAGAACAAGGTCCTCTTGTTAAGAGTACGACGTTCTGTTATTTTGGCGGGCACCGGCGAAGGGGGAACGACGTGGTCGAGGTGCGGTTGCGGGTCAACGGGGTCGAGGAGCTGCTCGATCTCCCACCACAGGTCAGCCTGCTGGACGCGCTGCGCGAGCGGCTGGGGCTGACCGGCACCAAGAAGGGCTGCGACCAGGGCGCCTGCGGCGCGTGCACGGTGCTCGCCGACGGCGAGCGGATCAACTCCTGCCTCGCGCTGGCCGTGCAGTACACCGACCGGGAAATCACCACCATCGAGGGTGTGGACGACCCGCTGCAGCGGGCTTTCGTCCGCAACGACGGCTTCCAGTGCGGTTACTGCACCTCCGGCCAGATCTGCTCGGCGATCGGGATGCTGGCCGAGCACTCCGGCGGCGCGCCGAGCGCGGTCACCGAACACCTCGCCGGCCCCGCCGGCGAGCTGACGGACGCGGAGATCCGGGAGCGCATGAGCGGCAACCTGTGCCGCTGCGGCGCCTACAACGGGATCGTCCACGCCATCCAGGAGGTCGCGAGATGAGGTCGTTCGGCTACCTGAGCGCCCCGGACGTCGAGACGGCGGTCCGCGTGATCGCCACCGAGCCGAACGCGAAGTTCCTCGGCGGCGGGACGAACCTCGTCGACCTGATGCGGGAGGACATCGAGCAGCCGGACGTGGTCGTCGACATCACCCGGCTGCCGCTGACCGGGATCGAGGAACTGCCCGGCGGCGGCCTGCGGATCGGCGCGCTCGTCCGCAACAGCGGGCTCGCGGCCCACCCGCTGGTCCGGACCCGCTACCCGGTACTGGCCCAGGCCGTCCTCAACGGCGCTTCGGCGCAGCTGCGGAACATGGCGACCGTCGGCGGCAACCTGCTGCAGCGCACCCGGTGCCTGTACTTCTACGACGGGGCGGCCGCGTGCAACAAGCGCACCCCGGGCAGCGGCTGCGCCGCGATCGGCGGCTTCGCCCGGAACGCCGGCGTCCTCGGGGTCAGCGACCACTGCATCGCCACGCACCCTTCCGACATGGGCGTCGCACTGGCCGCGCTCGACGCCGTCGTCGAAGTGGAGAGCACGCGCGGCACCCGCCGCCTCCCGCTGACCGGGTTCCACCGCCTGCCCGGCAGCACTCCGCAGGTCGAGACCGAGCTGGCCGCGGACGAGCTGATCACCGCCGTCGAGCTGCCTGCCCTGCCGATGGCCGCGCACTCCCGCTACCGCAAGGTGCGCGACCGCGCGTCCTACGCCTTCGCCCTGGTCTCGGTCGCGGCGGCGCTGGAGACCGAAGACGGCGTCGTGACCGGCGTCCGCCTGGCGCTCGGCGGCGTCTCCGCGAAACCGTGGCGGGCCCGCGAGGCCGAGCGGATCCTGCTCGGCGCACCGGCGACCGAAGAGTCCTTCCGCCGGGCGGCCGCGGCCGAGCTGACACCCGCGGTGGGGCAACCGGACAACACCTTCAAGATCGAGCTGGCGCAGCGCACGATCGTCGCGACGCTGCGGCAGCTGCTCACCGACGGGAGCGCGGCATGACCAGGACCCTGCCCGCCACCGAGACCGGCGGCCCCGTCGTCGGCAAGCCGATCGACCGGGTCGACGGCAAAGCCAAGACCAGCGGCACCGCCCGCTTCTCGGCCGAATACGACCTCCCCGGCCTGGCGCACGCGGCGCTGGTGCACTCGACGATCAGCCGCGGCCGGATCACCGCGATCGGGACCGAGGCCGC
Source organism: Amycolatopsis sp. DG1A-15b (assembly GCF_030285645.1). Classification (GTDB taxonomy): domain Bacteria; phylum Actinomycetota; class Actinomycetes; order Mycobacteriales; family Pseudonocardiaceae; genus Amycolatopsis. Next base: position 3,850,644 of record NZ_CP127296.1, read on the forward strand.
GGCCGCGGTCCCCGGCGTCGTCGCGGTGCTCACCCACCTGAACGCGCCGCCGCTGAAGCCGGCGCCGAAGGTGAGCCCGGTGAACCTGAGCACGCTGGTCTCCGGCACCTCGGTCGACTACCTCAACACCGACGAGGTGCACTGGGACGGCCAGCCGGTGGCGGTCGTCGTCGCCGACACGCTCGACGCCGCTCGCGAAGCCGCCGGGCTGGTCACCGTGACCTACGAGACGTGGGCGTCCACTGTGGACTTCGCCGCCGAGGAGAAGAACGCCCGGCCGCAGAAGAGCAGCATGATCATGCCCGGCGGAGCGAAGAAGGGCGACGCCGAGGCCGCACTCGCCGTGGCACCGGTGTCGGTCGACCTGCGGTTCACCACGCCGACGCACCATCACAACGCGATCGAGCCGCACGCGACCACCGCGGCCTGGGACGGCGACCGGCTGACCGTCCACGACGGCACGCAGAGCATCGACTGGCTCCGCACGCACCTCGCCCTGCGGTTCGGTGTCCCGGCCGCGAACGTGCGGGTGATCGCCCCGTTCGTCGGCGGCGGCTTCGGCGGCAAAGTCATGGTCTGGCCCGGCACCATCCTCGCCGCGCTGGCGGCTCGCGCGACCGGGCGGCCGGTCCGGCTGATGCTCACCCGGGAAGGCGTCTACCGCACGGTCGGCGGGCGCACGCCGTCCACGCAGCGGGTCGCGCTCGGCGCCGGCACCGACGGCAGGCTGACCGCGCTCATCCACACCAGCGTGACGCGCACCGGCCGGGTCGGCGGCGGACCCGAGCAGGTGACGTCGCAGTCGAAACACCTGTACGCCGCCGAAAACATCCTGGTCCAGCAGAACCTGGTCGAGCTGGATCTGCTCTCGAACACCTCGATGCGCGCGCCGGGCGAGTCGATCGGGACCTACGCGCTGGAGGCGTCGATCGACGAGCTCGCCCACCGGCTCGGGATCGACCCGATCGAGCTGCGGATGCGGAACGAGCCGGCGACCAACCCCATCGACGGCAAGAAGTTCGCGCACCGGATGCTGCGCGAGGCCTACGCGCGGGGCGCCGAGCGGTTCGGCTGGGCCGACCGGACACCGGAACCGGGGTCGATGCGCGACGGGCGGTGGCTGGTCGGGATGGGTGTCGCGTCGGCGTACCACCCGGCCTGGCAGTTCGCCGCCAGCGTCACGGTCCGGCTTTCCGTCGACGGCACCGTCCTGGTGCGGTGCGGCTTCCACGAGATGGGCATGGGCGGCGCGACGGCGCAGGCGCAGATCGCCGCCGACGCGCTCGGGGTGCCGTTCGAAGCGGTGCGGGTCGAGTACGGCGACTCCACGCTGCCGGTGAGCACGGGGGCCGGGGGTCCATGCAGACGGCGAGCATCGCCAACAGCCTGCTGGCCGCGTGCGAGAAACTGAAGCGGGAGCTGGACACGCTGGCGAAACGCGCGGGCGCGGCCGGGGAAAGCCCGGCCGCGATCCTGGCCAAGGCCGGCGTGCCGTCGGTCGAAGCCGCCGTCGGCTCGGACACCCGGTTCGGCCGGGTGGCCGGGCAGCTGAAGTTCATGGCGAAGTTCCTGCGCGACCAGCGGCGCTGGATGAAGGCCGCCTGCGGGGCCCAGTTCTGCGAGGTCCGCGTCGATCCGGACACCGGCGAGGTGCGGGTGGCCCGCTGGGTCGGGGTGTTCGACGTCGGCCGGGTGATCAACGCGAAGACCGCGTCGAGCCAGCTGCGCGGCGGGATCGTGATGGGCATCGGCATGGCGCTGGCCGAAGAAACCCTGGTCGACCCCCGCACGGGACGGATCATGAACCCGAGCCTCGCCGAGTACCACGTCCCGGTGCACGCCGACATCCCGCCGATCGACGTCAGCTACCTCGACGACCCGGACCCGACGATGCCGCTCGGCCTGATCGGCGTGGGCGAAGTGGGCATCACGGGGGTCGCGGGCGCGATCGCGAACGCGGTCCACCACGCGACCGGCAAGCGGATCCACGACCTGCCCATCACCCTCGACAAGCTGTTGTGAGCCGGACCGGCCGTCATCGGAGGGGCTGCGGCGGCGCCATGACGGCGTCGTTCACGCTCTCCAAGCGGCGGCCGGTGGTGCGCGGGCCGAGGACCGCGATGTCCACCGCGACCACCACCAGCGCGGCCGCGACGACCAGGAACAGCGCCGTCGGGCCGTGCGAGTTCAGCAGCGGCACCAGCACGAACGGCATCGCGCCGCTGGCCAGCCGCGACAGCGAGTAGGTGCCGCTCGCCGCCGTCGAGCGCAGCGCCGTCGGGAAGATCTCGGCCTGGTAGATGTGGAAGGCGTTCGAGAACAGGTTGCTGGTCGCGGTGTAGAGGAAGCCGAACACGAGGATCAGCGCCATCGAGCCCGCGAGGCCGAACGCGATGCCGAACACCGCCATCGCCAGCACCGAGCCGACCACCAGGTACTTCCGCTCGAGGCGTTCCACGATCGGCAGCGACAGCGCCGAGCCGACCGGGTAGCCGAGGTAGGTCAGCGCGGCGAACAGCAGCGACTGCGAGAGGGCGTACCCCTTGGCGGCCAGCACGAGGGGCACGAGCGTGCCGAAGCCGTAGTACCCGAGGGTCTGCAGGATGTGGAAGACGACCATCATCCACGTCCGGCGCCGCTGCCCGGCGCCGAACAGCTCGCGCACCGGTGCGGCGGCGCGCTTGCGGGTCACCCCGCGCGGCGGGGCGGGGGTGTCGTGGGCGGCCCCGCGGGCCTCGGCTTCCATGCCGGCCACGAGGTGCTCGGCCTCTTCGGCGCGGCCGACGGACTCCAGCCACCGCGGTGACTCGGGCAGGCCGCGCCGCAGCAGGAACACCGCGCCGGCGCCGAGCGCACCGATCACGAACAGCCAGCGCCAGCCGGCGATCCCGAGGATCTCGTGCTCGGTCAGCCCGCGGGCGAGGAAGCCGACGACGGGGAAGCCGCAGAACGCGAGGGTGTAGGCCCAGGCGATGAACCGGCCGCGCTTGCGGGCCGGCAGCAGGTCGGTGAGGTAGGTGTCGGCCAGCGGGGGTTCCGCGCCCAGGCCGATGCCCGCGAAGAACCGCGTCACCAGCAGCATCAGTGCGCTGCCGCTGAACGCGCCGAGCAGCGAGAAGAGCGAGTAGAGCCCGAGGTTGAGCAGGAACGCGCCGCGGCGGCCGAACCGGTCGGCGAGCCGGCCGAGCAGCAGTGCGCCGAAGAACATGCCGACGAAGGTCGACGCGAGCAGCGGCGGCAGCTCCGCCTTGGTGAGCTCGAACTCCTCGACGAGCACCGAGCTGAGGACGCCGGTCAGGAAGACCTCGTAGAAGTCGAAGAACAGCCCGAGCCCGACGGCGACGGTGGCCCGCCGGTGCGTGCGGGTGATGGGCAGCCGGTCGAGCCGGCCCGCGATCGTGCCGGTGCCCGGCGCGGTGGCGTCGTCGGTGTTCGCCATCCGTCGTCTCCTTTGACTTCTCCACCATGTGGTTGGACAACCCATAATGTGACGAACAGCAGGCAGAGTCAAGAACACGCGAGACGTGAGCCGCGTTGGTTGACGGGCAACCGGGCACAGTCCGGCACGAATCGGGCACGCCGGCGCGCCCGGGCGGTCAGAGACCGGCGACCTGCTCGACACCCGGCCGGTACCCGAGCCGCTCCGAGGCCCGCCGCCCGGCTTCCACGACGATCGGCGCCAGCCGGGGGACGTCCGCCGGGGTCATCCGCTGCGTCGGTGCGCCGATCCCGATCGCCGCGCCGACCTCGCCGTTCAGCCCGAACACCGGAGCGCTGAGCGAGGCCGCCCCCAGGTCGCGTTCCTCGAAACTCGCGGCGTAGCCGGCCTCGCGGATCTGCCCGAGCTGCTCGGTGAGCAGCTCGAGGTCGACGACCGTGCGCGGGGTGAAGCGCGCGAGGCCGTGCCCGATGGCGTCCTTGATCGCGAGCTTGTCCCAGGCCAGGAACACCTTCCCGGCCGATCCCGCGTGCAGGGGCATCACCATGCCGACGACGAACAGCCGCACCACGGGGTGGCGGGATTCGGCCAGGGAGATCACCGTCCGGTACGCGCCGTCGCGGACGTACAGGCAGGCCGTCTCGCCGGTTTCGTCGCGCAGCTGCTGCAGGACCGGCCGGGTCAGCCGGACCAGGTCGAGGCCGAACGTGCCCGGCGCCGCCCAGCGGACCAGGCCGAGGCCGACCCGGTAGGTGTCGTCGTAGCGATCGAGGAAGCCTTCGCGCACCAGGTTGTGCACCAGCCGCTGGCACGTGCTCGCCGGCAGCCCGGTGGACCGGGTGATCTGCTGCAGCGTCAGCTCGGGGTGGTCGATGGTGAACGACTCGAGGATCTGCTTGAACTTGCGCAGGACGAGCACCGGCGTCGTGCCGCTGCGTTCTTCCTCTGCCATCGCCCCGCCCGTGCCCGTGGTGTGCCGCACAGTCTATCCGCGCTCCTCCCGGTTGACTCGGCGACACTCACCCGTATTCTGAGTTTGTAACTCACATAGTGGTTTGGAGTCGTGCATGAGTGAGCAAACCGGGCCGCTGGCCGGCATCCGGGTGGTCGAACTGGGGAACTTCATCGCCGCGCCCACCGCCGGCCGCCTGCTGGCGGACTTCGGTGCCGACGTCGTCAAGGTCGAGCGCCCGGGTATCGGCGACGAGCTGCGGCGCTGGCGGCTGCACGCCGGTGACACGTCGCTGCTGTTCCGCACGCTCGGCCGCAACAAGCGCTCGGTGACCGTCGACCTGCGCCGCCCCGAAGGCCAGGAGATCGTCCGCGCGCTGGCCGCCCGCAGCGACGTCCTCCTGGAGAACTTCCGGCCCGGCACCCTCGAACGCTGGGGCCTCGGCCCCGGCGAGCTCCGCGCGCTCAACCCCCGGCTGGTCGTCGTCCGCGTCTCCGGGTACGGCCAGACCGGTCCCTACCGCGACCGGCCCGGCTTCGGCGGCGTCGCCGAAGCGATCGGCGGCCTGCGCGCGCTCACCGGCTACCCGGGCCAGGCCCCCACGCGTGCCGGAGTCAGCCTCGCCGACTCCGTAGCCGGGCTCTACGCGGTGATCGGCGCGCTGATGGGCCTGCTCCGGCGCGACCGCGAGCCGGGCGCGAACCCGGGTGAGGTGGTCGACGTCGCGCTGTACGAGGCCGTCTATTCGCTGATGGAGTCGCTGATCCCGGACTTCGAAGCCTTCGGCGTCGTGCGCGGCCCGGCCGGCTCCGCACTGCCCGGGGTGGCGCCGTCCAACACCTACCGCTGCGCCGACGGCAAGTACATCGTGATCAGCGGCAACGGCGACGCGATCTTCCGGCGGCTGATGCACGCCATCGGCCGCGCCGACCTCGCCGGCGACCCCCGCTTCGCGGACAACGCCGGCCGGGTGGCGCACGCCGGGCTGCTCGACGACGCGATCGGCGCGTGGGCGGCGACGCTGCCCCAGGAAGCCGCCGAAGCCGCGCTGCTGGCCGCCGCCGTGCCCAGCGGGCCGATCCTCACCGCGGCCGACATCGCCGAGGACCCGCACTTCGCCGCCCGCGGCATGCACGAGCGGCACCGGGTGCGCGGCCACGACGCCGAAATCACCTTCCCCGGCATCGTGCCGACCCTGACCGAACGTCCCGGCCGCACCCGCGCGCTCGGGCCGGAACTGGGCGAACACACCGAAGCCGTGCTCGCCGAGCTCGGCGTCACCGGCGAGGCGGTCGCCCGCCTGCGCGAGAACGGAGTGATCTGACCATGACCGAAGTCCTCATCACCGAGGTCGTGCTGCGTGACGGCCTGCAGGACGAGCCCATCGCCGTGCCGTCGCACGAGAAGGTCCGGCTCGCCCGCGGCCTGATCGACGCGGGCCTGCGCTCGCTGGAAGTCGGCTCGTTCGTCTCCGCCCACCGGGTGCCGCAGATGGCCGACACCGGCGAAGTGCTGCGGACACTCCTTCCCGACGTCCCGGCGAGCCTGCACACCCTGGTGTTCACCGAACGCGGGGCGCGGCAGGCGATCGACGCCGGCGCGAAGTCGGTGCGCCTGGTGGTGTCGGCCAGTGACGGGCACAGCACAGCCAACGCCGGCGTGCCGACGGCCGCGGCGCTCGACCGGCTGGCCGGCTGCGCCGCCCTGCTCACCTCGGCGGGGGTCGCGATCGAGGCCGCCATCGCGACGGCGTTCGTTTGCCCGTTCGACGGCGACACCGACCCCGGCCGGACGGCCGACGTGGCCGCGCGCCTGGGCGAGCTGGGCGCGCGGGTCGTCCACCTCGCCGACACGATCGGCGCGGCCCGGCCGGGGCGGCTCCGCGCGACGGTGCACGCGGTGCGCGACGAACTGCCGGACGTCCCGCTCGGCCTGCACCTGCACAACACCTACGGCCGCGCGGCGGCGAACGCGTGGGAGGGGCTCTCGCTGGGCATCCGCCGGTTCGACTCCGCACTGGGTGGCCTCGGCGGCTGCCCGTTCGCCCCGGGCGCCTCGGGGAACGTCGCCACCGACGACCTGGTCGATTTCTTCCACGGCGAAGGCATCGCGACGGGAATCGACGTCGAGAAGCTGGCCGAGCTGCGGGACCAGGTGGGACTGGCGGTCGGCCACCGGCTCGGCTCGGCCCTGGCGGCGATCCCCGCGACTCCGGCCGCCCTCCGCTGACCGAGCGGGATCGATCGTCCTCGGTAGTGGATTGCTACGGTGAAACGGTGACGGCGACCCGGCTGGGCAAGGTGCAGCAGGTCGTCCTGCTGTGCGCCCTCGCCGTGTGCGTCCTCGCGATGCACCACGTCAGCCTGTCCCACGGCATGAGCGACGCCCCGTCGACCGCCACCGCGCACGTCGCATCCGGCTTCGGGCCGGGGATGGCCGACTGCGCACCGGAATCCGGGGACCAGGATCCCTGCATGCCGGACGGCCTGCACGACCTGCTCCACCTGTGCATGGCCGTGCTGTACGCGGCCGGGGCCCTCCTGCTCGCCCTGCTCGCATTCCTGGGAATTTCGTGGCTGGACACCACCTTTTCCCGATTCCCCGGCCTTCGTGGCGTGGCGCGCCGCGGACGTCCGCCCGACCGAGGCGGCCGCGAAATCCTGACGTCCCTTTGTGTCTTGCGCACGTGATCGACCCGGCCCGGTAACCGGCCCCGTCGAAATCACCCCGGCAACACAGAGAAGGATTCGTCATGCGCAAACCCGTCCTCATCGGCGGCATCGCCGTCGCCTCCGCCGTGCTTCTCGGCGCCTGCAGCAGCAACGACTCGATGTCCGGGATGGACCCGAGCGCGCCGTCTTCCTCCGCGCAAGCGGCGGCCGACCACAACGCCGACGACGTGACCTTCGCCCAGCAGATGGTTCCGCACCACAGCCAGGCGCTGGAGATGGCGAAGCTGGTTCCGTCGCGGAGCACCAATCCGAAGGTGGCCGACCTCGCGAGCCGCATCGCGAAGGCGCAGGACCCGGAGATCCAGCAGATGCACAGCTGGCTGACGAGCTGGGGCGCCGGCATGCCGGGCATGCCCGGCATGATGTCCGACCACGACATGAAGAAGCTCGAAGCCGCCAAGGGCGCGGAGTTCGACAAGATGTGGCTGGACATGATGATCGAGCACCACCAGGGCGCGGTCGACCTGGCCAGGACCGAGCTGTCCAAGGGCGGCAACGCCGGCGCGAAGGCGCTGGCCCGGAAGATCATCGACGCCCAGCAGGCGGAAATCACCGAGATGCGGGGCCTGCTCACGCAGAGCTGATCACGGCTCGCCGGGGGCGGTGCGGTGCGCCACCGCCCCGGCGAGTGCCGGGCCCTTACCTGAGATCTCCGCGGAGCAGGGCTGTCAGGACCGGCTGGGTCCCCCCGCCGTGCGGGCGGTGAAGCCGCGCAGGCGCAGGCTGTTGCCGACCACGAACACCGAGCTGAACGCCATCGCCGCGCCCGCGATCATCGGGTTCAACATCCCCGCCGCGGCCAGGGGCAGCGCCGCCAGGTTGTACGCGAACGCCCAGCACAAGTTGCCCTTGATCGTGCGCAGCGTCCGCCGTGACAGCCGGATGGCGTCGGCCACCGCGCGCAGGTCGCCGCGGACCAGGGTGATGTCGCTCGCCTCGATCGCGACGTCCGTGCCCGTGCCCATCGCCAGCCCCAGATCGGCCTGGGCCAGTGCCGGCGCGTCGTTGACGCCGTCGCCGACCATTGCGACGACCTTGCCCTCATCCTGCAGCCGCTTGACGACGTCGAGCTTGTCCGCGGGCAGCACCTCGGCGATCACCTCGTCGATCCCGACCTCCGCCGCCACCGCCCGCGCGGCCGCCGTGTTGTCCCCGGTCAGCAGCACCGGGGTCAGGCCCAGCTCCCGCAGCTGGACGATCGCCTCGGCCGAGGTCGGCTTGACCGTGTCGGCGACCACCAGGACGCCACGGGCCGCGCCGTCCCACGCCACCCCGACCGCGGTCTGCCCGCGCTCCTCGGCCGCCGCCTTCACCGCCGCGAGGTCGGCGGGCAGCGGCCGGCTCCAGTCCTCGAGCAACGCCGTGCGGCCGACCAGGACCGCGTGGCCGTCGATGACGCCCTGCACGCCGAGTCCTTCGACGTTCGCGAAGTCCTCGACCGCGGGCAAGTCACCGACGCGCTCCCGGGCGCCGCGGGCGATGGCCGTGGCGATCGGGTGTTCCGACGCGTCCTCCACGGCACCGGCCAGCCGCAGCAGCTCGGCCTCGTCGACGCCCTCGGCCGGGTGCACGCCGGTGAGCGTCATCCGGCCGGCGGTGACCGTGCCGGTCTTGTCGAGCACGACGGTGTCGACGCGGCGGGTCGACTCCAGCACCTCCGGGCCCTTGATCAGCACACCCAGCTGGGCACCGCGGCCGGTCCCGACGAGCAGCGCCGTCGGCGTGGCCAGGCCCAGCGCGCACGGGCAGGCGATGATCAGCACCGCGACCGCCGCGGTGAACGCCGCCGCCGGGCCGGCCTCGGTGCCGAGCCAGAACCCGAGCGTCGCGGCCGCCAGGCCGATGACGAACGGCACGAACACCCCGGACACCCGGTCGGCCAGCCGCTGGACCTCGGCCTTGCCGCTCTGGGCGTCCTCGACCAGCTTCGCCATCTGCGCCAGCTGCGTGTCCGCGCCGACGCGGGTGGCCCGCACGACCAGCCGGCCGCCGGCGTTGACCGTCGCCCCGGCCACGGCGTCGCCCTCGCCGACCTCCACCGGCACCGGCTCGCCGGTGAGCATCGACGCGTCGACCGCGGACCGGCCGTCTTCGACCACGCCGTCGGTGGCGATCTTCTCGCCCGGCCGCACGACGAACCGGTCCCCCACCGCCAGCTCCGACGTCGGGATGCGGACCTCGGCGCCGTCCCGCAGCACGGCGACTTCCTTCGCGCCCAGCTCCAGCAACGCCCGCAGCGCCGCCCCGGCGCGGTGCTTGGACCGCGCCTCGAAGTAGCGGCCCGCGAGGAGGAACGTCGTGACGCCGGCGGCAACTTCGAGGTAGATGTTGCCCGCGCCGTCGGACGGGGCGATCGTCAGCTCGAACGGGTGCACCATCCCCGGCGTCCCCGCGGTGCCGAACAGCAACGCCCACAACGACCACGCGAACGCGGCGAGCACGCCCATCGACACGAGCGTGTCCATCGTGGCCGCGCCGTGGCGCAGGTTCGTCCCCGCCGCCCGGTGGAACGGCCACGCGCCCCACGTCACGACCGGCGCGGCCAGCGTCAGCGAAATCCACTGCCAGTACGTGAACTGCAGCGCGGGCACCATCGCCAGCAGGATCACCGGCACCGCGAGCACCGCAGCGGTGATCAGCCGCTGCCGCAACGGCCGCGCCGGATCTTCCTCGTCCACTTCGGACTCGTGCTTCTCGGGCCGGGGCAGTGTCGCGCTGTACCCGGCGGCTTCGACGGTGGCCACCAGCGCGGCCGGGTCGACGCCTTCGGGTGCGCGCACCCGCGCCTTCTCCGTCGCGTAGTTGACCGATGCGGTGACGCCGTCGAGCTTGTTGAGCTTGCGCTCGATGCGGTTGGCGCAGGACGCGCAGGTCATGCCACCGATCGCGAGTTCGATCTCGGTCATGATCGGCTCTCCTTCCGCGGTCAGTGGCCGGTGCTCAAGTGAACTCGGCGGTGCGCACGACGCCGCCGTGCTTGAAGTCGAGGAACAGCCGGTAGGTGCCCGCGCTGGGGACCTCGGCGGCGAACCCGATCTGCGGTCCGGCGGCCGTCTTGCCGTCGCCGGGTTCCCCCTCGGGGTGGACGTGCAGGTAGGCGAGGTCGCCTTCGCGCAGCGCGACCAGGTGCCCGTAGGCGCCCAGGTAGGGCTGCAGGTCGGTGACCGGAACGCCGGCACGGCTGACCTCCAGCGTCAGCGGCGAGGTCTTCCCCGCGGTCAGGTCGCCGGCGACCTCGACGGTGTAGCCGTCGACCTGCGCCGTACGGCTGGGCAGGTGGGTCACGGGCTGGTAGTTCCCGGCGACCGAGAGGTCGGCGCCCAGGGTCATCGGTTTCCCACCGGTGGGCGCGAAGTCGGCGAACGCCCGGTACGAGCCCGCGGCGGGCAGGGTCAGCGGGACGCTCCACGTGCCGTCCGGCGCCAGTTCCGGGTGGACGTGCCGGAACCCGGCGGTGTCCCGGCGGACCACGACGAGGTGCAGCTCCTTCTCGTGCTCGACGTCGTAGGCTGTGACGGGCTTGCCGTCCGGGCCGCTGATCGTGAACGAGAATCGCCCGGCCTGCAGGGCCGGGTCGGCGAGGGTGAAGGTGTAGCCGTCCTTGCTGGAGGCGAGCCCGCCCGGCAGAGCGTCCGCGGCCGCCGTCTCCGCGTGGTTCGGCATGGCGCCCTCGTGGGTCTCGCCGTGGCCGGCTTCGCCGGTCGCGGCCGAGACCGGGCCGGCCGTCTTCCCGACGATGAATCCACCGGCCGCGAGCAGGGCGAGCGCTCCGCCGAACACGGCCAGCCGTGCGGTGGTGTTCATGGCAGTTTCCTCGGTTTCGGGTCGCCGGTTCAACCGGCGACCTTCGGGGTGCGACGTCGCCGTCTTCCGTCAAGGTACCCCTAGGGGGTACCGGTATCAAGAGACCTGTGTCTCAGCGGCGGCGACAACAGCAACCGCTAGACCGCCGCGCAGTCGAACAGCGTCATGCCGCTCGGCGTCCGGAGCGGCACCGGTGCGCAGTGGCTTCGGGCCCACTGCGCGCGCTCCCCGAGCACCCCCGGCAGTCCGGGCACCGCGGTCAGGTACAGGAACCGCAGCTGTCCGCCACGGATCAGGCCGGCGAGTTCGGCCGGCTCGGGATAGGGCGAGAAGCCGGTGAACCCGCCCATCGGGAGCACGCCGTACCCGGCGGCGAGGTAGGGCGACGCGGTGCTCGCGTCCCCGGTCGCGAACAGGAACCGCTCCCCCGCCCGCCGGGTCCGCAGGTACTCGAGCAGGGCCGGGTCGACGGCGGAGCCGGGCAGGGGCGCGTCGATGGCGGGGACCGGCCCGGTCGGCGGGATGCCGAGGATGCGGGCCAGGGTGACGCGGGGATCCGCGACCCCGAAGACCGCGACGGCGGTCTGCGGTCCGGCGACCGGGTTGGCGGTGTGCATCGAGTTCGCCGCCACGGCCGGGGTGATCGCGATCCAGGCGACCGGCGCCGCCAGCAGCACCACCGCACCCAGCGCGGCGACCGCACGACGAGGCCCGCGCAGCGCCATCCCGAGGACGACGACGGACGCGACCGCCACCAGCCAGCCCGGTCCGCCCGCGCGGTTCATGACCACGGCGGCGCCCACGACGGAAAGCACCCCGCCGATCGGCAGGACCCACCGGAGGCCGCTGCGGTCCCCCCACCACGACCAGGCCACCGGGACACCGGCACCGACGACCGCGGCCAAGGCCGGCGCGAGCAGCGTCGCGTAGTACGGGTGGATGCCCGGCAGGAAGCTCAGCACCAGCGCGCCCGTCAGCAGCCAGCCGCCCCAGAGGGTCCACAGAGGATCGCGGCGGTGCGGCCACCAGGCGGCGGCCAGCAGCACCAGCGCCAGCGGAAGCAGCCAGCCGATCTGCCCGCCGAGCTGGTCGTCCAGCAGCCGCAGCGGCCCGGGCGGCCCGCCGTAGGGCGCCGCAGTCGACGACAACGGCGAACCGCCACCGGCCAGGCTCCGGCCGAGGCCGTTGTAGCCGAAGACCATTTCCCACCACGAGTCGCCCCGGCTGCCGTCGACGTGCGGGCGTTCGCCGCGGGGCACGAAGCCGACCGCCACCAGCCACGCCAGCGACACCACGAGCGCCGTCCCGCTCAGCGCCACCGCGCGCCGCAGCCGTGGTCCAGGACCCACCGAGCAAGCCGCGATCAGGGCCGGCAGGACGACCCAGGCTTCGGCCATTTTGATCTGGAATCCCACGCCGACCAGGGCTCCGGCGGCGACCACCCAGCGCCACCGGACGTCTTCGAGGGCGCGGGTCAGCGCGTAGGCGGCCGCGACCAGGCACAGCACGAGCTGCGGGTCGACGAGGTTGACCCGCGCCGTCGCGAACGCCACCGGCGATGCCAGGAGCACGGCCGCGGCGATCAGCCCGGCTCGCGTCCCGGCCCAGCGGCGGACCGCCGCGAACAGCAGCGGCACGGTGGCCGTCGCGGCGAGCGCGCCCGGCAGCAGCAGGACCCAGGAGTGGAACCCGAACACCCGCACGAACAACGCCTGGATCCACAGGCCGCCCGGCAGCTTGTCCACGGTCATGCTCGCCGCCGGATCGACGGCGCCGAAGACGAACGCGGACCAGCTCGTGCTCATGCCGCGCACCGCCGCGCTGTAGTAGTAATGCGTCCCGCCCCGGAACAGCCCCCAGCCGTGAAGACAGCCCGCCACCAGGGTCAGCACGACCAGCGGCCGTCGCATCGCAGCCCTCCTCCGCTACAGTTTGTAGTACTACACGAAGTAGTACTACAGCGGCCGGGACCTGTCTACTACGCTGTGTCAGAGAAGCTGTGTCGTGCCGAACGGAGGGGCGATGGGAAAGCTCGGCGAGCTGGAGCGCGCCGTGATGGACGCGTTGTGGGCGCGCACCAGCCCGGTCAGCGTGCGCGCGGTCCACGAGGCACTCGCCGATCGCGGCCTCGCCTACACGACGGTGATGACGGTGCTGTCCCGCCTGGCGGACAAGGGTTTCGTGCTCCGGGAACGCGACGGCCGTGCCTGGTTGTACGCCCCCTCGGCGAGCCGCGACCAGTACGTCGCCGAGCTGATGTTCGAGGCGCTCGGCGAGACCGGCGACCGCGGCGGCGCGCTGACGCACTTCGCCCAGGCGGTGAGCGCCGACGAGGCCGACGTCCTGCGCAAGGCGCTCACCCGCAAGCGCCGGACATGATCTACGTCCTGCACCACCTCGCCGCGCTGGTCCTCGCCGGGCTCGCGGCGGGCTACCTGCGCCGGGCGCGGTGGCCGGTTCTGCGTCCGCGGCTGGCGGTGGCGCTGTGGCAGGCGGTCGCCCTGACGATCGTCGTCGCGTCCGTCAGCGGGCTGCTCGCGCTGGGGCTGATGCCGCTGCGCCAAGGCATCGTGCCCGGCCTGTTCTCCTTCGCCGCCGACCCCCGCGATCCGCTCGGCGCACTCGCGATCACCACCGGACTGGCGCTGGCCGCCGCGCTCACCGGACAGCAGCTGTGGTGCGCGGTCCGGATCGCCCGGCAACGAGCCCGGCATCGGAACCTCCTCGCGCTGCTCGCCGAGCCGCGCGGCGGCACCCTGGTCCTGGACCATCCCCTGCCGGTCGCCTACTGCGTCCCCGGCCGCACGGCCGAGATCGTGCTCAGCACCGGCGCACGCAGCCTGCTGACCGACGGCGAACTGGCCGCCGTCCTGGCCCACGAGCACGCCCACCTGCGCGAACGTCACGCGCTCGCGCTCGCCCCGTTCGCCGCGCTGGCGCGGCTGTTCCCCGGCTGCCGCCGGCTGAGCGCGGACATCCACCTCCTGCTGGAAATGCGGGCCGACGACCGGGCCGCCCGCAGGCACGGCCGCGACACCGTGGCCGCCGCGCTCGAAAAGTTCCGCGCGCACGGCACGGCCGCGGCACCGCCCGGCGCCCTCGGCGCGGCAGCGGCCACGACGTATCGGATCGACCGGCTCCGCCGACCTCCGGTCAGCGGTCCGCGCGTACTGCCCTGGCTGGTCACCGCCGCTGTCCTGACCCTGCTGGCGACGCCGCTCAGCCTGCTGCTCACCCCGCGCTGAGCGTCATTTCGCCGCGGCGACGCAGCCCAGCCGCCCCTGCGCCGAGCCCGGCTCCGCTCAGCGCAACGCGTCGGCGACATCTCCGGCCGTCAGCCGCCGGGGACCGACGTAGTAGAGGATCGCACCCGCCGGCAGTTCGCTGCCCCACTCCGGGTTCACGACCAGCGCGTCACCGGTCCGCACGGCGAGGATGGTGGCGCCGTAGGCCCGGCCCAGCGCGATCCCGCACCGTTCCACGGACAGCCCACCCGACGACGCCGGCAAGGCCACGGAATACGTGCTCGCCCCACCCGCGGTCATCAGCTCGGTGTAGACCTCCGCGATGCCGGGAGAAGTGATCTCTTCGGTGACCATCCACGGCGTGTGCCAGGGGACGCACCTGATCCGCGGGTCCACGTAGCGCACGAGGTCGGCCTTCTCCATGTCCCGCAAGGTGACCACGATGTGCGCTGCCGGGGCGGCGTGGCCGACCATCACCGCGACCGCCAACGCCTCGTTGTCGTCCCCGACGTCGACGAGCACGGCCGCCGCCCGGGCCAGGCCGGCGCGAGCCAGGACGTCCGCAGCGGTCAGCTCGCCCCGGACGAAGTCCACCGGCTGCGCGGGCACGGGGTGGACCGGCACTTCGTCCCCGGCGCACAGGACGAGCGCGCTCACGTCGTCGGCGAGCAGCTGCGCCACGATCCGCTCGGTGCGCCCGGCGGTGTAGCCGACCAGGACGGTGTGCCCGGTTTTCGTCACTGTGTCCGCGCCCTGCATGCGTCGTCCCTTCGCCTGCTCCAGCATCGAAGCGAGCCTGGTGAACACCGAAGTGAGCGTGGCGATCCCGCCCACGATGACATAGCCACCGACGAAGTGCCCGGCCATGGTCCCGGGCGAAAAGTCGCCGTACCCGACGGTCGCGGCCGTCACCACGAAGTACCACCAGTAGTTGCCCGGCTCGACCAGCTCACTGCCCGTGGGTTCGGCCCACACCATGAGCGGCCAGCTCGTCACGAACACGAAGACCACGACGACGACCGGCAGCAGCCAACCGCGGCCGAGCACCCAGCGGGCCAGCAGCCGCGAAAGGAAGAACGACAACCCGCCTCCCTTCACACGCTGCGACCACGCATTCACCCGACGCGAGTCGTCCGGTGCCCGGATTCGGGTCAGCGGAACATATCCGCACATCGGACACAACCGTCTTTATCGGACCGTGACGGCCCGGCCAGGTCAAGAAGCCGTACAAAGTGGACTCCTTCCGTCCGAAAAGCGGGAAATCCCCGCTTGGGCGGAAACAGCACGGCGACGATCGCTCCCTTCTTTTGCGAACGGGCGGGGCACTCCTCGTTTGCTCGCTCGCTTCGGCGCCGGCGGACCGGCCGGTTGTTTCGGCCGGAAGCCGGACAAGAGGACACCGGCGTCCATTGAGGACATTCCGGGGTGCTGCCGGAGTAGAGGGACCGTCGCCTCGACGGCGCGGGCAAGACGACCACCATCCGGGTGCTGCTCGGCCTCGTCCGCCCCACCCGCGGCCAGGTGCGGCTGTTCGGGGAACAGGCCGGGCCCGGCCGCAACGCCGTCTGGGCCCAGGTCGGCTACCTCGTCGAAACGCCCTCCGCCTACCCGGAACTCACCGTCACCGAAAACCGGCCCGAGCTGCTGATCCTCGACGAACCCGCCAACGGGCTCGACCCCGCCGGCGTCGCCGAGATCCGGAACCTGCTGCACGACCTGGCCCACCACGACGGGGTGACGATCCTGCTGTCCAGCCACATCCTCACCGAAGTCGCCCGCCTGGCCGGCCGGGTCGCGTGCTCGACCGCGGACGGCTGGCCTGGGAAGGCGGCACTGCCGACCTGACCGCGCAGGCCCGTCCGGGGCTGCGCGTCGCGGTGCGAGACCGCGGTCGTGCCCCGGCCTACTTCGCCCTGCTCGCCCAGACCATCGCCGTGGGCGGCTCCGTCCTGTTCGGGGTCATCGTCGTCCGGACGTTCGGCCGGGAGTTCGGCCAGGGCACCGTCAAGGACCTCCTGGCGCTGCCGACCCCGCGCACCACGATCGTCGGCGCGAAGTTCGCCGTCACCGCGGGTTGGTGCCTGCTGCTCACCCTCCGGACCTCCGTGCTCGGCCTCGTCGTCGGCGCCGCGCTCGGTCTCCCCGGCTGGTCGGCCGGCGTCGCCGCCACCGGCCTGGTCAACCTGCTGCTCACCGCCGTGATGACGTTCGCCGTCGTGACGCCGTTCGCGCTCGCCGCCGGCGCCGGCCGCGGCTATCTGGCCTGCTCGGCTACGCCCTCGTGGCCGCCGTCGGCGCCGCCGGGGTGCTCGGCACGGCCTCGTGGTGGAAGCACGCCGACCAAGACCGCTGATCATCCGGGCATCCCGCGCTATCCGCCCGTGCAGTTTTCCTGTCCACCCGTGCACCCGGGTGGGTCGGTCTTCTCAACGCGGCGCGCATTGGCCAGGATGGACGCCTGGGTGGCGAGGAGGACTCCATGGCGACTGTGCGCAACGAGGCCGACGCGCGGCGGCAGCTGCGCGCGGAGCAGCGGCACGAGACGAACGAGCTGGTCATCACCGGGCCGGTGACCACCGCGAGCACCGGCGGCGTCGAACTCCACTACGACGGGGTCGAGGACGTCAAGAGGGCCATCGACGAGCGCTACGACGAGCTGAGCCGCCACCTCGAAACGGCCCGCGCCCTCGACACCGACCTGGCCGACGGCAAGGGACCGGTCGCCCACTGGATGCGCCGCTCGTTCGCGGTGCGGGGTGGCGCCGACGCCGGCGGGGTCCAGGCCGCGCTGCAGTCGTACCTGGCCGAGCTCGCGACCCTGCGGCAGACGCTCGACACGGTCGTGACGATGCACCAGGGCAACGACGAAGAGGCCGCCGCGGCCCTGCCGACGGGGGACGCCGATGCCTGAGTTGCACTCGACGCACCACGCCCCGACCGCTCGGCAGCGGGCCAAGGACCGGCGGGTCCGCCGGGAGAAGGCCGTCAACAACCGCGAGGCCACGTTCGGCCGGATCAACTGGGACAGCTACGAGCACCGCGAGCTGTGGGACATGGTGCAGTCGGCCGTCCCGGCGAAACTCGACCAGCACGCGGCCTGGTGGAAAGAGGTGGCCACCGGCGTCAGCTCCGCGACCGAAGAGGTGTCGGCGCTGGTCCGGAAGCTGCGGGAATCGTGGCAGGGGCCGTCGGCGGATCAGGCCGCGGAATCGGTGGACCGGCTGACCGGCTGGGCGACGACGGTGGGCGAGAACGCCCACCGCGTCGGCTCCGGCCTCGACACGTACACGTCGGTGGTCAGCGAAGCCCGGAACCGGATGCCCGAGCCGGTGCACTACTGGGCCGAGCGGTGGTTCCGGCAGGGGTACGCGGTGAAGCGGCTCGACGGTCCCGAGGGCACGTACATGCTGGACCAGCTGCTCGACGACAAGCTGCCGACGAAGAAGGAAGCCGACGACGCCAAGGCCGCGGCCGTCCGGGTGATGGAGCAGTACGAGAGCGCGAGCCACGACGTCCGCCACCGCCTGCCCCCGGAGTTCGACACGGCCCCGCCGGTGACCGCCGGCTCCGGCGCCGCACCGCGGCCGC
Organism: Amycolatopsis sp. DG1A-15b; assembly: GCF_030285645.1. Lineage (GTDB taxonomy): Bacteria > Actinomycetota > Actinomycetes > Mycobacteriales > Pseudonocardiaceae > Amycolatopsis. The sequence continues at coordinate 3,868,404 of NZ_CP127296.1, forward strand.
CGGTGGTCCGGACCCCGCCCGCGCCGCCGGTCCCCCACGATCCGGTCCCGCCGCCGGACGGGGGATCCCGCAACGAGCGGCGCGCCGGACCGGACGACTCGACGTCGACGGCGTCCGCGCTGCCCCCCACGTTCACCGGCGCCGGGGTCCCGGGCGCGCTCGACGGGGTCATCGGCGCCGCCGGGCCGGGTTCGCCGGCTGCTGCTGCCTCCAGTTCGGGCTTCGCCGGTGTACCCGTAGCCGGAACGCCGGGTTCCGGGACGCTCGGGGAAGCCGGCCGAGCCGGCGCGGGACGGTTCGGAGCCGGGACACCGGGCTTCGGGCCGGGCGGGACGAGCGGCCGCGGCCCGGCGGGCGGGTACGGCATGTACCCGCCGGGCCAGGGCGCGCGGCGCGAAGAGGACACCGAGCACCGCGACAAGTACGCGAAGGGCTACGACCTGCTCGACGACCTCCCGCCGGCGTATCCCCCGGTGTTCGGCGAATGACCGGCTTCCACGCCGACCCGTCGGCCCTCGACGCGCTGGCGCTGCGGCTGGAGGACACGGCGGACGAGTACCGCTCGGCCGCGCACTCGCTGGAGGCACCGGACGACCTCGGCCCGGCGCCGGTCTCGGTGGCGCTCGCCGCGTTGACCGGCGAGTGGTCCGGCAGGATACGGGCGGTGGAAACGGACTTCGCCCGTGCGGCGGCGAGCGTCCGGACGGCCGCGAAGGCCTACCGGGCCACGGATGCTGCTGCGGCCGAGGAGCTGGGCCGAGCCGATGGCTGACCGGAAGCACGCCGCGAACGCCGCCCGCCGGTCGACCTGCGCGCCCGGCAGCCCCGCTTCCGGCCGACCGGGGCGCGCCCATGGCTGAGTTCCGCGGCCTCGGCTTCGACCCGGTCCCCGGCCGCCCCGACGCCGTGGCCGAAGCCGCCCGCCGCTACACCGCCACCGCGGCCCGGATCGAGGAAATCCCCTCGCCCGGCACGATCCCGGAGTGGGCCGGCCGGTCCGCGCAAGCCCTCGCGGACCGCGCCGCACGAGCCGACGCCGGCCTGTCCGCAACCCGCGACGCCCTCCGCGCCGCCGCCGGAGTCCTCGAAGACTGGGCCGGCACCCTTCTCGCGAACCACCGCCGGGCCGAGGACCTCGACCGCCGCGCCACCGCCGCGCGCCACGCCGTCACGACCGCGCACGACGACGTCGAGCAAGCCGAAACCGAAGCCCAGTTCTCCCCCGGCACCCAGCCGAACCTCACTGCCGCCCGCGCCCGGCTCGCGGCCCGCCGAGACGACCTCGACCACATCCTCGCCGAAGCCCGCGACCTGGAACGCGCCCACCGCACCGAAGCAACCCGCGTCGCCGAGCGGCTCAGCGCCCTCGGCGACGGCGCCCCCCTGCCGGAAGCACCCGGCTTCCCCGGCGTGGCCGCACACCTGGAGACCTTCTCGGCCGCCGGGCGCGAGCTGGGCGTGACCGTCGCGAAGACCCCCGTAGTGCCGGTCACGCCGTCGCCGGGGGCCGTCAGCGCGTTCGCCGCGGCACTGGGTGGCCGGTGAGACTGCCCGCCGTTCCGGGGATCACCCCGGTGAACCTGGACTCGGTCGAGCGCACCACCGCCGAGCTGCACGCGCTGATGGCCCGCCTGCGCGGTCCCGACGCCGCCCGCGACCTCGGCCTGGAAACCGCCGCCGTCCAGTGCGCGGAGATCGCCCACGAGCAGCGGGCCGGGCTGCTGGCCCTCGTCGAACACCGCGACGCCGATCCCGCCCTGCTCATCGCGGGAGTCGTCCCGGTCGACGGCCCGATCGACGAGGCCGCCGACCTCGGCTATTTCCTCGCGGACACGACTCCGGGCATCCGTGAGGTCAGCTCGGCACAGACCGGCCGCGGCTACCCGGTGGTGATCGTCGAGCGGATCGGCCTGTCCGGCGCGCAGCTGCAGGCCGTCGTGCTCGACCCGGACCGGCCGCGCGCGGCCGTGTTCACCCTGCACTCCCCCGGTGGCCGCGGCTGGCTGGAGGTCGCCGGCCTGGCCGGGACGCTCGTCGCCGGCGTCGACCTCACCCCCGCAACGCCCGCTCCCGGAACTCGCGCGGGGTCCGGCCGGTCGCCTGGCGGAACGTCCGCGAGAAGTGCGGGGCACTGGTGAACCCGCAGTCCCGGGCGATCTCCGCGATCCCGCGCCCCGCCTTCGCCGGGTCGGCCAGCAACGCCTTCGCGCGCTCGACCCGCAGGCCCTTGAGCCGTTCCGACACGCCTTGGCCGTCGTCGAACAGCTGGTACAGCCGCCGACGCGAGATGTACAGCGCTTCGGCGATCTTGTCCGCGCTGAGCGACTGCTCACCGAGGTGGGCGCGCATGTACTCCAGGGCCTCACGCCGCCGGGCCGCGAGCGCGTCGACGCGGTCGAGCTCGACCCGCAGCGCGCTCCGCAGCACCAGTTCGGCCAGGCCCAGCAGGTGGTGCGCGAGCCCGTGCGGGTCGAGCCGCGGACCGGCCGCCACGACGTGCGCCACCGCGCTCGCGACGAGGCCGCGCAGCGGCGCGTCGACCTCGACCGGCCGGAACATCAGCGGCCGCAGCTCGGCGAAGGAGATCGACAGCTTCGCCGCCGCGACGGTCAGCATCACGACGCCGGACGGCTGCAGGTGCAGCGTCGCATCGGCGAACGTCAGCTTCGCGCCGGACTCGGCGACCGCCCGCGGAACGGGACAGCGCAGCAGCAGCTGCACGTCCTCGGGATCCCTGCGGCCGCCGAGGATCGCGGCGCGGGCGGCCGCCGCGCCGGACGCGCGGACGACGAGGTACCCGCTCGCGGGGACGTCCATCGACTGCGGCTCGGCCATCGGCACCATCGTGCCGGACGCCGGCCGCTCGGCACGGGAAGGGGGACCATGGCGCGGCGCACCGCGACGGCGGCGGGAGTGATCCTGTCGCATCTGGAATTCGATCTCCTCTGGGAGGACCTGGGACCGGGCGGCCCGCCGCCGTACCCGTTCGACGTGCCGTCGCACGGCGCGACGCACGCCGAACGCGACGACCTGGGCGTCCAGGTGTTCGCCGGTCTCGCCGAGGCGGGCTTCACGGACGGCGACGACGTCGACCCCGAGCTGGCGGGCTTGGTCGTGCTGCTGGGTTCGCCGACGCTGAGCATCGACGCGCTGGTGCTGGGTGAAGCGCCGTGGCGGCTGCTCGCGGCGGCGCGGGACGGCGCCGGCGTGCTCGCCGTGCTGGACGACCGCGACCTGGTGCTGGAGCCGGCGCACCCGGACGGCCTGGTCCCCGCGGTGGCCCGGATGGCCGGCGACGTCGATGCGGGTCCGGGTGACCAGCTGCGGCTGCCGCGTGCGGCGTATTCGGCGGCGATGGACGCCTACGCGCGCAGCGGGTACGACGCGTTCGAGCGGGCGTTGAGCACGGCCGGGATCACCGGCCGCGCGGTCCGTCCGCTGGCGACGCTGGTGACGGCGGAGCGGTACACGGCCGGCCAGCTGGCGGCGACCGGCCCGGCGGGCCGCAGCCCGGTGCTGGCGTGGTTCGACACGGCGGCCGGCCGGTACGCGGTGACCCCGGAGGACGTGGGCGGTGAGCCGTGGGTGACGGTGACCCCCGCCGGCGGCGCCTGGCTCGCCGACCGCCTGGCGCGCATGGTCGACGACGTCCGCTGAGCGGTATCTCGCGACCCCGTCGTCACGTCGCCCAGGTCGCCGGGACGAGGGAGTCCTCGTCGGGGTCCGGCGGCCGGCTGGGGCGCGCGGGCGGCCCGGGCTCGTCCGGCAGCAAGTCCCCCAGCAGCTCGCGGCCCTGGCGCAAGGCATCCGTCCCCGCCTCCGACGCCAGCCGCCGGATCAGCCCGGCCAGCTCTCCCGGCGGCTTGTTCAGCGCCCACCGGTCGAACCGCAGGTCCACCAGCGCGCCGTGCAAATCGACGACCACCGACACGCCATCATCCGCCGCGGCAGCGCGGATCGCCGCCAGCCGGGCCCCATACCCTGGCTCCGGGGCCGCGAAAGCGTCGTCAGCCAGCTCCACAGCCGTCCTGGTCACTGCGCCCGCCAACTGTCCGGTGTGGTCTCTTCCGCGGCTTGTCCCGGCTCCGGCAGGCCGAGGGCGGCCACCCCGTCCCGGGTGTACCACAAGGACGCCGTCGCCCGCGCCGAAGCGGCCGCCGTCAGCAGCAGGATCCGGCGCGCCAGCTCGTCCGGCTCCAGCCGCAGCGCCGCGGCTTCCAGGGTCAGCTCCTGCAGCGCCCCGCCGGGCGCGACCTCGACGGCGACCGTCCGGTCGGCGGCTCTTCCGGTGATCACGGGTGGACCCCTCCGTAGAACGTCGATGCCGAGAGCGTGTGCGTGTTCCGGCGGACGGCGTCCCCGGAGTTGCCCTCGATCATCGTGACCTGGTTCCCTTCGACCTTCTCGACGATGCCGATGTGCGTGCTCGTCGACGTGTTCTGCGGGCCGGTGCCGAAGATCAGCACGTCCCCCGGCTTCGCTTCGTGCAGCGAGTTCTTTCCGTAGGCGTGCCCGTTGCGTTCGCCCCAGTGGTAGACGTCGCCGCTGAAGGGCAGGACCGGGATCTTCACGCCGGCCTTGCGCCACATCGCCGTCGCGAACGACGAGCACCACGCGGCGGCCGGGCCGTACGGGTTCCGGTTGCTGCCCGGCGGGTTCTCGCGCGTGCCCAGTTCCTTGCGTGCCGCGTGGACGATCTCCGTGCCCCGGCCCGGAACCTTGCTGGGATGCGTCGTCTTCGCCGCCTTGTCCACCACGTGATCGTGCGCCAGGTCCTTGCGCAGCTCGTGCAGTCTCTTCGCCGCCGCCTCGAGTTCCGCGTCGACGTGGCGCAGGGTCGACGCCGACTGCCGCGTGTACCGCGGCGCCAGGTCGGCGGCGTGCCCGACGGCCCGCATCAGCGCCGCCTGCGTCCCGGCCGCGACACCGGCGTCGAGGACCTGCTTGGCCTGGGCGGTGTACTCGTCGACCAGCCGCTGCACGGCCGTGTGCCCGCTGTCCACCGTGGATGCCACGTGCGCGACGACCTTCTCCGCCGCCGCGCCGGCCGCACCGGTGATCCGCAGCTCCTTCGTCAGCTTCGCGCTGTCGTGGCGGAAGCCGTCGGCGCCGCGGCCGTGCCAGTGTTCCAGGACCGTGGTGCTTTCCTTGTGGTAGGCGTCGTGCTGGGCGTCCAGCGCCCCGGCCACCTGGTGCAGGGCGTATTCGGCCCGGACGGCGTCCTCGGCCTTCCCGGCGAGCTTGTTGCGGTGCGCGATGAGGTCCTTCGCGAAGGAACGCGCGAGCGCGGCGGTGTCCATCTCAGCCCTTCCCGTTCAGCGCGGCGGCGGTGGCCGTCTCGTGGTCGCGATAGGACTTCGCGGCTTTCCCGGCCGCCGACGCGAGCCCGCCGGCGTGCGCGCCGACGCCGTTGACCTGGCGCTGCAGCGCCAGGCCGAACCCGGCCAGCGCGTCGGCGAACCCCGACTCGTCGCCGATCTTCCCGAAGCTGTCGCGGGCGATCTCGCGGACGTCACGCAGCTGCCCGGCCGCGGTGCCCAGCGCGTCGGCGACGTGCCGGGTCCGGTGCACGTAGGAGTGCAGCACCGCGTCGTCCACCCGCAGCGGGCGGCCACCCGAGCTCGCACCACCGCCGGTCTTCCCGTGGTGCTTCGTGACGTCTCGGGCGGCCTCGCGCGCGGCCGTCAGGTGGTGCTTGTACGCGCCGTTCGTGTACGTCGACCAGGGCGTGAAGTCGTGACCGTCGCCCGAAATGCGGTTCGCGACCCTCGCGTTGGTGTCCGCGTCGAACAGCTGGTCGTCGGACTTCAGGTGGTACTGCCGGCGCCGTTCCGGGCCGAGCGCGCCCAGCATGTTGATCTGCCAAAGGCCGTAGGAGTCGTCCGGCGGGGTGGCGTTGTGCGCGGTCGTCCGCCCGCCGGACTCGGCCAGCGCAACCGCGACGGCGGTGGTCAGGCCCTGACCGCGGAACCCGGCCGCGTAGGCGTGCCGGGCGATCTGCTCGGCGCTCAGCTTCGTCATGGCCCGACCTTGCCCGTCCGGGTGACCGTCCCGGTAGGCGTGCTGCACACAGGGACAAGCCGGGTGCACGCGCGACCCACGTCCCCGCTACGGCGCGAAGAGGGCGTTGACCTCCGGTCGATCGGCCCGGGAACGACGCCGTGTCGATGTCTGCAGCCCGGCGAAGATCAGCAGGGCGGTGTAGCCCAGGTGGCGCCGCACGTTGACCAGGGCGATCGTCGGGATGGCCGGCGCCTGGTCGCCGAAGAACGCCATCCGCGACAGAGCCCCGCGCACCGCCGGGACGAGGGGCCCGGCGCGCTAGCCGCCCTGCACCAGGGTGAAGTCGTCCACGTTCACCCAGTTGCCCGCGTTCGCGTCGGAGAACACCCCGACCTGGATCGACCCGTTCGTCACCGCGATGCCGGAGACGGTGACCTTCGTCCAGGTGCCGATCGACCGGTTGATCGAGGAATTCACCTCGCTGCCGCCGAAGTTCTTGGCGAAGATGGTCGCCTTCTTCTGGCCGCCGCTGCTCTTGACCCAGGCCGACAGCGTGTAGGACCCGTTCGGCAGCGAGATGTTCTGGTACCTGCTCGCGGTGTAGGCCGACGACGAACTCTGCGCGATCGCCCAGCGTCCGGTGTGCCCGCCGAGCTTGTTGCTGTTCACGGCGCCGCCGGTGGTGCTCCAGCCGGCGAGGTCGTTCTGGGCCACCCGGTCGGCCTCCGCGCCCGGGTTCAGGACGTGGTTGTTGCCGCTGCCCACGGACCACGTCCCGGCGGCGGCGTCGACGGTCCACTGGCTGAGTGAATGGAACACCGGGGTCGTCCCGGTGAAGGTGACCGGGACCCAGTCGTTGTAGCCGAGGCCGTTGCCGGCGAAGTCGCTCCAGCGGTCGCCACCGAACATGACGAACGAGCCTGCCGAACCGGTCACCGTGAACGCCAGGCCGGTCTGGGTGACGTGCGAGAAGTCGGCGTCCGTGCCCGGCAGCACGAACTCCGCCGAGTACGGGCCCATGATGTTCTTCGCGCTGATGCAGTACGTGTGGGAGGCGTTCCAGCCGTGCAGATCGGAAGAACAGAAGTAGTAGGTTCCGTTCTGCTTGAACATGATGTTGCCTTCACGCCCGCCCGAGGAGCTGTTGTAGACGTTCTTGGCGGCTTCGGCGTACAGGAAGTCCGACGTGCGCAACGGGGAGACGTACAGGTGGGACCGGCCGCTCTTGTTGCTGAAGACCAGGTACGCCTTGCCGTCGTCGTCGGTGAAGACCGACTGGTCACCGGACATGCCGGTGGAAACACCTCCGATGCTCGACTGGGTTCCCGCCCGGGTGAAGTGGCCGTTCGGCGTGCTGCTCGTACCGAACACCAGCTCGCTGCCGAGCTGGGAAACCAGCACGTACTTGCCCGTGGTGGGGTTGCGCGAAACCCCTACCCGGCCGACCCAGCCGGCTCCTCCGATGTCCGAGGGCGTCATCGCGTTGCCCTCGAACTTCCAGTTCGCCAGATCGGTGGACGAATAGATGGTGATCGCGTTGAAGGAAACGTCGCTGTTCTTGCCGCCGGCCGGGTTGTTGTAGTAGCTGACCGCACCGCCGTACTTCACGCCGTACCAGTAGTACGTGCTTCCGACCTTCAGCACCCCGCCGCCCTGGGAGTAGATCGGATTCCCCGAGGTGTCCTTCCAGAACACGTCGTTCTGGATCGTGGCACCGGCGGCCACTTGCGGCCCCGGAGCAGCCGCGCCGGCGGAGCCGACCGGCGTCAGCGCAATCGCCAGGGGAAGCAGGACCGAGACGATCGTTTTCTTCAGCATTTCCTGTCCTCCGTTCGAGCGGCCTTCCCGGTGCGGAGCGGGGAGGCGGCCGGCCGCCTCCCCGCCCTCTCACGACTGGCGGGTCCAGACCTGGTTCGCGGCGCCGGTGCAGTTCCACACGATGACCGGCGTGTTGTCGGCGGTGCCGCCGCCGGACGCGTCGAGACAGGCACCGGCCTGCGCGTTGGTGATCGTGCCGCGGGGGCCGGCCGTCCACTTCTGGCTGTTGCCGCCGCTGCACGAGTTGATCGTCACGCCGGTTCCCGGCTGGCCGGTTCCCGCGTCCATGCACTTCGTGCCGTTGTACACCCGCAGCTCACCGGCGGAGGTCGGGGTCCAGCGCTGGTTGGTCCCGCCGTTGCAGGTCCAGACGACCAGCGCGGTGCCGTTCGCCTGGGACGCGTTCGGTACGTCGACGCACTTGCCGGAGCCCGCGCCGACCAGGCTGTACGCCTGGTCGCCGGGGCCGGGGTCGCCGCCACCCGGGACGTCGAGCGGGCAGGTGCTGCGGTAGCCCGAAATGCCGGTCGGATCCGCCAATGACGGGCAGAGGAACTTGCTGTAGCGGGTGTCGTGGTCGACGAAGATCTTCAGCCACGGGATGACCCGCCGCATCATCACCGAGTTCGACGACGTCGGGAAGCCGTGCCCGGCACCGGCCAGTTCGAGGTACCCCTTCTCCACTCCGGCCGGAACGCCGTTGTAGAGGCTCTGAACACTCGACGGGCTGACCGTCCCGTCGTTCTGCCCGGCCAGCAGCAGCGTCGGGACACGATCGGTGGTCAGGTTCTGCGACGGGCTGAACGGCGCCAGACCGACCGCGGCCCACAGCGAAGGCCGGCGCAGTGCCGCGGACATAGCGCCGCCCCCGCCCATCGAGTGGCCCATCACGGCCAGCCGCTGGGTGTCGACGCGGTCCCGCACCGAACTGCGCTGGGTCAGGTAGTCCAGGGCCGCCAGCAGCTGGGTGCCCCGGGCGGTGTCGTAGTCGTTGCGGCTGAGCGTGTCGATCCCGATGACGACGAACCCGAACGAGGCCAGCCAATGCCCCATCCACGCGCCTTCGGCCGCCCAGGTGGCGGTGTACCCGGGAACGATCGCGATCGCGCCGAACGAGCCCTGGGAAGTGTCGGCCGGGTAGTAGATCTTCCCCGCGGCGAAGCCGTTCCCACCGCCCACGGTCTGCTCCGCGGTCGCGAAGGTCCCTCGCGTGGCCGCGACGCTCGCCGTCGTCGGGTCCGGACCCCGCTGGTACGGGTTGTCGGCGGCGAAGGCCGGCCGGGCGCCGGCCGGCGTGACGATCCCGAGCACGACCGCGGCGGCGGCCAGCGCCACCGCCCATCTCGATCTACCGAACATGCGAACGCATCCCTTCCTTGACGTGCACTGCGGGCGGGCAGCTCACCCGGTCACCGGGAAACTCGGGTGCGGCGGCTGGTCGCGGGGGCCGTGGTCACCCGATGACCGCGGCGAGCCGGGCCGCGATCTTCCGGTGCCCCGCGTCGTTCGGGTGGGTGCCGTCAGCGGTATCGGTGGCCGGGTCGATCCAGCCTTCGGTGGAGACGTACCGGACCTTGCCGTCGCCGGCGCCGTTGCGGGCGGCGACCGCGGCCTTCGTCTCGGTGGCGTACCACTGCTTGAAGATCTCCATCGCGTGGATGGTGGCGTTCGGGTACTTCGCGCGGATCCGCTGCAGCAGCGTGACGTACGCGCCCTGGAACTGGGCGCCGGTCACGCTGTGCGCGCGGTCGTTGGTGCCGAGGTTGATCACCACGTCGCTGACCTGGTAGCGGGAGAAGTCCCAGTCCGGCGTACTGGTGTCCAGACCGGTCTTGAAGTACCGGTCCCGCATGCCGATGCACCCGGAGGCCGGGTACAGGCAGACGCTGGGGCGGGCGATCTCGGTGTGCGCGGCCCCCAGCTTCTCCGCCGCCACCCAGCCGTACGCGGTCAGCGCCTCTTTGGACGCCTTGTAGCCCGCCGTGATCGAGTCGCCGACGAACTCGATGATCCGCGACGGCACGGTCACCGCCACGGTGTGGGCGCCCGAGTCCAGGCTCCCGCCCTGGAACACTTCGTCACCGTGGTAGGACCCGGCGTCCTGTCGGTAGGCCACCCGGAGGGTGTGCGTGCCCGGCGGCAGCCGGGCCGGTGTCAGGTTCACCGTCCCGCTCACGTTCTTGTACGACGCCCACGCGTCGCCGTCGAGGCTGGCGTACAGGTCGACGCTGCCGCGCTGGCGCAGTTTCACCGTGGTGCCGGTGAAGCCCACCACCGCGTAGGCGCCGGTCCACCCGGGCACGTAGGCGCCCGGCGACCGGGTGTCCCACCGCCCGAAGTACCTGATGTTCGAGTCGGACGGCGAGCCGTCACCCGTGGCGGCCGCGGCCGGGTGCGCCACGGTGGTGACCGCGGCCACGACCGCCACCGCGAGCGTCACTGCTCGCGCTCTCGTACCGATCGGCATTGTCCGTCCGTTTCTGTGAGTTCGTCCTAACGGGACAGTCCGAAGAAGTCGATGGCGTACTGGGCCATGCCGTTGACCAGCACGTTGTGCGGACCGCCCTGGACGCTGATGCCCTCGACCTGGACGGTGCTCCCCAGGGGGTACCGGGTGCGGGTCCAGCTCGGCTGCGGGCGGTCGGTCGTGGCCGGCGACTGGCCGATGCCGGCCACGTTCGTCCATTGCTTGATTTCTTCGGCGAAGTTCGGGTAGCGCAGGACATCGTCGGCGGTGCCGTGCCACAGCTGCATCCGCGGCTTCGTCCCGGTGTAGCCCGGGTACGCCCCGCGGACGAGGTTGCCCCACTGTTGCGGGCTCTTGATGATCTGGCCGTTCGCACACTGGCTGTTCCACTCCGACCCGTCGGTCGTGGCGAAGCAGCCGAAGGGGACCCCCGCGAAGGCAGCGCCCGCCTTGAACACGTCCGGGTAGTCGCCGAGCAGGACGTTCGTCATCATTCCCCCCGACGAGTGGCCCGTGGCGAACACGCGGCCGGCGTCGGCGTCGTAGCGCTGCAGGACGTACCGAACCATGGACACGATCCCCACCGGGTCGCTCCCGCCGTCGTGCCGCAACGCCTGCGGGGAGGCCACGTCGAAGCACTTGCCCGCCCGCGTCACCGAGGGGTAGACGACGATGAACCCGTAGCGGTCGGCCAGCCGGGCGAACTCCGTGTTGGCGTGGAACGCCGGGCCCGAACCGGTGCAATAGTGCACCGCCACCAGGACCGCGGGCCGGGGCTTCACGGTGTTCGGCACGTACAGGTACATCTGGAGGTTCGACGGGTTCGCCCCGAAGTTCGTGACCCGGGTCAGCGATGCGGCGGACGCCGAGGGCGCCCCGGCGACCAAGGCCGCGGCAACCAGCGGCACGGCGAGCAGGCGGCGGAACATCTTTCCTCTGACCATGGTGTCCTTCCTGGGGGCGGCTCACGGCTGAACCGTGGTTCAGAAAGCGCTTTCCCAATGTGCCCAGCCGGCTGCAAGAAGTCCCGATAAACATGCAACCGCACCCCTGAGGCGGAGGCAATACCGCCCACTGTCGAATTTCGTGAAAGCACACGGGAACGGTGACAAATTTCCGACTGCAACTGAACGATAAGTACCGGGTCCGGGCAGGCCGATTCGCGGACGACGAGCTCGGCCGGCAGGTCCGGCGCCCGGTCGACCACGCGGCCCGGACGGCGACGTGCACCGCCTCCTGGGACGCCGGGCTGACCGCGACTTGGAAAACGCATTCCTTAGGCAGGTGCCTGCGTCACACACCGCGTCAAGAGCGGTCAGCCGGGCTCGTTCCCGGGTGCTGTCCCGGACGACCAGGCGGCCTTCGACGATCACGTGGGATCGCCAGCCCGATGCCCCGGCCGGCGCCGGTCACCACCGAGCGCACCGTGCGCAACATCCTCGCGGCGGCCGAGAAGACGTTGCGGCGCCATCCCGCCGCCACCATGGAGCAGATCGCCGAAGCCGCCGGCGTCGCCCGCACCACCGTCCACCGGCGCTTCACCAGCCGCGAAGCCCTCATCAGCGCGCTCACCGCCTGGGCCACCGAGCAGTTCCACGCCGCGGTCGTCGCCGCCCACCCGGAAACCACGCCACCCCTGGTCGCCCTGTACCAGGTGACCGCGAACGTCCTGCGGGTCAAGGTCGGCTCGACCTTCGCGATGGACCGGGCGCCCTCGGCGGACCCCGGCGTCGCGCACGTCCACGCCGACGTGCTCGCCCGCTGCGACCAGTTGTTCGCCAGAGCACAGGCGGCGGGCGTGTTCCGCCCCGACGTCGACCTCGCCTGGGCACGGCGCTGCTACTACGCCCTGATCCACGAAGCGAGCCAAGACCGGGACGAGGCGGACAGCGACACCGACGCCCTCGCCACCCTCGTCGTCGACACGCTCCTCCGCGGCATCGGCGCCGGCCCCAACCCCCTGCAAAACCACTGACCGGAGCCCGAGGCGACTGCGTTACTTCGCAGGCCGATTCATCGAGGTCAGCGAATCGTCACCACTACGCGTCGTCCCAGATCTTCATCGCCTCCGGCTGCGGCGCGAAGTGGTCCCGGACGTCCTTGGTGGCCAATATCGGCAGCAAACTCAGCAGCACGAGTCCCTGCACACCCTGGATGACGCGGTACCAGACCGGGAACTGGGAGATGACGATCAGATAGGCGAGCGCACCCGCGCCGATGATCGCGACGGCCAGGAGCCGGTAGTAAGTGCGTCGCAGGCCGAGTTTCAGCCGCGCGACGAAACGGACGTAGACGACCGAAACGACCAGGATCGACAACGGCCGGATCCAGAGGGTGCCCTCCAGCACTCTCCGCGTGGCCGCCTCCCGGCCCGGGAGGACCTTCCCGGCCTCGACCATGTGCTGGACCTGGTAATCGAGCACGGAACTCTTGAACACGAAGGTCAGCACCGTGAGCAGGACGCTGATCCCCACGTTGATGTACAGCAGGACGACGATCGGTCTGAGCGTGCGCTCGACAGTAGCCACGGAACTCCCCCTCTTGCGGTTTCCGAGAGGATATCGGCAACCCTTCCGGACTGAGACATCACATCTTTCACGACCAGAGAGTTTCATGCCCATTGCCCCCAGCCGCCACATGTCGGCCGAAAGTGGGCCGTACGGCGGCATCTTGGCCCGCCGATGCCTCCAGGTATGGACATCAGCGAGATCAAGAGCCCAAAATCCATCACATGTCTCGGCCCTCCCGAGCCGAGACATGACGTTGCGCGCCGAGGGACCGCCACCGGACGAAGGAGTTTGCGTGATGGACCTGCCCGTCGACCGCAGGCGCTTCCTCACCGCCGCCGCGCTGACCGCCGGGGCCGCCGCCCTGCCCCGGGGGTTCCTGGCCGGCGCGGCATCGGCGGCCGTTCCGCCGCAGATCACCCCGCCCGAGCGCGGCATCTACGACACCAGCCCGGCCACGTCCTGGACGGACGGCTTCCTGACCGGCAACGGCGAGTACGGCGCCACGCTGTACGGCGCGCCGACGCTGGAGAAGGTGATCTTCAACCACCACCGTTTCGTCCTGCCCAACGGCTCTCGATCGGTTACCCCGCCGGTGATTTCGGGACGCCTGCAGGGCGTCCGGGACAAGGCGCTCGCCGGTGACTACGCCGGCGCGAACCGGGACTTCGCGGCCGGCTGGTCGCTGCGCTGGACCCAGACCTACCACCCGGCGTACGAACTCCGGATCGCGACGCCGGCCATGACCACGGCCAACGACTACAGCCGCGTGACCGACTTCCGCACCGGCGAGGTCACCGCCGGCTGGACCGACGGCACCGGCACGTGGACCCGCCGGGCGTTCGTCTCCCGCGCCGACCGGGTGATCGTCCACGAACTGACGCCGGCGCCCGGGCGGACGATCGACGCGACCCTGAGCGTGAACACCGCCTTGGACGGCGTGCCCGGCAGCGTGGGCTTCACGACCCGGGCCACCGTCGGCAGCGGTTCCGGCTACCTGAACCTGCGCGGCACCTACCCTTCCGGGCAGGGCGCGTTCGGCTACGAAGGCGTCACGCGCGTCGTCCCGACCGGCGGCACCGTCTCCGCCGGCGGAGCCACCATCGTCGTGTCCGGAGCGTCGCGGCTGCTGTTGCTCACCAAGCTCGACCGGTACGAGACGCCGAACGCGTGGGATTCCCAGCCGCTGCACGCGGCGCTGGCCGCGGTCGACACCGACTACAGCGCACTGCGTTCACGGCACACCGCGATCCACACCGCCTGGTACGACCGCTCCCGGCTGGACCTCGACGTCTCCGCCGCCGACCGGGCACTGCCGATCAGCCAGCTGATCACCCGGCAGAACAACAACCGGAGCGTCATCGACATCGCGCTGCTGGAGCGGCTCTACGACTCGGGGCGGTACCTGTTCATCAGCTCCAGCGGGATCCTGCCGCCGCGGCTGACGGGGATCTGGACCGGCACGTGGACCGGCGCCTGGGCCGACGACTTCACCACCGACGCCAACATCAACCTCCAGGTCGCCGGCGGCAACACCCTCGACACCCCCGAAGCCATGCAGGGCTACTTCACCCTCATCCTCGGCCAGCTCGCCCAATGGCGCACCAACGCCCGGAACCTCTACGGCGCCCGCGGTTTCCTCGCCCCGTCCCGGACCGACGGCGAGTACGGGCACATGCTCCACTTCGACGCCGGGTTCCCCGGCCAGACCTGGACCGGCGGCGCCGACTGGTTGCTCCACCCGCTCGTCGAGTACTGGGAGGTCACCGGCGACCAGGCGTTCCTGCGGGACAAGCTGGGCCCCGCGCTGATGGAACTGGCGCTGTTCTACGAGGACTTCCTGACCCGGACGGACGCCGGCGGCAAAGTCGTGTTCGTCCCGTCGTTCTCGATGGAGAACGCGCCCGGCAACACCGGTGTGCTGCTGTCCGTCAACGCCACCGGCGACATCATGGCCGGCAAGCACGCTCTCCAAGCCGCCATTTCCGCGGCCAACGCGCTCGGCGTGGAACAGGGCAGCGGGCAAGGCGTCCAGCGCTGGACGGCGCTGCTCGGGAAACTGCCCGCGTACCGGATCAACGGGGACAACGCCCTGGCGGAGTGGTCCTGGCCGAGCCTCAACGACAACTACAACCACCGGCACGTCCACCACCTGTACGGTGCCTGGCCGCTGCACGAGATCAACCCCGAGACCCGGCCCGAGCTGATCGCGCCCGCGCTGCGGGCACTGGAACTGCGCGGCGACGAGAACCTGTCCGCCCACGGGAGCCTGCACCGGGCGCTGGCCGCCGCCCGGCTGAAGGACGGCGGAAAGGTCTACGCCAACCTCCGCAAGATCATCGGCAACACCATGATCTTCCGGTCGCTGATGACGTCGCACAACCCGAACCTGCAGACCTACAACGCCGACGCCGCCCACGCGATACCCGGCGTGCTGGCCGAGGCGTTGCTCTACTCCCGGCCGGGCGTGCTGGAGATCCTCCCGGCCCTGCCCGCACAACTGGCCAAGGGCTCGATCACCGGCGTCCGGGCGCGTGGCCGGATCCGGGTCCACAGTCTCGCCTGGGACCTGTCCGCCCGCACGGCCACGCTGTCCGTGACGTCGGCCATCGACCAGGACGTCACGCTGATCAGCCGCCGGGGCATGACGTCGGTGACCACCTCCGCGCCCGTCACCACCTCGCCCGTCGGCGGCTACGCAAGAGTCGTGTCCCTGACGGCGAACCAGCGCACCGACATCACCGTCTCCCTGTCCCAGCCCCCGCAAGGCGGGTACGTCAGGGTGGTCAACCGGCGCAGCGGCAAGGTTCTCGACGTCACCGGCAGCGGAACCGCCGACGGCGTCAAGGTCGTCCAGTGGACCTGGTCCGGCGGCGCCAACCAGCAGTGGCAGCGCCTGTCCAATCCGGACGGCTCGGTCCGTCTGGTCAACCGCAACAGCGGCCGGCTGCTCGACAGCCCGGCCGGAGCCGGCCAGGGCACCCAGCTGGACCAGGCGCAGGACGCCGGCAGCGACAACCAGTGGTGGAAGCTCGCCGACACCGGTGACGGCTACTAC
Source organism: Amycolatopsis sp. DG1A-15b (assembly GCF_030285645.1). Classification (GTDB taxonomy): domain Bacteria; phylum Actinomycetota; class Actinomycetes; order Mycobacteriales; family Pseudonocardiaceae; genus Amycolatopsis. Next base: position 3,884,257 of record NZ_CP127296.1, read on the forward strand.
CGGCTCGTCAACGTCCGCACCGGCCTCTGCGCGGACGTGGAAGGCGGCTCGGCGAACGACGGCGCCCGCGTGATCGCCTGGGCGACCAACACGGGCACCAACCAGCAGTGGCAGATCGTCGACGCCTGATCCGACCGCCCTTCTCGCCGGGAGACCGGACCCGGGTGGCCGGCCGGGTCAGTTCCAGAGACCGGCGGCGGCGGTTTCGGTGACGTAGTCCTCGAACGGCCTGGCGGGCCGGCCGAGGGCCCGTTCCACGCCGTCGGTGGGCTCGGGGGCCGAGCCGTCGCGGATGGCGACGAAAATGCCGGTGAGCAGCCGCGCGATGTCGGGCGGGATGCCGTTGGCGACCTGGCTCTCGATGTGGGCCTCGGGGGCGACGTCGGTGTAACGGATCGTGCGTCCGGTGGCCTTGCCGATGAGGTCGGCCGCCTCACCGAAGCTGATGGCCCGTGGCCCGGTCAGCTGGTAGATCCGGCCCCGGTGGCGGTCTTCGGTGAGTGCCGCCGCGGCGACTTCGGCGATGTCCTCGGCGTCGATGAACGGCGTGCGTCCTTCGCCGGCGGGCAGGGACAGCGTCCCGGCGAGGACCTCCGGCACCCAGGGTCCCTCGCTGAAGTTCTGCGAGAACCAGTCCGGGCGCAGGATGGTCCAGTCGAGCCCGGAGGCGCGCACGGCGTGTTCAGCGGCCTTGAGCGGGTGGCGGTCGTCGGCCTCGCCGACGCCGCCGGCCGACAGGAGCACCAGCCGCCGCACCCCCGCGGTGACCGCTTCGGCCACGAACCTGGGGATGCGGTCCCCGCTCGCCCGCAGGTCGGGTTCCACGACGTAAGCGGCGGTGACGCCCTCGAGCGCGGGTGCCCAGGTTGCCGGGTCCGCGAGGTCGAACGCGATGTCCCCGCCGGTGCGGGAAGCCGTTCGCACTGCCCGGCCGGCGGCCCTGAGGCGGCGGGTGATGCGGCGACCGGTCTTCCCGGCGCCGCCGACGATGAGAATGTTCTGCATTCCGGACAGCCAACTCCCCCACTCGAGGACGATCCATGGGAGAACGTCGGGAGTGCCTTTGTGATCGTCTACGATGGGCGGGTGGACGTGCTGAGCGATCTGCTGGTCCGGGCCCGCGCCGGCAACACGCGAGTCCGGCAGCTGATCCGGCGGCCACCGTGGTCGGTGACCTACGCCGATCCGCCACCGCTGACCGTCGTGGCCACGCTCGGCGGGTGCGCTTCGGCCAGGTTCGACGACGCCGGTGCCGCCGCGGTGCGGCTCGCCCCGGGGGACATCGCCCTCATCAAGGGACCCGGCCGGCACACGATCGCCGACGACCCGGCCACCCCACCCGGGTTCGTGATCCACCAGGGGAGGAAACACTTCCCCGGCGGAGGCGCGGTGCCGGCGCAGGCCCAACGGCACTCGGCACCCCGTACCTACGGCGACACCCTGCCCGGGGCAACCACCATGCTGCGCGGCGCCTACGAGCTCCACGGTGACGCCGGTGCCCGGCTGCTGGACATGCTTCCGCCGCTGGCGGTCGTGTCCGCCGGGCCGCGAACCCGGCCGGCGCTGGATCTGCTCGCCGCCGAGATCGCGCGCGACGAACCCGGCCAGGACGCCGTCCTCGCCCGCTTGCTGGACCTGGTGCTCGTGCTGGCCTTGCGCGCTTGGTGTGCCAGGCCGCAGGCCGTGCTCCCGGCGTGGTACCGGGCGTTGGAAGATCCCACCATCGGCGACGCGCTGCGCCTGATGCACGACGATCCCGCCCACCGGTGGACAGTGGCCGCGCTGGCCACCGCGGTCGGCATGTCCCGCGCCGCCTTCGCCGCCCGCTTCACCTCCTTGACCGGCCAGCCACCGCTCACCTACCTCACCGGCTGGCGGATGACCTTGGGGGCGGACCTGCTGCGGGACACCGAGGCAACCGTCGCCACGGTAGCTCGCACGGTCGGCTACGAGGACGCCTTCGCCTTCAGCGTCGCCTTCAAACGCGCCCGCGGCGTCAGCCCCTCGGCCTGGCGCCGCAAGTGCGCAGACACCCCCGCAACGACCGGCGGCTGAACGGCCGGCCGTGCTACGGTGATCTCCGGCGTGGCTCACGCCGGACCTCTCTCGACTGCCCCCAGCGCAGTCTCGAACGGAGGCAAAGGGACCTTTCGTCTCGGGCCGGTGTCCTTGTCCGTCCGTCTCGGGCGTGATGTTCGCTGGGGGAACCTCCGTCCGAGGTGCGGAAGGACTTCGATGACAGCGAACAAGAACTTCAAACGCAGGGTTCGTACCCGCGCGGCCAAAACCGGGCAGTCGTACACGACTGCTCTCCGGCACTTCCGGCGAACTCCGGCAGGCGAGGTCGTGGCCGAGACGAAGCAGTTGCGATTGGCCGTGGCACAGACCGTTCTGCGCGAAGATCCCCGCGACAGCGCGGGGCTGCGGGACAGTGGGCGCGACGTACGCCGGCTGATGCGCGAGGCGCACGAGGCGGGTGCGGCACTCGTGCACTTTCCCGAAGGCGTGACCTGTTCTCCCCACAAGCGGATCATGTCCGTCGACGGCCCGGACAAGGTCGGGCCGGCGGACTGGAACCGGTTCGAGTGGAATGTGCTGCGGCAGGAGCTGGCCGCGATTGCGGAATCGGCCGGGGAACTCAGGCTGTGGACCGTTCTGGGCTCGGTGCATCGCCTGACGCCGCCGCACCGCCCGCACAACAGCTTGTACGTGATCTCCGACCGGGGCGAGGTGGTCACGCGCTACGACGAGCGCATGTTGTCGAACACCAAGGTCACCCACATGTACACGCCGGGAGCGGCTCCGGTGACCTTCGACGTCGACGGGGTGCGGTTCGGCCTCCTGCTCGGCATGGAGGTCCACTTCCCCGAGTTGTTCATCGAGTACGAACGGCTCGACGTCGACTGTGTCCTGTTCTCGACAGCCGGGCCGGGCCGGCAAACCGACGACGGCACCTTCGCCACCCAGGCGCAGGCGCACGCAGCCACCAACAGCTACTGGGTCAGCTACGCCGGACCGGCGCAGGACGCGCTCTCCGGCGTACCGTCCGGCGTGATCGATCCCGCAGGGCGATGGGTCGCCCGCTGCCTCGAGGACGCGCAGCCGTCGTTGACGATCGTCGATCTCGCCGGCGGCCCCCGGAATTTCGCACGGCTGTGGCGGCGCACAGCACGCTCAGGCGTCTACGACCCGCACTTCGTCCAGGACGACCGCAGGAGCGACGACCGTCGCGTGTTCTAGTAGCTGCGCGAGCACGTAGTCGCGGAAGGAGACGTCGATCGGCGGGAGCTCGTGCGCCGGGTTCTCGCAGAGCAGCTGCCATTCGCTGAACAGCACCGTGACGCTGGCCAGGTCGACCATCAGCAGGTCGAGGCTGATATGCAGGCTCCGCCTCGGCGAGGCGGCTGATGCGCACGTCGAACAGCGGCCACTGCGCCGCGTTGTACACGCGGTGCGACATGGCCGACCGGATCTCTTCGAGCTTGCCCTCGACCTCGGCCGCCGGCGCGTCCCGCAGGTCGACGACGTCGATGGCGAACCGGGGCACTTCGGGCAGCACGCGCTGGCTGCCGTCGGTGCCGACGACCGCCCGCAGCATGGGATGGCGGTCGATGAGCCGGTTCCACGCCGTGGTCAGCGTGCCCGGGTCGAGCCGGCGGCCCTCGAGCTCGAAGCAGGCGTGTGGCGCGACGTTGCCCAGCACGAAGTTCGGTCCGCGGCCGACCCAGTACGCGTACTGGATTTCGGTCAGCGGAAAGGGACTGTCGCCATTACCTTCGACGGGTTCGCTCGGGTGTTGCGCGGCGATCCGGATCGCGTTCCTCTCCGTCTCCGGCACAGGGTCACCGCGAGTCAGCAGGGGGTGTCCAACCTATGAGACGCACCTCCGGGGTTGCTATCGGCGCTGAGCACCTCCGAAGATGACAACCCCCCTGCCACCACGGTGTTCTTGAGCCATGCGCGCATCGCAAAGAGCCCGGTACCTGATCTTCGATCGGCTCGACGAGCGGACCCTGCGGTGCCGCCCCGGGGTGAAGTGGGGCGCTTCCGCGCCGGACGTGCTCCCGGCGTCGATCGCGGACATGGACTTCCCGGTCGCGGAGCCGATTTTGGCTTCGGTGCGCGATTATCTCGCCCAGGGTGACCTCGGCTATCCCCATTGGACGGACAACGCGAGCCCGTTGCGCGCGGCCTTCGCGCAGCGGATGTCGGCCCGCTACGGCTGGTTCCCCGCCCCGGAGCACGTCCGCGAGTTCACCGACGTGACCCACGCCGTGCGCACGGCACTGGAGCTGAGCACCCAGCCCGGTGACGGCGTCGCGATCCACACGCCGGCGTTCGGGCCGTTCCCGGAGATGATCCGGCAGCTGGGCCTGCGCATGGTGCCGATCCCGTTGTTCGGCACCCCGGACGGCTGGGTGTTCGACGCCGACGACTTCGCCAGCCGTGCGGCACGCGAAGGGTGCCGGGTGCTGATCCTGGTCAACCCGCACAACCCGACCGGTCGGGTGTTCACCCGGGCCGAGCTGGCCGCGCTCGGCGAGGTCGCCGAGCGCCACGACCTCACGGTGATTTCGGACGACCTGCACGCCGACCTCACCTACGCGCCCCACCGGCACCTGCCGTTCGCGTCGCTCGATCCGGCGCTCGAAGCCCGGACGGTGACGATGTACAGCGCGAGCAAGGCGTACAACCTCGCCGGCATGCGCTGCGCGGTCGGGCACGTGGGACCGTCGACCCTGCGGGAAAAGCTCGCCGCGATGCCGGCCGGGCCGAACGTCAACGTGCTCGGCATGCGCGCGAGCCTCGCCGCCTGGACCGAGGCCTCCGACTGGCTGGACACGGTGGTCGGTTACCTCGACGACAACCGGCGGCTGATCGGGAGCCTGCTCGCCGAGCGGCTGCCGGAAGTCCGTTACCACCCGCCGGAAGCGACTTACCTGGCCTGGCTGGACTGCCGGGCGCTCGGCTGCGGTGACGATCCGGCCGGGTACTTCCTCGAGCGGGCGCGGGTCGAACTGGCCGCCGGCACCAAGTACAACCCCGGCGGTGACGGCTTCGTGCGCCTCAACTTCGGCACCACCACCCCGGTGCTGCGCGCGATCCTCGACCGGATGACCGATTCGGTCGCGGTACCGCGACGACTGGCGAGCTGAAGGGAACCCGGCATGACAGACCGACCGCTCGGCCAGTACTGCGGCCTGGCGCGGGCATTCGAGATCATCGGTTCGCGGTGGTCGGTGCTCGTCGTCCGGGACCTGATCCTGGGACCGAAGCTGTTCGCCGAACTGCACGAGACGCTGCCGCGGGTGTCCGCGGAGATCCTGGCGCGCCGGCTGGCCGACCTCGTCGAGGCCGGGGTGGTCCGGCTCGGCGCGGCCGGCGCCTACGAGCTGACCGGGTACGGCCGAGCGCTGGAACCGATCCTGCTGGAGCTCGGCCTCTGGGGCGCGCGCTCGCTCGGCGACCCGAGCCCCGGTGACCTCTACTCGATCGACATCGCCATCCTCGCGTTGCGCTCGACGTTCCGCCCGGACCGCGCCCGCGGGATCCGGGCGGGCTTCGAGGTGCGCTTCGGCGAGCTGGTCGTCGGCGCCCGCGTCGACGACGGGGTGCTCACGGTCGAGGAGGGCCCGCTGCCGGGTGCCGATCTCGTCATCGAGTCACCACTGCTCAAGCACCTGATGTCCGGGGAACTGAGCCCGACCGACGCGTTGTGGCTCGGCCTGGTCGAGGCGAAGGGTGATCCGAGCATGATCACGACGTTCGTCCGGCTGTTTTCCATTCCCGCGGCTCCCGAAAGGATCGTCTCGTGATCGAGGACTGGAGCGGCATCGAGGAGCCGCGGGTCGTCGCGGAGCGGATGCTGCACGGGTTCGCCGACCTTCCGGTGCTCGACTGCGGCCCGATCGCCGGTGGCCGCGGCCGGCTGCGCGCGATCTACGGCATGACCACGACCGAGTCGAGCTTCAAGTCGATCCTCGGGTTCGGGATCCTGCTGCTGGCCTACGAAGCCGGGTTGCTGAAGCCCGGCCAGACGGTGATCGAGTCGACGTCGGGCTCGCTCGGCGTGAGCCTCGCGCTGGCCGGCAAGATTCTCGGCCACCCGATCGAGCTGGTCACCGACCCGAACATCCCGGCGGTCACCCGGCGCAAGATCGAGCTGCTCGGCGCCGAGCTGCACATCGTCAGCGGCCCGCACCCGACCGGCGGCACCCAGCAGTCCCGCGTGGAGCTGCTGGAGGCGCTGCTGGCCGAGCGCCCGGACATGCATTGGACGGACCAGAACAACTCCGACCTCAACCCGGCGGTGTACCGCCGCTGGCTGGTGCCGAGCGTCGAGCCGAAGCTGGACCTCGACTGGATCGACGCGGCGATCTTCGTGGTCGGCACCGGCGGTCACTTCGCCGGTCTCGCGGAAATGCTGCGTGCCAAGGGAATCCCGTGTTACGTGGCGGACCGCGTCGGCTCGGCGACGTTCGGACTGGAGCCCGGCCCGAGCGTCCTGCGCGGCATCGGCAACACGAACTGCGTCCCGAAGGTGATCGGCTCCAACCTGCACCTGGTGGAGGACGTGTACTACTCGACGGACGAGGAAGCGGCGGAAGGCGTGCGCGAGCTGGCCGGCCGCGGCATCTCCGCGGGCGGCACGTCAGGGATCGCCCTGCAGGGAGCGCGGAAGCTGGTGGAGGCAACGGGGGCGCGCAACATCCTGACGTTCTTCCCGGACCGCGGCGATCTGTACGGCGACCAGTTCCTCGGCTCGTCCCCGGTGGCCCGGCGGGAAAAGGCCGCCGCCTAGACCCGTTCGGTGGCGGCCCGAATTCGCCGACGCCGACGGAGAGCCGTCAGGAACGGTGGGCGGAAAGCAGGGCGAGTGCGGCCTGGCGTGCGTGTTCGCCCGCGAGGGCGCGGTCGTGGTGGTCGGCCACGATGGTGGCGCCCTCGACCAGGATGAGCAGCTGGCGCCCGAGAAGCTGCGGGTCGGTGACTTCGGCCCGGCCGGCGATCTCGGTGAGGAGTTCGAGGTAGCGGCCGAGGTGGCGGGCGGTGATGGTCCGGACCGCCTCGGTGTGGTGCTGGGTGGCCGCGTTGAGCAGCGCGCAGCCACGGAAAGCCGGCTCGTCGTACCACCCCTGAAGAGCGTCGAACAGGGCGGTGATCTGGTCGGCGGGATCATCGCCCGCGGCCGTGACGGCATCGGTCAGCCAGCGGATGACCCGGTCGCTACGCGCTTCGAGGACCGCCTGGACCAGCCCGTCCTTGGTGCCGAAGTGCCGGTAGAGCGTCTCCTTGGACACGCCGAGGCGTGCGCAGAGCCCGGCGACGCCGATGCCGTCGAGCCCGCGTTCGTACAGCACCTCGGTGGCCGCGTGCAGGATCGCGGTGCGCGTCCGCTCCGGGTCGATCGTCGAGCCTTTGGTGACCGGCATGCCCACGATGGTACCGATCGGTTCGATCAATGTGCTAGCGTCCAGATCGTACCGATCGGTTCGATCTATCGGAGGGCGATGACCGTGACTTGGCCGGCTGCACGGCTGGCGCTCGGCACCGCGTCCGCGCTGGGACTCGCGCGGTTCGCCTACGGGCTGCTCGTCCCGGCCATGCGGGACGACCTGCGGTGGACGTTGGCCGAGGCCGGGGCGGTCAGCACCGCGAACGGGCTGGGTTACCTGGTCGGCGCCGTGGCGACGGCCGCCCTGGTTCGCCGGTGGGGCACCGCCGCGGCCTTCCGCTGGGGCATGGTCGTCACCGCGCTGGCACTGGCCGGCACGGCGGCCAGTGACGTCTTCGCGGTGCTGCTGGCCATCCGCGCGGTGGCCGGCGCGAGCGGCGCGGTGGTCTTCGTCGCGGGTGGGGTGATCGCGGCGCGAGCCGCCGGGCGCGCCGGATCCAGCGCGCCCATCACGGTCTACTTCGCCGGCACGGGACTGGGGATCGTCCTCAGTGGCGCGACCATTCCAGGCCTGGCGGATCGCTGGCAGGTGGCGTGGCTCGGCTTGGGTGCCGTCGCGGGATTGGCGGCCCTGGCCTGCTGGACCGCGGCGGAAACCGGTGAGGACCGGCCGGCGGATGCGCGGGGCGTGGCGCGGTTGCGTCCACTGTGGCGGATCGCCGTGGCGTACTTCCTGTTCGCGGCCGGCTACATCACCTACATCACCTTCCTGTCCGTGTACCTGGCCGACCGGCACGCACCGGTCGTGCAGGTGGTGCTCACGTGGACGGTGCTGGGTGCCGCGGTCATGGCGGCCCCGGCCCTGTGGAGCCGCCCGATCACCCGGTGGCCCGGCACGCGCGCCCTGGCTCTCGTGCTCGGTGCACTGGCCGGCGGCGCGGCGCTGGCGCTGCTGTCCGGCTCACCCGCGGCGGTGATCGCCTCCGCAATCGTCTACGGGGCAACGTTCATGGCTGTTCCCGCCGCTGTCACCGCGCACATCCGGACCGCCGTTCCCGCCGCCGGCTGGACCGCCACCCTCGCCGCGTTCACCACGCTGTTCGCCACGGGACAGACCATCGGCCCGTGGCTGGGCGGACTCCTCGCCGATCACGCCTCGACCGCCGCTCCCCTGGCCTGGACCGCGGCCCTGTGCGCCGCGGCGGCGGTGCTGGCGGCAGTCCCGGCCAAGCCCCGCATCACGAGCCGCGAGCCCTCGGATCTCGACGCCGAGATCCGGTGAACCCACCCACAACCACACGGAGCACGATCATGGCCACCTTCGTCCTCGTTCCCGGCATGTGCCACGGCGGCTGGTGTTTCGCCGACCTGACCGGGCAACTCCGCGGACACGGGCACGCCGTCCACCCGCTGACGCTGACCGGGATCGGCGAACGCAGCCACCTCTTGCGCGGCGGGGTCAACCTCGACACCCACATCGAGGACGTGACCGCGTTGCTGGCCGCCGAGAGCATCCACGACGCCGTGCTGGTCGGCCACAGCTACGGCGGGATGGTGATCACCGGGGCCGCCGACCGCGTGCCCGAGCGAGTGGACAGCCTCGTCTACCTCGACGCCGTCGTTCCGGCCCACGGCGACTCCTGCTGGGCCCTGGTTTCCGACCAGGAACGCCGGTGGTACCTCGACGTCGAAGACAGCGGGTACGCCACCCGTCCCCTGCCGTTCTTCGACCCGCGGGCCACCCCGCACCCACTGGCCTCGCTGCTGCAGCCGCTCCGCCTCTCCGGCGACCTGAGCCGGTTCCGGCGCCGGGACTACCTCTACGCCGCCGGCTGGGACGGCGAATCGCCCTTCACCCCCGTCTACCAGCGCCTGCGCGAGGACCCCGCCTGGACGACACACGCCCTCGACGGCGGACACAACCTCATGCGGGACGCGCCCGGCGAGCTGCTGAAAATCCTGCTCGACATCGCCCGAACGTCGTCCGAGGACAGGGTCTGACCATTCCGGGAACCAGCCGGGGGCGGGCGCCCCGAGCTTCCCGGCCGGGGGCGCCGGCACCCGGCGGCCGGACGGCAGGCCCGGTTCGGCCGGTGGCGCACGTGGTTCAGCCCCGTACCGGAGCCAGCCCGCCGATCAGCAACTCGAGCTGGTACTCGAAGTCCTGCACGCAGTCACCGGACTCGAGCGCGGGCAGGACCCGCTGCAGACTCGGCAGTTCCCCGGCCGCCACCATCCGGCGGAAGTACGCCACCACCGGTTCGGCTCGCGCGGCCTTCGCGCCGGGCCCGGTCGTGCGGGTGAGCACCGAACCGAACAGCATCCCCAGCAGTGACCGGTAGCTGCGCGCCGCGGCCTCTTCGGTCAGGCCCGCATCGAGCAACGCCCGCAGCAGAGCGTCGATCACCCGCAACGCACCGGCCGAGCGCGGGTTCGCGTCCTGCGCCGCCAAGGCCCGGACGACGACCGGATGCCGCACGAAGCTCGCGTACAGGTCTTCGGCGAGCGACCGCAGGCGGTCATCCCAGGGCAACGCCGGATCGGGCAGCGCCACTTCCTCGAAGACCCGCGCGGTCAGCCCGTCCAGCAGGTCACCCTTGTTCTCGACGTGGTTGTACAGCGACATCGCCTCGACGCCGACCGCGGCCGCGACCTTGCGCATCGACAGCGCCGCCATTCCCTGCTCGTCCGCCAGCCGCAAGGCCGCGTCGAGAATTTTCTCCCGGGTCAACGACATACTTACAGTGTACGCATACAGTGTAAGTATGGATGCCGAAACCGTGCTCACCACCACCCGGTCCGTCCGCCGCAAGCTGGACTTCGAGCGGGACGTCCCGCAGGACCTCCTGAACGACTGCCTGCGGATCGCCCAGCAGGCTCCGGCGGCAGGCAGCATGGCCGCACAGTTCCGCTGGCTGCTCGTGCGCGACGCGGACACCAAAGCCAAGATCGCCGCGTACAACCGCGAGACCGCCGAAGCGGCGTGGGCGAAGTACGGCCACCTCGTCGAAGCACGGGCACTGCGGTCAGCCCAGCACCTCGTCCGCAACCTCGAACGCGTACCCGTGCTGGCCATCCCCTGCATGATCGGCCGCCCGCCCGCCGGCGCCTTCTCACAGTCCGCCTACTTCGGCTCCGCCTACCCCGCCATCTGGAGCTTCCAGCTCGCCCTGCGCGACCGCGGCCTCGGCAGCTCCATCTGCGGCTACCACCTCCAAGACCACGAAGCCGACGTCGCCGCCCTGCTCGGGATCCCGGACGACGTCCTGCAGATCAGCCTGCTCGCCGTCGCGCACACCACCCAGCGCGACTTCCGGCCCGCCGCACGGCCGGCCGCGCAGGACATCACCTACCTCGACACCTGGGGCTCACCGGCGTCGCGCCAGGCGTGACGTGACGCCGGGCGGAAATCGGTGCACGCTCCGGACGCAACCCCACGCCGACGAGGTACACGGCCAACGTCCGCAGAAGGGGCAGGCACTGTGCCGCGGTCATGATCCAGCCCGCCGGGCCCGCCTGCTCCCCGGACGCGATCGGGCCGGCCAGGTCGGCGTGCATGATCCGCTGCAGGGCCTGCACCAGCAGCAGCGAGGGCAGCCGGCGCCGCCGGATCCGGGCGAGGTCGGCCCCGCTCACCGCACCCCGCCGCAGCCGCCCGGCCAGCAGGGTCGCGGTCGCGACGGCGTCCTGGACGGCGAGGTTGATGCCCACGCCCCCGACCGGCGACATGGCGTGCGCGGCGTCCCCGATGCACAGCAAGCCCTCGGCATGCCATCGGCGCAGCCGGTTGAGCCGGACATCGAGCAGTTTGACGTCGTCCATCGAGACCAGCTCGCCGACTCGGTCGGCGTACTCCGGGAGGAGTTCGGCCACATCACGCCGGAACGCCTCGATGCCGCGGGCACGCAGCCGGCTGTCGGTGCCCTTGCGCGCGACGTACCCGATCTGGAAGTAGCCCTCCCGGGGGATGACGATCGCGAAACGTCCCCGGCCCGGCCGCCGGGTCAGCTGGCCGATCTGCTCGCCGTCACGACGCGAGAGCCGGAACCACCAGGTGTCGAACGGAACGTCGAACTCGGTCACGCCCAACCCCGCCGCCGCAGGCAGGACCGAATTCCGGCCGTTGCACGCCACCGTGAGGTCGGCCCGGATCTCGCCGTCGACCTCCGCGCCGCCGGGCCCGTGCGTGCGGTAGCGGACCCCGGCGACCCGGCCACGTTCGAGGATGAGCGAGGTCGCCGCGGTCCCCATTTCGAGCCGGAACACCGGTTCCGCCCTCGCGGCGTCGGCGAGCAGATCCAGCAGATCCCACTGGGGAACGATCGCCACGTACGGATGCCGCACTCCCCACCTGCGCAACGCACCGAAATCACCGATCCGCCGGACCCCGCCGGACCCGTCCGGCAGGACGACGTCGGTGATCCGGGTCTGGGGCAACCGCGCGAACCGCTCCCCCAGTCCCAGCTCGTCGAGCAACTGCAAGGTCGCCGGATGCACGGTGTCGCCGCGGAAGTCGTGCAGGAAGTCCTCGTGCTTCTCCAGCACCGTGACCTCGACCCCGGCCCTCGCGAGCAGCAACCCCAGCACCATGCCCGCCGGGCCGCCTCCCACGACGCAACACGTCGTCCGCTCCACCCCGCCCCCCGTTCCCCGCCGATCAGCGGCAAGCCGATCCCGCTCACCACCTTCTACACCTGAGGTGACGGCAGCCTGGAGAACGTCGCGCGAACGAGAGTATTCAGGGCAGCTTTGCCGCACGAACGGCGCCGCACACGCCCGCGCACCGGAACCGGATGTCTTTTCCCACCACGGTCGATCGGTGGGTTAGCCGGATTGTCGAGGGGTAGCCGAACCCGGATCGGACGCCCGAGGCCGTTCGACAGGGTGCGATCGGATACGGAGGTTGCCCATGACCGCATCACCGAGCACAACGGCAGGGCAAGCGAGGCAGGACGAAGTGCAGCGGCAGGGCCGGCGGCTCGGTTGGCTGAGCTTCGGTCTGGGCGTGGCCCAGCTGGCGGCGCCGGACACGGTGCGCCGGATCAGCGGCGTGGACGATTCCGCGAGATCCCGGGCCGTGGTGCCGGTCGTCGGGGCGCGGGAGCTGGTCCACGCGGCCGGGCTGCTGACGAGCCGGCGGAAGGGCGTCTGGGCGTGGACCAGGGTCGCGGGCGACGCGATGGACCTGACCGCGCTGGGGCTGGCCATCGCCCACCGCGGCGGGCGCCGCCGGCGCCGGCTCGTCGGCGTCACCGGCGCCGTCGCCGGGATCACGGTGCTGGACCTGCTGACCGCGGTGCGGGCCAGTCGCGCGAAAAACATCGGCTCCGTGCCGGCGGTGCGGGGCGCACGCAAAGGAGGATCCATGGAGTTGACCGCAACGACAACCATCCGCAAACCCGCGTCGGACGTCTACGCGTTCTGGCGCGACCTCGAGAACCTCCCGTCGTTCATGGCGCACCTCGAGCAGGTGCGCACCACCGGTGACCGCACGAGCCGCTGGTCCGCCAGCGCCCCGTTCGGCAACGACGTCCAGTGGGACGCGGAAATCATCGAAGAGACGCCGGGCGAGAGGATCGCGTGGCGGTCGACCGGAAAAGCCGACGTGCCGAACGCCGGCACGGTCTGGTTCACGCCCGCCCCGGACGGCGTGAGCACCGAGGTGAACGTCGTGCTGGTGTACGAGATCCCCGGCGGCGCGGTCGGCAAGGCCGTCGCCAAGTACTTCGGCGAAGAACCGCACCAGCAGCTCGACGACGACCTGCGCCGGCTCAAGCAGGTCATGGAGACCGGCGAGGTGGTCCGCTCCGACGGCGCCCCGTGGGGCAAGCGGGCGCGCAAGGAGTTCCCGCAGCACCCGGCACAACCGCTGTCGGATGCCGAACTCGAGAAGGGAGCGGACGCATGAGGGCGAACACCTGGGCGGGCCGCAACAAGGTCGAGGTCCGGGACGTGCCGGACCCCAAGATCCTCAACAGCCGTGACGCGATCATCCGGATCACCTCCACCGCGATCTGCGGCTCGGACCTGCACCTGGTCGACGGGTACGTGCCCACCATGCAGGACGGCGACGTGATGGGTCACGAGTTCATGGGCGAAGTGCTCGAGGTCGGCCCGGGCGTCGATCCGGGCCGGCTGCGCGTCGGGGACCGGGTCGTCGTCCCGTTCCCGATCGCCTGCGGCGCGTGCGGCGCCTGCGCCGCCGAGCTGTACTCCTGTTGCGAGAACACCAATCCCAACGCGGGGATCGCGGAGAAGATGTTCGGCCACCCGGTCTGCGGGATCTTCGGCTATTCGCATCTGACCGGTGGCTTCGCGGGCGGTCAGGCGCAGTACGCGCGGGTGCCGTTCGCCGATGTCGGCCCGTTGAAGATCGAGTCGGACCTGACCGACGAACAGGTGCTGTTCCTCTCCGACATCCTGCCCACCGGCTACATGGGCGCCGAGATGTGCGACATCCAGCCCAGCGACGTGGTGGCGGTCTGGGGCGCCGGCCCGGTCGGCCAGTTCGCCATGGACAGCGCCCGGGTACTGGGCGCCGCGAAGGTCATCGCCATCGACAAGGAGCCGTACCGGCTGCGGCTGGCGGAAGAAGCCGGCCACACGCCGGTGAACTTCGAGGAGGTCGACGTCCGGTCCCGGCTGCTGGAACTGACCGGGGGACGCGGGCCGGACAAGTGCATCGACGCGGTCGGGCTGGAGGCCACCCACGGCAGCGCGCACGTCGCCGCCTACGATCGGGTCAAGCAGGCCGTGCGATCGGAGACCGATCGCCCGCACGCGTTGCGCCAGGCGATCATGTCGTGCCGAAGCGGTGGCGTGGTCTCGGTGATCGGCGTGTACGGCGGCCTGCTGGACAAATTCCCCGCAGGTGCCTGGATGAACCGATCGCTGACCCTGCGAACCGGGCAGTGCCACGTGCACCGCTACATGAAGCCACTGCTGGAGCGCATCGAACGCGGAGAGCTCGACCCGACCCGGATCATCACCCACACCCTGCCGCTGGACGAGGCCGAACGCGGCTTCGAGATGTTCAAGAAGAAGCAGGACAACTGCGAGAAGGTCGTCCTCAAGCCCTGACCGGCCACCCGAATCCGGCCACCGCGCGGCGAGCACGGTGGCCGGATCACCGGCCGGCGCGCGGGAAACCCCGGCGAGCGGCGACCTTGGCGACCGGTGACCGCTCAGTCGTCACCGCGGCTTTCGGCTTCCTCGGCGCGCTCGCGGTTGCGCTGCTGCCGCTCCCGCTCGCGCCGGCTGTAGGTCGCCCGGCGGACACGTTCTTCGTCCTCGAGGCTCGAGCCCACCGCCCCGGCGACGATGCCCACGGAGGTCGAGAGCCACACCAGCTTGAGGTAGGAGGCGGGCCCGGCCGGATGGCCGAGGACCTGCCCGAAGTAAGTACCTTCGATCAGGACGATCGACGCCAGCAGCGAGAGCGCGAAGAGGATGGCGTACATGCACGCGACGCCGATCGACAGCGTCAGCGCGGTCGAGGTGTTGTACAGCAGCGCTTTCCGCCGTTCGAGGTGCCCGGACGGCGAATCCCAGAGGCGGTTGTGCACCATCAGCCAGCCCGACATGACCACGATCGCCAGGACCGTGATCCCGGCCAGCCGCAGCGCGGGCAGGGCTTCGGCGAGCTTCCAGAACCGACGTGGTGATGATGCCGTACGCGGCGGTGGCCGCCGCGGCCGCCGTGGCCCCGGCGAGGTTGGGCACCAGCCGCCACGGGCGGTTGTCCCGGATCATCCCCGCGAGCAGCCGCAGGCGGCCGCGCAGACCCACCAGGGCCAGGTGCTCGTCGGCGGCGCCGCGGCCCCGGATGTGCCGCGTCGGCGCCACGAGCTCCCGCAGCCGGTCGAGGATCCCCTGCGGGGGATCGGCCTCCTTCGCCGAGCGGCGCGCGACCAGGTGCCGGACCAGGTGGACGATCAGCCGGGACACCCGGCCGCGCAGCCGCAGGGCACCGAGCGCGGGCAGCGACACCATCGCCACGCCGTGGTCGGCGTTGTAGTCCGACGCGATCGGGACCGTGCCGGCCCGCCGCGGCAGGTCGGTGATCAGCACCAGCAGGTCCCAGCCGTGTTCGGCCCGGCGCTGCTGCGCCAGGTCCAGCATGGGAATGTCACCCTCCTCGTTCAGCGGAAGGGCCTGCGTCTCGTGCTCGATGTGCCAGGTCGTCTCTTCGCCGAGGTCGCGGGCCAGGCGATCGGGCAGCCCTTCCGCGATTCTCCCGGCGAGCTGCTGGGGAAATCCGTCATCGGTCAACAGGCCCACCACAAGGGCCTCCGGCGCGCGCTGGGCAGTCATGCTCGAGCCTTTCCTCGATTTCCGAGGTGCGATCTCCGGGTTCCCGGATCGACAACCGGCAAACGGCCCGGCCGGGCGTTGCGGTCCGGATCACCGGGTACCGACGTTCCATGACCGAAAAGGACGAGACGACGACCGACGACGAGCTGCGCGCCGAAGAGTTCGACCGCGCCACGGCGGGGACGGTGCTGGCGGCCGGCGACTGGGCGGGGTGGGACGACCTGCTCGACTGGCTGCGCACCGAAGGCCCGGGCGTCCGGAAGCTGTCCCCCGGTGCGCTGCGCGGCATCCGGCAGGACGCCGAACGGGCCTGCGCCATGGGATTCCCCTTCCCGCACGACCCGGACCACTTCTACGCCATCCTCCGCGGCCAGCACCTCGCGCGGGCTCATGACTGAGTTTGTCCCGGGGAGGCGCGGGTAGACGCCGCCAGCGGCGAGCACCCGGGGTTCCGGTCGGCCCTCTCCGGTCCGTTCGCCCGCGTAGGCGCCGCACCGATGACGAGCCGCAGCCGCCGCGGCCGGACTTAAGCTTCGGTGACCTATGCGGCAACCGAGGGGTCGATCAGCGGCGTCACGTCCCGGCTGGGAGTCCTGACCTGCGGTGTCGACCAGTTGTCGACGGATTGTCGACGACCCCTGCCACGGTGAATCCCATTCGGTCTCTCGACCGGGGCAAGGCGGCCAGTCGTCGTAACGCCGACAAGGCCACCCCGCCACCGCAGCACTCGCCGGTCCCACGGCGAGGGGGGAGTTCACCACATGAGAAGATCCATAATAGCTGTCGCCTTCATGGCCTTCACCGCTCTGATCGCGGGGACAACGCCCGCTATGGCGTCCGCGGACACCAAAGGAATCTACGGCCCCAAAGGAAACCCGTCGCTCGCCGCGGCGAGTACGCAGGGCATCTCGTCACTGACCTTCCTCTACGGCGGCGCTTTTCAGTTCGCTGCGGCTGACGGGTCGAACATGTTCACGACCGTCTCACGGCCCGCGCTGGCCGCGGGCGATTTCCACTCGCTGGGCGAAATGGCCGCGGAATCCGCGGACAGCAAGAACATCGTCGAGGTCGGCTGGACCGTCGACCGGGGCCTGTTCGGCGACTCCGAGCCGCACCTGTTCGTATTCCACTGGGTGAACGGGGTGCCGACCTGCTACAACGGCTGCGGTTTCGTCCCGGTCGCCAACGCGGCGTCGGTGACGGCGGGAATGACCCTGCGGCCGGGCAACTCCACGCCGCAGTTCACGATCCAGCACTTCCAGGGCAACTGGTGGGTCGGCTTCGGCGGCGTCTTCTTCGGCTTCTACCCCGACACGCTGTGGGGCAGCAGCTTCACCAAGGTCGCCCTGACCCAGTGGTTCGGTGAGGTCGCCGCGAACAGTGCGACGCCGTGCACCGACATGGGCAACGGCCTGTTCGCGTCGTCGCCGTCGTCGTCGGCCGCCGTCGCGATCAACTTCATCGGCGGCCCGGCAGCGAACATCAGCCTCAACACGATCACCAACCCGGCGCTGTACAGCGCTACCCGGACAAGTTCGAACAGCGTTCACTTCGGCGGCCCAGGAGCCTGCTGACCTGAGCTCCCGCCTCCGCCTACTCCGGCCGACCAGCCGGAGTAGGCGGTTTGGTCTTGTCATGACGTGGCTTGCCGGGCGTCCGCGAAGAGACCTGCCAACAGCGGGCGAAGGCGACCGCCGGAACGAGCGCGCGCAGGACTGCTGCCAGAACAGCTGCACCGCACTCCGCGGCCGATGATCCCGGGCTTTTCCGCCCAGGACACGGCCAGCACGCTCGGCATGGCCACCGCGGACCAGGAATCCGGACGATCCCTTCCTGGTCGCGATTGCGGTGCTGACCCTGCTCGGCGAAGTCGCCGCCGAGGACCGCTTGCTGTGCCTGGTGGGCGACGCGCACTGGAGCCGTCGACTGACGTCACCAGGCTTGCGTCGCGGGTCTCTGTCTGTGACTGCACGCCGGCGTCGATCAGCGCCGCGCCGGCCGCGGTGGCGATGTTCTCGGCGATTTCCCTGCTGGCGCCATGCCGGCTTGCCACCGTCACGAGAATTTTCATGTTTCCACCCTCGCGCGGGGCGCGGCCCCCGGCTTAGGGGCCAATGTCCCTCGGGACTCGCCGAAAGTCACCGAAAGCTCGGGGCACCGGCCGCCGCGACCGCCCGGACGGTCGCGGCGGTCGCGGCGGTCACGAAAGCGCAGAGGCCCACTGCTGCGGTCGCGGTGTCGCCGGTCGTGCCTAGCGGACGGCCTGGAACTGGGCGGTCCAGGTCGTGTGGAAGGTCATGCCCTGGCAGCGAATGTCCGTGTCGTCCTTCATCTTCACGGCGTCGGTCAGCTTGTACGGGAAGTTGGCCTCGCTCACGGCCAGCGTCGGCAGCAGCGGGTCCGCGCCGGCCACGGACAGTTCGAGCTGCCCCTGGCAGTAGGGCTTGTCGGCGACGTTCCCGACGGTGTCGATCACGACATCACCGGGGGCCACGGACACCAGCCTGATCTTCACGTTGGCGTTCGGGTTGGACAGGGTCAAGGTGACGTAGGCCTTCTCGCCGGGCAGCAACGTGCCGACCTGCGCACCGGTCACGGTGGCGGGGATCATCGCCTCGGCGGAGCCGGACACCCCGCTTGCGGTGCTGTCCTGGACGAACGCGGCGACCGCGAACCCACCGACTCCCACCAGTGCGCCGACAGTGGCGACGACGAGAACGGACTTGGTCTTGTTGTTGATACGCATGGAACTTCTCCTTGGATTGACTGGCTCGGTTCTCAGGGTTGGGTCGTGGGTGCCGGTTCGCCGGGGCTGGATGTCACCTCGGTGGCCGTGCTGCTCGCCGGTGGGACTGTCGTGGCGGGGATGACCGGCTCCGCCGACGGTGTGGCAGACGGCGTCGTCGTTCCGATCGTCGACGTCGGTTCCGGCGTGGCGGATCGGCTGGATCCCCAGTTGCCGGCCTTGCCGTCGACCGTCGCGGTCACCACGACCACGTCGAACCCCGTTGCCACCGCTACACCAGTGGTGGAAAACGTAATGGCCATCAAGGCAATGACACCGGTTTGGCGGAAGGTACGCATGGGCATGCCCTTCAGGGCTTGATTTCCGGCGTCATGGCGCCATCATGGGGATCGAGCACTGCGGGCTCATATCGGTTTTCTGAGAGCTGGTCGATGCGCTCATCGTCTCAGCCGCAGCCAAGCGCTTGAACCGGTTTTCGTCTTACCCCATACGTCGACTGCGAGACGTTCTCCGTTACGAATATCGGCGCATGACGTCGAATCGTGACAAATGTCCTCAAATTCGCGTGGAAAACGAACCGTGCATGAATTACGTTCGTGAACGCACCCTATCGCCGAAGTCCTCCGGCCCCTCGTTCACCTGGCCGCCGCCCTACCCTGCCCTGCCGAGCGCGCCGGAGAGTGTGCGTCCGTTCGAGGGACAACGATATTGATCCAGGCGGACGCAGGGGTAGGTTCGTGCGTTGTTGCCCCGGACCTCGGTGACGTGACAGCTCCGCGACGATCGCGGACGCGATCACGAGCCGAGGTTCTTCCGCGCCGAGGAGCGGACGCCGGCAGTACGGCGGATGCGGGTGGCTTGTGATCGGCACAACTCAGTCACGTCGGCGCGCCGCGTCCACGTGAGTCATCGCCAGATCGCGATCCAGGAAATGAAGCCATGAGAATTCAAAAGACTCAATTCCGCCGGGGACTCGTCGTCACGCTGGCCGGAGTCCTCGCGACCCCGGCCATGTGGGCGCTCGCCCCGCTGACCGCCCACGCCGCCGTCAACTGCGTCGTGAGCGCCGGGGTCACCCAGACCGATACGACCGTGACCGGCAGTCCCGGCAACGACACGATCGACTGCGGCGGCACGAACCCCGGCAAGACCATCAACGGCAACGCCGGGAACGACACGATCACCGGCTCGGACTTCGACGACACGATCAACGGCGGGGACGGGAACGACACCCTCACCGGCGGCACCGGCAACGACACCCTCACCGGCGGCCTGGGCATCGACACGATCTCCGGCAGCGCCGGCAACGACACCCTCATCGGCGCATCCAACGACGGCAGCCAGGACAGTCTCGACGGCGGCCTCGGCACCGACACCTGCCAGGGACCCGCACCCGACCCCGACATCCACGCCGGCTGCGAGAACACCAGCACCCCGCCGACGACGGGCCCGGGCTCGGGCACGGCGAACGCCACCCAGCTGTGCACCACCACCGGCGGCGTGCTGTCCCTCACCGTGAACCCGGTCGGATACGTCTGCGTGTTCAACCCCCTCAGCCCCGCCGACCGCCGCGTCGCAGAGGCCGGCAGGATCTGCACCGGGGCCGGCGGAACCTTCGTCAACCTGCTCCCGCTGAGCTACGCCTGCGTCCTTCCGACCACGCCATAAACCACCGATTTCCTGCTCCAGTCCCTGCCCCGGGCGAACGGGGCGACGAGAACGGCCGCGCCTCGAGTGAGGGCGCGGCCGTTCCGCGTCGAGGACGAGGGCCGTCTCGGAATTCTGCGCCTTTGTGAACGCGTCGAGAGGTGGTTTCCGTAGAGGCCGCCGAAGCCGGTTCTGCCATTGGTGGTGATTTGGTCGCGTTCGGATGACTGGGTGCGGTACTCCTTGCCAATCCGGCTGCGGGCGCGAACGCTGAGGCGTTGAGGGATATTGGCCGGATCCGGCGCCCTCACGTGTGCGGCACCGGGTAGCGACCCCAGACCCTGGTCATCGAACCGCCCTCTCCAGTCCGTGGCTTCAGCCCCGGGCTCCATTTCACGGGTGGAAGGTTGATCATGGGATCGACAGCGACTATCAGCACGGCAGGGCGGGCGGGCCGGGCCTTGATCGGCCTGGGCACCGCGGCCGGGTTCGTTCTCTTCGCACCCGCTCAGGCGTGGGCGCTCCCGCCGGGATGCACCCAGAGCGGCGCCAACTTCACTTGCACCGCCGGGATTCCCGCCGGTCAAGTGCTCACCGGCACCAGCGGGGACAACATCATCACCGTCACCGGCGGCGCCGTGAACGGTACGGTGAACAGCCTCGCCGGCAACGACACGATCACCGTCACCGGCGTCGCCGGTACGTCGGGAGCCAACGGTGCCCCGGGGGCCAACGGCACCGCGGGCACCCCCGCGGGAAGTGCCGGCGGCAACGGCGGAGCCGGGAACGTCGGCGGCGCCGGCGTCGGGAGCACCGGCATCATCGACGCCGGTGCCGGCACCGACAGCATCACCGTCACTGGAGGCATTGGAGGCAACGGCGGCAACGGCGGACAGGGCGGGATCGGCCTCCTCAGTGGCGCCGGAGGCGCCGGGGGCAACGGCGGCGTCGGCGGGATCGGTGGCGCCGGGAACGCCGGCACTGTCACCGGGGGCGCCGGCAACGACACCGTCTCCTTCACCGCAGGCAAGGGCGGTAACGGCGGTCTCGGCGGTCTGGGTGGCAACAGCGGCCTCATCGCCGGAGGTGCGGGTGCCGGTGGTATCGGTGGTGCCGGCGCGGCCGGTGGCGTCGGGAACTCCGGGAGTTTCAACGGCGATCTCGTTGATTCCGGTGCCGACATCGTCACCGTCAACGGTGGTGCCGGTGGGACCGGCGCGGCCGGTGGCGTGGGTGGCTGCGGTCACGGCGGCGGCGCCGGGGGCGTCGGCGGTGCCGGTGGCGCCGGAGGTGCCGGCAACTCCGGAACCGTCGGCGGCGGCGCCGGGGTCGACACCCTCAAAGCCAACGGCGGGGTCGGCGGCAACGGCGGCGTCGGTGGCAAGGGCGGCAACGGCTCGGCCGCCGTCCAAGCCGGCGGTGCCGGTGGCGTAGGCGGGGCCGGAGGCGCCGGAGGCATCGGGAACTCCGGCGCCCTCACCGGCGGAACCGGCGTCGACACCATCACCGCCACGGGCGGCAAGGGCGGCAACGGCGCCGGCGGTGGCAACGGCGGCACCGGCTGCAGCGGCCCCGGCGGCCCTGGTGGCCTCGGTGGCGCCGCGGGCGCCGGTGGTCTCGGGAACTCCGGAACCATCAGCGACGCGTCCGACACCATCACCACTCCCAGCGGTGCCGGCGGCCTCGCCGGCGGCAACGGCGTCGCCGGCATCAACAACGGCGGCATCTGCACCTGCTGACCAGCAGCGGCACGGAACGGCAGCGGCCCATCACCGGAGATGGCGCCGCTGCCGGCAACAATTCCGGAAACACCCGTGATTCGCCTGGCACCGAGACGCCCACGGCCCGGATCGCCACTGCGTCCAGCAGCTCGGCTCCGCCGTCGCCACGGTCCTCGCCCGGCTGGCCGGCGAAGTGATCGCACGCGAAGCCGCGGAGACCACTGGCCATTGAGCTCCGGGGATCCTTCGTCGTGCCGGCACTGCACCACGCGGCGAAGATCGCTCGGCTCGCACGACCTCGGCGAGGCACCCTGATCGGTTCGGTCGCCCTCAGGGTCACCGCGGCCGCGCACTGTCCGGTGGTCGTCCCCGCGGCCACGGCCCGGACTCATGGCCCGCAGGCGAAGCATCGCCACTGACGATCCCTGCGCTGCCCTGGCCGACGCCGGTCCCGGAACGCGGCCATGGCCGTTGCGCCGAACGTCGGCGGCACTCAAGCCGTTCCGGTGGGCGGGTCGAGGATTCCACTGGTGGTCAGGATCAGCACGGCGGAGCCGGCTGCGTCCGGCGCGGCGGCCGCTTCCAGCGCTCGCTCCGCCGCCGCCGGATCGGCCTCGGGCGGGACCACCAGCAGGCTCAACCGGCGGATGCGCGGTCCGATCACGACGATCGTGTGCCGATCCAGGCCAAAGAATCCCGCCAGCCGCACTAAACCGGTTTCGAGCGCGAGCTTCCGGGGAGCCAGATCCCACATCGCCGGGTTGAAGCCGATCCGGTCGACCGGGCCCGAGTCCGCGACGAGCGCGGTGACCAGGGCGCTGAATTCCGCGACCGGCTCCCGCGAGCGTGGCCACCAGGCGCCGTCGAAACAACCCTTGACCGCACCAGGTGGTTTCAACCGCAGCCGTCTGCCGACGGCCGGCGAGCCGACCACGGGCCCCGCGGCGCCGGCCGACAAGAACGTCATTGCCGGTGCTCCTCTCGCCCCCGCGGCCAGCGGACTCCGCCGGCGGGGTTCATGACCCAAGCGTTCATTTTGAGACACGCATCGCCGGGGTCGCCGCTTTCTCCGACTCAACGGCGCACACGCAGCCGCGGTTGAACGTGCCCGCCCGCGTCGCCGTGCAGAATCGGCGCGCGATCACATCGTGCGATTCCGCTGAATGGGGGCACGCCGCACAGGCGGGCACCACCGAATCGCCGATTTCCGTGACGGCGACGCCTGCTTCGACATCGATTTTCGACATACCGGGATCTCCTTTTGCAGCTGGCCGACCACGGGGCGCGGTCCGACGAACGGACGAGAAAGTCAGGACTCGCTCGAAATTCCGGCTTCGGGTCCCGGCTTCACCGAATGCGCCGAGGTCCGGGGCGATACCTTCACCTTACGCCCGTGCCGGCCACACCCACGCTCTGGTCCGACCGCGTCCCGGTGAGTTCCGGGCACCACCGTCGTGCTCCTGGCGCCGACCGACACCTTCGCCGGGACGCCCGGGCACGGTCGCCCTCTTGGAACGAGCCCGGCAGGGGCGGCCGGAGCCGCCCCTACCGGGCTGGGTTCAGCGAGAGTTGTGTCAGATGCACACGACCGTGAAGCCGGCGAGGCCGCCTGCGCCGTTGAGCCCGGGGATGCCGTTCGCCGTCATGAGGGCGTCGGTGCCGCCGCCACCGGTCACGGTGCCGGAGCTGCCGACACCACCCGCACCGAGAGTCCCGCCGGCGCCACCAGCGCCGGCGGCGGCCGGGTTGCAGCCGTTGCCGCCGCGGCCACCGGTGCCGCCATTGGCGCCGTTGCCACCGGTCACGGTGAGGCTGTCGTCGCCGAGGCCGCCGTTGACGGTCCCGCTGTTGCCGACACCGCCGGCGCCACCGGCACCGCCACCGCCACCGGCGCCACCGATCTGGCCACCGCCGACGCCGTTGCCGCCGTTGCCCGCGGTCCCGCCGAGGCCACCGGCCCCGCCGTCGACCTTCAAGGTGTCATTGCCCGCATCGCCGGTGACGGAACCGGAACTGCCGATCCCGCCCGCTCCGCCGACGCCGCCGAAACCGCCCGCGCCACCGCCGTGACCCGCGCCGGCGTTTCCGCCCGCGCTGCCGTTGGCTCCGGCACCACCGGCCAGAGTGATGCCGTCGAGTCCGTCGTCACCGCTGACGATCCCCGAACTGCCGAGACCGATACCGCCCACGCCGCCTGCGCCCCCGACGCCGCCGACGCCACCGGTACCGGCGCTGGGTCCGCTCGGGCCGCCGAGCGCGCCGGCGCCACTGGCGCCGCCCTTGCCACCGATGACCTTCACCGTGTCGTTGCCGAGGCCGCCGTGGATGGCGCCGACGCCGGCCTGGCCGCCCGCTCCGCCCGCGCCGCCGACTCCACCGGCACCGCCGGCGCCGCTGAGGACTCCGGCGCCGCCGGTCCCGCCGAGGCCGCCGCTCCCACCGGCGCCACCGGTGGCGGTGACGCTGTCGGCGCCGTCCCCGCCGTTGACCGTTCCGGTGCTGCCCAGCGCGAGGCCACCCACGCCGCCTGCCACGCCGGCACCGCCGGCGAATCCGGCCGGGCTGGTACTCGTGCCGGACCCACCCGCGCCGCCGGGAGCACCGGTGGTGCCCGCCGTGCCGGTCATGGTGACCGTGTCGTTGCCGGCCAAGGCGTCGATGGTGCCGCTCATGGGCCCACCGGTGACGGTGACGACGTCGTTGCCGGCGGTACCGGTGAGGATCTGCCCGGCGGCAATGCCGGCGGTACAGGTGACGGTGTCACCGGAACCGTTGAAGACGCGGGTGCAGCCGACCGGATCGGCGTGGGCCGCGCCAGGGACGATCAAGGCGAACCCCGCGGCGGTACCCAGTCCAATGAGGCCGGTACGGGTTCGACGAGCCGTAGTGGTGCGTGCGCTTGATCTCATGGGAAAACCTTCATGGCGTTGAGTGGATCCGGGCTGAAGCCACGGAACCGGGAGTGCAGCTGACAACCACTTTGCCGATGGCATTTCGTACCGAATATCCGGGGCATGGTCCGTCGGCACTCCCAAGCCCCACACTCGCCCCGCCGCGGACACTTGGCAACGAAAAGGCGATAGTTCACTCCTCTGCGAGGATATCCCCCGATGCGAGAGCCGAATCCGGAGATAACCATCGAATTCCACTGAATCCGATTAATCGCGCAGCAGTACGAGCCCGTAAACCAGCAAATCGGTGCAGATATGGCAGATGAACCACTTCGCGTACCGCCATTCGGGGGCCTGGGGTATCCATCGTCCGACGGCCGGCGATAGGGTATCTTCCGTTACCCCGGACCTCGGTACCTGGCCTGCCCGCCACGACAGCGACGCAGATCACGAGCCGAGGTCTTTTCGTGGGCCGAATCACGCGTCCCGTTCGGCGAATCGGGCCGCCTCCGCGGCATTCTCCTGCTGCCGCCCCGCACCGCAATCCGCCACTATTGTGCTCCAGGAAAGAAATCGTCATGCGACACGTCCGCACCATTGCCCGAGCCCTGTTCGGGGCCACCGTCGCGACCGGAGGCCTGGTCGCACTGGCTCCGGCGGCGCAGGCCATCACCATTCCGGTGGCCTGCAGCGAAAACGCTCTGGTCGCGGCGGTGAACCTGGCCAACTCCACCCCCACCTCCGACACCCTCGTCCTGGCCGGCGGCTGCACCTACGGCATCACCGCCGCCCACGGCGGCACCGCCAACGCGCTCCCCGTCATCACCACCCCGATCGAGATGACCGGCCCCGCCACCATCACCAACGCCTCACTGGCCGGTCTCGGCATGTTCCGCATCGCCGAAGTCGGCCCGACCGGCAACCTCACCCTCATCACCGGAGTCGCCTTCACGCACGGCAACGTCGTCGGCGACGGCGGCGCCATCCTCAACCACGGTGCGGTCACCCTCACCGGAAGCACCCTGACCGGCAACACCGCCTCCGGCAACGGCGGCGGCCTCGCCAATCCCGACACCCCCAACGGCACCGCACCCGCCGCCACCTTCACCAACAGCCCGCTGTCCGGCAACACCACCCTCCTCGGCGACGGCGGCGCCATCTACAACGGCCTCCGCGGCACCCTCTCCGTCACGGGCGTCTCCGGCAGCCCGCTGTTCATCACCGGCAACAGTGCGGGCCGTGGCGGCGGAATCTCCGCGGTCGGCTCCACCGCGACGACCCTCACCCAGACCGCCGTCACCGACAACCACGCACTGCTGCTCCTGGGCAACTCCGGCGGCGTCTCCCGCCAAGGCGGCACCATGACCACCAATAACGCCCCCATCACCGCCAACACCCCCGACAACTGCGTCGGCAGCGTCCCCGCCGTCCCCGGCTGCACCGGCTGACCACCGCACCGAACCCCGCGGCCCGCAAAGAGATCCAACCCACCACAAAGGAGAACCCATCATGGGAATCGTCATCATCGGCGGCCTGCTCGACTCCGTCGTCGGCATCGTCAACGGCGCCGTAGTCGCCATCACCAGCGCCGCCGGCGCCGTCCTGCTCCCCCTCCTGCCGCTGTAACAACCACAGCTCGACCACCCCGACCTCCGCAGGCCACCCGGCCGGCGGGGGTCGGGGTGGGTAGGCCCTTGGTCGGCCGAGGGTGTTCACCCCTTTGGCCGTGATCCAACACGGGATGGCGTCAACTGCGCGCGGGCGGGGCCGCGACCGGCGGCGCCGTTGTGACGAGCTCGTCGCCTCGGTAGCCCAGGCGGCCCCGGGTCGCGATGAGGACCACCGCAGCCGCCAGCGCCGACGCGAGCAGGAACACCCACGCGACGTCGTCGGTTGTCGCACTGGGGAAGAGGTCCGCCCATGCGATCGAGATGGTGTTGTTCACGCTCGTGTGCACCAGCATCGCGATCGGCAGGCTCTGGCCGCTGCGGTTGAACACCCACGTCATCACAATGCTGAACAGCGTTGTCGTGGCGATGAACTTGACGATGGTCCAGACCGTTACGTCCGGCCATTGGCCCCACTCCGAAAAGAACAGCGGCAGGTGCCACAGACCCCACAACGGACCCAGGATCAGCGTGCCGCGCAGCGGGCCGAACTTCGGCTGCAGGTAAGGCAGGGCGAAGTCGCGCCAGCCGGGCTCTTCCGCGAGACCCGTCGTCACCATCTGGAACACCAGGCCGGGGAGCAGGGCCACGAACACCGCCGCGCCCGGGAGGTGGATGTCGCCGCCGCTCAGAGCCACCCCGGTCAAGATCATCGCCGCCGGGACGCCGAGGATCGCTCCCACGTACCAGCGCCAGTTCACGTTCCACTTCAGCAGCCGGCCGGCCCAGCGCCGCAGGCCCGGCCGGCCCTCGGCGGCCGCGGTGACGAGGAACGCCGCGAGGATCGGGCCGAGGTAGGCGCCGGGCAGCACGCCGAGCACCTGGGTCGTGCCCATGATCTTCGGGAAGTCGATCTCCGGTTCCAGGCCGAGACCGTTCATGCCCAGCACGTACGGCGTCCACGCGATCCAGCTCAGCGCGAACGCGAGGGTGAAGAAGCTGACGAGCGGGTACCGGGCGATCAAGCCACGGATTCCGCCGTGCGGCGCGATTTGCTGCGGAACAGCCATGATGGTCCTTTCTCAAGTGGACAGTCAGTCGCCGACGCGCATGGCCGCGACGGCGGCGGGGCGCAACGCGAACCGGGTGGGAACGGCGATGGCGCCCCAGCCGGCGAGGGCGAGGATCCCGGCGTAGAGCAGGGGCAGCGCGGATCCGGGCAGCCTCACGGCTGCCCCGCCGCGACGGTGCCGACGAGCACCTGGTCGGCGAGGAACGCCGGGTCGGACCGCTGGTTGCCCAGCCGCAGCGGGAGCACGATGTTCTGCTCGACCGTCAACGCGTCCAGCAGGTAGCTTCACGGCGGTCATGGGCCCGTCCGGGCCGGGCCAGAGCACGTTCCTGCTCTGCGCCGTTCGCGACTGCTGTCATCGCTGGTGTCCTTCCCCTGCTTTCCGGTGACTCCGACGCTAGGGGCGGGAAGGGCGCGCCACACTGGCCTGCGCACCCGGACAGGTGGTGTAGCCAGCTACACCCCGTCGGCGGGTTCAGTAGAGTCCTGGCAGGACCGCAGGCCCCGGGGAGCGGCGATGAGGACAGCGATCAAGCGCAGCACAGCCGCCACCGCGGTGCTCGCGTCGGGCCTGCAAACGGCGTTGCCCGCGCTGGCCGGCGTGCTCGTCCTGCCGTTGCTGGTGCTGCTGCTGCCGTTCGGGCCGGCGGTGCTGAAGCCGGTGCGTGTGCTGGCCGGGCTGGAGCGCGAGCGCGCCGGGCGGCACCTGGGGTATTCCCTGCCGGAGGCCGCCCACGCCGAGGGCGGTGGCCGGGTGCGTGCGCTGTGGGACCCAGCGACCTGGCGAGCTCTGCTGTGGATGGTGGTACACGGGTTCGCGGGCACGTTCCTCGGCCTGCTGGGCATCACGCTGTGGCCCGCGATCGTGGCGAGCGCGACCATGCCCCTGTACTGGTGGCTGTTCCCGCCGGAAAGCTTCACCGGGATGTACGTCGTCGTCCGGACGTGGCCGCAGGCCCTGACCCTGCCGCTGCTGCAGGCCGCGCTCTACGCCGCCGCGGTGGTGTGGCTGGTACCGGTGATCGCGAGCGGGCAGCTCCGGCTCGCGCGGTCGCTGCTCGGGCCGAACGAGGCCGAGCTGCTGGCCCGGCAGGTCGAGCGGCTCACCGAAACGCGGGCCGAAGCGCTGGAATCGCACGGCGCCGAGCTCCGCCGCATCGAGCGTGATCTGCACGACGGCATCCAGGCGCAGCTGGTCGCGGTCTCGGTGCGCCTCGGGCTCGCCGCGCGCGTCCTGGCGGCCGAGCCGGACAGCCCCGCCGCTGCGCTGCTGCAGGACGCCAGGACGGGCATCGAGGACTCGCTGGGCAACCTGCGCAGCATCATCCGCGGCATCTACCCGCCGATCCTCGCCGACCGCGGCCTCGCCGGGGCCGTGCACGCGCTGGCGGACGGCCAGCGCATCCCGGTGACCGTGCGCGTCCCCGACGACCTGCCGCGGCCGCCGGCGGCGATCGAGGCGGCGGCCTACTTCGTCATCGCCGAATCGCTGACCAACGTCACCAAGCACAGCACGGCCGAGCACGCCGAGGTGGCGCTCGACGGGGACGGGAAGAACCTGCGGGTGACCGTGCGCGACGACGGCCAGGGCGGCGCCGATGCCGACGGTGGAAGCGGGCTGTCCGGCATCCGGCACCGGGTCGCGGCACTCGACGGCACCGCGCGGATCGACAGTCCGGTGAACGAAGGAACGACGATCGAGGTACTGCTGCCATGCGGATAGTGCTCGCCGAGGACAACGCCCTCCTGCGCGAGGGGATCTCGCTGCTGGTCAAGAGCGCGGGACACGAGATCGCCGGGATCGCGGCCAGCGGCCCGGAGATCCTGCCGGCGCTGCTGGAGCACCGGCCGGACATCGCGGTGCTCGACGTCCGGCTGCCGCCGACCTTCCGCGACGAGGGACTGCGCGCGGCGATCGAGGCCCGCGAGCACCTGCCGGGACTGCCGGTGCTGGTGCTGTCCCAGTACGTCGAGCAGGCCTACGCCAAAGAGCTGCTGGAGACGGGCGCTGCCGGCACCGGCTACCTGCTGAAGGACCGCGTCGGCCGGGTCGAGGAGTTCCTGGACGCGCTCGACCGCGTCGCGGCCGGGGGCACGGCCCTCGATCCCGAGGTCGTCTCGCAGCTGATGAACAAGCGCGACCCGCTGCACAGCCTCACCGCGCGTGAGCAGGAGGTGCTGCACCTCATGGCCCAAGGCCACGACAACCTCACGATCGCCGCGGAACTGGTCGTCACCGAGCGCGCGGTGAACAAGCACATCGGCAACATCTTCCGCAAGCTCGGCCTGCCCACGAGCGACAGCGGCCACCGGCGGGTGCTGGCCGTGCTCGCGTACGTCAACGCCTGAACCTCACCGGTGAGCGCGGCTACCCACCCAGTGCGACGTGGAAGATCTTCTCGTTGCTGTTGTCGGGAGTGCTGTCCTTGTCGCCGTTGTTGGTGGTGGTCAGCCAGAGACCGCCGTCGGGTGCGGGTTCCACGGTGCGCAACCGTCCGTAGGTGCCGTTGAAGTACGCCTGGACGTCGGTCAGGTCGCTCCCGCTGATCACTTCCCGGTACATCCGGGTCCCGCGTTCGCAGGCGACGTAGAGCACGTCGCGGACGATGGCGATGCCGGAGCAGGAACCGTCCGCCGTGGGGTAGGTGCGCTTGGGTGCGATGTACCCGGGGGTGCCGCACGTTCCGGAGGTGCCTTCACACGCCGGCCAGCCGTAGTTGCCGCCCTTGGTGATCAGGTTGGTTTCGTCCATGGTTCCGTCGCCGAACTCCTGTTCCCACAACCGTCCTCGGGAGTCGAACGCGAGTCCCTGCGGGTTGCGGTGGCCGTAGCTCCACACGTAGTTGCCGAAGGGGTTGTCCGCAGGCACGGTGCCGTCCGGGTTGATGCGCAGGACCTTGCCGTTGAGGCCGGCGGTGTTCTGCGCGTTGTTGCCGTTCTGGGCGTCACCGGTGGTGGCGTAGAGCTTGCCGTCGGGACCGAAGCGCAGCCGGCCGCCGTTGTGGTACTTGTTGCGCAGCAACCCGCTGACCAGTACCTGTTCCGTGGCCGTGCTGAGCCGGTCGTTCTCCAGCTTGATCCGCACGATCCGGTTGTCGGTCGGCGAGGTGTGCATGATGTAGAGCCAGTGGTCGCCGGCGAAGCCGGCCGAGATGGCGAGGCCGAGCAGGCCGCCCTCGCCGTCGGTGTTGTCCACGCCGGGAACCGTGCCCACGCTGGTCTTGGCGCCGGTGGCGGGGTTCAGGTGGACGATGTCGTGGGCGTCGCGCCGGGTGTAGAGAATCGTGCCGTCCGGCAACGTCACCAGGCCCCACGGGATATCGGTGTCGGTGGCGATCTGCGTCACCGCGCACACGGAGTCGCCGCAGGCCGCGCCGGTGGTCACGGTCGTGGTCGCACTGTGCGGCGACACGTTCGCCTGCGCGTCCCGCGCCACGACGTAGTACGTGTAGCTCGTGTTCGCCGCCAAGCCACTGTCGACGAAGGTGGTCGCGGGCGGCGCGGCGGCGGTCCCGGTGACGGCACCGACCTTCGTGCCGCCCCGGTAGACGTCATAAGCCCGGACGCCGATGTTGTCCGTGGCCGCGGCCCAGTTCAGGGTCACCGTGGTGCCGGATGCGGCGCCGGTCAGCTGCGTGGGCGCGCTCGGTGCCTGGGTGTCCGGCCGGCACTGCGGGGGCGTGATCGAGACCGTGGTGCTGGCCTGGGAGACGTTGCCCGCGGCGTCGCGGGCGTTGACGTACAGGCCCCAGGTCGCACCGGCGACGACCGTGAGGCTCGTCGACAGCGTGCTCCCGCTCACCGACTTCATCGACTGGCCGTCGTGGTAGACGTCGTAGAACGCGACGCCCACGTTGTCGGTGGCGGCGTTCCACGAGAACGTCACCGCGTCGCAGACCAGGTCGCTCACCCGCGGGTTGCCCGGCACGCTCGGCGGCTGGGTGTCGGCGCCGAGCGAGGTCCGCCACTTCTGGTTGCTTCCCCCGGTGCAGGTGTACAAGCCGACCAGGGTGCTGTTCGCGGTCCCCGCGCCGGTGACGTCCAGGCAGAGGCCGGACTGGACGCCGGTGACGGTGCCGTCGGCGTTGACCCGCCACTTCTGGTTGGCGCCGCCGTTGCAGGGGTAGATCTGCGCGTCGGCGGGGGACGTGGTGCTCGCGCCGGCGACGTCCAGGCACATCGCGGGGTCGTACACCCGCAGTTCACCCGCCGCCGTGAACGTCCACGCCTGGTTGGCTTGGCCGTTGCAGTCGTAGATGTTCACCCGGGTCTTCGGCGCGGTGCCGTTGCCGACGACGTCCAGGCACCGCCCGGACGCCACGCCGACCACGGTGGCACCGGGAGCCGCCGCGGCGGCAGCGGGCACGACCGCCGTCACCGCGGCGACGGCCGCGAAAACCGCGCCAAGGACACGCCGGCGGGAGTTCAAGGGGGTCATTCTCAAGACCTTTCGCTGTGGTCCACTCGAGATGCCTCACGCGTCGAAGCGGAAGTGCACGGTGCGGTGGTAGTCGCCGGTGGCGGCGTTCGGGCGGCTCTCCGGGCCCAGCGACGCGACGCCGTGGAACTTGTTGCCGATCGGCGCGATGCCGTCGAGGAAGGAGATGCTGCCGGCCGGGTAGGTGACGACGGCGTTCTGCGGGTCGGGCCCCACCTTCGGGGTGAACAACCGCAGGAACAGGCCCTCCTCCGCGGCGACCACCGTGACGGCGCCTTCGGTGGTCTCCAGGACGGCCCAGCAAGTCCGGGCGTGGTAACCCTTGAACTCCGGGTACTGGTACCCGCTCGCCCCGGTCGCGGTGTCGTTGTACGGCTTGCGCCAGACGTCGGGCTGCACCCCGCGCAGCCGGTTCTTGTAGACGCGGTAGGGCCCGTCCCCGAGCCACGTCAGGCCCCGCACGTTCGCCTCCGGGTAGTCGAAGTTCACGCCGAGGTGGTCGTGGTCGCCGGTGGCCCGGTAGCGGTACTCCAGCCGCAGCCAGCCGTTGGCGTCCAGCCGCCAGCGCACCGACGACAGGTCGCCGCTGTAGTCCGCCTGGGCGACCCAGCCCGTGCCGTCGCGGAAGTGGCTGAACGCGGTGAGGGTGGCCGCCCCGCCGGCCGGGACGGGCCCGTTGGCCAGCGACACCGGCGTGCTGCCTCGGCGCACGCCGCTCAGCCGCCCGCTGGCCTTGCTGATGGTGATCCGGGTGGCCCCGGCGATGAGCGTCACGTCACCGGCGGTCTCCCCTGCGGTCACGCTCCCCGTGGTCGCCGGGCGGACCAGGAGGGCGGCGTGGTCCGGCGCCTTGCGGATGCGCCACGTCCAGGCGGTGATGGTCCGGCCGGTCGGGTCGGTGACACTCAGCTGCAGCGCGTCGGCGCCGGTCCAGTCGGCGGGCAAGCCGAGCGCCAGCACGCCGGTGGCTCCCGGCGCGACGTCCGGCGCCTCCGCCTGGCCTTGGGCGAGGACCTGGTGGCCGGTTCCCGCACCCGGCCGGGGAAACGCCAGCAGCTGCCAGCTGAACCGGCACGCGCGGAGATTCGTGAAGTCGTACCGGTTGACGAGCTTCACGGTCTTGTCGAACGACGCCGGGAAGACCGAGTCGTAGTAGGCGGGATTGGCCGGCTGGACCGGCGACCAGATGTCCTTGATCGTGAAGAAGCTGCCTTCCTTCTCGCGGTAGGGCCCGAGGATGCCGTCGGGAGCGCGGCTGCCGTTGGTGTCGAGGACCCCGCCACGGTCGTCGCGCACGACGCTTTCGTCGACGAATGCCCAGATGAACCCGCCCGCCGAACGCTGCGACCCGCCCATGAGCTTCCAGTAGTCGTTCAGGCCGGCCCCGGCGCCGCCGTCGTAGAGGCCGTGCAGGAACTCGGTCGGCATGAAGATCGTGCCGCCGGCGACCTTGCTCGCGGTGCTGCTGTAGGTCTGGTAGTGACTGGTGTCGATGCCGCTGAACGTCGTCCACGGGTGCAGCACCGCCCGTCGCTGCGGGTCGTACTGCGCGAAGTCGTCGTCCAGCGCGGTGTTCCAGCCGCCTTCGTTCCCGTTGTCCCAGAACAGGATCGACGGGTGGTTGACGTCGCGCTCCACCAGGGCCTCGACCAGCGGTGCCCCGACACCCTCGTCGTAGCGGCGCTGCCAGCCGGTCAGCTCGTCCAGGACGTAGAGCCCCAGCTCGTCGCAGAGGTCGAGGAAGAACGCGTCCGGCGGGTAGTGCGACATCCGGACGGCGTTCATGTTCATGTCCTTCATCAGCCCGATGTCCAGCCGGGCGAGGCGAGGACTGGACGCCCGGCCGGACGTCGGCCAGAAGGTGTGCCGGTTCGCTCCTTTGAGGACGATCCGCTTCCCGTTGACGTACACGCCGTCCCCGGTCCGGACCTCGACGGTGCGGAAGCCGAAGCGCTCGACCGTGCTGTGCAGCGGTACCCCGGCGGCGCTCGCGAGCGTCAGCTCGACCTGGTGGAGGTTCGGCGTCTCGGCCGTCCAGAGCAACGGCCCTGTCGCCGTGGTGGTCAGGGTCGCGCTGGTCGCACCACTCGCGACGGCAACCGAAAAGGCGGCCCCGACGGACGTGCCGTCCAGCCGGCGCAGCTGCGCGGTCAGGCGGCTCGCCGCGGTCACCCCGGCGAGCGTGACGCGGGCGGCGAAGGTCCCGTCCGCCCGGGCGTCGATCGCGACGCGGTCGATCCGGGCGGCCGGGTACGCCTGCAGCGACACCGGCCGGAAGATCCCGCCGAAGTTCCAGAAGTCGCCGCGGCGCTCGGCGTCGTTCACCGAGTTGTCGGCCGATTCCTTGCTGACGGTCACCTCGAGCAGGTTCTGCTCCCCGAGCCGCAGCAACGGCGTCACGTCGTGGCGGAAGCGGTAGAAACCGCCCTGGTGCACCGGCCCCGCCGAGACTCCGTTGACCCGCACGTCGGCGTCCGTCATCGCGGCCTCGAACACGAGGAAGATCCGGCGCCCGGCCCAGGACGACGGCGGCGTGAACCGGTGGCGGTAGTTCCCCTTCTCCGGCGGCACCAGATCCCCGCCGTAGTGGTAACTGCCGAAGCCGTGGCACTCCCAGTTCGACGGCGTCGGGATCGTGGCCCACTCCCCCGCCCGCCGGCCGGCCGTGACCTGGAAGTCCCAGTCGACCGGGTGGTCGGCGTCGCAGCCGGTGAGCACCATCGTCTCGGTCGCCGGACCGGCGAGCGCCGCACCGGCCGCTCCCGTCGAAGGGACACCGAGCGCGGACAGTCCTGCGGTGGCGGCTCCTGCCGTGCTGATCGACAGCGCCGTGCGACGAGTGAATTCCACTGGGTCTCCAAAGGACTGAGAGGGAAGTCCGCCGACGTGCACAGAGACGCGAAACAGGCTGGCAGTTCAGCTTGATATATGACACATCATACGACGAGAACGGGCGCGCAAGCGGACAAACCGTCGGACAAGTCGCGACGTCGTCGTACCGCAGCGCCGGCCGAACCGCGCTGCAGCGGTGAGCCCGTAGACCTCACCCTCCGCTTTTGCGGCGGCGAGGCGCGGCTGAGCGGGGTGGGGTCGAGCGCATGTGGTCGCGCACCGGAGCGAGCAGGGCGGCGAGGGTCTTGACGTTGTCGTGGGAGAGCGGTTCGAAGAGCAGGCCGCTGACCACCTCGATGTGCCCGGGCAGCACCTGCGCGAGCCGCGCCCGGCCGGCGTCGGTGATGGTGACCGTGACGCTTCGCTCGTCGTCCGGGGACGGGGAGCGCACCACCAGACCGGCTTTCTCGAGCAGGCCGGCCTGGTACGTGAGGCCGCTGCGGCTGTAAACGACACCGTCGGCCAGGTCGGTCATGCGGTGGCTGCACTTCGGCGAATCCCCGAGGCGGGCCAGCAGCTGGAACTGCACATAACTGAGCTCACCGGCCTCGCGCAGTTGCTGCTCGACCGCGTGCCGCAGCAGGCTGGTCACCTCGATGAGGTCGAAGTAGGCGCCCAGCTGCACGGGGTCCAGCGACGGCGGCGAATCCGGCATGGCTCCCAGCCTACTGCTTCGAACTCGAAGGATCCACCGATGACCAGCGCAGCCCGTCCCGCGAAGTACGAATCCGCCGGCGGCCGGCGGTCATGCGGGCTTGACGGCCTCGATGTGCTCGCTCAGCCACCCGCGAAACGTTTGCAGGCGCGGGTTGAGCGCCCGGACCAGGTCCAGGTCACGCGCACCGACGAAGTCGCGCTCGCCTTCGACGTAGAACTGGAACATGTTGCCGAACTCGTCTCCCAAGGGCAGCCCGAGCGAGCGGAACTCCTCGTGCGTGAGCGGCCGGTAGCCGACCGGCTCACCCAGCGCGTCGGCGAACGCGGCGGCGTACTCGGCGCCGGTCAGGTGCTCACCCGCGATGCTCACGGTTTTGCCCACGTACTCGTCGCCGGCGGCGAACACCCCGTAAGCGGTGCGGCCGATGTCCTCCGCCGCGATACCCGCCAACCTGGCCTCCCCCATCGGCAAGGTGAGCACGAGCCGGCCGTCCTCACCCCGCACCGGCCCGGAACCCTGGGTGAATCCTTCCCAGTAGAACGTGCTCCGCAGATAGGTCGTCGGCACACCCGAGTCGCGGAAGAACGCGTCCGCCTCGGCCTTGGCGTCGAAGTGCGGAACCGTGAAGCGCTCCTGCAGCACCGGGACCCGCCGATCGGACACCGGGATGACCTCGCGGGTGTCCTCGAGCGTCGACCAGACGACGTGAGCGACGCCGGCCGCCTTCGCGGCACGGGCGGCGGTCGCGGCCTGCGCCAGCTCGACATCGGCGGACATGGACTCCCAGAAGTTGGTCACCACGAAAGCGCCGTGCGCGCCCTCGAACGCCTTCCGCAGCGACTCCTCGTCCTCCAGAGTCGCCTCCACCACCTCGACGCCACGCTCGGCCAACGCCCGGGCCCTCGCCGAACCCGCGTTCCTGGTGACCGCCCGGGCGGCGAACGGACCCCCGGGATCGTCCACAATGGCCCGGAGGAGGCCTCCTCCCTGAGCGCCCGTCGCACCCAGCACCGCGATGATCTTCTTCTCGCTCATGAGCATTCCCTTCAAGATTTCAGATCGACTCGAGGACCCGGACTCGGTCGGCGATGGCCCGCCGGGCGAGCCGGGCCGGGGCCGCCGACCATCGGGGCCGGCGCCTCGGCGATTTCAGGATCCGAGCTCAGAGACACGGTTCCTGTCTTCCGAATCAGGCGGTGGCCGGGACGACGACGACCTTGCCGTGCACCGCGCCGTCGGCGGCGCGGGCGTGCAGCGCCGGCAGCCCGTCCAGCGGCACCCGCTCGGCGATCTCGACGCGCAGCTTCCCGCCGTCCACCAACCCCACCAGCTGCGACAGCTGCCCGGCGTCGCTGCGGACGAACAGGTCGATGCCGCGCACGCCACGCTCTTCGTCGGAAGGAGCGGGCATCCAGACCGTCGTGTTCACCAGGACCCCGCCGGGACGGACGACGGCGGCCAGCGCGGTGAGTTCGGCCGGGTCGACCGGGGCGAGGTTGAGCACCACGTCGACGGGCTCGGTCACCGCCGCGGCCACGCTCGTGGTGGTGTGGTCGACGACTTCGTCCGCACCGGCGGACTTGACGGCTTCACCGCTGCGCGGGCTGGCCGTGGCGATCACGTGGGCACCGGCGTTCTTGGCCAGCTGCACGGCGTAGCCGCCGACCGCGCCACCGGCGCCGTTGATCAGCACCCGCTGCCCGGCCGCCAGCTTGCCGTGCTCGAACAGCGCCTGCCACGCGGTCAGGCCCACCAGGGGCAGCGCGGCGGCGTCGGACAGCGGAATGCTCGTGGGTGCCGGCGTCAGGACGTCGGCCGGCGCGAGAACGTACTCGGCGGACGCGCCATCGTCGGTCATCGGCAGGAAACCGATGACCATCGCACCGACCTCGAGGCCGTCCACGCCCTCACCCAGCGCGTCGACCGTACCCGCGACGTCGCGGCCGGGAGTGTGCGGAAGCACCACCGGCATGGGACCGCGCATGTTGCCCGCGCGCACATTTGCGTCGATGCCGTTGAACGACGTCGCGGCGACGCGGATCCGGACCTGTCCGGAGCTGGGAACCGGCTGTTCCATGTCCTCGTAGCGCAGGACGTCGGGGGCGCCGTACTCGTGGAAACGCACTGCCTTCATCGGTGGATCTCGCTTTCGCTTCCTGCGGGTTGCTTCGAAGTTGAAGCAACTACGAACAAGATATCGTTGATTCGAATTCAAAGCAAGTGAGGTGGCTCACTGCCCCGGGAGATCAGCACCGCGGCGAGCTCGGCGGCGGCTTGGTCGATGCGTCCGCGCAACCGCGCGGCCACGCCGTGAGCCGGTGCCTCCCAGTCCGCAGGCCCGGCGACGACGGGGCGAGGCCGTCACGTCAGCGAGCCAGCAGATCCCGGATCGCCGCCGCGATCTCGTCCGGCGCTTCCTCGGCCATGAAGTGCCCCGCGCGGGTCAGCCGGTGATCCAGGTCCGGCGCCCACGCCTTCCACACCGCGGCGGCGTCGTAGCCCAGCTGCGCGCCCCAGTCCTGCTGGACGACCGTCACCGGCATGGCCAGCTGCGAACCGGCGTCCAGGTCGGCCTGATCGTGCGTGACGTCGATCCCCGCCGAGGCCCGGTAGTCCGCGACGATCGACGGCACCGCCGCGGCGCTCGCCCGCAGGTACTCGGCGCGGGCCTGGGCCGGGATCGCCGCCGGGTCGTTGGCCCAGGCGTCGAGGAACGAGCCGAAGAACGCGTCCGCGCTGTTGGCGATCATCGTCTCCGGCAAGCCGGGCGGCTGCGCCATCAGGAAGAGGTGGTAGCCGACCGCCGCCGGGACGCCGTGCAGGACGTTCCACATGTCCAGCGTCGGGACGACGTCGAGGATGCCCAGGTGCGAGACGGTCTCGGGGTGGTCCAGGCCGGCCCGGAAGGCGACCAGGGCGCCCCGGTCGTGGCCGACGAGGGCGAAGCGCTCGTGGCCGAGTGCCGCCGCCAGGGCCACGGCGTCGGCGGCCATGGTGCGCTTGGCGTAGACGTCCTCGCCGGTGGCCGGCGGCTTGTCGCTGGCGCCGTAGCCGCGCAGGTCCGGGCAGATCACCGTGTGCTCGCCGGCGAGGCGCTCGGCGACGTGCCGCCACATCAGGTGCGTCTGGGGGAAACCGTGCAGCAGGACCACCGGGCTGCCGCTGCCGCCGACCGCGGCGGCCAGCTCGGCACCGCCGGCGCCGGGCAGGCGGATGTGGTCGAAACCGGGAATGGAGAGTGTCATCGGAGGCCGTCTTCCGGATCGGGAACGTGAACTCGGCCAGCGTGGGCGACGGCGATCAGCAACCGATCAGTGCGCCGAGGAGCACCCGGTCGCGGGCACGGATGATGGGCGCATGCGAATCGACGTGCTCGGCGCCGTGCGGGCCCTCGGCGACGACGGCACCCCGGCCGACCTCGGCGGTCCCCGCCACCGCGAGGTGCTCGCCCGGCTCGCCGCCGCCGAGGGGCGGATGGTCCCCACCGACGTCCTGGTCGGCGACCTGTGGCTCGAGCCGCCGGCCCGCGCGGTCGGGGCGCTGCGGACGTTCGTCGCCGCGCTGCGCCGCGCGCTCGAACCCGGCCGGCCACCCCGCACGCCGCCGCGGGTGATCGTCACCGAAGGTCCCGGTTACGCGCTGCGCCTGCCCCGCGAGCACGTGGACGTCCACCGGTTCGAGGACGCCCTCGCCCGCACCCGCCGGGCCCCCACCGCGGTCACCGACCTCGACGCGGCGCTCGCGGCCTGGCGCGGGCCCGCCTACGCCGACGTGCCCGACTCGCCGTGGGCGCAGCGGGAGCGGAACCGGCTGGAGGAGCTGAGACTGGCGGCGCTGGAACTGCGCGCCGGCATCCTCCTCGACTCGGGGGAAGGCGCCGATCTGGTCGCCGGGCTCGGCGCGCACGTCGCCGAACACCCGTGGCGCGAGCCGGCCTGGGGACTGCTGGCCCGCGCCCTCCACCGCGCGGGCCGCCAAGCCGACGCCCTCGCCACCCTCCGCCGCGCCCGCCACATGCTCGTCGACCAGCTCGGGCTCGACCCCGGAGCCGACCTGCAACGCCTGGAGGCCGACCTCCTCACCGGACCCGCCGGCGGCACACCGGGCGCGTGGACCGGCCCGGGTGCCCGGCTCGGGCCGCGCACCACCGTGGACCTGGCGCGCACGCTCGCGCTGGCCGGCGGCGACGCCCTCGTCCACTCCCGGCGCGACCGCCTCACCGCGATCCAGGCGGCCGAACGCACCGGAGACCGCCGGCTGACCGCCCGGATCATCGGCGCCTACGACGTGCCCGCCATCTGGAGCCGTGCCGACGACCCCGAACAGTCGCGGGCCGTCGTGGCGGCCGCCGAACGCACCCTCACCGCGCTCGGTCCGGACGGCCCCGCCGACCTGAAGGCACGTCTCCTGGCCACGATCGCCGTCGAAAGCCGCAGTGCCGGCCTCGCCGCGGCCGAGCTGAGCCGCGCCGGGCAGGCAGCGCACCAGGCCGAGGCACTGGCGCGGGAGCTGGCCGATCCCGCCCTGCTGGCGTTCGCGCTCAACGGCGTGTTCCTGCAGTCCTTCACCCGCCCCGGCCTCGCGGCCACCCGAGACCGGATCGGCGCCGAACTCCTCGACCTGGCGACCCGCCACGACCTGCCGAACTTCGCCGTCCTCGGCCGGCTCGTCCGCCTGCAATCCGCCTCGGCCCGCGGCGACCTCGACGCCGCGGCCGCGCACGCCACGGCGGCCGACGAACTCGCCGCCACCACGGAGGCTCCCCTCGTCGCGGTCCTCACCGCCTGGTTCCGGGCCCGGGTGACCGCCGCCCGCAGCACCGAGCCGGGCGGACCGACGCCCGCCGCCGCGGCGGCGCAGTACCGCGCCGCCGAAGAAGCCCTCCGGACGGCCGGGATGCCCGGCCTGCACCGCGGCCTGTTCCCGCTCGCCCTGCTGGGGTTGCGCCTCCTGCACGATCGCGCCGCGCCCACGGACCAGCACCTCGACTGGGGTCCGTACCTTCACTGGGCCCGGCCCCACGTGCTGCTCGCCCAGGGCCGGGAGGCGGAAGCCCGCACCGCCCTCGCGGCCGCGCCGGAACCACCGCACGACCACCTGCAGGAGGCGATGTGGTGCCTCACCGCCCACGCCGCGGCGCGCCTCGGCGAACGCGGAGTCGCCGCGCGGGCCGCGACGGCCTTGCGGGACGCCCGTACGGAAGACGCCGGCGCCGCCAGCGGAATGCTGACCCTGGGCCCGGTGGCGCGGTATCTGGCGGAGGCGGACCTCAGCACCCAGTGCGCCGGGTAGTGGTGGTGCGGCCGCGACGCGGCCGGCGCGTCACCTGCTCACCGCTCAGGTGAGTTCCAGCAGTCCCCGTCGAACCGCTTCGGAGACGGCCGCCGCCCGGTTGTCGGCGCCCAGTTTCCGGTAGATGCGCACCAGGTGCGTCTTGATGGTGGCTTCGCTGAGGTACAGGGATTCCGCGATGGAGCGGTTGCTGTGCCCGTCGGCCAGCAACCGGACGACTTCTCGCTCCCGTTCGCTCAGCTCCGGCGGCGGGCTGACCACTTGGCCGACGAGATGCCCGACGACCTCCGACGCGAGGCCGATGCGACCGGCGGCGGCCTCGCGCACGGCCCGGAAGAGCTCCTCGGGCGGCCCCGCCTTGAGCACGTAGCCGCGAGCACCGGCCTCCAGCGCGCGGACGAC
Source organism: Amycolatopsis sp. DG1A-15b (assembly GCF_030285645.1). GTDB lineage: Bacteria > Actinomycetota > Actinomycetes > Mycobacteriales > Pseudonocardiaceae > Amycolatopsis. The sequence continues at coordinate 3,925,332 of NZ_CP127296.1, forward strand.
GTCGGCGCGGCCGGAGTAGCTGGTCAGCATCACCACGGCCGGCCCGGCCGCCTTGGCGGTCAGCCGGCGGACGGCCTCGGCTCCGTCGATGCCGCGGTCCGTGCCCGCGAAGCGCAGGTCCATCAGCACGACGTCGGGGGCCAGCTCGGTGGCGAGCAGCACCGCCTCCTCGCCGCTGCCCGCTTCCGCGATCACCTCGAGATCCGGCTCACCGTCGAGCAGGGCCCGCAGTCCCGCCCGCACGACCGCGTGGTCGTCGGCGATCAGCAGGCGCAGCGGAGTGGTCGTCATCGGACCGCCGTGGAGGTCGCGGGCACGACCGGGCCGGACCGCGGGCGGCCGGGGACCCGGACCCGGATCCGCGTGCCCCGGCCCGGAGCGGTGTCGACCTCGAGGTCACCGCCGTGCTCCCGCAGCCGCGCCCGGGCCGACGGCAGGCCGACACCCCGGCCCGGACCGGCCGGGTCGCCGGTGTGGTCGAAGCCGACGCCGTCGTCGCACACGTCCAGTTCGACGCGGTCCGGGTAGTGGTGCAGGGTCACCAGCAGGGTCGTGGCGTGCGCGTGCTCACGGACGTTGGCCAGCGCGCCCTGCGCCACCCGGAACAGCGCGGTGGCGGCTCGCTCGTCGAGGCCGGGGCAGCCGGCTCCGACCGAACGGAACCGCACGTGGGCCGCGGTTCCGTCCTGCCGGGCGCGATCGCACAGCAGCCGCAGTGCATCCCCGAGCCCGGCCTCCGCGACGGGAGCCGGCGTGAGGTCCCCGATGATCCGCCGGGTCTCGTCGAGGCCCGCGCTCAGCCGGTCGGTGACCGCGCGAACGCGGGTGCACGCGACCTCCGGCTCGGCCCAGCTCCGCTCCGCCGCCTGCAGGAGCAGCACGCTGCCGGCCAGTTCCTGGGCGAGGGTGTCGTGCAGGTCCCGGGCGAGGCGCACGCGTTCCTCGAGCACACCGGCCCGGCGTTGCTCCTGCTGCAGCGCCCGGTACAGGGCCACCGTGCCCCAGACGGCCGCTACGGGGATCAGCACGAGTTCCGCGTCGAACCGGCCGGTGGCCGCGGTCAGCTGACCGACCAGCACGACGGTGATCACGGCCACCGCGACCGTCGCGCCACGGCGTCCGAGCGCCCGCAGCACCGCCCACGCCAGCGGCACGGCGCACCAGACGTAGGCGACGGTCAGGAACGGCGGGGTCAGCGCGACCAGGACCGTCCACAGCAGGAGCAGGGCCGCGATCCACGCGTACCGGACGCGGACGCCCATCGTGGACCACAGCGCGAGACCGGCCGCGTACACCACGGCCAGCACCGAACTGACGGTGACGATTTCCCAGCACAGGGGGATGTTCAGGCTGACCAGCCGGACCATCGCGGCCCCGACGACGACGAAGAACACGAGGTGTGGCACCTGCCACAGGAGCCGGCTTCCGCGTGCCGACGACGGCGAGTGGTCGGACACGGCGAACCCCCTGGACGGATCATCCAATCAGGACAGTGCCATCCAGGAGCTTAGCCGATGCCGGTGTGGCTCACGTCAAGTTGTGGCTCAGGTCAAGTCAGGCGCCCGGGCGCAGTCCGGGCCAGCCGGGCGTCGGGTCGCCCTTGACCTCGCCGAAGTACAGCGCGAAGGTCTGCTTCCACCGCTCCACCTCGGCGCGGTCGGCCATGAAGCGGGGGAATCCGCCCAGGTCGGCGTTCGGGTACTCCCAGATCGGCTTCAGCCCGGCCGGCGGCGCGACGTCCGTGCGGACCGACCAGCCGTTGAAGGACGCCTGCTGCTGCGTGAGCGACAGCTGCCAGTTCAGGTACAGCTTGGCGGCGGTCGGGTTCTTCGCCTGCTTGAAGATCGCGGCCCGCTGGCCCCAGGCCATGAACGGGTGCCCGTCGGCGACCACGAACCGCACGGGCGCCGACGCGGGCGAGGTCAGCGAGCCCGCGCCGCCGATGCCGATCGCGGCCTGCCCGGCCATCACCGCTTCGCCCGGCGTGTTGCTGCCGCGCGCGAACCGCACGCCCTGGGTGGCCAGCTTCGCCGCCCAGTCCCAGCCGTAGGCCTGGACGTAGCGCGTGTAGAGGTAGAGGACGGCGTCGTCGTCGTGCGGGTACGACGACGCGATTTTCCCCTGCCACTTCGGGTCGACGAGGTCGAGCGGGGTGCGCGGCGCCGCCGACCCGACCGCCGACGTCCCGTACATGAAGCTGAAGGCGAGCGCCGAAACCGCGACCCAGGCACCCTGGCGGTCCTTGAACGCGTCGTGGACCTTCGAGAACCCGGCGGGCTTGTAGCCCAGCAGGCGTCCCTGTTCCTTCCAGCGCACGAAGTCCTGCACGGTCTGCAGCTGGACCAGGTCGGGGACGAGGGTGCGAGTGGCGAACTGGTTGTCGACGCGGACGTCGTGGTACTTGCTGTAGTCGACGATCAGCGTCAGGTCGATGCCCGGGAAGCGGGCCTTGAAGGCGGCCTTGGTCCCGTCCTGCTGGGTCGGGGTGTCGCCACCGGCGTAGATGACGAGCTTGCCGCCCTCCGCCAGCGCGGCCTGGTAGAGCTCGTCGAGCGTCCGGGTCTCCTCGGAGCCGCCACCTGAGGGTGACCCGGCCGAGGCCGACGCCGAGGCGGCACCCACGCCGACGCCGATGGCGGCACCCGCCCCGGCGGCAAGGACACTTCGTCTGCTGAGGAAGGTGGCCACGTCGAGGAAACCTTTCTGCTGGGGGACCATGCGATGCCCAGGCGCCGTGGGCCACCGCCATTGTGGTGCGATCGAGCCGGCCACCACATCGCACGGACGGAGCGATCAGGCGCGCCGAAGAGGGAAGCTGCGTTCAACCGAACGATTGAACGGCCGGTTCCGCACGGCCCCTGAACACCACCAGCGCCCGGACGACCACTGCCGATATCGTGCCGGCAGCACCAGCAGCGATCTGATCGCCGACCGTGGGTCCTCCTCGGTCGCGTCCGAAGAGGACCCACGGGACCTCAGCGGGGCAGGACGAGGTGGTCGGCGATGGCGTACAGCTCCGCCTGCGCGCCGGGGCCCGCGACGGCGATCGGCGCGTCGTGGACGGCCTTGAGGATCCACAGCGTGCGGTAACCGTTCTCGTCCACGCAGCGGGTCGCGTGTCCCTGGACCGGTTGCCCCTCGGTGCCGCGCACCTGACCGGCCTCGCCGATGCGCACCTGGATCGGCGGCAGGGTGCTGCAGGTGCCCACCGAGTAGCTCGTGCGCGAGCCGTCCGGGCCGCCCTGCTCGACGTCGAACGCGCACATCCGCAGGCCGTCGGGCAGCTTGCCGAGGCCGAACGCCGGGGTGACGGTGGTGGTGCCCGGGAAGGCGACGTTCTCCGCGACGCGCCGGCCCGCGTCGATCAGTTGCTGCGCCGACGCCGTGCTGCCCGGCTGGGCGGCCACGTTGACGTACAGCGAGCCGCCACCGGGGTGGGTCAGGTACACCTCGTAGCCGCCCGGGCCACCGGAGTGCGAGCTCTCCACGCCGGCCCGCCCGCCGATGGTGACGTGCTGGCCCGGACCGGACTTGAAGGCGGCCTGCTCGACCGGCACCGTCCGCATTTCCTGCACGTCCACGAGCAGGACCTGACGCCCGGACGTGACGGTCAGCATGTACTCGCCGCCGTACACCGGCTTGTCGGAGCCCGCCGCGCTGCCACCGACGTTGATCCGGTGCGCGAGGTAGTCGGCCTTGCCCGGCGGCAGCCAGCCGAGCGAGTAGGGCATGGCCAGCTCTGCGATGGCCGCCTTGGCCGGTGCGGTGACGGCGGCCGGACCGCTGGTCGGGCCGGCGCCCGTGGCTACCTGGTCGTCGTGCGCGGGCCGGTTCAGCGCGACGACGGCGACCGCGGCCAGCGCGAGCAGGACCACCCCGGCGGCGGCCGCGAGCGGACGGCTCACCACGGCGCGCCTGCGGTCGAGGCGCTGACGCGTGGCCGCCAGCACCTGGTCGCTGTCGGGGGCGTCGTGCTCGTGGGCGGTGAAGGTGTCCTTGATCAGGTTCTCGATGTCCATCAGCTCTCCTTCGCCTGGGCCATCCGGTCGATGCGCAGGCCGTTTCGCAGGGTCGTCAGGGCTTTGCGGGCGTGCGCCCGCACGGTGGCCTGGGCGCAGCCGAGCAGGTCGGCGATGTCGGCGTCGGCGAGCTGCTCGTAGTACCGGAGCACCACGACCGCGCGCTGGCGCCGGGGCAACCGCGCCAGGCGCTGCCACATGTCCTCGCGTGCCGCGTGGTCCGACGCGAAGTCATCCGGCCGCGCCTCGTCCGGCGGGTCGCCCACGGCGATCAGCCGCGCCGCCCGGCTGCGCCGCCAGGACAGGTAGTCGTTGGTCACCATCCGCAGGACATAGCGGTCGGGGTGCTCGGCGTCGCTGATCCGCGACCACCGCCGGTACACCTTGACCAGCACGTCCTGCACCAGGTCAGCGGCCTGCTCCCGCTCCCCGGTCAGCATCGTCGCGTAGCGCAGCAACCGCGGCAGGTGCGCCCGGACGAAGTCCTCGTAGTCAGCCATCACCAGGAAGACTGCCGCCGCGCACGATCCGTGTACCGCCGAACAGAACTTCCTTGCGAACCCGCCTACGACGAGGACTCGCCCTTCGAGGCCGCACGCAGCGTGCTCGACGCCGGCGCCTTGGTCATGACCGGGCGGGTTCAGGCAGTGGTCGCCGCGGGTGGCTCGGGTACCACTCTCGCCGCGCTCTCCCGCGGCCTGCCGACTGGGAAAGCGTCACAGGCAGCTGCGGATACTTGTCCACCAGCCCCGCGGTGTGACCGGCCTCACGGGAACGTGCCGGGCGTGGCCGGACAGACGGTTGTGTGGAGATAAGAATGCGGACCGGGGTACGCGCGGGTGATCACGATGTGTTCGCCGAGCTGTTCGATCGCCACGCCGGCGGGGTGTACAACCACGCCTTCCGGCTGACCTGGTCGTGGTCGACCGCCGAAGACGTGGTGGCGCTGACGTTTCTGGAGGCGTGGCGGCTGCGGCACAAGGTCGAGCCGGAGGGCGGGTCGTTGTTGCCGTGGCTGCTGGGGATCGCCACGAACGTCGCACGCAACACCACTCGCGCCGCGCGCAGGTACCAGGCCGCGCTGACCCGATTGCACGCCGACCCGCCGACGCCGGACTTCGCCCAGGATGTGGTCGACCGGGTCGACGACCTCCACGCCGTGGCCGCGGCACGGGCGGCGTTGGAGCGGCTTCGGCCCGGTGAGCGGGACGTCGTGGCGCTGGTGGTGTGGGCCGGGCTCGACCAGGCCTCGGCGGCGCAGGCGCTGGGCATTTCCGTGGGCACCGTGCGATCCCGGCTGTCCCGTGCTCGGGCGAAGCTGCGGGCGACCCGTGATTCCACGGCCGCACGGGAACGCCATCGCGGGAGCGGACAGGTACAGGGCAGCCACACAACCGTGGCCTGGCCCGGACAGGAGGCACGTGATGAGCACTGACCACAGGCGCGACGAGAACATCGTCACCGACGTAGCCCGCCTGCTGCCGACGCCCCCACGGCGTGACCTGCCGGCCAGTCGCACTCACGCGGTCAAGGAGCTGGTTTTGAGCGAGATCACGCCAACCCGCGGCACCGTCCACAACGACACACCACGTCGAAGGCACCTACGCCGCACAGTCCTGCTGCCCGCGCTGGGCACGGTCGTCGCAGCCGCCGCCGTCGGGGTCGTCGTCGCCGTCAACCATCCCACTCCGGCACCGGTACCGGTACCGCCCGCTGCGACAGCGGACTCGCCGGCGGTCCGGCTGCTGGCACGTGTCGCAGCCGTCGCGGACAAGCGACCTTCGCCCGCGGTGACCGACACCAGCTACGTGTACGTCGACACCATGCAGGCGTTCACGAGCTCCAGTGCCACCGTCGACAAGGACGGCAACCCGCACGAGGACCCCGCGAGCACGGGGCTGGACAAGCCACGACCGCGGCAGGTGTGGATACCGGTCGCCAACCTGTGCGAGAAGAGCTTGCTGCGTCAGAACGGCGTCGACATGGACATCACCGATCGCGGCGGCTCCTGCCCGGATCACGGCAGCCTGAACAGGCCCACCTACCGGCTGCTCGCCTCCCTGCCAACCGACCCGCGCGCACTGCTGGACCGGATCTACACCGAGACCAAGGGACACGGCTCCACCCCCGACCAGGAAGCATTCGTCACCATCGGCGACATGCTCCGGGAATCCGCCGCGCCGCCGCAGATCACCGCGGCGCTCTACCGTGCCGCCGCACTGATCCCCGGGGTCACTTCCGTGCCCGACGCCACCGACGCCGCCGGTCGCCGCGGCGTCGCGGTCGCCCGCGACGACGGCTTCGTCCGCACGGAATGGATCTTCAACGCCGCGACCGACGAATTGCTCGGCGAGCGTGACGTGCTCACCACGGACAGCCCCAGCCGCGGCCGGGCGGGCGACGTCGTCGGCACGACCGCGATCATGACCAAGGCCATCGTCGCCGGTATCGGTCAGACGTCATGACCCGGCCGCGCCAGCAGCTCTGACCGGTGATTGTGCCGTGCGCGGGTTGGCAAGCGCACGGCACAGCACACGGGTGACCGCGGTCAGCGGAAGATCTCGATGTGGTCGGCGACCCACTGATCGAAGGTCAGCGGCGGCCGGCCGACCAGCTTCTCGAACGTGGGGAGGACCTTCACCGCCTGCACCTGGAACTCCTCGCGGGTCAGGTTGCCCAGCGTCGTCTCGACGACCAGTGGCTGGCGGCCGGACTTGGCCGCGGCGTCGCGGGCGGCCGCGATCGGGACGTCGACCAGGTTCAGCTCCCGGCCGAGCGCGGCACCCAGCTTCGCCACGCGTTCCCGGGCGGTCAGCGCCTCCGGGCCGCCGAACCGGTAGCTCTGGCCCTCGTGGCCCGGCTCGAGCAGCGTCGCGACGGCGGCCGCGGCCACGTCACGCGGGTCCACGACCGCGACCGGAGTGTCCACTTGCGACCAGAACACGCTGCCCTGGGCCTTGACCGGGCCGGCCCACAGCCGCGCGTTGGAGCTGAACTCACCGGGGCGCAGGAAGGTCCAGGCCGGGCCGCCGGGCCGGGCGCCGATCTGCGCCAGGGCCCGCTCGCCGGCCAGGTGCCAGGTGCTGACCAGGTCGGTGAACCCGTACTCGGCACCGATGATGGACAGCTTGACCACGTGCCCGACCCCGGCCTCGGCCGCGGCCTGCCCCAGGTTCGCGTCGTGCAGCGGCGTCTCCGGCCCGCCGCCGGAGAGCAGGAACACGCTCTGCGCGCCGGCGACGGCCGCCGGCAGCGTCTCCGGCCGGCCGAGATCACCGGCGACGAACTCCACCCCGTCGCCGAGCACGGCCGCGGCCGAGGCCGGGTCCCGGGTCAGCGCCCGGACCGGGCGGCCCGCCTCGACGAGTTGCCGCACGACCTCTCTGCCGACCGTGCCGGTCGCCCCGGTCACCAAGATCATGGTTTTCTCCCTTTATCGACATAGACGGTTGCCCCTGCGCCGTAACAGCAAGGTAGAGAACTTCGGGCCGGCTCACCTCTCTCATGGTGCGCTGATCCCGCGGGTGGGAATACGGCACGTCGCGGAGACGTCCGCTGTCGGATGTGGACGTTTCCGCGACGTGCCGGTATTCGCGATGGCCCGCCGGGTCAGGTGTCCAGCGGGCGAGGCCGGCGATGGCACGGCCGAGCCGTTACTCGCCCTGCAGCGGCTGGTCGGCCAGACGGCCGTTCTGGTACGCGGCGATCTTCCAGCCCTCGCCGGTCTTGGCCATCACCCAGGTGGCCCGCAGGGCGCGCGCGGGGTGCGGCTCGGTCTCGCCGTCGGTGAGCACGCCGCCATCGGTGATCACCACGGCGGCCTCCGGCGACAGGAACTGGACGTCGACGATGTTCTGCAGCAGCGTCGTGCCCTGGTGCGCGGCCTTGAACTGGTGCACCGTCATCTTCCGGATGACCTCGCGGCCCTTGAAGTAGCGGTCGCCGGACAGGACCATGCTGGCGTCCTCGGTGTAGGCGTCGGCGAACCCGTCGGGGTCGTTGGCGGCCCACGACTCGGCGATGCCGTCCACGACCGCGCGCACCGCGGCCACCTCGGTCTCCGTCGCCGTGTCAGCAAAGTTGGTAGTCATCGGTGAAGTCCTCTCTGATTTCGCTCCAGCATCCGCAGGCATGCGCTGCTGTCACCGATGTTGCCGCAACCCGGACACCCGCGGCATCTTCAAAGTTGCGGTCGAAATGGGGAATAAATCAGCACCAAACAACTGTGCTGATCCGTTTATTCCTGGCCGAAATTACTATTTTCGTCGGCAAACCGATCATTGCCGATCCGGACACCGGCAGCCGCCGGGACGCGGGGCTGTTCCGGCAGGCGGCCCACCGCCGGCCGCCCGCCCGACCACCACCCAGGACGTGCTGATCATCTGCTCCCCGGCGACCGCGCCCCTCCCCCAGGGCCAGGCACCCTTCAGGGCCAAACGCCACGATATCGGCGGCACCGGCCGGGCGTTGGCGAACTGGTCATGAATTGTTCCCTTCGGCTGGATATGGAGAGTTCCAGGACCCAGGCCGCACAGCACGCGTCCGTACACCTCGGCATTCGCCTCCGAGTTCATGAGAGCGTGCTTTCTGACGGGATGCACGTCCCGAAAATACACTTAATGGACATCCAGAACAGATCGATGAACCGCCGCTGACGCCGCAGAGAATGTCCACGGCGCGGCCGCCACCGGAACCAGCGGCGACCGGCAGGTGGGCCGGTCGGGGTTGCGTGCCGGCACGCTGGCCCTGCGGGACCACGGGCACGTAACGCCGGGTTCTCGTCCGGAAACGGAACCAGCTCCACCACGCGAGCCACGACATCCCGCGTGTTTCCACGATTTTTCTCGCACCCGGCACCGGCGGTTTACACGACCGTGAAGCCGCAGCCCGGGGGAACACGTCTCTTCACGTGCGCGGGATGTTCACCACATATCCGTGACGACGTCATCGAGCACACCGGGACAAGCATTTCCATCAGGGTGCCGCCGACGCGTGCACCGCGCAGTTCTTCGCCGCCGAGACGATCGCCGTCGGCGAGGACGCGTGCACGTGCCTGCCCGGCGCCTCGGCCTTGAGGGTCCACAGGCCGGCGCGGGCACACCGGCGCGCAGGCCGGCCCAGCCGGGTCCGCGGCACGAACACCTTGCGGCTGTACGTGACCTCGCGCGCGGGGTCCCGGTCCGCGGTCACGTCCGGCGGCTGTGACACGCCGACACAATACAGCGGAATCAACAATTGCCAGTGCGGCCGAGCAACGCGGAAGAAGGCGCTACGGGATGCGGTATCGGTCCGGACAGCGCAAACCGGAAGAAGCCGGCACGCCGGGCGGCCGTGATACTGGGAACCGACACCGCAACATGTAGCCACCGACGTGGATGCGATTCGGTTGTATGCCGACCGTGGTTCCGGGCGGTGGGGAAGTGTGTCCGCAGCCAGCGAAGCAGGAGGAATGCACGGTGTCCGTGGAAATTGGCATCGCACTGCCAGTCCGGGAGTTGGCAATACTTGGCGCGCGGGACGCCGACCCCCTGCTCGACCTGGCCCGCCAGGTCGAGGAGCTCGGGTTCGACTCGGTGTGGGTCGGCGACTCGTTCGTCGCGCGGCACCGCATGGAGCCGCTGACCCTGCTCGGCGCCATCGCCATGGTGACCAAGGAGATCACCGTGGGCACCGCGTCCCTCACCGCGGTGCTGCGCGATCCGCTGGCCCTCGGGCACATCATCGTGACCCTGGACCAGATCAGCAAGGGACGCTTGAAGCTCGGCATCGGCACCGGCGCCCCGCTGCCGGTGCAGGCCGAGTACGACGCGGTGACCATGAGCTACCGGGAACGCCGCGAGCGCGTGGACGAGGCCGTGCAGGCCTGGAAGAAGGTGTGGCGGGGCGAGGACGGCAGCCTGGTCGGCAAGTACCGCAACCTGTCCGGCCTGCGCGACCAGAGCGCGCCGGTCCAGCCCGGCGGTCCCGGCCTCTGGCTGGCCAGCAACGGCAAGCCGCTCGCGGTCGAGCGGACCGGCTCGTTCTACGACGGGTGGCTGCCGGTGCGCATCGACCCGGACGAGTACCGGCAGTCCCTCAAGCAGATCCGGGAGAGCGCCAAGGCCGCCGGCCGTGACCCGGAGAAGATCACCCCGGCGGTGTACGTGAACGTGAACGTCAACGCCGACGCCGCGGTGGCCGAGGTGGGGCTCAACGACTACACGATGCGCTACAACGAGCTGCCGCTGCCGGCGATGCTGCCCTACCAGATCTACTGGGGCGGGCCGGAAAAGGAAATGGTCAAGTTCCTGCGCGAGTACGTCGAGGCCGGCGCCCGGCACATCGTCCTCCGGATCAGCTCCTTCACCGACTACGAACGGCAACTGCACGCCATCGCGGAGAACGTCGTACCCGCCATTCACTCGATTCAGGTGGACTGAACATGCGATTCGGAGGCAAAGTCGTCCTGATCACCGGCGGCGGCACCGGCATCGGCCGGGCGGCGGCGATCTCCTTCGCCGGCGAGGGCGCCGCCGTGCTGGTCACCGGTCCGGACGAGGAACCACTGCGGCAGACGGTCAAGGAGATCGAGACGCACGGCGGAACGGCCGGCTACCTCGTCGGCGATATGACCGAGGAGTCCGACGTCCGGGCCGCGGTCGACGCCGCCGTGCACCAGCACGGCGCGCTGGACGTGGCGTTCAACAACGCCGGCATCATGGTGCCCGGGCCGCTGGCCGACCTGGCGCCGGAAACCTGGGCGAAGGCGCTGTCGGTGGCCACGATGACCTGGCTGTCGATGAAGCACGAGATCGCCCACATGCGCGCGCACGGCGGCGGGGTGATCGTCAACATGTCGTCGATCATCGGCACCCGCCGGAGCATTCCCGGAACCGGCGCCTACGGTGCGGCGAAAGCGGCGATCAGCTCCATCACGCGCACCGCGGCGCTGGAGAACATCGGGGCCGGTGTGCGCATCAACAGTGTGAGTCCGGGCCCGTTGGCCACCCCGTTCTCGCTCATCCGCGGCGAGACCGAGGACGAGCAGGCGGCCCGGCTGCGCAGCGCCCTGCCGATCGGCCGGGTCGGCAGCCTCGCCGAGGTGGTCGGCACCGTGCTCTGGCTCGCCTCGGAGGACTCCGGGTTCGCCGTCGGCACCGACGTCGTCATCGACGGTGGCGCGACGGCATGATTCGCGGCGGTGTTCGCCCGGGCCGTTCCGAGGACGGCTCAGGCGAAGCACACGCTGACCGCGGCGGCGGGTTCGGCGCGCATGGCCTGCCGGACCCGCTGCCGGAACGCGGCGGTGAGGACGTCCGCCGGCAGCAGGTCGCGGCCTCGCTCCGGCGGATCCGCCGTGTCGAACGCCCGGACGGCGAGCGCGGCGAACGCCTCGTCGGTGCCGACCAGCCGGGCGTGCACGAACCGCCGGCTGAGCTGCTCGCGCAGGTCGCCCGGGCACTGGCCGACCAGGACCGCGCACACGCCGTCGTCGGTGGCGGCGACCAGGGCGTGCCCGAGCGCGCAGCCGGCCTCGGCGAAGCGGATCACGGTGCCCAGGCCGCCCGACCGGAACGACGAGGGCGTCATGCCGAGAATGTCCCGGATCACCGTGTAGAAATGCCCGTTGGACCGGAACCCCGACCGGTAGATGGCTTCGGATATCGAGGGCGCGACGGCGAGCTCGTGCCGCACGCGGTTCTCCCGGGCGTCGGTGAGATAGGCGTGCGGCGTCACCCCGGTGTACAGCTTGAACATCCGGTGGAAATGGAACCGGCTCAGCCCGACCTCGCGGGCGAGCTCGTCGAAGTTGGGCGACGAGCAGCCGTCGCACTCGGCCAGCGAGCGGCAGATCCGGGTGATCGTTGCGGCATACCATTCCCGCAGCCCCGGCCCGTCCGGCTGGCAGCGGCGGCACGGGCGGTAACCCTCGCCGCGGGCCTGGTCGGCGGTGTCGTAGAAGGTGACGTTCTCCCGCCGCGCCGGCCGGGTGCCGCAGGAGGGCCGGCTGTACCGGCCGGTGGTCCGGACCACGTAGTAGAACTCGCCATCGGCCCGGGAGTCCCGCTCTTGGACGGCCCGCCACCGCTCGTCTTCACTGACATACGGTTGTTCGTCGTCCATCGGGCAACTCCGTCGATCGGTTTTGCGGGAGCGGTCTGATCCGCTCAGCCGAACTCGCCTAACGCGAATCCGTTGTCCACGTAGAGCTCCGGCCAGGTGCGACCGGAGACGTGCTGGACCTGACTCATGCCGCGGCGGTGCGGTCCGCGCCGGATCGCGTTGCCGCGAGGCGAACCGGAACCGAGCGGTACCCGTTCATGATGAAGGTGGGCGTCGCCTGCAGCTCCGCCCGGTCCACGGCCAGCTCCAGGTCGGGGAACCTGGCGAACAGCTTGCCCAGACCGATCTTGACCTCCTCGCGGGCGATCGCCCAGCCGAGGCAGAAATGCGGACCGACGCCGAAGGCGAGGTGCGTCTTGTCGGCACGGTCCACATCGAACTCGCCGGCCGTGTCGCCGTGCACCTCCGGGTCGCGCCCGACACCGGCGTAGTTGACCAGAATCGCGTCGCCCCGGGGAATCGTGACGCCGTCGATGTCGATGTCCTCGACCGCGTAGCGCAATGGCAGGTGTGCTACGGGGCCCTCGATCCGCAGCCCCTCCTCGATCGCCTCGTCCCAGGAGACCTCGCCGGCGAGCACGCGGTCGAGCTGGTCGCGGTGGGTCAGCAGCTCCACCAGGAACTTGCCGAGGAAGTCGACCGTGGTCGAGGTGCCGGCACCGAGGATGGCGAAGAGCGTGCCCAGCAGCTCTTCCTGGGTCAGCTTGGAGTTCTCGTCGTCGCGGGCGAGGATCAGGTCGCTGGTGATGTCCTCGCCGGGGTCGCGCTGCTTGAGCTCGATGAGGTCGGTGATCGCGCTCTGCCACCCGATCAGCAGCGCCTGGGCCTGCTCCGGGCTCACCGTCGTGTTCACCATCATGTCCATGACCTGGGCGGTCTTGGCCCGGGACTGCTCGGTCATGCCCAGCATGTCGGCCATCAGCCGGGCCGGTAACGGGTAGCAGAACCGCTCCCGCAGGTCGACGACCTCGCCGGGGGCGACGGCGCCGAGGCTGTCGACCAGCTCGTCGACCAGCTCCTCGATCCGCGGCTGGAGCGCCTGGATCCGCTTGGGGCTGAACGCCTTGCTGACCAGCCGGCGCAGCCGGACCTGGTTCCGGCCGGTCGCGGTCGCCATGTTCTCCATGGTGATCCAGCTGATGAGCTCCCAGTCCGGCGGGATCTCGTTGTCGATGAAGGCGGCCCAGTGGTCCCGGGCGCTCTTGGTGACCAGCGGGTCCTTGAGGATCTGCTTGGCACCCGAGTAGTGGTTGACCGACCAGACCACGACGCCGCCGGGCAGCTCGACCCGGGTGGCCGGGCCTCGCCGGCGCAGCTCGTCGGCTTCGGCGTGGATGTCCGTACCTGCGGGGTCGAGTGCGAACGGGCACTGACCAGTCCCGTGATCGTCCACTGTGGCCTCCCTTCTCGTGTGGGGTCCAGCATGTCCAAGTGCGACCACCCGCTCCACTCCGGTCGTGCTCTCCTGCCCGGGACTGATCGCGACCCCGTCGTCGGCGGAAGGCCAGGTAACGGTTCGTATCCGGCCGGGCACGCAGCCATGACGGAACCGGCCGGCCTTCTTCGAGGCTGCTGAATTGCCGCCGCGGAGCCGGTCCGCGACGGCCACGACCCCGCCCGCTCCCCGTCAGCGGCACCCCTTCTTCCATATTGCTGCGTCCGTTCTTCCGCTCTTCCAACGTGCTCCGTCGCGCCGCGGCGATGGTCGAACTCATTCGGTCGTGGATAGCCTCAGCCGTGGTACGGGGACCCGGATCCCACTTCGCGTTTTCGGGTCGGGTGGGAATACGCGGCCGATGAGACCGGTGCGCCGGAGGAGTGGAATGATGACGACTCGAGCCGCCGCCGACTGCGAGGAATTCGTGCAGCACACCGAGCAGTTCCGGCGGCAGCTGTTCGCGCACTGCCACCGGCTGATGGGTTCGGTGGACGACGCCGAGGACGCCGTCCAGGAGACCTACCTGCGGGCCTGGCGCGCGTTCGGCAACTTCGAGGGCCGTTCCTCGGTGCGCACGTGGCTGTTCCGGATCGCCACCAACACCTGCCTGACCGCGATGCGCCAGCGCCACCGCAACGTGCTCCCCGCGGGCCTCGCGGGCCCCGACGACGAGGCGGCCACGGCCGTCCTGACCGCGGCCTGGCGCGGCCAGGAAGGGCCGCCCCAGCACGGCTTCGCCGACCCCGCGGAGATCGTCGCGCTGCGCGACAACCTGCGCCTGGCCCTCATGGCCAGCCTCGCCTACCTGCCCGCCCGGCAGCGCGTCGTGCTGATCCTGCGCGACGTCCTGGACTGGCCGGCCAGCGAGGTCGCCGAACTGCTGGAGACCACCACCGACGCGGTCAAGAGCACCCTCAAACGCGCGCGTACCCGGATCCTGCAGCAGGCCCCGGTCGCCGAGGACGTGGTCGAGTGCGCCGAACCCGCCCGCCGCGCCCTCCTCGACCGGTACATCTCGGCCTTCCAGAACTCCGACGCCGACGCCCTGCGCAACGTCCTCCGCCACGACGCCGACCACGAAAACCCCGCCATGGCCGTCGCCTGAGGGATGTCTCGTAACCCGGTGCCAGGCCGGCGGGGCTGATAGTCGATCATGTTGTTGTGGTGCAGGTGATCACAGCATCGCGGCCGGAGTGGATTGCCCCGTTCACCGGGCTGGAACCAGGCCAGTTCCGCAAGCTCGTGCGGCTGGTCGCCAAGCGGGGCGGAGACGAGATCGCGGACGGCCGTCCGGGCCGGCCGTGGGCGTTGCCGCTGGCAGACCGCGTGTTGCTGGTGGCGACGTACTGGCGGACGAACCTGACGATGCGCCAGATCGGACCGCTGTTCGGGGTATCGCATTCCGCGGCCCACCGGGTCATCGACTCCATCGGGCCACTGCTGGCGCTGGTTCCGGCCCGCAAACGCCGCATCGACTCCGTGGCGATCGTGGACGGCACCCTGGTCCCGACCGGGATCACCGGCTGGCGACCCGGTCGAAGAACTACCGGTACTCGACCAACGTGCAAGTCGCCATCGACGCCGAGACCCGGCCGGTGATCGCCACCGGAGATCCGCGACCGGGCAGCCGCAACGACTGCACCGTGTACCGCGACTCCGGTATCGCCGAAACACTGGCCAACCGGCCGGTCATGGCCGACGGCGGCTACCAAGGCCATCCCGAAGTGGTTATGCCGTATCGAAAACCCCGTGACGGCAGCGAACTGCCCGCGTGGAAAGAAGACCTCAACGCGACCCACCGCACGATCCGCGCTCGCGTCCAGCACGTCCTGTCCCGGATGAAAAACTTCAAAACCCTCTGCGACTACCGCCGCGCGGCGAGCACGCTCGCTGACACGGTCTCCGGAATCGCGCACCTGCACAACATCATCTTCACCGACTGACCGCAACACCAGCCCCACCAACCACAACACCAGTTACGAGACATCCCTTAGCTCCGCACGTCCGAAGTTCGTTGCCGGGTGGCGTGGGGCCGGATCTCGTAGCGCCGCAACAGACCGGTCACGCCACTTGATCACCGTCGGACGCGAAACCCCGGCCAGCCGAGCGGTGCCGCGGTTCCACGCCCATCCGCCACCGCCAGCACAATCCTGGCTCGCTCGACACACGCCTACCCGGCCGTGCGACACGCTCGGGACGATGTGCGGCCCGGGCGTATCGCACGGCCGGAAATGGAAAAGCGTCCCTCCGCGCGCTGGGCGTGGGGAGGGACGCTTCGTCAGGGGCCGCACGGCCTACGTGGTGCCGATGGACTGGCGGTGGCGGAAGAAGTTGAGCGGATCCCAGCGGCGCTTGGCCTGGAGCAGCCGGGCGTAGTTGTCCTTGTAGTACAGGGTGTACCAGGGGGTGTTGGACTTGTTGAAGTTCGGGTCGCTCAGGTCGCCGTCCGGGTAATTGACGTAGCAGCCGTCAGTGACGTCGTTGGGCACGGGCACGCCGCCGGTGCCGGCGTAGGTGTCCGCGTAGCCGCGGCGCATCCAGTCGATGTGCTTGGCGTCGTCGGCGGGGTCGGTCCACTGCGCGGACCAGAGCATCTTGAACGCCGCGCCGCGGTGCGGAATCGCCGTCGCCGCCGGGTCGACGGCACTGATCTGCCCGCCGTACGGGGTGAACTGCACGCCCGCCAGCGGGTTGCTGATCGCGGTGCTGGTGAGGTGCCGGTACACCGCGGCGATCTGGTTGTCCGGGAAGTTGCCGCGCATGAACGTCGACTTGTACTCCGCCCGGTAGGTCGGGTCGTTCAGCGGCGGGTTCGTCGTGCCCAGCATGCGGGTCGCCTCGAGCCAGGGCAGCCGCCGCGCCTGGACCAGCTCCGGCATCGGGCTGATCTCGGCCATCCGGTTGGTGAGCGCGACGTGCTGGGCCGTGACACCGCTCTGCATGTAGGCGATGTAGGTGTCCAGGATCGTCTGGGCGTTGGGGACCGTGGCGTCGACCTGGGTGATGAGCCCGATTTGGCCGTTGGACTGGTGGTTGAGCAGCAGGTAGCTCGTCACCACCCGGTTCGGGTTGTCCGCCGCGCGGTTGGCGATGTGCCAGCTCGCGTAGTTCCGCGCCAGCCGGGTGAACTGGCTTTGGGTGAGGCTGCTCCAGTTGTAGGCGATCGCGCTGATGAGCACGTCGTGCGGCGGGCGCGGCAGCATGGTCCGCGGATCGGAACCGGTCGCGCCGGGCGACTTGAACCAGTAACGGGTGATGACGCCGAAGTTTCCGCCGCCGCCACCGGTGTGTGCCCACCACAGGTCCCGGTTCGGGTCGTTCGGCTCCCGCGTCGCCACCACGGCGCGCGCCGTGCCGTTGGCGTCGACGACGACCACCTCGACCGCGTAGAGGTGGTCCACGACAAGGCCGTCGACCCGGCACAGCGGCCCCCACCCACCGCCGGCGACGTGCCCGGCGGCGGCGACCGAGTAGCAGAAGCCGGCCGGGATCGTCACCCCCCACTGCTTGTACAGGGTCTTGTAGATCTCCAGGAGCGTCGCGCCGGACTCGACGGCGACCGCGTTCATCACCGGGTCGTAGTACGTGTTGTTCATCATGGTCATGTCCACGACGATCTTCACGTCCGGGTTGAAGATGAAATCCTCGTAGCAGTGCCCGCTGGAAATGACGCTCAGCCGCTTCTTGTTCGTGACGGCCTCCTGGACGACCTGCACGACCTGATCCGTGCAGTTGACGATTCGCACGGATTCCGGCGTGCCGATGTACCGGGTGTTGAGACCGCGAACGCAGTCGGCGTACTGCGGATCATTCGCCGTCACGGCCACGGCTGGCGGGACTGCACTCGGTCTCACGTTGCCGTTGCCATCCTGAGCGGCCGATGCCGCCATGCGCCCACCTCCGGCCAGCCCTGCAATTCCCGCCACACCGGCTCCGAGCACGGCGCGGCGCCCCAGGTTACCGTCAGCCATGGAGTCCTCCAAAGTTAGGCTTGACGAAGACGACTTCACCGGTGTCCGCCACGGTTCATCCATGCGGGGTGAAGCCACCGATTCGGTCACCGACGGTACTCGGCGTTCGTTCGGCGGGCGCTCAAAATGTTGCTGTCACTTTGGACCGGAGTAGCCCTTCCGAGCGGCTGCGTAATCGCGACAGGCCCGCAGGCAGGCTCGGGGATTATCGCGAAGCACTCCGGCTGTGGTCACCCAAAGTGACAGAAATTAGCTGCCGGAACGGCGGGAAAGAAAGTTGTTGACGGTGCGCTCCCTTTCGCCGCCCGCGCCGGTCTGTACGTGGTGACAAGACCGAACGACCCGACCGAAAGAGAGGTGTGCACGTTGGCTATCAAGCATGGTGTGTTCCTGCCCCAGGGTTTCTCGCTGGAGCTCGCGGGCATGCAGGACCCCGCCGAGGCGTACCAGGCGCTGACCCGCGTGGCGAAGGCCGCGGAGGAGAACGGCTACGAGACGGTGTGGGTGGCCGACCACCTCCACAACGCGATGAACACCCAGCACATGCTGTTCGAGTGCTGGACGACCAGCACCGCGCTGCTGACCGGGACCGAGCGGCTCCGCGTCGGCACCATGGTCACCGGCAACGGCTACCGCAATCCCGCGCTGCAGGCCAAGATGGCCTCGACGCTGGACGTGATCTCGGGTGGCCGGTTCACCTTCGGCATCGGCGCCGGCTGGTGGGAGCCCGACTACCTGGGCTACGGGTACGAGTACCCGGACGCCGCCGAGCGGCTGCGCCGGCTCGACGAGGCGCTGCAGGTCATCCTCGCGATGTGGACCCAGGAAGAGGCCAAGTTCGACGGGAAGTACTACCAGGTCAATTCCGCGATCAACCAGC
Organism: Amycolatopsis sp. DG1A-15b; assembly: GCF_030285645.1. Classification (GTDB taxonomy): domain Bacteria; phylum Actinomycetota; class Actinomycetes; order Mycobacteriales; family Pseudonocardiaceae; genus Amycolatopsis. Next base: position 3,943,743 of record NZ_CP127296.1, read on the forward strand.
CGAAGGGCATTCAGCAGCCGCACATTCCGCTGCTGATCGCCGGTGGCGGCGAGAAGGTGACGCTCAAGCTGGTGGCCAAGTACGGCGACCTGTGCAACGTCTCCGGTGACCCGGCCACGCTCGCGCACAAGTTCGAGGTGCTGAAGAACCACTGCACCGCGGTCGGGCGCGACTTCGACAGCATTCACAAGACCGCGCTGACCCTGTGCATCATCGCCGACACCGACGAGGAGGCCGCGCAACAGGTTCCGCCGTGGGCGCCCAGCGTGTTCCCCGGTGACGTCGCCGAATACGGGTTGATCGGCACCATCGACACCGTCCGCGACCGGCTCGCCGCCTACGAGGCCGCAGGCGTGGACGAGCTCGTGATCACCTTCGTCGACGCCCTGGAACTGACCACGATCGAGCGGTACGCGCAGGAATTCCTGCGGTAGTAGCGTACCGGGTATTGGTCGGGTCAGTTCGTGGGCCGCGCCCGCCGAAAGCGCGGGCGCGGCCCACCGGCATGAAGGAGTGACGACATTGCGGAAGATCATCGTTTCGACCCTGGTGACCAGCGACGGCATCGTCGAAGATCCGGGTGGAATGACCGGTTTCGAGCACGGCGGCTGGGCGAACCGGTATTTCAACGAAGAGGTCGGGAAACGCTCGCTTGAACGCCTGCAGTCCTGTGACTACTTCCTGTGCGGCGGGCACACCTACGAGATGTTCTCCAAGGCGTGGCCGAACGCCACCGGACCGTACGCCGACCGGCTGAACGCGATTCCGAAACTGGTCGCCTCGACGACCCTGGCCGAGCCGCTCACCTGGAACGCGAGCCTGCTGAAGGGCGACGCGATCGGCGCGCTGAAGAAGATCAAAGAAGAGGACGGCCAGGACATCCTGATGTACGGCAGCGTCACGCTGATGCGCTCGCTGCTGCGCGAGGGCCTGGTCGACCAGCTGGATCTCATGGTCTGCCCGGTCGTCCTCGGCACCGGGCAGCGGCTGTTCGGCGAGGGTGGTCCGGTGGTGGAGCTGGAGCTCGCCGGGACCGCCCACCTCGACACCGGCATCGCCATCCTGAGCTACCGCCCCCAGCGGCCCGCGACAAGCTGAGCACCCCGGTGGTCCCACCCGGACTGATGCCTCGGATCCCCCGCACCACAAGGGATCCGAGGCATCAGCCGGTTGCGGGCACCACGTGCACCGGAACGGCGACGACGGCACCGTCGTCCCCGTGGGACGACGGTGCCGTGCCATCCGCCGCTACGCGGCCTCGTCCAGCTCGGTCGCCGGCGGGTCGGCCGGGACGGCTGCCACGCCGCCGCGCCGGCGGAACGCGCCCGGCAGCACGACCAGGACACCGAGTGCGGCGAGACCGATCGGGATGCTGATCGCCGGGACGAACCCGTCGACGAGCGCGGCCGCTCCCCCGCCGGCGCCACCGCTGGCCGTCAGCACCGCGGTGACCACGGCCAGCCCGATCGCGCCGCCGACCTGCAGCGAGGTGTTCAGCAGGCCGCCGGCCAGCCCCTGCTCGTGGTCGGCCACGCCGGCGGTGGCCTGGATGTTGAACGAGGCGAACGCCATCAGGAAGCCGATGCCGAGCAGGACCGTGCTCGGGAACACCGCGGCCCAGTAGCCGGAGTGCTCGTCGACGCGCAGGAACAGCGCGTACGCCAGCACGTGCGCGAGCAGCCCGCCGAAGATCATCCGCTCGGTGCCGACCTTCAAGATCAGCGGTCCGATCTTCGGCGAGCCGAACGCGACGAACACGGCGGAGGGCAGGAAGCCCAGCGCGGTCTGCAGCGGCGACCAGCCCAGCACCGACTGCAGGTAGAGCATCACCACGAACTGGAAACCGAGGTAGGCGCCGAAGAACAGCGCGGTACCGAGGTTCGCCGTGGCCAGCGGCCGCGACCGCAGGATGCCCAGGCGCAGCAACGGGTTGCGGCTGCGCCGCTCGATCAGCACGAACGCGACCAGCAGCGCCACCGCGCCGACGAAGCTCAGCACCGTGCGGGGCGCGCCGAAACCGGCCTCCGGGGCCTGCACGATGGTGAACACCAGCAGCAGCGAGCCGGCCGCCCCGGTGATCGCGCCGGGCAGGTCGTAGCCGATGCCGCCGCGTTCCGTGGGGTAGCCGGGAACCACCCTGGCCGACACCAGCAGCGCGACGAGCGCGATCGGCACCGGCAGGAAGAACGTCCAGCGCCAGCCGACCTGGGTCAGCAACCCGGAGAACACCAGGCCGGCGGCGAACCCGCTGGCGGCGAACACCGCGTAGATCCCGAGCGCCCGCCACCGGGCCGGGCCCTCCTGGAACGTCGTGGTGATGATCGACAGCGCGGCGGGCATGGTGAACGCCGCGGCCACGCCCTTGATGAACCGGGTGGCGATCAGCAGCGCGCCGTCGTCGACCACGCCGCCGAGGATCGAGGCGACGATGAAGACCGTGACGGCGGCGAGGAAGACCCGGCGCCGGCCGAGCAGGTCCGCGGTGCGCCCACCGAGCAGCAGCAGGCCGCCGAACCCGAGCGCGTAGCCGCCGGCGACCCACTGCAGCGCGCTGGTGGACATGCCCAGGTCGGCCCGGATCGCCGGCAGTGCCACGCCGACCATCGAGACGTCGAGCGCGTCCAGGCCTACGATCACGGACACGGCCAGCAAAATGGCCCACAGGCGGCCGCTCCACCGCGCCGAGGTGGTGGAAAGTGATGTCGCAGAACTCATGCGCCGACAGTACAGATCCGGTTGTCCGCCGAGTTCTTCCAGAATGCCGGTTCAGGAAGTGTGCGGAAATGTGACCAGCGCACGGGGACCTGCCGCGCGCGGTGACGTACAAGATCTGTCGGCGCCGACGCAGGATTTGATGGAGTCCCTTTCGCGGAATACCGGGCAGTCGACGGCGGACGCGATGCGGTGAATCTTCGAATACCTGGGAGACCGCGCCTGCCCGGCGGAGGAAATCACCGTCCGCGCGGTCGCGTAATTCGGCAACCCGTATCGCCGCCGAGTTCGGCCGCGATCCGGGTCGCGGCGCGCCAGGCCAGAGCGACCGTGGTGAGCGTGGGATTTGACGCGGTCGCTGTCGGGATGACGCCATTGCCGCCGACGTACAGGTTGCGCACTCCCCACACCCTCAGCTCGGGGTCGCAGACCGAGCGCCCGTCGTCGGCCGCTCCCATGCGGACGGCGCCCTGGTAGTGCAGTGACGCGCCGCCGGCCGCCAAGGCGGGCTCTTCGGCGAGGGTGCCGACCAGCTCCGCGCTCCGGTGGGAAAGGCCGCGCATGGCCTCGATCGTTTCGAGGTCGCTGGCGGTGTGCGCGTAGCGGATGGACATGCGCGGCATGCCGTAGTGATCGGTCTCGGTTTCGCTGAATTCGACGGCGTCGCCGCACTGCACGTCCTTGGCGCCGTACCAGCTGACGAGGCCGAGGCGGTCGTCGATGCGCCCGCCGGCGGCGAACCCGTACGGCGAGTTCGCGACCGACATCACGCCGCCCTGGAGAGGCCGGTCGTCGGAGAAGGGGATCAGGACGTAGCCGATGTCCTCGATGCCGGACGCCTCGCCGGCCACGAAAGGATCATCGAGGCGGACGAAGGACACCATCTGCAGGTGGTCGTTGAGGTAGCGGCCCAGCGCGGGCGGGCGCACGCCCGAGGCGAACAGGACCTGCGGCGTGCGCAGACCGTCGGCGCAGACGACGACGTGCCGTGCCCGGACCACCGACACCTCGCCCGTACGCCGGTCCTCGAGCTCGGCCCCGGTCGCGACACCGTCCTCCACGACGACCCGGCGCGCCAGCGTCTCCGCGCGCAGCTCGAAGCCGGGTGCGGTCTCCTCGATGTCGCCGAGGATCGCGCCGGTGCCCGAGAAGCGAAGCTCGGCGCCGTCCCACTGGGCGGCGATCGGCATGAAGCCCACCGGCGGCAGGCCCGGCCCCTCGAACGCCTCGGCCATCCTCTTGCGCAGGGCACCGGCGACGCCCTGGTCGCTGCCGAAAACCGTGACGCCGAGCAGGGCTTCCGCGTGGTCGAGCGCGGCGTCGAGTTCTCCGGCCGCGATGAACGGCACGCGCTCGGACTGCCGTGGGCGCGGGCATCCCCCGGCCCAGTGGACGCCCATCCCACCGACACCGCTCGCCATGCTGGCGGCCGGCAGCCCCACCTCACCGTCGGGGAGCACGGGCCGGGGGTCCACGAAGAACAGGCCGGGCAGCACGACCTGCCGGAACTCCGTCGACGGGTCGGCGCCCCCGGCGATGTCGGCCAGCGCCGTCGCCCGCTCGATCCCGGTGTCCGGTCCCTGGGTGAGCAGCTCCGCGGCCCGCCGGTCGGCACGCGGCAGGTTGTGCGTGTGCTCGCCACGCCGTCCCGGCAGCCGCGGACCGACCTCGACCATCAGGATCCGGGCACCCGGCACCGCGTCGCCGATCGTCCGGGCGTAGGTCGCGCCCGCCGGGCCGCTGCCCACGATGAGGACGTCGACGTCAGGAGTTGCAGTCATCTCGGGAAGCCTTTCGCTCGCTGTGCCTACGCCGCGACGAACGCATCGCGCTCAGGGGGCCGCGGACATCGATTCGGCCACGCTCATCACGTATTCGCCGTAGCTCGACTTCGCGAGCTTCTCCCCCAGCGCGTGGCAGTGGGCGGCGTCGATGTAGCCCATGCGCAGGGCGATCTCCTCGACGCAGGCGATGCGGACACCCGTGCGGTCCTCGATCACGCGCACGAATTGACCGGCCTCCAGCAGCGAGTCGTGGGTGCCGGTGTCCAGCCAGGCGAAACCCCGGCCGAGGTCGACCATCCGCGCGCGGTGCTGCTGCAGGTACCGGCGGTTGACGTCGGTGATCTCCAGCTCACCACGCGCGGACGGCTTCAGCGAGGCGGCGATGTCGAGCACGTCGTTGTCGTAGAAGTACAGCCCGGTGACCGCCCGGTCCGATCGGGGCCGGGCCGGCTTCTCCTCCAGGGAAAGCAGGTTTCCCGCCGCGTCGACCTCGGCCACGCCGTAGCGGTGCGCGTCCTTCACCCGGTAACCGAACAGGACGCATCCGTCCAAATCGGACTTGGCCTGCTCGAGCATGCCGGAGAACCCCGGGCCGTGGAACAGGTTGTCGCCCAGGATCAGCGCGACCCGGGAATCGCCGACGAAGCGGCGGCCGATGACGAACGCCTCGGCGAGGCCGTTCGGCTGGTACTGGAGCGCGTACTCGATGTCCAGCCCGAACTGCTCCCCGGAGCCGAGCAGCCGGCGGAAGCTGGGGAGGTCCTCGGGCGTCGAAATCACCAGGATTTCGGTGATGCCCGCGAGCATCAGCACCGAGAGCGGGTAGTAGATCATCGGCTTGTCGTACACGGGAAGCAGCTGTTTCGACGTCGCCTGGGTGATCGGGTGCAGTCTCGAGCCGGCCCCGCCGGCGAGGATGATGCCTTTCACGGTCTCTCCAAACCTGGTGCACGGATCCACGGCGGGCACACTGTGCCAGCGGCTCGTGGAAGATGGCTCAAACCCCGTCCGAGCGGAGTCGAAGCATCCTTGAGCGGGTGGTGGTCCACTCGCCGGCATGGTCACCAGCTCCGAGCCGTCCCCCGCCGGGCTCCGGCACGACCTGCGGCAACGGGTCGCGGAGCTGGCGGCGGCACGAAGCAACCTGCTCACCGGCCCCTCGCCGGGTGCCACCGAACAGCAGCACCCCAAGGGAAAGCTGACCGTCCGCGAGCGGCTGGAGCTGTTGTTCGACGCCGGTTCCTTCCGCGAGATCGAGGGTTTCCGGCGCCACCGCGCCGCCGGGTTCGGGCTCGAGCACCACCGGCCGACGACCGGGACCGGGACTGCCCCGCGCTGCTGGACCCCGTCCCCGGCGATCCGAACCGGGCCTACGACATGCGCGCGGTGATCGAAGAGATCGCCGACGACGGCGACCTGTTCGAAACGCACGCGTCCTGGGCTCCCGACGTCCTCTGCGGACTCGCCCGGCTCGACGGGCACGTGGTCGCCGGTCGTGGCGAACCAGCCCGCGGCCCTGCCGGGAGCAGGCGCACGGCGGAATCATCCGGCACGGCGCCAAGCTGCTCTACGCCTACTGCAACGCGACCGTCCCGCGGATCCAGCTCATCCTGCGCAAGGCCTACGGCGGCGCCTACATCGTGATGGACTCACGGTCGATCGGCGCGGACCTGTCCTTCGCCGTCCCGCAAGCACGGGAACCCGCCGTCGTGACCCCGGAGGACGTCGTGGTCGTGCGTGGCGCCCCGGGCGACGACGAGCTGGCCGCGCTCGCCCTGCTGGCCTCGCGTCCGCGCACGACGCCGGCGGCCGGAAAGGCGCCTGCTTGGGTGCGGGAGAGCTTCACCGCCCCGGGCTCGTGGGCACGGGGCTGACCAGAGCCGTCAGCGCGCCGAGGGTCTGGTGCCGCAGCACAGCCGTCGGGGTGAGCGGGATCCCCGCACCGGCGGCCAGCTCCGCGACCCGGACCGCCAGCAACGACGTGCCGCCGAGGTCGAAGAAGTTGTCCTCCTCGGCGACTTCGTCCAGCTCCAGCAGGAACCGCCAGATCCCCGCCAGCCGTTCACCCCGCGTCCCCTCGAACACCGGCGTGGTGAGGGCCCGGCGGTCGAGCTTGCCACGGCGGTTGACGGGCAGCGCGGTGGCGGTGCGGATCACGGCGGGCACACAGTACGGGGGCAACGTGCCGGCGAGGTACCCGCGGAGCTCGGCCGCCGACGGTGGTGGCCCGTCCGGGACGAGGGTCGCGACGAGACGGACGTCGCCGGCCGGGTCGGTCTCGGCCGTGACGACGGCCTGTGCCACGCCCGGGTGCCCGGCCAGCGCGATCTCCACCTCGGCAGGCTCGACCCGGTACCCGCGGATCTTGACCTGGTCGTCGAGCCGGCCGGCGAACACGAGATCGCCCGACGGCAGCCGCCGTCCGGCGTCGCCGGTGCGGTAACCGCCGTCGGTGAAGCGCTCGGCGGTCAGGTCGGGACGGCCGAGGTAACCGCGGGCGATGCCGGTGCCACCCAGCCAGATCTCGCCGGTGGCCCCGTCCGGGACCGGTGCGCCGGCGGCGTCGAGCAGCCGGACCTCGGTGCCGTCGATCGGTTTGCCGATCGGCACCGGCGTGTCCGGCCAGCACCGTGCCCGGGCCGCGTCGATCGCGAACACGCAGCGGCCGACCACCCCCTCGGTCGGGCCGTAGTGGTTGTACAGCAGGGCATCCGGCGCGACCCGGGCCCACGACCGCAGGAGATCGGGCGGGAGGGCTTCACCGCCGATGACGTACGCGGCACTGCGCAACCGCCGTCCGTCCGCCTCGGGCAGCAGGAGGCGCAGGTGCGTCGGCGTGAGCCGGACGAAGCCGTGCGGACGCTCCATCGCGGACAGCAGCTCGTCGAACCCGGCGTCTTCCGGCAGCAGGGTGATCGACTCACCGCGGACGAGCGGGACGAACAGGCTGGTGAAGGAGAAGTCGAACGACAGCGGCGAATGCAGGATGCTCCCGGCCGCCGCGCGAGGAAGCGTGCGCGCGGCCCAGCCGACGTAGTTGGTGAGCCCGGCGTGCTCGACCTCGACGCCCTTGGGTTTCCCGGTCGAGCCCGAGGTGTACAGGACATACGCCAGGTCGCGCGGATCGGGAAAAGAAGGACACGGCCCGGTGGGGGCCGCGTGCTCGAGCGACAGCACCGGCACGCCGGCCACCGGGGGGTGGCCGGTGGCCGCCAGCACGGCAACGGCGCCGGAGTCTTCGATCTGGTGCGCGACCCGGGCCTCGGGCAGGGTGACGTCGATCGGGACGAAGGCGCCGCGGGCCCGCAGCACGGCCAGTATCCCGATCACCGCTTCGACGCCGCGGGGTGCGCAAACCGCAACGCGCTGCCCCGGGACCAGCTCGAGCGTCGTGGCGAGCGCATCGACCCGGGCCACGAGTTCGCCGTAGCTCACCCGGGTGCCCCGGCAGTCCAGCGCGAGCGCGCCGGGCGCCTCCTTCGCGCGGTCCGCGATCCGCTCGATCACCGTCGCGGACACGGGAGCTCCTCGGACACCAGGCCGGCCAGCTCGGACCAGGCCCCGTTCGGGAAGAGCTGCCGCGCGCGGACGCCGGCCAGCCGCAGCGGCCGGGTCGTCTCGCGCTGCCAGTCCATCCACCGCGCCGGCGTGGCCACCAGGTCCTCCTCGGTGGCCACGACGGTGACCGGCACCGGCAACGGCGGCTCGCTCTCGTACACGTAGGACCGGCTGAGCGCGAGGTCGGCGAGCACCGGCGGCGCGAGCACGGCGAGCAGGTCCGGATCGCCCAGGATCCGCGGATCGGTGACGCCGTTGCCGGCGAGCTCGGTGCGCAGGTCGCCGATGGGCCGGGGGTCGGTCAGCCGCCCGGGCGCTTCGCAGGAGGCGACCACGAGCCGTCCGGGCAGTTCCCCGCCGCGCCGCCGCAGCTCGCGGGCGAGCTCGAAGGCGAGCAGGCCGCCCGAGCAATGTCCGAACAGGACCGTCGGCAGATCGGGCAGGGCGTGCAGGTCGTCCGCGAGGCCCGAAACCGCCGCGGCCAGATCGGCGTGCGGAGGGTCGTCGAGCCGGCTTTCGCGACCGGGCCAGCGCACGGCCAGCAGTTCGGTGTCCGGGGGCACCAGGTTCCGCCACTCGCGGAACGGCCCGGCCCCGCCACCCGCCCACGGCAGGCAGACCAGCCGGGCCCGCGGCTGCGCCGGCCGCGTCCAGTGCGCGATGCTCGCACCGGGCATGTGCACTCCTCTCCTGTCGGTTCCGGACCGGGCCGGAGGCCGTCGGCGGCTCACTGCGCGGCCGCGCCGACACCGAGGTCGCGCAGCTGCAGCCGTCGTGCCCACGCCGTGGCGAGCCGCCGGGCCTCGCCGGCGCTCAGCACATCCGTGCGGTACCGCAGCTGGGCGTGGGCCTCGGGCTCCGGCCAGACCTCCAGCGCGACGTCGTGCCACGTTTTCGCCGCGCTCAGCCGTTCCCGGCCCGTGCACCGCACGCCGGGGAGGTCGAGCGTCGCCACCGCGTAGACGTGGAACTCGAAAGTGGCCTGCAGCAACGGAGAACACGGCACACCGGCCGGCGGCTGGTAAAAGGCGCTGATCGGCATCGGCGGGGACGCGAGGGCGGCCCGCAGCCGCTCCGCCGCGGTCTCGACCAGTTCGCCGGCCGGCGCGGCGGCGTCCGGGAACCGCACGGCCGCCGCCCACGGGAAACAGCCGATGACGTTCTCGACCTCGGGCACCGAGCGCCCGGCCACCGGCACGTTGACCAGAACGTCACGAGCGCCGGTGACGTCGTGCAGCGCGCCGGCGTACGCGGCCAGCAGTTCCGCGGCGGTGGCGCTCCGCCCGCCGGGAAGGGGCGCCGGGACGGTGACCCCCGGACCGACCTCGTCCCGGGCACCGCCGAACGGCAAGCCCGTGGCGCCGGCCAGCTGCTCCCGCCAGTAGTGCCGAGCCCGGCGGAGCTCGGCGGCCTGACGGCTTTCCTGGACGGCGATGGCGCGGTAGTACGAGGTCGGCTGCCGCTCGGCGGGCGGCTCCCCGGCGGCCAGCGCGGTGTAGGCGGTGGCGAGGTCCCGCAGCAGGATCTGCTCCGACCAGCCGTCGTAGGCGGTGTGGTGCACGGAGATCGCGAGCAGGAAGCGGCGGTCGCCGAGCTCGGTGAGCCAGGCCCGGATCGGGATCTCGTTGGCCAGGTCGAAATCGCGGAGCAGGAACCGGCGGGCGTCCGCGGCGGTGCCGGTCCCGACGGTGCACACCGGGCCCACCGAGCCGGGCGGGTCCACCACCGGCCGCGGGCCGGCGAGGATGCGCGTGCGCAGCGCGTCGTGCCAGGACGTGACGACGTCGAGGGCGCCGGCCAGCGCACCGGTGTCGAGCTCGCCCTCCAGCCAGTACAGCCGGCGCAGCAGGTGGGCGTCGTCGCGCGGGTCGTCCAGCGCGACCCGGTAGGCCATGAACTGGCTCAGGGGCAGCCCGTAGTCCCACCGGCCTTCGGCGGCCCCGGCCGATTCCCGCACGGGCAGGGCGTCGACGACCGCCGCGATCGCCGCCGGCGTCTGCGCGCGCAACACCCGCACCGGGAGGACGTCGACGTCGTGGCGCACCGAAAGCCGGTTGGCCAGCTTGATCGCGACGAGCGAGGTCGCGCCGAGGTCGAACAGGTTGTCGCCGGGGGCGACCGGCTCGCCGAGCAGCGACGACGCCACCTCGAGCACGGACGCGAGTGCCGATCGCTTCGCGTTGTCCTTCCCCACGGATCTCCCCCCGTCGACCAGCGCGATGTACGTCGTGAGCAAGGTATGCGGGCTCGGTGGAGTCCTGGTCGACCGCGGGTGGGTCGACCGTGCGACCGCGGGCGTCGTCCGGTCGAAGGACCTGGGAAGTCGATCGTTAGCACCTCGCAAGATCCGCGCGCACCCGGACAGAATCGAACTCGTCCACATCGCCGAAGCACCCGGAGGGAACCACTTCATGTCCGCTCGCACCTCGATCGGAGCGAAAGCGGTCGTGGCCGCCGGTTTCGCACTGGCCCTCGCCTGCACCGGAGCCACCACGGCCTCGGCCGCGCCCGCTGCCCCGGCGCTGACCGCGAGCCCGAGCAGCGGCCTCGCCGACGGGCAGGTCGTGGACGTGTCCGGAACCGGCTACGCCGCCGGCTCGACGATCGTCCTGCTGGAGTGCGACGCCGCCCAGCCGGCCGGCCGGGCGTGCGACAAGGCGGCACTGGTGGCGACCGTCGCCGGCGCCGACGGCGCGCTGGCCGCGAAGCTGACCGTGCACAAGGCGTTCCAGGCGGTCGATCTCAGCACCGGCGCGGCCGGGGCCACCGTGGACTGCGCGACCGCGCACTGCGTGATCGCTTCCGCCGACACCAGCAACACCGGCAGCGAGGGCGCCGGCGTGTCGATCACGTTCGGCTGACCCGCCGTGAGCCCGGTGCCGGTCACGCGCTTCCCTCCCCCAGCGAGCCGTGACCGGCACCTTCCCGGGAAGTGGTTCAGACCATGGACGAGGTCAAGGAGGTCAGGTGGGCAGCCATCTCGTTGGGCGTCGGCAGCTGCCGCATCGCGTCGCGCACGCTCGCGGTCGCCGCCGAGAAGGCCGGGTCGCCGAGCATCCGGGCGGCCTTCTCGCGCAGGACCTCGTCGGTCGCGTCCGAAGGCAGCACGAACTCGCCACAGCCGTTCTCCGCCAGGAGTTCGGCGTTGAGCGCGGTGTCGGTCATCTGGGGCACCAGCAGCTGCGGGGTGCCGGACGCCAGCGCGGTCATCACCGTGCCGAGCCCGGCGTGCGAGATCACCAGGTCGCACCGCGGCAGCAGGGCGTTGAACGGGACCCCGGACACCACCCGGACGTTGGCGGGCAGCTCGCCGATCAGGTCGGCGTCCGCGGCGGTCACCGCGGCGACGACCTCGACGTCCAGCCCGGCGACCGCGCGGACCACCTGGCCGGTCACCACCATCTTGCGGTCGAACCGGCCCGACGACGTCCCCCAGGAGACGCAGACGCGCTTGCGCGGGCCCGGCTTGTGGAGCCAGTCCGGCAGCACGCCGGGGCCGTTGTACGGCACGTACTGCATCAGGAGGCGGGAGCCCGGGGACGCGATCTGCAGTTGCGGCGGGCAGGGGTCGACGCTGACGGCAGCGAGCGACGGGACCTCGTCGAGCCCCCAGTGCGCCCGCACCTCGGCGAGCGCTTCGGCTTCGAACTCGCGGAACAGCCCGGCGTAGTCGATGCCCCAGGTGTGCCGGATCGCGGGCACGCCCAGCAGGTCGGCCACCATCGGGCCCGCGTAGGTCCAGGCCTCGTACAGCACCACGTCCGGGCGCCAGCGCCGGGCGAAGTCCAGCAGGCCGTCCATCATCGTCCAGCAGGCGGCCACGCCGAGCCGGCAGTTCAGCGTGCCGTGGCGGCGCATGTCCCGCCAGTGCGGCGGGTTCACGCCTTCGGAGTCGGCGAGCCGGCGCAGGAAGCCGCCCATCATCGCGCCGGCGTCGACGCTCTCGCCCACCGCGGCGGCGGGCAGGCCCGAGCGCAGCACGGTACCGACGAGCCCCGGCTGGGTGGCGACGACGACCTCGTGGCCCTGCGCCCGCAGGGACCAGGCCAGTGGCACCAATGGGAAGTAGAGGGTGTTCCAGTTCCATGTCGTGATCAGCACGCGCACGTGACGTTCATCCTCCGATCCCGGTCGCCGACAGCGCTCCGAGCGTCGGGGTGGCCGCTCGAACCGGCGTCCAGAACGGGTGGCGCGCGGTTGCCGTCCCGTTCGGAGCCGGGGCAGGATCGATCCCCACCCGGACGTCCGGCAGATCCAGTGAATTCCACGAAGAAGGAGTGCACCATGAGCAATCCCCGGCGCGAGGGCACCACACCCGCCAAGCGCTTTCCCGCAGGCGCCGTTCTGGGCTCCGCGATGCCGCTCGCCCTGGTCTGGGTGATCCTCTACCTGACCGGCGCGGTCGACTCGGGCGCACTGATCGGCATCGCGGTCGCGATCGTCGTGCTGGTGCTGTTCATCTGGGTGGCCGCGAGCATCCGGCTGCGGCGAGGCCGCTGACCGGACGGACGGCCGGTGGCGTCGCCGCCGGCCGGAAACCGGTCACAGGCAGGCAAACGCCGCAAGGTCGACTTCCGGCACCGGCGGCGCGTTCTTCGTCACGAACCGCTTCAGGTAGGCCCAGCCGTCGGTGCCACCCGAGCCCTTGCTGTCGGGCAGGTACTTGCGGGCGAAGCCGTAGTGGCGGCCGCGCCAGACGAGCAAGGCGCGCTCGGCCGCCGCGCACAGCTCGTCCAGCTCGGGGCGGCCCAGTCCGGCCACCACCCGGCGCAGCGGCTGCACCTCCACGTGCGGTTCGCCGCGGAGGCACGACAAGTGCGGGAAGCGCGCGAAGATCTCCTCGCGGCGCGGATCGTGGCCGTGCACCACCAGTTCCATCAGGTGGTAGTTCATCGACTGGACGGCGCTGGCGTCGCCCGTCTCGGCGCGGAACGACATGAACCGCTCCGGCGTGAGCGTCGTCAGCACCTCGAAGATGCCGTTGAGCAGGTCGGCGAACAGGCCGAGCTGACGCAGCCGGAACGCCGACCCGGCCGGCAGGGCGAGCCGCCGGACCAGGAAGAACACCAGCTCACAGGCCTGCACGGACCGCAGGAACACGTGCTCCTCGTGCTTGTCGGACTGCGGGAAGCCCGAACAGCCCAGCAGCAGGAACGCCCGCGTTTCGTCCACCGGCAGCTCCCCCACCCGGCTGCGCGGGGTCGCGGGCAGCTCCGCGACGCGCGCGGTCAGCCCGGTCAGCAGCTCGACGCGCTCGGCGAGGTACGGCAGCTCCGGCAGCGCCCGGCGCTCGAGGTCGAGCAGGTCGGCCAACGTGAGGCGCAGCGCCAGGGCCGCGGCCGCCACCGGGTCGGGCGCGTCCGCCAGGAACCACTCGTGGACGTGCAGGCTGGTGTAGCGGTAGTACTCCGGAATCGGCCGCGGGCTGAACGGCCGGGTCAGCAACCGCAACGGCAGGTTCGCTTCGGTGGGCTCGGCGGCGGCTTCCTCGTGCCACCGCCCGAACAGTTCCCGTTCGGCGGCGGTGAGCGCGAACCGGCCGGCTCTTCGCTGGGCCGCGACGATGTCCGCGCAGACCCCGGTGAAGGCGGCCATCACGCCCGGCCCAGCACGAGGTGCTTGTCGCGGGTGCCGCGCCGGACCTCGCAGCCGTGGAAGCCGGCCGCGGTCAGCAGCTCGACGTATTCCGCGGCGCTGCGGTGACGGCCTTCGGTTTCGACGTGCATGGAGAGGTTCATCGCCGCGGTGGCGAGCGGGCCGACGCCGTCGTCGTCGAACAGCCGCTCCATGATCAGCACCAGCCCACCGGGCCGGCACGCGCGGCGCGCGGCGGCCAGCAGCTCGGCGCACGTCCCGTCGGCCCAGTCGGACAGGATGTAGCCGAACGCGATCCGGTCACCCTCGGGCAGCCGGTCGCGGAAGAAGTCACCGGGCGTGAATCCGAGCCGTCCGGCGAGGCCGAAGCGCTCGCGCGTGCGGGCGACGGCGGGGCCGACCGCCGGCAGGTCGAACACCGTGGCCGTCAGCGACGGCGCGGCCCGCAGCGCGGCCACCGCGAACGGGCCGCTCGCCCCGCCGACGTCGACCAGGTGCGTCGCGGTGTCCAGTTCGGACAGTGCGGCCAGCTCCGCCGAGACGCCGTGGCTGAGGTCCCACATGGCCTGCAGGAACCGCTCGGTCGCGGCCTCGTCGTGGTAGAGCGCGTCGAACGGCCGGGTGCCGGCCGGCTTGCCCCGTTCGAGGAAGCCCGCCAGCTCGCTCATCCGCCCGGCCGTGCTCCCGGTCAGGTGGGTGACGAACCCGCCGAGATACTCCTCGGCGCCGGAGTCGACGAACGGCCGGAGGTCGGCGGGCACCACCCAGCCGTCCACTCCGGACTCGAGCAGGCCCGCTCCGCCGAGCACCACGAGGATCCGGTGGAGGGTCTCCCGGTCGAGCCCGAGCTTTTCGGCCACCACGGTGGACGGTGCGGGCGCGGGCAGCAGGGCGTCGAACACACCGTGGGCGCAGGCCAGCTGCACCGCGTGCGTGACGTACAGCCCGTAGACAGCACGTTCTAGCCGTTCGGGGAACACGGGTTCGACCTCCTGGTCGGCAGGGTCGGCGAAGTGGGCACTTCCACGTGGCGGTGCCGTGCCGGGGTGGGGTCAGCAGAGGGCGCGCATGCAGGCCAGCAGGCTGCGCGCTTCGACGTTCAGGTAGCCGCTGTGCGGGATGAGCGCCGACAGCTGGGCGAGGCTGGCCCAGCGGAAGCCCGGCGGGGTCGCGGCGAACCGGACGTCGTCGGCGACCTCCACGATCCGGTACCGGTTCTCGGCCCGGTAGAACCGGCCGCCTTCCTCCGAGAGGACGACGTCGTACTTGACGTCCTTCCCCCGCGCCGTGCGCACGTGGTCCAGGAACGCGGGACGCCGTTCCGGCGCCAGGTGCAGGTAGTTGTCCGGCATGCACTGCACGGTCGGGCCCAGTTCGACGATGTCGGGGGTGCCCGCCTCGACCCTGGCCTGCAGCAGCACTTCCAGGTAGCCGCGGGCGCGGCTGGCCAGGAAGGCGACCAGCCCCGTGCCGCACGGCGCGATGAGCGGCTGGGTCCAGCTGCGGACCTCGCGGCCGGTGGCCGTGACCGACATCGCGACGACCTCGAAGTAACGGCCCTCCTCGTGGGCGATCACCCGCTCGTCCCGGTGCCAGCGGCCGACCGACCGCAGGGGCGTGAGTTTCGCGGTGAGCTCGCAGTCGCCTTTGACGTGGTTGAGCCAGTTCTGGAGGCCGGCGGGTTCGGGGTCCTGCCGGAAGGACGCGACGACCGCCGGGCCCAGCTCGCCCGCGCGCCGCTCGGGCGGCCGGGCGGTGGCGTTCATCGGGAGGCAGGCCAGCACGGTGCGGCTGTCCATGTTAACCATGTTGTCCTGCCGCAGCAGCTCGTGGACCTGGCCGAGGGTGAACCACCGGAAGCCCTCGTGCAGCGGCACGTCCTCGGTGGTCTCGACGATGATGTTGCGGTTGCGCTTGCGGAAGAACCGGCCACCCTGCTCCGAGTGCAGCACGTCGACGAGCACCGTGCCGCGGCCGGGTTCGGTGAAGTGCTCGAGGTACTTGGTCGCCGCGCCGCCGTGGAGGCGCAGGAAGTTGCTGCGGGTGGCCTGGACGGTCGGGGAAAGCTGGATCACGTTGACGTTGCCCGGCTCCATCTTCGCCTGCATCAGCAGGCAGAGCACCCCGTCGATCTCCTTGACCAGGATGCCGAGCACCCCGACCTCGGGCTGGTGGATGATCGGCTGCGTCCACACCGGAACGACGCCGGCGGGGTCGTGCACGTCGAGACCGCGGATCGTGAAGAAGCCACCGGAACGGTGGCCGAGGTCGCCGGTGTCCGGATCGAACGACCAGCCGTCCAGCTCGGCGAACGGGATCGCCTCGGTCGTGAAGCTGCCGCGCGCGGTCCGTTCGGCCAGCCAGGCGGTGACTTCACCGTGCCCGCCGAGCGTCGGCGTGCTCAGCGTGGCCGCCGATTCCAGGAACCGGTCCAGCATGTCCCGCTGAACGAGAGTGGAGGGAGAAGTCACCACCGGTGCACCTTCCTTCGGAAGAAGTTCAGGTGCCCACCCTCGCCGGGGGAACTCGAATCACCCTCGAATACAGGGCGCGGCAACGGTCCTGGAGGGTACTCAGCCGGGGAAGACGCCCCGTTCCATCGCGACGGTGACCGCCGCCGTGCGGTCGCCGACCTCGAGCTTGGCGAACATCCGCACCAGGTGCGTCTTCACGGTCGTCTCGCTGATGTGCAGCTCCCGGCCGATGTCCGCGTTCGTCAGCCCCCGGGCCACCAGCCGCAGCACCTGGGTTTCGCGCGGGGTGAGCAATTCCGGCTCGGCCGGCGCCGGGGCGGGACTGCGCAGGTGGTTCACCAGTTTCGCGACGATCGCCGGGGACAGCACGGTTTCCCCGCCCGCCGCGGCGCGGACCGCCGCCGCCAGCTCCTCGGGTGTCGCGTCCTTGAGGAGATAACCCGAAGCGCCCGCTTCGACGGCGTGCACGATGTTCTGGTCCGTGTCGTAGGTGGTCAGGATCAGCACGCGGCAGCCCGGCACCTCGGCCACGATCCGCGCGGTCGCCGCGACCCCGTCGAGTTCCGGCATCCGCAGGTCCATCAGCACGACGTCCGGCCGGAGCCCGGCGGCCACGGCGACCGCCTCGGCCCCGTCGGCCGCCTCGCCGACGATTTCGAAGTCCGCCTCCATCGCGAGCAGCCCGACCAGGCCCGCGCGCACCACCGGGTGGTCGTCGGCGAGCACGATCCGGATGCTCAACAGCTCACCTCGATCTTGATCGTCGTGCCCGACCCGGGCGCGCTGGACACCGTCATCATGCCGGAGACCTGCTCGACCCGCGCGCGCATCCCCGCCAGGCCGAAGCCCGAAGCGCCGCCGGTCTCGAAGCCGCGGCCGTTGTCGGCGACCTCCAGCTGCACCGACCGGGCGTGGTAGCGCACCCGCACGCGCACGCGGGTGGCGTTGGCGTGCTTGCGCACGTTGGCCAGCGCCTCCTGCACCGCGCGCAGCAGCACCACCTGGACGTCGGTCGACGGCGCCCGCGGCTCGCCGAGCACTTCCGCGCTCGCTTCGATACCCAGCTCCTGCCCCAGCCGGGCGACGACCTTGCCGATCGCCACGTCGAGCGGCGACGCACTCAGCCCGGCGGGCCCGGACGCGCTGATCACGGCGCGGACTTCGGCCAAGTTTTCCGTCGCCGTCTTCTGCGCCAGCGCGAGCCGTTCGTGCGCCCGCTCCGGGTCGGCGGGGATGGCCGCGTCGGCCGCGCGGATCAGCATCAGCAGGCTGGTCAAGCCCTGCCCGACCGTGTCGTGGATCTCCTGGGCGAGCCGGTAGCGTTCGGACTGGACGCCCGCCTCGTGGTAGGACTCGGTCAGTTCGCTGCGGACGTTCTCCAGCTCGGCGATCAGCTCCCCCCGCCGCCGGTTCTCGGTGAGCAGCTGGGTCACGAAGAAGCCCACGAGCAGCGCGAACAGCCACACGGTCGCGGTCTGCACGGCGACGTCGGAAACCGCGCCCGGCGTCCAGCCGCGCCGGCCGAGGATCAGGACATCACTCGCCAGGGTGACGGCGAGGCAGGCCCACACCGCGATCCGGATGGGCTGCAGCAAGGCGAACGCGGCGGGCAGGAGCACGTATAAGGCGATCGACATCAGCCCGTCGACGGCCACCATCCCCAGCGTCCCGGCGAAGGCCAGCGCGAGGAAGAGCCAGCCGTACCCGGCCGGTGCCGTGCCGCCCAGCGCGGGCGCGCCCACCACGGCGTAGGCGACGCCGATCAGCGCGACCACGGCGTAGACGAACCAAGGGTCGCGCTCGAACGCGGCGAGCACGACGAGCACGACCCCCATCAGCGCGAAGGACGCGTGCCAGCCCAGCAGGATCCGCAGCAGCCAGCCCTGCCCGCTGGCGTCCTTCTCCGCGGATGTCACCGGAGCCTTCACCCGTCGTCGCGACCCTTCCAGCGGAACGTCGTCAGGCACAGGACCAACCCAAGCACGCCGTACCCGGCGAGCACCAGCGCGACCCGCCCGTGCGCCCAGGACAGCCCGGGCTCGTACTGCTGGAAGGCGTCCGGCAGGAACACCGAGCGCATGCCCTGGCAGAGCCACTTGAGCGGGAACACCGCGGCGATCTTCTGCAGCACGTCGGGCAGCTGGTTGAACGGGATGAACACCCCGGAGATGAACTGCAGGGTGATCACCGGCAAGAACACCATCGCGCCCGCGCTCGCGGCCGGCACCACGCTCGAATAGGCGAGGCCGAGCAGCGTGCACGCGATGATCCCGAGCACGTAGACCCACACGAACGTCAGCCAATGCCCGACGTCGGAGGGCAGGTGCAGGCCGAAGAAGAGGGTGCCGACCCCGAGCAGCACGACCACCTGGCCGAGGCTGGACACCAGCACGACCGCGATCTTCCCCACGAAGTAGGCGCTGCGCGGCATCGGCGTGCCGCGCAGCCGCTTGAGCGTGCCGTTCGCGCGCTCGCCCGCCACCTGGAGCACCATGCTCTGGAACGAGGTCGACAGGATGCCGACCCCGAGCATCCCGGTGACGTAGATCTGCTGGGCGTCCACGCCGGTGTCCCCGATCCGGCCCCGGAAGATGCTCGCCAGCAGCACCAGCATGATCACCGGCAGGGCGAAGGTGAAGATCACCTGGCCCTTCTCGCGGAAGAACTGCTTGATCTCCAGCGAGCCGCGCGCCAGCCCGATCCGCCACGCGGGCACGGGGAGCCGCATCGCCCGGTCCGCGGTTTTCGTCTCAGTCACCGGTCGCTCCGATCATGCTCAGGTAGACGTCTTCGAGGGTCGGCCGCCGGACGGCGAGGCCGGGGATGTCGTCGCCGAACCGCGTGGCCAGCTCCAGCACGGTCCGCGTCGGGTTCGGGCTCCGCACCTCGTGCGGACCGTCGGCGTCGGTCCAGGACACGACCGCCTCGAGCAGGTGCCGGCCGCCGAGGCGCGCCGGCGTGTCGACGTCCACGAGCGCGCCCTTGCTCAGCACCCCGACCCGGTCGGCCAGGTGCTCGGCCTCGTCGAGGTAGTGCGTGGTCAGCAGGATCGTGGTGCCCTCTTCGCGCAGGCGCGTCACCAGGTCCCAGAACTGCCGCCGCACCTCGGGGTCGAAGCCGGTGGTCGGCTCGTCGAGGAAGAGCAGCTCCGGACGGCCGACCAGGCCGAGCGCCACGTCGAGCCGCCGCCGCTGGCCGCCGGACAGCTGCGCGGCCCGCTTGTGCTCGTGGCCGCTCAGCCCGACGGCGCCGATCAGCTCGGCCGGGCGCCGCGCGTCCGGGTAGAAGGAGGCGAAGTGCGTGAGCACCTCGAGCGCCGTCAGCTGCGCGTAGTCCTGCGAGTTCTGCAGGACCACGCCCACCCGCGTGCGCCAGGCGAGGCTCGCCTTGCCGGGGTCCTCGCCGAGCACGTCGATCTCCCCGGAGTCCCGGTCGCGGAAGCCCTCGAGGATCTCGGTCAGCGTCGTCTTTCCGGCGCCGTTCGGCCCGAGCAACGCGAAGATCTCGCCCTGTTCGACATCGAGATCCACGACGTCGAGCGCCACGGTGTCCCGGTACTTCTTCCGCAGGCCGCGCGTCCTGATCACGGTGTCCTTCAGCATGGCGGTCAGGCTAGCCACCCCGGTTCGCCCTTGGCGAGGTGCGAACGATCGATCCGCGGTGTCCTCCGTTCGAAGGACAATCCGCGTGAGCCGCGCTGGACGGGCCTTCGAGTCCGCCGCCCGACGATCCGGGCTGGGCCGACCCGGACCGAGAGGAGCACCGGTGGAGATCATCGGACGCGGTTTCATGGCCAAGAACCTGCGCGAACACGGCATCGACCATCCGCGCACGGTCATCCTCGCCACCGGTGTCGCGACCACGACCGTGACCTCACCGGACGACTACGGCAAGGACGCGGCGGGGTTGTACGACACCCTTCGCCGCTGCCGCCGCACCGGCGAGCGGCTGGTGTACCTGTCGACGGCGTCGGGCGCGATGTACGGCGCGGCCGACTGCCCGACCCGCGAGGACGACGTGGTCTTCCCGCCACTCGCCTACGGCAGGCACAAGCTGGCCATGGAGGCCGTGGTCGCCCACTCCGGGGTGGAGCACCTGATCCTGCGGATGACCAACCTGGTCGGCCACAACCAGCGTGCCCACCAGCTGCTGCCGGCGCTGGTCGCCCAGGTGCGGTCGGGCCGGGTGCGCGTCTACGAGCGCGCGCACCGGGATCTGCTCGACGTCGAGCACGCGATCTCGATGATCGACATCCTGCTGACGCGCGGGGTGACCGGGCAGGTGGTCAACCTCGGGTCCGGGGTGGCGGTGCCGATCGACGACATCATCCGGCACATCGAAAACCGGCTCGGCCGGTGCGTCGAACGCGAGTACTGCCCGCAGCCGCCGCGGACGACTTCGGCGGTGCCGGTCTCGCTGGCGAAGCTGACCCGGCTGATCCCCGACGTGGTGACCCGGTTCGGCCTCGGCCCGACGTACTACCAGCGCGTCCTCGACCGCTACCTGGCGGCGCCGGTCCTGATCTGACGCCGGTGTTCCCCCTCGCCGTGCGGCGAGGGGGAACACCGGGGGGGGTCACCAGTGCGGAGCGCGGGGCATCCACCGCGGGATGCCGCCTTCGGCGTTGCGGCCCTTCTCCAGGAACGCGATGTTGTGGTAGACGTGCATGCCGACCAGCCCGGACTCGGTCGCCGACGGCTCGCCGTCGGTGTCACGCTCCTGGTGGTGCAGGTCGTCCAGCAGCGTCTTCAGCAACCCGAGCATCGTCGTGGGCACCCCGAAGTCGCGGTCGTCACCGCCGTAGCCCGGCAGGTACGAGGTCCACAGGTCCTCGATCACGTAGAAGCCCCCGGTGCGCACGTACGGGAACAGCGCCCGGAACGACGTGAGCACGTGTTCGTTGATGTGGCTGCCGTCGTCGATCACGATGTCGAACGGGCCGTGCTCCTTGGCCAGCGCGGCGAGCTGGGCCGGGTCGTTCTGGTCACCGCGCACCACGGTCAGCCGCGGTCCGGAGAACCGGGACTTGTCGAAGTAGTCGAGCCCGAACACCGAGGCCCGCGGGAAGTAGCGGCGCCACATCTTCAGCGAACCGCCCCCGGACTCCTCGTCCTCGTAGCCGCCGACGCCGATTTCCAGCAACCGCACCGGTTCCTCGCGCAGCGGCGCGAAATGGCGCTCGTAGTGCTGGGTGAACCAGTGCGTCTGGCCCCACTTGTCCGAGCCGTACCGGACGGCCAGCGCACCCAGGTCCGGGGCCCGCGCCGACAGCGCCGCGGTGAGGGTGGCCGACGCCGCGGCGATGGAGGGCTGGCGTTCGCGGGGCGGGAAGTGGGGGTCCATCGCGGTCGCCAGTTCGTAGGCGCGGGCGGGCGACGAGCGCCCGCGCGAGGGACCCCACAGTTCGGTGATCAGGTCCGCGGCGTCGTAACGCAGCCGGACGTCGCAGCCGGGGTGCGCTCCCGGCAGCACGCGCACCGGCTCGCCGGCCCGCAGCACCCACGTGTGGTCCGCGGACTCCCCTCCGTCCGAAACGGACAGTCCGATGCGGATTTCCAGCGGGTTCACGGGCGGGTCGAGCCGCAGCGTCCACTCGGCCACCGCGAGCTCGGCGACCCGGGCGAGGCCGAGCGCGTCCAGCCGGGCCCGGACCTCGTCCGGGCGTCCGCTCGCGGCCCGGATCAGGGATTCGATGTCGGGCGTAACGGTCTTCTCGGAAGTCACAGTTTTCCCTCCAGGGCACGGACGACCTGCGTCACGTGGTCGATGAGCCGGTCGGCGAGGCCACGGGCCTGCTCCTCGCCGATCGCGTCGGTCCGGTACCGCAGCACCCCGCCGACGGCCGGGTGCGGCCACAGCTCCAAGGTGATCTCCGGCAGGGCGTTGCGCGGCGGCACGCGGACCAGCTCGGCTTGCGCGTCGCCGAACCGCACCGCCGCCGGGGGCATCTCCTCCTGCAGCAGGTAGGCCTGCAGCAGCGGATGCCGCTGGTGGCCCTCGGGGATCGCCGGCATCACCGCGGCGAGCGGCACCAGCGGGGGCCGCATCACCTCCTGCAGCTGCCGCGCGGCCGCCGCGGCGAGCTCGGCCGGGTCGTCGATCCCGGCGGGCGGGCGCATCGGGACCATGCTCGCGAGGCACCCGATGACGTCGCCGGCTTCCTCGGTGAACCGCCCGGTGGTCGGCAGCGCGACCGCCGGTGACGGCTCGCCGGTCAGTTCCCGCAGGAGCAGCACGTAAGCCGCGTAGAAGATGGCCATCACGGTGCCGCCGACCGCGGCGGCGGCCCGGCCGACCGCCGGCAGCAGCACCTCGTCGATGTCGAGGCCGACCTCGGCCGCCGGACCGCCCCACGGCCGGGGGCCGGGCAGCGGGAAGCGCAGCTCCGGTGCGTCGGCCATGGCCGACTGCTTGGTGTAGACCGCGAGCGGGTACCGGTCGCGGTACTGCTCCCACTGCTCGGCCGAAACGCGGTAGTAGCTGGCCGGCCACTCGGCCAGGCCGGGCCGCCCGGCGAGGAAGGCGCCGTAGGCGCGGACCAGGTCCGCGGCGAAGACCTGGCCGGACCACCCGTCGAACGAGATGTGGTGGATCCCCACGGCGAGCACCGATTCGGTGGCGGACACCGGGTAGTACGCGGCCCGGATGGGGAAGTCGGCACCCAGGTCGAACGGGCGCATCACCCAGACGCACGCGTCCCGGACCGCGTCCGCCGTCGTGGCCGCCGGGCGGTCGGTCAGCAACCCGGCCAGTTCGGCGGCGGGGTGGATCCGCACCTTCGGCGTCCGGCCGCCCTCGGCGAACCGGGCCCGCAGCACCTCGTGCCGGGCGACGACGTGGTCGAGGGCCCGGCCGAGCGCGGCCCGGTCGACGGCGCCGCGTACCCGGTAGATCACCGGCACGACGGCTTCCTCGAGGTGACCGGCCTGCTTCTGGGCGTGCCAGAACTCGGCGACGGTGAACGGGACGTGGTCCGGCTCGTACGCGGTCTCCGGTCCGGGGTCGTGGTGGCCGGCGACGCCGGGCTCGAGGGCCGGCGCCGCGGCCACGGCCGCGGCGATGGCCTTCGGGGTGCGCGCGGCGAGGATGTCGGGCACCGCGACCAGCCGGCCGAACAGCGCGCCGATCCGCGTGGAGATGCGGATCGCGGTGAGCGAGGTGGCGCCCCGGTCGAAGACGTCGTCGTCGACGCCCACCCGGTAGCCGAGCACCTCGGAGGCGACCTCCCGGAGGGTGGCTTCGAGGCCCACGCCGTCGTCGGTGGACGCCGCGGTGCCCGCACCCGCCGCTTCGGCGAGGGCTCGCAGGTCGAGCTTCCCGTTGGGCAGCTTGGGCAGCTCGGCCACGGCGAGGACGACGTCGGGGACGAAGCCGGCGGGCAGGACCGCGGCAACGGCCTTGCGCACCAGCTCGGGCGGCACGCCCTCGCCGACGTAGAACGCGGCCAGGCTGGTCTTCAGCGCTCCGTCGAACGGCAGCGGCACCACCACGCCCGCGGTGACCCCGGGCACCGCCTCGATGATCCGCTCGACCTCCTCGGCTTCGATCCGGACCCCGCGGACCTTGAGCTGCCGGTCGCGACGGCCGACGAACACCAGCCGGCCCGCTTCGTCCAGCCGCGCCAGGTCGCCGGTGAAGTACGCGCGGCGGGGCACCCCGTCCAAGGCCAGCGTGGCGAACCGCTTCGCTGTCTCGGCTTCGTCGCCGACGTACCCGAAGCACACGCCGTCGCCGACCGTCACGATCTCGCCGGTCTGCCCGGCCGGGACGATCCGGCGGTCCTCGTCGAGCAGGTACACCGAGGTGTTCACCGACGGGGTGCCGATCGGAACTTCGTCGCCGAAGTCCGGGTCCGTGGTGGACCACGCGGTGGTGCTCACCGTGTTCTCCACGGGTCCGTAGGCGTTGACCACCCGCAGGCCGGGATGCGCGCGCAGGCACCGCTTCACGTGCGCGGCCGAAGCCCGCTCGCCGCCGACGAACAGCACCCGCGCGCCGGCGAAGCACTCGACGTCGTCGTCCACCAGCGCGTTGAACAGCGTCGACGCCATCGCGATGAGCGTCACGCCCTCGCCGATCCGCGCGCGCACCTGGGGGCCGCTCAGGTGCCCGCTGTCGTGGAGCACGGCGGTGCCGCCCTTGATCAACGGCACCCAGAGCTCGAACGCGAACACGTCCCACGCCGGGTTCGCCTGCTGCAGCGAGACGATCCGGCCGTCGTGCCCGTGCCGCCGGTCGAGGGCGGTGCGGGCGACGCCGCTGTGCGGCGCGAGCGCGGCCTTCGGCACGCCGGTGCTGCCGGAGGTCAGGAACACGCAGAACGGCGCCGTGCCGTCGAGTCCGTGTGCGGGCACCGGTGCCCCGCCCGGCAGTGCGTCGATGTCCAGTGTGGACACACCGGCGAACGGCTCGTGGCTCAGCAGCAGCTTCGCCCCGGTCCGCTCGATCAGCTGCCGCACCCGGTCCAGCGGCCAGTCCGGGGGTGCACAGGCGTAGGCGGCGCCGGTGCGCAGCACGCCGAGCAGCACCGCGACCAGGCGCGGGGTACGCGGTGCCCGGACCGCCACGATGTCACCCGGGCCGACCCCGGCCGCCGCCAGCGCCGAGGCCGCCACCTCGGCGTCCGCCACGAGCTCGGCGTAGGTCACTTCGGTTTCCCGCCACCGCAGCGCCACCGCGTCACCGCAGCGCTCGGCGGTGCGCACGACCAGCTCTTCGATGCGCGCGCCGCCGGAATACGCCTCCCGGGGGCCGTGCAGCACGGACAGCGTCTCTGTGGTCATCTGTTCCTCCTTGGCGGCCATCCTCGGCACGCTGCCTCAAGCGGCGGTCGACGCCGCTTCGCGCAGCGGCAGCCGGGCGGCGATCTGGTTCGGTGTGGGCAGCTCGTGCAGCTCGGCCGAAAGCTTCCGGGCGCCGTCGTCGAGGGAACCGGCCAGGACGGCGGCCACCTTTTCGGTCAGGAGCTCCTCGAAACCGTCGCCGGGGAAAACGAAATCGGCCGCACCGGCCGCGGCGAGCTGACGGGCGTTGAGGATCAGGTCCGCGCGCTGGGGCACGACGACCTGGGGTACCCCGGCGGCGACCGCCGTCAAGAGCGTGCCGAGCCCGCCTTGGGAGACCACCGCGTCGCAGGTCGGCAGCAGCGCGTGGAACGGCAGTCCCCGCACGACCCGCACGTTCGGCGCGACCGCCTCGATCGCTTCCCCCTCGGCCGCCGGCACGGCGGCCACCACCTCGGCGCCGAGCCCGCCGAGGGCTTCGACGACCCGGCCGGTGACGACGAGCTCCTTGTCGAACCGCCCGTTCGACAACCCCCAGGTGACGCAGATCCGCTTGCCGCGCCGCGGATCGGTCAGCCAGCCGGGCAGCACCCCGGGGCCGTTGAAGGGCACGTACCGCATGGGCAGCCGGGTCACCTCGGGCACGCCGGGGACCGGCCCGCCCGCCACCACCTGCACGCTCGGCGGGCACGGATCGACGGTGACCTCGCCCAGCGGTTCGACCCCCGGCAGGCCCCACCGGGCGCACAGGTCCGCCAGTGCTTCGTCCTCGAACTCCCGGGTGAGGCAGGCGTAGTCGATCCCCCAGGTGTGCCGGACCGCGGGCACGCCGAGCAGTCGCGCCACGATCGGCCCGGCGTACGTCGTCGCCTCGAACACCACCAGGTCCGGCTGCCACGCGCGGGCGAAGTCGTGGAGCCCGCCGGTCATCGCCTCGGCCGCCGCGACGCCGAGCCAGCAGTTGCGCGGCCCGAACCGGCGCATCTGCGCCCATTCCACGAGCTGGGCGTCGTGCCGCCGCGCGCGCTGCACGTACTGCCCCATCATCGCGGCGGTGTCGACGTCGGCGCCGACCGCCACGGCGGGCAGGCCGGTGCCCCGCACCGCGGGCACCAGTCCCGGCTGGGTCGCCACGACCACCTCGTGCCCCGCCGCGCGCAACGACCACGCCAGCGGCACCATCGGGTAGAGGTGGGTCGTCCAGTTCCACAAGGTGAACATCACCCGCACGCGCCGCTCCCTTTCACCCCGGCCAGTTCCGGCAACCCGGCGGCCACTTCGGACAGTGCCGGCTGCGCGGCGGCCTCCTCGGCCAGCGCCGCCGCGGCCTTCTCGTGCGACGCCGAACCGAGCACCCGCAGCACGGCGGCCTCCACGGAATCCGCGGTCGCGGCGTCGAGCGGGACCAGCTCGCCCGCGCCGGCGTCCGCGATCGCCCGGCTGTTGAGCACGTGCTCGCCGAAATGCGGCACGCACACCTGCGGCACGCCCGCCGTGACGGCCGACGCGACCGCGCCGGCGCCGCCTTGGGAGACGATCAGGTCGCAGCTGGGCAGCAGCAGGTGCAGCGGCAGGTTCTCGGCCACCCGGACGTTCGCCGGGAGCACGCCGAGCCGCACGCGGTCCCGGGGCGACACCGCGCAGACGACCTCGGCGTCGACCTCGGCGAAGGCGCCCAGCACCTTGTCCACGCCGAACGCGCGCTCGCCGAGCACGTGCGCGATGGTGCCCCAGGTGACGCAGATCCGCTTGCGGCGCGGGGGGTCGAGCAGCCAGCGCGGGACGGTGCCGGAGCCGTTGAACGGCAGGTGCCGGGCGAAGAGCCGGCGCACGCCGTCGCGGCGCTGCAGGCTCGGCGGGCACGGGTCCAGCGTGGCCGCCCCGTGCACGTCGAGGTCGTCGAGGCCGAGCGCGGCCCGGTGGGCGGCGAGCGCCCGCGGCGCGAACCCGCTGAGGTACGAGCTGTAGTCCACGCCCCAGATCTGGCGCACCGCGGGCACTCCGCACGCGGCCGCGGCGAGCGGCCCGGCGTAGGTGACCGCGTCGAACACCAGGAGGCCGGGTTGCCACCGGCGGACGAGCGCGACCAGGTCGTCCTGCATGACCTTCGCGATGAGCGCGTAGACCGCCAGCGGCTGTTCACCCGCCGCGCGGGCGGCCTCCCAGTCGGTCAGCTCGCCCGCCGCGGCCTCCTCGGCCAGCGGGGAGGCCCAGTAGTACTTCTCGATGATCGGCAGCACGTCGAAGTCGGCTCCGACGGCGACGGCCGGCAGACCTCCGCGCGTCACCCCGGCCACCGCGCCGGGCGGCACCGCGACGAGCACCTCGTGCCCGGCGGCCCGCAGGGACCACGCGATCGGCGTGAGCCAGAAGTAGTGCGTGGGCCAGGCCCACGAGGTCAGCAGGACGCGCACGTCAGCCTCCCACCGCGGCGAGCAGCCCGGCGCCCGCCGCGGCCGGGTCCGGCAACGCGCGGGACTCCTCGCGCAGCGCGGCCGCGGCCTCGGTGAACGAGGGGTCGGCCAGGAGCTCGGCGAGGACGTCCCGGATCGCTTCGACCGTCGCGTCGGCGGCGCCGACCCGCGCCCCGGCACCGGCGCCGGCCAGCTGGGCCGCGTTCGTCTCCTGGTCCGGGATGAGCGGCAGGCACACCTGCGGCAACCCGGCGAGCACGGTGGTGAGGGCACTGCCCGATCCCCCGGGGTGGACCACCAGGTCGCAGCCCGGCAGCACCAGGTTGAGCGGTTGCATCACGACGGTCTGCCAGGTCTTGGGGTACTCCGGGCCGAACGCCTCGGCGCCCGAGGTCGCGAACACGACGTCGAGGCCCAGGTCGGCGGCGGCGGCGAAGACGAGCCCGGGGAGCGAGCCGGCCGCGCCGAACTTCCCGCTGGTCGTCCCCCAGGTGACGCACAGCCGGGGCACCGCTCGGCAGTCCAGAAGCGTGCGCTCGTAGACCGCGGTGCCGTTGTAGGGCCGGTAGGCCATCCGCACCGGGGTGTACTCCACCGGCAGCTGCAGGCCCGGCGGGCACGGGTCGAGCGTCGGGGTGTCCCCGCTGACCACGCACGCGCCGGCGCCGAGGCGTTCGTACAGGCCGGCGAAGGCGGTTTCCTCGAACATCCGCAGCGGGTAGGTGAAGTCGACGCCCCACAGGTGCCGCACGGAAGGCACGCCGAGCGCGGCGGCGACGGCGGGGGCGGCGTAGGTCGTCGGGTCGTGCACGATGACGTCCGCGCGCCAGTCGCGGGCGAACCGGAGCAGGTCGCCGGCCATGGCGTCGGCGACCGGGACGAACATGTCGAGCGGGGTCCGCCGCTCCCGGCGCGGTTTCGCACCGTCCATGAAGGACTTCATCCGCGGCGCGAGGTCGACGTCGGCGCCGATCCGGGCCACCGGCAGCCCGGTCCGGGCCGCCACCGGCACCAGCGACGGCGGGCAGGCGAGCACGACCTCGTGCCCGGCGAGCCGCAGTCCCCACGCCGTCGGGACCATCGGGAACAGGTGCGAGGGCCAGGCCCACGACACGAACAGCAAACGCATACGGCCTCCTCGGCCGGCGACGGCCGTCGAGCGGATCACGGGGTCACCGGCTGCCGGCCAGCGTGCGCAGTTCGCCGACCGTCTCGTCGAGCGTGGCCTGCGCGGCCACCTCGGACCGCAGCCGCCGGGCGGCACCGGCGGCCGCCTCGTCGGCGAGGACCGCGTCCAGTGCCGCCCGCACCGCCTCCGGGTCGTCGTCTTCGACCAGGGCACCGGCGCCGGTGGCGGCCAGCCGCTGGGCCGGCACGAGATCCGGGAAGTACTCGGGCACCACGACCTGCCGCACGCCGGCCGCGACACCGGTCATCATGGATCCGGCGCCGCCGCGGGAGATCAGCACCGCGCTGCTCGGCAGCACCAGGTGCAACGGCAGGTTTTCGACCAGGCGGACGCCGTCGGGCAGGTCCGCGCCGAGGGCGTCCGTGCTCGGCACCGCGACCACCAGGTCGAGGTCCGGCCGGGCGATCGCCGCCACGAGCGCCCGCATCCGCCGCGCCGCGGCGGCCCATTCCTCCGGTCCCTTGAACTGCGGTGAGACGCCCCAGGTGAGCACCACCCGGGGGTGGCGTGGCTCGGTCCACAGCCAGCCCGGCACGGCGCCGGTCCCGTTGTAGGGCACGTACCTCGTGCGCAGGACGCGGCCGGGCACTTCGACCTGCAACGACGGCGGGCACGGGTCCACGGTGACGGTGCCGGCCGAGTCGAAGCCGCCGATCCCCAGTTTCCCGCACAGCTCGGCGAAGGCCAGGTTTTCGAAGGCCCGGGCCGGGGAATGGAAGTCGACGCCCCACAGCACGCGCACGTGCGGCAAGCCGAGTTTCGCGGCCACCAGGGGCGCGGCGTAGGTCGTCGGCTCGTAGAGCACGAGGTCCGGCGCCCAGCTGCGGCAGAACGCCTCGAGGTCGCCTGCCATGTCTTCGGCGAGCGCGACCGACAGGCCGAGCCGCTTGCCGGTGCCGCGGCCCGGGGCGGGCCCGGCATCCGGGGCCGGCCGGATCGGGCGCATGGCGCGGGCCAGCAACGCGGTGTGGTCGCCGCCACCGCCCACGGACACCGCGGGCAGGCCCGCGCCGGTCACCGCGCCGGTCAGCCGGGGCTGCGTGGCGAACCTGACGTCGTGTCCCGCCGCGCGGAAGGCCCACCCGATCGGGACCAGGGGCCGCACATGGGACGGCCAGGCCCACGACACCAGCAGCACGCGCACGCCGGTTCACCTCCGCCCAGTTACCAATCCGGCCATAGCAGGCCGACCCCCCACGCCGCACGTAACCGTTGCCACGAAGCCATTCGGCCGTGACTGTGGCCGGATCGGCAGCGATCGACACAGCAGTCCGGCCACCGTCGCGAGACCGGCTGGAGTCCGGGTCCAGGATGGGTGGGCCGGTGGGCGGTGGCGAAGCGGGTTCGAGCCGTTCCCGAGGCGGGGAAGGGATCGTGCGGGCATGCGAATTCTGTTCTGCACGTGGGCGTGGCCGACGCACTACCAGCCCATGGTGACCCTGGGCTGGGCCTTCCGGGCCGCCGGCCACGACGTCCGGGTCGCGAGCCAGCCGTCCCTCGTCCCGGTGGTCCAGGCGTCCGGGTTGCCCGCCGTGGCCATCGGGCGGGACGAGGAGATCGAGCCGGTGGTGACCCGGCTGCTGGCGGAGGACCCCCGGGTGCGCGGCTCGGGCAAGGAGTCCCGCACGGTGTCCGCTTACGCCGGGATAGCGGAGAAGATGGCCGGCCCGCTGCTGGCGCTGATGCGGTCCTGGCGGCCGGACCTGGTGGTGTTCGAGGAGAGCACCTACGCCGCGGCGCTGGTCGCGACCGCGCTGGGCGTTCCCGCCGTGCGCCACCTGTGGGGCGTCGACATCCTCTCCTACCTCCGGTCCTTCGAACCCGCGGCGCTCGCCGCGACCGCATCCTCACTCGGGCTGTCCACAGTGGACGTGGCGGGTGCGGTGACGGTGGACCACTGCCCGCCCGCCCTGCAGGTGCCCGGCGACTTCACCCGGCGGCACATGCGCTACGTCCCGTTCAACGGCGCGACGGTGCTGCCGGCGTGGGCGGCCGGGCCGCGGACCCGGCCGCGGATCTGCGTGACCTACGGCACGACCAGTTCCCAGCTGGCGTTCTACGAATGCGTCATCGACCGGCTCGTCCACGCGGTGGCGGGGCTGCCGGTCGAGGTGGTGGCGACGGTGGCCGGCGACGACCGGGCCGCGGTCGGCCCGGTCCCGGGCAACGTCCGGATCGTCGAACGGATCCCGCTGCACACCCTGCTGCCCAGCTGCGACCTGCTGATCTCGCAGGCGGGCCCGAGCACCGCACTGACGGCGGTGTCCTGCGGAACCCCGCAGCTGATGATCCCCCAGCTGCCGGACCAGCGCCTCATCTCGACCCTGGTATCGGCAGCGGACGCGGGCATCAAGCTGGACCTCGCCGAGGCGGACACCGAGACGATCCGGACGGCGGCGGCCGAGATCCTCGGCGACGCGGCCTACCGCGAAGCCGCGGCCGGGCTGGCGCGGCAGAGCCGGGAGCAGCCCAGCCCGGCCGAGGTCGTCGACGGGCTCGTCGCCCTGGCTCGCTGAGCACGGCCGGTCCACGGGCCGGCCGGCGTCCTGCCGGGCCGCCCGGCGGGTTCAGCCCGGCCGGCCTGCGAACACGCCTGACCCGAGCGCTGCCGACCTGACCCCACCCGCGGCAAGGATCCTGGCCCGAGCCCGGGCCAGGATCCTTGCCGCGCGGCCGGCAACCGAGGGCACCGAGCGCGCTCAGCCCAGCACGGCCCGGTGGAACGCCCGCAGCCCGAACCAGCCCACGCCCGCCGTGCCGCCCAGAAGCACCAGCAGCACCACCCAAGCCGACAGGTGCGGCACGTCCGGCGTCAACGCCGCCCGCAGCGCCTCGCTCAGGTACACCACCGGGTTCGCCAGTACCGCGATCTGCAGCCAGCGCACCGAGCCCAGCGCCGCCCACGGGTAGTACACGCAGCCGAGCATCATCAGCGGGATCATGATGATGCTGAACAGCACGTTCACCTGCGCGGGTTCCACCACCGAGCCGAGCAGCAGGCCGAGGGCGGCGGAGAACACCGAGCCCAGCAGCAGCATCAGCACCAGCAGCGGCCAGTTCGAATAGGACAGGTCGGGGACCTGGCCCGGCGCGTGCAGGAACGTCACGATCGGCAGCACCAGCACCGCCGCGAACAGCGACTGCACCGCGCCGCTGACGACCCGCTCCACCCCCACCGCCCACACCGGGACCGGGGTGAGCAACCGGTCCTGGATGGACTTCGGGTAGGACAGTTCCGTGATCAGCGGCACGGTCACGCCGAGCAGGCCGGCGAACAGCATCGAGTTGGCGAGGATCCCGGGTGCCAGCACCGTGCCCGACGTCCCGCCGATCCCGCCGGAGATCGAGGGCAGCACGTAGGAGAACACGAACACCGTCAGCA
Source organism: Amycolatopsis sp. DG1A-15b (assembly GCF_030285645.1). GTDB lineage: Bacteria > Actinomycetota > Actinomycetes > Mycobacteriales > Pseudonocardiaceae > Amycolatopsis. The sequence continues at coordinate 3,975,634 of NZ_CP127296.1, forward strand.
ACGGCTGGACCAGCACCCGGCCGAGCAGCCCGCCGAGCTGCTTGCGGAACACCACGTGGACGTCCCGTGCGAGGAAGGCCAAGAACACCCGGGCCGGGGACACCGCCGGCGTTCTGATCGTGGTCATGCCCGGTACGCCCTTCCGGTCAGGGTGAGGAACGCGCTTTCGAGGCTGGGCCGGGCCGTGGTCACGTCCAGCAGCCGGCGGCCCGCCGCGGCGCCCAGGGCGACCAGCTCCGCGATCAGCCCGTCGGTCTCGGGCGTGGACACCCGGACCGAAGCGCCGTCCCGCACCACCGGCAGCGAGCCGAAGTCCATTCCGGACACCGGCCCGTCGTAGGTCGCGGTCACCAGCGACACCCCGCCGGCGGAGGCGATCAGCGCCGACACTTCGTCGCACACGAGCACGCGCCCGCCGTCGATGATCGCCGCCCGGCGGCAGAACCGCTCGGCCTCCTCGATGTTGTGCGTGGTGAGCACGATCGTCTGGCCCGAGGCGTGCAGCTCGCCGAGCACGTCCCAGACGTTGACCCGGCTGTGCGGGTCGATGCCCGCGGTGGGTTCGTCGAGGAAGAGGATCTCCGGACGCTGCACCAGCGCCCGCGCGATCATCATCCGGCGCAGCTGCCCGCCGGAGAGCTGGTAGAACATCGCGCCCCGGCGGTCGCCGAGGCCGAACTGCTCCAGCAGCTCGTCCGCGCGCCGCCGCGCCGCCGCGCGGGTGCCGCCCCAGTACCGGGCCCGGTAACGCAGGTTCTCCTCGACGGTCAGCTCCCGGTCGACGGAGTTGGTCTGGCTCACCAGGCTGATCCGCCGGCGCACCTGGACCGGCTCGCGCGCGGTGTCGAAGCCGGCGATGCGCACGCTGCCGGCGGTGGGCCGCACCAGCGTCGTCAGCATGCCGATCGTGGTCGACTTCCCGGCGCCGTTCGGGCCGAGCAGGCCGAAGAACTCCCCCGCGCGGACGTCGAGGTCGATCCCGGCGACCGCCTCGACCGGGCCCCGTTTCGCCGGGTAGACCTTCCGCAGCCCCGTCGCCGTCACGACGGAGGCCGTCCGCCCGGCCACGACGGGCCGGGCGGGGCTTCGCAATCCCGCCATCACACGGGCTTGCGCAGCACGAGCGACTGGCTCATCACCGGGTACATCGCGGAGACGAGCACTTCCGGCAGCGACTTCACCACGTGCTCGAAGTCGAACTCCGGCGTGCCGAGCAGCTCCCGCGGGTCGCCGGTCTCCAGCTCCAGCCCGCTCGCCTCGATCAGCGCGCCGACGTCCTGGTTGATGCCCCACATGTTCTTCTCCAGCACGCCGAACGGCCGGAGGTCGAGGAAGGCGTCCACCGTCAGGACCAGCTTGCCGCCCGGCTTCAGCAGCCGCGTGCTCGCTCGCACGATGTCGGCGCCTTCGGCGAGGTCCACGTGCTCCAGGACGGACAGGCACAGCACCCGGTCGAACGACTCCGGCTCGAGGTCCGCGTCCTGCAGGCGGGCCGCGACCAGCTCGACGTCGGTCCCGAAGGTGGTGTTGAGCAGCTGGTGCTCGCGCGGCGACAGCGGCAGGTAGCCCGGGTCGGTCCAGACGTTGTAGTCCTCACGGGCCGACGGGTCGACGTTGACCACCGAGCAGCCTTCGAGCGCGGCGACGAACTGCAGGCCGCTCAGCCCGCTGCCGACGTCGAGCACCCGCATGCCCGGGGTGAACTCCGCGACGGCGAACGCCCACGGGTACTCGTGCGCCCGGGTGCCGCTCGCGTACTGGAAGGCGAACGGGCCGTAGTCCGGGTTCGCGGGATCGGCCAGCGCCTCCAGGGGCCGCTGCTGAGGCCGCTTGCCTTCGGCGAGCAGCCGCGCGGACCGGTGTCCGTAGGGCGCACCCCACTTCTCGTTCCACGCCTCGAACTCGGCGGGAAGATCCTTGCGTGCCAGCATGGTTCACCTCTCAGACGGTCGCGTGCTCACGTGCGGCCAGACGTTCCAGCACCGGCACGATCTCGGTGGGCGCGGGCTGGGCGTTGGCCTCGTCGGCCAGCCGCCGGGCGTCGTCGCGCCACTGGGGGGTCTGGAGCAGGTCGGTGACCAGCCCGCGGACGGTGTCGTGCCCGGCATCCTCGGGCAGCAGCACCGCGGCCGCCCCGGTCGGCGCCAGCTGGTTCGCCACGAACGCCTGGTCGGGGAACTGCGGCACGATCAGCTGCGGGACCCCGTTGACGACCCCGGTCATCGTGGTCCCGTTGCCGCCCTGGTGGATCATCAGGTCGCAGGTCGGCAGCAGCAGGTGCAGCGGCAGCGCGTCGACCACCCGGATGCCGTCGGGGATCGGGCCGAGGTGTTCGCGGTGCGAAGGCGCGACGGTCACGACGACCTCGGCGTCGATCCCGGCGACCGCCTCCAGCATCTGCCCGGCCAGCACCAGGTTCGGGTTCACCTTCGCCAGGGTGGTGCCCCAGGTGATGCAGACCCGGCGCCGGGCCGGCGGCTCCAGCAGCCACTGCGGCACCTCGGCCGGGCCGTTGTAGGCGATGTAGCGCATGAGCTGCTTGGGGTAGTCCGTCGGGAGCTGGATGCTCGGCGGGCACGGGTCGACCGTGAGCGTCCCCTGTGGACTGAACTCGGTGACGCCGAAGCGCTCGGCGAGCCCGCGCAGGAGGACCGGCTCGATGTCCCGGCCGCGGTAGGCGATGTCCGGCGCCATCAGCACCCGCACGTTCGGCACCCCGACCGCGGCGGCGGCGATCGGGCCGGCGTAGGTGGTCGGGCCGTGCACGACCAGGTCCGGCTGCCAGGCGCGGGCGAACTCGACCAGGCCGTCGACCATGGTCTCGGCGATGTCGGCGAACATCTGCAGCGCGCGTTCGCCCTTGGGCTTGCGCAGCTGCTTCCACAGCTCCACCGTCGCCGGCGCGTCCCGGTCGATGTGCATCGTGTCGCGCGTCAGCTGGCTGAAGTCGCAGTCCTCGCCGACTTCGACGGCGGGCTGGCCGGACATGGTGATCGCCTCGGCGAGCGCGGGCGGACCGGCGACCCGGATCTCGTGCCCCGCGTTGCGCAGCGCCCAGGCCAGCGGAACCATCGGGTAGTAGTGCGGGGGCCACGCCCACGCGGAGAAGAGCACGCGCATTCGCGTACTTCCTTTCTGAGACGCCGTATGTCAGGAACTTCGCAGGCAGGCTTGGGGCACGGCTGGAGGATCGCTCACCTCCCGGCGAGCGACCGCAGCTCCGCGACGAGCTCGGCGGGGGCGGGCCGGTCCTCGTTCTCCAGCCGCGCCCGGCGCGCCGCCGCCGCGAACCCGCTCCGCTGCAGCACGTCGAACACCGCGCCGGCGACCGTCGCCGCGCTGAACTCCGCGGCCGCCAGCGCGCGGCCCGCGCCCGCGGCCTCGATCCGCCGCGCGATCGCCAGGTGGTCCGGCAGCTGCCCCACGGCGACCTGGGGCAGCCCGGCGGCGAGCCCGGTCAGGACGCTGCCCGCCCCGCCCTGGGACACCAGCACGTCGCAGTGGGCGAGGAGCCGGTCCAGCGGCGGGTCGACGAACACCGACACGGAGGGCGGCAGGTCCCCGAGCAGCGCGCGCTGCCGCGCCGAAACCGCCAGCACGACGTTCACGTCCAGTTCGGCCACCGCGCGGGCGGTCTCCCCCGCGAGGAAGTACTGCGGGCCGAGCAGTTCCATCGTGTGTCCCCAGGTGACGCACACCCGGGGCCGCGCCACCGGGCCGAGCACCACCTCGGCCCGCTCCGGACCCGAGCACGGCAGGTAGCGGACCAGCCGCCGCGGCAGGTCGCCCGGAGCGTGCAGGCACGACGGTGTCGGGTCGATCGTGGTGCCGGCGAGCGGGTCGACCGGCCCGACACCGAGCCGTCCCCCGATCGGTTCCAGCAGGCCGGGCAGGAACCGGGCGGCCCGCGCCACCAGGTCGGGCCCGTAGAGGTGGCGGACCGACGGGATCCCGAGCGCGGCCGCCACCAGCGGCCCGGCGAACGCCGTCGGTTCGGCGACCACGAGGTCGGGTCGCCAGGCCTGGGCGAACCGCACGGCGTCGCCCGCCATCTCGGCGGCCAGCCGCGCGAACAGCTTCAACGCCCGGGGCACCCCGTCGGCCGGCGGCTCCGGCGCGGGCCGGGCTTCGGCGGGCAGGACGAACTTCCGGAACTCCGGCAGCACGTCGAGGTCGGGGCCGGCGGCGACCGCGGTCAGCCCGAGCTCGGTGATCGCCGGGCCGAGCGCGGGCTGCCCGAGCACTCTGACCTCGTGCCCGGCTCCGCGCAGCGCCCACGCGAGCGGAGCGACCGGATGCAGGTGGGTGCGCCAGCCCCACATGACGAACAGCACGCGCATCGCCCTCGGCCGCCGGCCGCCAGTGCTCACACTTCCTCCAGCACGTCACGTCCGCGGCACCCTTGCGCGCGGGCGAGCCATCGATCACCGCCACACCGGACCAAGGCGCCATCGGGCCGCACTGGATTCGCCGTCCAGCCGCCCGCTCGCGAGCCGGGGTCGAGCGGGTCTATAGCCGCCATCGCGACACTTCGGCAGCTTTTCGACACCCGCTCTCGAGCGCAGGGGATACGACATGGCCGATTCAGCGAGATCGCTCCTGCTGGAGCAGGTCCGCGGCTACCACGACGCACAGGCCCCCGGGCCGGAGAAGTTCGTCCCCGGCGAAACGCCGATCCTGTCCTCGGGCGCGGTGCTCGACGCGGACGACCGCGTGGCGCTGGTGACAGCCGCGCTCGACCTCCGGATCGCCTCCGGCGGGATCGCGGCCAAGTTCGAGTCGTCGTTCGCCCGGACCCTCAAGCGGCGCAAGGCGCTGCTCACCAACTCGGGCTCGTCGGCGAACCTGCTGGCGATCAGCGCGCTGTGCGCGCCCCAGCTCGGCGACGCCCGGCTGCGGCCCGGTGACGAGGTGATCACCGTCGCGGCCGGGTTCCCGACCACGGTGAACCCGATCCTGCAGCACGGCCTCGTCCCGGTGTTCGTCGACATCGAGCTCGGCACCTACAACACGACGGCCGAACGGGTCGAAGCCGCGTTCTCGCCGCGCACCCGCGCGATCATGATCGCGCACACCCTCGGCAACCCCTTCCCGGTCGCGGAGATCGCCGAGCTCGCCGAGCGGCACGGGTGCTACCTGATCGAGGACAACTGCGACGCCGTCGGGTCGACCTACCAGGGCCGGCTGACCGGGACGTTCGGCAAGTTCTCCACCGTGTCCTTCTACCCGGCCCACCACCTGACCATGGGCGAGGGCGGCTGCCTGCTGACTTCGGACCTGAAGCTGGAGCGGCTGGCGAGGTCCCTGCGCGACTGGGGCCGCGACTGCTGGTGCGAGCCCGGCGAGGACGACCGCTGCCTGCGGCGGTTCGATTTCTCGCTGGGCACGCTGCCGCCGGGCTACGACCACAAGTACGTGTTCTCGCAGCTCGGGTACAACCTCAAGAGCACGGACCTGCAGGCCGCGCTGGGGCTGAGCCAGCTGGCGAAACTGCCCGACTTCATCGAGGCGAGGAAGCAGAACTGGCGGCAGCTGCGCGAAGGCCTCGACGGCTTGCCGGGCCTGCTGCTGCCCGAGCCGACCCCGGGCAGCGACCCGAGCTGGTTCGGGTTCGTGATCACGGTGCGCCCGGACGCGGGCTTCACGGCCGGCGAGGTGATCGCCCACCTGGAGGCCAACGCGATCCGGACCCGGCGGCTGTTCGCCGGCAACCTCACCCGGCACCCGGCCTACCTGGACCGGCCGCACCGCATCTCCGGCTCGCTGGCCAACAGCGACATCGTCACCGAGCGGACGTTCTGGATCGGCGTGTATCCGGGCATCACCCCGGAAATGATCGAGTTCGTCATCGGCACCCTCAAGGAGTTCGTCGCCACCCACTGAACGAGCCTCCCCGGCGCCTCTCGGAACTACCACCGTTCCGAGAGGCGCTTTTCTTTTCACATTGTGAAGACTTAAGATAGAATTGAGGTTCACGGCAATCTTTGCCACCGCGGATACCGGGAGTGCATTTATATTCACTGCTCGTGACGCGCCCGACCATCCGGATAAAACGGATCTAACGGGAAAACGGAAGAATACTCGCGAATCCTCAGGACGTCGGGTCGTCGCTGCTCACCGGGACTTCACGGCACCCCAGCCGGCCCCCCTGAGGGTCTTCCAACCATCGTTTGGCCCTCTCGGGGAAATCTTGACACCGCCACCAGCGGCGAATACTGTCAGCCACACGGTGCGAAGACGCTAAATCTGGGGTGAGGGCAGCCTTTTTGCACCGGACTGGGGATGAGGATCGGCTATTTCACCGTTTTGCCGGATAGTCGAATCATCGTCCTCCGGTTACATGTTCTTATGCCTACCGCTGGGGGAAGTCATGAGATTCAATACCCTGGGCACCTTCGAGGTGACCCACGAAGACCGGCTGCTCACACCGACCGCACCGAAGCAGCGCAGCGTCCTGGCGCTGCTTGTCCTCTGCCACGGCGGCCTGGTGCCGGTGACCTCGCTCATCGAAGAGATCTGGCCGGAGAACCCGCCGGCGAGCGCACTGACCACCTTGCAGACCTACATCTACCAACTGCGCAAGCTGTTCTGCGCCGCCGGCAACAGCCACGACGGCGTGCTGGTGACGAAACCGCTGGGCTACCTGGCCCGGATCGCGCCGGGAAGCGTCGACGCCGACGAGTTCGAGCAGCTGGCCGGCACCGCCAAGAACGCGCTGGAGGCGGGTGACCCGCTGCGCGCCTCGCAGCTGCTCCACCGGGCGACCGCGCTGTGGCGGGGCGACGCGTTGTGCGACGTCCAGCGTGGACCGCTGCTCGACGCGCACGCCGCCAAGCTCAACGAGGCCTGGTTGCAGGCGCTGGGGATGCGGGTCGAAGCCGACCTGCAGATCGGCCGGCACCACCAGCTGGTCGGCGAGCTGCGCGGGCTGATCGCGAAATACCCGCTTCACGAGGACCTGTACGCGAAGCTGATGCTCGCGCTGTACCGGTGCGACCGGCGGTCGCAGGCGTTGCAGGTCTACCACGAGGTCCGGCGCTGCCTCGACGACGAACTGGGGATCGATCCCTCGCCGACCCTGCAGCGGCTGCACCAGAACGTCCTCTCGGACTCCCCCTCGCTGCGCCAGGTGACGCCGGTGGTGCGGGCGGGGACCGCGGCGGCGCCGCGGAACATCGTCCAGGCGCAGCTGCCCGCGGACCTGTCGGACTTCACCGGCCGGACCGCCGAGCTGGCCGAGCTGGACCGGCTCCTCACCCCCGAGGGGTCGGCCGGCCGGACGTTCGCGGTGACCGGGATGACCGGGGTGGGCAAGACGGTGCTCGCGGTGCGGGCCGCGCACGCGGCCCGGTCGCGGTTCCCGGACGGCCAGCTGTTCGCCGAGTTCGGCCCGGGCACCGAGCCGGCCGACGTCCTCGGCGGGTTCCTGACCGATCTCGGCGTCCCCGCGGCGGACGTGCCCGCGGGCGAGGCCGAGCGCGCCAAGCTGTTCCGCACCAGGACCGCCGGTGGCTGCGGGCTGATCCTGCTCGACAACGTCTCGTCGGCCGCGCAGATCCGGCCGCTGCTGCCCGGCGGCCGCTGGGTGGTGCTGGCCACCGGACGGCGGCTCACCGGCTCGCTGCCGGGGGTGGTGCCGATGCTGCTGGAGCCGATGTCCACCGACGACGGTGTCACGCTCATGTCCAAAGTGGTCACTTCGCGGAACATCCTGCACGAGCGCGGCACGGTGGCCGCGGTGGTCCACCGCTGCGGCGGTCTCCCGGTGGCGCTGCGCGCGCTGGGCGAGCGCCTGTCGGTCAACCGGCACTGGCCGGTGACCAAGCTGGCGGCCCGCGTCATCGGCGACGACGGGCTGCGCCCGGAGCTGCAGGCCGCGGGTGTCGACCTGCACGGGCCGTTCCGGGAGGACCTCGCCGCGCTCGAGCCCCGGGACCGGCAGGTGCTGACCCGGCTGTGCGAGTCCGGACTGGACTGCTTCACGGCGAAGAACGCGGTCGCGGTCGTGGAAGGGAGCGAACGCGAGGCGGAGGACGCCCTCGACCGGCTGGTGGCGGCGAACATGCTGCGGGTCCGGGTCCAGGCCGACGGCTTGGAGTTCCACTACTCCCTGCCGCCCCTGTTCAAGGACTTCTGCACCGGGACGGAACGGCCGTCGCACCTGCTCCAGGTGGTCGCCACCATCCCGCGCGAAGCGGAGACCGGGATCGCCGTCCCCGGCTGAACCGGTGACCGGGACCGGCGGAGTGGCTTCGTGGAGGACCACCCCGCCGGCTCCGGCGAACCGCACGCTTTGCCGCCCGGAGCGGCGAACACGGTGATCGGAACGGCCGACACGGGGGCACTCCCGGCGTGTCGGCCGTTCCCGTCGGTGTGCCGGCCACTTCGGTCGGCGACTTGCAGTCCCCACGGGGTACTCCCGGCGTGTCAGCCGTTCCCGTCGGTGTGCCGGCCACTTCGGTCGGCGACTTGCAGTCCCCACGGGGTACTCCCGGCGTGTCAGCCGTTCCCGTCGGTGTGCCGGCCACTCCGGTCGGCGACTTGCGGTCCCCGAGGCTCAGCAGGCACCGGCGAGCAACGTCTCCCCACCGGCCCCGCCTCACCCGACCAGGAACTCCAGCTGCGCCACCACCGCCGCCTGATCCGGCGAACCCCAGGCTCACCACCGGAGCGGCGAACACGGTGATCGGAACGGCCGACACGGGGGTAATCCCGGCGTGTCGGCCGTTCCCGTCGGTGTGCCGGCCACTCCGGTCGGCGACTTGCGGTCCCCGAGGCTCGGCACGCACCGGCGGCCAATCTCTCCCCACCGGCCCCGCCTCACCCGACCAGGAACTCCAGCTGCGCCACCACCGCCGCCGGAGCGGGACGCGAACGGTTCTCCGCCGCGATCTCCGCCGCCCGCCGGGTGTAACCCGCATCCGCGAGTACCTCGAAAGCAGCCGAAGCCACCGCCTCCGGGGTGAGCTCCGCCGCCGGGAGCAGGACGCCGGCGCCCGCGGCCGCCACCCGTCCGGCGTGCGTGACCTGGTCGCCCTTGAACGGGACCACCAGCTGCGGCACCCCGCAGGCCGCAGCCGTGAGCGCCGTGCCCGCGCCGCCCTGGTGCACGACCAGGGCGCAGCCCGGCAGGATCGTGTGCAGCGGCACCGATTCCAGCACCCGGACGCCGGTGGGCAGCTCGCCCAGCAGTGGCCGCTGGCCGCGTGCCACCGCGACGAGCACCTCGGCCCCGCAGCGGAGGAGCCCCGCCAGCGCCACCCGGACCGGGTCCAGGTTGCCCGTGGTGCCCCCGAACGAGGCGCCCCAGGTCAGGCATACGCGGGGACGGCCCGCCGGGGCGGCCGATCGGGGGATCACGGCCGAGCCGTTGTAGGGGATGGTGCGCAACGGCCACGCCGAACCCGGGGTCTCCAGCTGCAGGGCCGCCGGGCACGGATCGATCGTCACCGTGCCCGCCGGGTCCGGCTCGCCGAGGCCCCGCTCGTCCCACAGCGGGGCCAGCAGGGGCCATTCCCCCGCGCGCTGGGCGTAGGTGTGGTCGACCCCGTAGAGCACCCGCGCCGACGGGATGCCCGCCACCGCGGCCGCGACCGGGCCCGCGTACTCGCGCGGGTCGAACAGGACGACGTCCGCCCAGTCACGGGCGACCCCCACGAGCGCGCCGGCCCAGCCCTGGGCGGTCAACCGGAACATCCGCATCGTCCGCTCGGTGCGGTCGCCCGCGCGGGGGTCGAACCCCTGCCAGGCCACCGTCCCGTCGACGTCCTCGCCCAGGGGTAGCACCGGAAGCCCGGTGCGGCGCGCCGCGGCCGCGAACGACGGCGCCGCCGCCACCCGCACCTCGTGCCCGGCGGCCCGCAGCCCCCAGGCGAGCGGCACCATCGGGTAGAGGTGGGAGACGGCGGGATAGCTGGTCACCAGGATTCGCATGGGACACTCCGGGGAAGAAGGACGTGGCCGGTCACGACGCGTCGAGGACCTCGACCGCGCCGGTCGTCCCGTCCACGGTGACCAGCTGGCCGTCGCGCAGGACCTCGGTCGCGTTGCCGGTCGCCACCACGGCCGGGATGCCGTGCTCGCGCGCGAGGATCGACGGGTGCGAGAGCAGCCCGCCGGTGTCGGTGATCAGTGCGCCGATGCCGCCGAACAGCACCGACCACTGCGGGGTGGTCTCCGGGCAGACCAGCACGTCGCCGGGGCGCAGCTTCGCGAACTCGCGCTCGCTGATCACCACCCGCACGACGCCGGTGTACCGGCCCGCCGACGCCGCCGTCCCGCGCAGCAGCCGGTCGCCCGCCGCCGCCCGGTGCCCGGCACCCAGCTCGGACACCGAGTCGATCCACAACATCGGCTCCAGCACCGCGCGATCGGCCGGGGCCAGCTCGGCCAGCACCGCCTCCCGATCGGGCCCGCTCCGGTACTCGCCGTAGGTCTGCGGGCCGAGGTGGGCCTGCGACCACGCCTGCTGTCCGGCGCGCAGAGACACCAGATCGTGCTGCGCCGCGCCGCAGGCGAAGGCGGCGCGTGCTTCGTCCAAGGTGAGCAGGAAGATGTCGTCGACGTCGGCCAGCCGTCCGCCCGAGACCAGCCGGGCCGCCATTTCGCGCAGCGCGTACCGGACCTGCGCCCAGGCGACGTGCGCCTCGAACCCGGTGTCGTCGCGCAGCGGGAACGCGCGTTGCGCGCGGGCCAGCACGCGGTCGAACCGGGCGAGGTCCGCTCCGGACAGCCGGGCGCGAGCCGCCGCGACGGTCTCCTCGCGCTCGGCGATCGCCGCCGCCGCGGCGGCCTCCGGGTCGGTGCCCGCGTCGAGCCGGTCCCGGATCAGGCTCAGCACCAGCCGCGGCTGTTCCGCCAGCGACGGCTCGGCGAGGTCCGCGCCGAGACAGCGCTGGCCGTACTCGACGAGGTAGGCCTCGAACGCTTCGGCGAATTCGCCGGCCGGCTCCCGGAGCACGCCGGGGTCGCCCGCGGCGAGGCGGGCCAGGCGGGTCAGCTCTCTCGCGGGCTCGGCCGCTCTGCCGGGGAGTCCGGTCAGCATCGGGAGGATTCCCGCGGCGTCCCAGCCGAGCAGGTCCCGGCAGACGACGCCGAGCTCGCCCCAGACCATGCTGGACACGCCGCCGACGAGGAAGTGCAGCCGCTGTGCCTCGTAGGCCAGCTCGACCCGCCGGTCCAGTTCCGCGGCCAGCTCCGGCCCCGGCAGCTCACCGAGGACCACCGACCGGACTCCGGTCAAGGCGGCGCGCAGTCCCGGGAGCCACTCGGCGTACCACCGGTCGACGATCTCGCCGTGCTTGTCGGCCCGGCCGGCCTCGACCACCTTCCTCGCCCGCTCACGCACCGCGTCCACCGAGGCCAGCGGCACGATCCGCACGTAGGACCAGCCGCCGAGGTTCCGCACCTCGACCCGCTCGCCGAACGCGTAGGTGAACAGGTTCGAGCTGGTCCGGTTGACCGCCCGGATCAAGGTCGAGGTGTTCATGGGTGACAGCGGCTTGAGCGTGTACCCGCCGCGGAGCCAGAACCCCGGCGGCACCTCGAACTCGATCGCGACCGGCTCCGGCCCCGCGGCGGGCAGCGCCGTGATCGGGCGCGCCTGCAGCAGGACCACGTCGTCGCCGGCCCACGCCCATTCGATGTCCTGCGGCGAGCCGGCGTCGGCCTCGACCCGCCGCGCCAGGTCCGCGACGCGGCCGGCCTGCTCCGCGGTCAGCACCTCGTGCGGCCCGCGGACCAGTGCGGGCGCGTCCGTGACGGCCCATTCGTCCGGCACGACCCGGCCGGAGACCAGCTGGTCGCCGAGCCCCGGCACGGCGTCGACGCGAACCGTGCCCCGCGCGCCGGTGACCGGGTCGGCGCTGAACGCCACCCCGGCGGCGACGGCCGGAACCAGGGGCTGGACCAGCACGGCCAGCCCCGGCCGGTCCGCGCGGCCGCGGTACTGGCGCAGCCGGGCCGCGTCGGCCGACTCCCAGCAGGTGCGCACGGCCGTGACGAGCTCGTCGAACCCGGACACCCCGAGCACCGTTTCGTACTGCCCGGCGTGGGACTGCTCGTCCCCGTCCTCGGCGACGCCCGAGGACCGCACCGCCAGCGGCACGTCGCCGAAGTGGCCGGCCACGGACCGCAGCGCGGCCAGCACACCGGCCGAGAACTCGCCCGCCTCGAACGCGGCGACGGTGAGCACCAGCCCCGGCGGCACCGGGAACCCGGCCTGCCGCAGCTCGGCCAGCCGGGCGGCCTTCCGCCCGGCCTCGGCCACCTCGAGGCCGGGCTCGTCCAGCGAGCGGACGAGCGCGGGCTGGGTGAGCGTCACGCGGGACCTCCCGGGGTGCTGGTGAGGATCGCGGCATGGCCTGCACCGGCCGGGGTGTCGATGAGAACCGCCGCATCGGCATCGCCCGAGCCGGCCGCGACCACGGCCTCGTACGCCAGCGCGGCCGCGGTCAGCACCGGCGTGGCGACGCCCGCTTCGGCCGCCGCCTCCGTGCCCAGCCTCAGGTCCTTGGCCATCAGCGCGGACCGGAACGCGGCCGGCTCGTACCGGCGCGAACGCATCAGCTCCGCCCGGAACGACAGGACCTTCGAGCTGAAGCCGCTGGTTCCGATCGCGGCCAGCAACCGGTCGCGGTCGAGCCCGGCCGCCACGCCGTAGTTGACGGCCTCGGCCAGCGCCGCGACCTGGCCGCCCAGCAGGAGGTTGAACACCAGCTTCGTGGTGGCCGCGTTGCCGGCCGGGCCGAGGTAGGACACCTCCCGGCCGATCGCCGCCAGCACGTCGCCCGCCGACTCGACGGCAGGGCGGGCTCCGGCGGCGAGCACCCGGAGCTGTCCGGCCGCGGCCTGGGCCGGGTTGCCCAGCACGCACGCCTCGATCCGGGTCACTCCGGCGGTCGCGAGCCGGGCGGTCAGCGCCCGTGAGTACTCCGCCGAAACCGTCGACGTGTCGACGACGACCAGTCCGGCCCGGAGCGCGGGCCCGGCCGCGGCCAGCACCGCGTCCACCGCCGGCTCGTCGGCCAGGCTCAGCAGCACGCGGTCGGCGCCGGCCACCGCGGCCTCGACCGACTCGGCGAGCTCGGCGCCGCGGTCGAGCAGCGGCGCCGCCTTCGCGGCGGTGCGGTTGTGCACCAGCACCCGGTACCCGTGGTCGAGCAGGCTCGTGGCCATGCCCGAGCCCATCACGCCGAGGCCGACCACGGCGATCGTCTTGGTGTCCATGCCTCAGCTCGCGGCGAACGCGGCCGGCGGCACGGAGATCTGCGAGATGCACCGCATCACGCTCTTCGCGAAGTGCTGCCGGAAGCCTTCGGGTGTCTCGGTGTTGCGCTCCGAAGCGAGGTACGGCTTCAGCTGCTCCTCGACGAGGTGCACGCCTTCCTGACGGGCCATGTGCCGGCCGATCTGGGAGAAGTCGCCTTCGTAGTGGATGAACCGGACCAGCTGCGCGTCGCGGATGAACACCGCGGTGCCGAGGAGTCGGCCGACCTCGGTGCCGCTCTCGTCGCGCATGATCGGCGAATCGGCCCGCTTGAAGTTCGCGAAGATCCCGGCGATCTCTTCTTCGAAGCCGGGTTTGATGTCGTAGGTGATGGCCGCGTAGGGCATGGCAAAGCCTTCCTGGTTACATTCCACCGTCGACGGCGAGCAGCGCGCCGGTGACGTAGGTCGACAGGTCACTCGCGAGGAACAGCACCGCGCCGGCGACCTCTTCCGGGGTGCCCAGCCGGCCCAGCGCGGTCATCCGCTTGACCCGCTGGGCGACCGGCGGCGGAAGCTCGTCGCCGGTGTCGATCACGCCCGGCGCGATCGTGTTGACCCTGATCCCGCCGAACTCCTTGCACAGCGACCGGGTCAGGCCGACCACGCCCGCTTTCGCCGCGGTGTAGTGCGCCGCGCCCGCCATCCCGCGGAACGCCACCGAGGCACCCACGTTGACCACGCTCGCGCCCTCGGCCAGCAGGGGCACGCACGCCTGGGTGACCAGGAACATCGACGTCAGGTCGGTGTCGATCAACCGGGTCCACTCGGCCGGGTCCAGCTCGGCCAGCGGCGTGTGCCCGTGCACCCCCGCGTTGTTGACCAGCACGTCCAGCCCGCCCAGCTCGGCCCGGCAGGTCTCCGCGAGGCGCGCCACTTCGGCCGCGTCGGTCACGTCCGCGTGCACCACACTGCCGCCGAGCTCGGCCAGCTCCTTCCGCAGCGACTCCGCGGCGTCGTTGTCCGCCCGGTTCACCGCGACCACGGTCGCGCCGGCCGACGCCAGCCCGAGCGTCACGGCCCGGCCGATTCCGCGGGTACCGCCCGTGACGAGCGCCCGCTTGCCCTTCAATCCCAGTTCCAACAGTTGCCTCCTATCCGGTCGCGACCACGGCGATCGCGTTGACCAGCAGTGCGGTGATCGCGAGACCGGTCCGCAGCAGGTTCCAGTTGCGCCACCGCGGGCGCGGGTCGTCCCAAGTGGACGGAACGGTTTCGAGCGTCTTGACCGACCGGTTGATCGGCACGTTGGCCAGGTGGGAAACCGCGGACACGCCGAGCAGCAGCACGACCGCGAGTCCGAAGAGGACCGACCCACCGGCGATCGCCAGCACGGCGTCGGCCACCGCGGTCCCCAGCACGGTCAGCGGCATCACCGGGTCGTAGTTCTTCCCGATCAGCCGGTGGGCGGCCACGTACTGCTCGGGCTCCATCCCCCGGAACGCGGGCACCACGCTGAGCGCCACGCAGAACAGCACGCCGGCCGCGATCCCGCTGCCCGCGAGCACGAGCACCTCGAGCACGGCAACCACAATGGACTCCTAATAGCTGGCCACGACCTGATAGAGACCGAAGGCGCTGCCCCGCGAGGCGTCCTGGTAGGGCCGCAGCGGCGAAGTGGTGCCGCGGTGGTCCGGTCCGGTCTCCCACTTCCGGAAGGCGTCCAGGTCGGCCCACTCGCTCATCACGACGAACGAGCGGGCCTCGCCCAGCGACTCCATCAGCTCGTTGCCGAGCAGGCCCGGCGTGCCGGACAGTTCGGCGCTGATGCGGTGGTAGGCCTCGGTGACGCCGCCGGCGTCACTCTCCGGCGCCGACGCGTAGATCAGCACCCGGACCCGGCTCACGCCCGGGCCCCGGCGCCGGCACCGGTCAGGTTGTGCACCACCCGCATCGTCTGCATGGAGCCCTTGCTGCGGTACGGGTGCAGCTTGCCGCGGTGCACCACGTGCTCCTCGCTGCGCTCGTACTCGCGGAACAGCTCCTCGCTGACCCAGTCGCTGACGATGTAGTAGACGCCCTCCTCCTCGTCGCCGCGGGAGAGCCACTGGCCGAGGTTGGCGCGCTGGCCGGTGATCGTGCCGGCGCTGTCGTACCAGACCTTCTCGAACTCCTCGCCCTTGCCGGGCAGGACCTCCATCCGCAGCATGACGCGGAAGACCTCGTTGTCGGCCATCGTGTTCCCTTTCAGATTCCGCCGTCGACGTGGACGGTCTCGCCGGTGATGTAGGACGACAGGTCGCTGGCCAGGAACAGCACCGCGTTGGCGATCTCCGCCGGGCTGCCGAGCCTGCCGATCGCCGTGAGCTGGTGATAACGCTGCTTGACTTCGTCCGGCAGCGGGCGTTCCGGCGTCTCGATCACGCCGGGAGCCACCACGTTGACCCGGATCCGGCGGCCACCCAGTTCCTTGGCCAGCGATCGCGCGAGCCCGATCAGCGCCGACTTCGACGCCGTGTAGTGCGCCCGCAGCGGGATCCCGACGGTCGCCACCCGGGAACCGATCAGCACGATGGACGCGCCGTCGGACAGCAGCGGCAGCGCCTTCGAGATCAGCAGGTAGGCCGCGGTCAGGTTGGTGTCGAGGACGCGCTTCCACTCCTCGAGCGGCAGTTCGCCGAACGGGATGTGGCTGATCGCCCCGGCGTTGCTGACCAGGACGTCCAGCCCGCCCAGCCGCGTCCGGCACTCCTCCAGGAGCGTGTCGACCTGGTCGGGCCGGGTGACGTCGGCGAGCACGACGTGGTGTTCCCCGCCGATCTCCTTGAGCTCGCGGGACATCCTGGCGGCGGCTTCGGCGTCCGACCGCCCGCAGGTGACGAGGCCGGCGCCCGCCCCGGCGAACGCGTGGGACAGGCCGCGGCCGATCCCCCCGGTTCCGCCGGTGACCAGCACCCGTTTGCCGTCGAGCCTGATGCTCATGTCTCTCCTTCGAAGGGGGTCAGTACAGGACGGCGATGCCGTCGACGAGCAGCGCGGCCGCCATCAGGACCGTGCGGGCGGTGTTCCACGCCTTCCAGCGCGCCCGCGGGTCCCGGCTGGGCCAGTCCGGGGGTTCGTCCGCCGGGTCGAGCTTCAGCACGAACCGGTTGATCGGCACGGCCTTGGCGACCGACACCGCGATCACCGACGCGACGAGCACCGCGGCGACCGCGAACCAGGCGCCCGACGGCGCGGTGATCGCGGCGACCACGTTGGCCAGCAACGCGACCGTGTTGATGATCGGCATCGCCGGGTCGTACCGCGGCTGCAGGTACTGCACCATCTCGACGTAACGCCGGTAGGACAGCACCTGCATCATCGGCGCGAGCCCGACGGTGGTGCAGAACATGTCGCCCGCGGCGATCCCGCCGCAGACCAGCGCCAGCAGCGCGGCGATCTGGTAGCTCATGAGCTCAGGCCGGCACTTCGGCTTCGCGCGCGGCTTGCTCGAGGAGCTCCTTGATCCTCGCCTGCTGCCGGACGCTGTTCCCGTTGATCCGGGCGGCCATCGCGTGGTCGTCGAGCGGAGCGCCGGGCTTCATCTCGAAGTCCTGCACCCAGCGCAGCCGCACCCCGCCGGCGATCTCGGTGTACTCCCAGAACAGCGTCATATACTTGAACGGGCCGGTCTCGACGCGGTGCGACAGCGTGGTGCGGGCCGCCTCGTCGAGGCGCCGTTCGGACACCCACGCCCACACCTTGCCGTTCTCGTCCGGGTGCAGCGCGAGCCGGAAGGTGATCCGGTCGTCCCGGCGGTCGAGCACCGTGGCCTCGCCGTACTCGTCGAACAGCTCGGTCCACGACTCGACGTCGTTGGTCCGCTGCCAGACCAGCTCCATCGGTGCCTCGATGAACACGCTGTTGTCCGTGTGCGCGGCCATGTCAGGCGATCCCGACGGGGTTGTTGATGTAGCCCAGCAGCTGCCGCAACGTCATCGACTCGGCGGTGACCTCCTCCGGGATACCGCGCCCGGAACGCTGCTGCAGCCGCGCCGCGATCTCGAGCACCGCCAGCGAGTCGTAGCCGAGTTCGGCCATCTCGACGTCCAGGATGTCGCCGTCCAGGTCGACGGACTCGTCGGTTCCGCACGTGCGCAGGACCTGTTTGAGATCTTCGAGCGTGAGCACGTTCTCCTCCTTCGTGGTCAGGGATCAGCGGGTGAGCACGAGCGCCGAGTTGAACCCGCCGAAGCCCCGGGCCAGCACCAGCGCGGTCCGCACCCGCGCGGGCCGGGGCTCGGAGACCAGGTCGAGCTCGTGGGCGAGTTCGGTGACGCCGACGGTCGGCGGCAGGACGCCGTCACGCATGGCCAGCAGCACGCAGGCGACGTCCAGGGGCGCGCCGCCCGCGGCCAGCCGCCCGGTCATCGTCTTCGGCACCGTGACCGGCACCCCGCGGGCGCCGAACACCCCGGCCAGTGCCGCGGCTTCCTCGGCGTCGCGCTCTCGCGTCCCCGCACCGTCGGCGAACACGACGTCCACATCGGACGGCCGCAGGCCCGCGTCCGCCAGCGCGCCGGTGATCGCCCGGAGCAGCCCGCCGGGGCGGCCGGAGCCCGGCCGGGGATCGAACGTCGCCGCGTACCCCGCGACCCGTCCGTACACTTCGGACACCCCGCGGGCGCGGGCGGAGCTCTCGTCCTCCAGCACCAGGATCGCGCCGCCCTCGCCCGGCACGTGGCCGGAGGCCCGCACGTCGAACGGCCGGTACTCGCCGCGGGTGAACTGCCCGCCGGCGCTTTGGCACACCAGCGCGTACGGCGACAGCGCCGCCTCGGTGCCGCCGGTGACCACGGCCTTGGTGCCGGTGCGCAGCATCCGCCGGCTCTGCGCGACCGCGTCCAGGCCGCCCGCCTGCTCGGCGACGACGACCCCGTTGGGGCCGCGCATCCCGTGCCGGATGGACAGCTGGCCGGTGGTCGCCGCGTAGAACCACGCGATCGACTGGTACACCGACACGTATTCCGGTCCGGCGCTCCACAGCCGCTCGATCTCCCGCTGGCCGAACTCGTTGCCGCCGGACGAACTGGCGGTGATCACGGCGAGGTCGTAGTCGTCGAAGTCCCGCTCACCCCCGGCGCCGATGCCCGCGTTCCGCAGGGCCTCCTCGGTCGCGGTCATGGCGAGCCGGGTCCAGCGGTCGGTCTGCACGGTGATCCGGTTCGGCAGGGACTCCGCCTCGTCGGGCACCGCGCCGACGTGCGAGACCGGGTAGCCCGTGGCGTCGAACCGGGTCACCGGCGCGAGCCCGCTCCGCCCGGCCAGCACGTTCGCCCAGAAGTCCTCGACGCCGATGCCGTTGGGCGCGACCACCCCGATCCCGGTGATCACCGGGGCGGCCGCCGCCGTCTCCGATGCGGTCACAGTCGTCACACCGGCTCCCGGGTCAGGACGACGGCCGTCTGGAACCCGCCGAAGCCGCTGCCGACGGTGAGCACGGTGTCCAGCCCGGTCTCCCGGGCGACGTTCGGCACGTAGTCGAGATCGCATTCCGGGTCGCGCTCGTGCAGGTTCGCCGTCGGGGGCACGACCTGGTGCTCCAGCGCCAGCGCGCAGGCCGCGACCTCCAGCGAGCCGATCGCGCCGAGCGAGTGCCCGATCATCGACTTGATCGAGCTGACCGGCACGCGGTAGGCGTGCGCGCCGAGGCTGCGTTTGACCGCGGCGGTCTCGTGCCGGTCGTTCTGCTTGGTACCCGAACCGTGGGCGTTGACGTAGCCGACGCGGTCGCCGGGCAGGCCGGCCCGGCGAAGAGCGACGTCGATGGCCTCGGCCAGTTCGCGGCCGTCGGGTTTCAGCCCTGTCATGTGGTAGGCGTTCGCCCTGGTCGCGAAGCCGGAGACCGCGCAGTAGACGTGCGCGCCGCGCCGCCGGGCGCTCTCGGCTTCCTCGACGACGAAGACGGCGGCACCTTCACCGAGGACGAAACCGTTGCGCGTGCGGTCGAACGGACGGGACGCGCGCGCGGCGTCGTCGTTGTCGGGGGACGTGGCCTTGATCGCGTCGAAGCAGGCGACGGTGATCGGCGAGATCGGCGCGTCGGTGGCGCCGGCGAGCATGACGTCGGCCTCGCCGGACTCGATGAGCCCGGCGGCGTGGCCGATCGCGTCGAGCCCGGAGGTGCAGCCGGTGGAGATCGTGGCGACCGGGCCCTGGGCGCCGCAGCGCCAGGCGACTTCGGCCGCGAAACTGCTCGGGACGAGGTACTCGTACAGCTGCGGGGCGGCCTTGGTGGGGTCGACCACCCAGTCGCGGGCCGCCGCGGAGACGGTGAGGTACTCGTTCTCCAGGCCGATGGTGGCGCCGACGGCGCTGCCGATCGTGACGCCGAGCCGGTACGGATCGAGCGCACCCGGGTCCAGGCCGCTGTCGACCACGGCTTCGTCCGCGCAGACGAGCGCGAACTGCGCCGCGCGGTCGAGGCGCCCGGACTCCTCGGCGGTCAGGCCGTTGAGCTCGCCCTCGAAGTCGCACTCGGCCGCGATGCGCGAGCGGAACCGGGACGCGTCGAAGGCCGAGATCGGCCGGGTCGCGGTGCGGCCTTCGGTGAGCAACGCCCAGAAGGCCTTGGTGCCGATACCGCCCGGGGCGACGACACCGATGCCGGTGATGACCGCGGTCCTCGTCACGGTGCCCCCACGGCCGGCTGGGCCTCGGCCGGCGCCGGCAGCTCCTCGGTGTCGACGTGGCCGAGCTCCGGGCGCGGGGCCAGCGGGCACAGGTGGAACACCGCCTCGGCGGGCTCGCCGGTGTGGTTCTCCACCCGGTGGCGGGCGTTCTTCGGCACGACGAGGCCTTCACCCTCGTACAGGACGTAGGCCGCGCCGTCGACGCGGGCGGTCAGCTCGCCGCGGGTGATGTAGAGGAACTCCTCGGAGTAGGGGTGGTAGTGCTCCGAGACGAACTCCCCCGGCTGCAGGGTCAGCACGCCGAGGAAGCCGGTCGTGGCGCCGGCGGTCTTGGGCCCGAGGACGACGCGCAGCTCGCCGCCGCGGCGGCGGTTGGGCTCGGCGTCGGCGTAGGACGCGATCTTCAGCTCCCCCATCAGACGGCCCGCCAGCTGTAGAAGCGGTGCGCCATCGCGTCGGCCGGGCCGCGCCAGGTCTGCGGGTCGTACGGGGTGATGAACGCGTCGAGCTTGGTGTTGATGTCGGTCCACAAGGGACTCTTGCGGGCCGCGGCGAGCCCTTCGGCCAGCGGCCGTTCGGCCTCGATGAGGTGGAAGTACAGGCCTCGGTAGGAGAACAGCGACCGCGCCGTCACACCCACCGTCGCCGGGAGCTCCCCGGCGTCGGACTCGCCGAATATCCCGGCCACCGATTCCGCCGAATCCGGATCCATGCGTGCCACGATGAGAGTGCGTTCCACCCGTGCCGCCCTTCCCTGAAGCGAGGTCCCGATGTTTTCGCGGGCAGGACGATGCTCGTCTGCCGCATTCGAGAACGGTTCGAAATCCGGTCGCACTTTTGCCAGGGCCGCGCTTTCACGCGAACGGGGCGCGGAATTCGCGGCGCGGCTCAGCCCACCCGGGCCGGATCGCCGCTCATCGTGGCGAGCACGCGGCGCAGCCAGTCCAGCTCGGCGTGCCCGACGGCGCACAGGTAGTCCAGCTCCATGACGCGCTTGAACTCCAGGTGCGGGCCCGCGGCCGCCAGCTGGGCGGCGTACTCGGCGAGCCGGCCTTCGAGCCGGATCCGGCGCTGCCGCAGCGCCGACACCTGCAGGTCGGGGTCCAGGTTCCCGAGCAGCGACAACGCCGCGCCGAAGGCCGGGATCTCCTCCGGCGCGGTGACCAGGCGGGACAGCTGCGTCGCCATCTCCTCACCGCCGTCGGGGGTGATGCGGTACACCGTCCGCTCCGGGCGGCGCCCCTCCCGGGTGGTCTCGACCGGTTCGATCAGCCCGTCGGCCTGCAGCCGCTCGATGGCCCGGTAGATGCTGCGCGGCAGCCCGGGGATGATGGTGTCCTTGTGCCGCTGGCGGATCAGCCGCAGCATCTCGTACGGATGCCGGTCGTCCTCGTTGAGAAAGCACAGCACGGTCAATGCGGCGAAATCCCGGGATCGGTTCACGGCACTTCCTTTCCGAAGTATTTCGTTCCGCACTATTTCCCCGGCCAGTTTTTCGGGGCACGAGGAGGCGGACAATGGGAGGAGCGCCGATTCCGGGGCGGGGAATCGGCGCTCCTCGGGCGGGAACTCAGCGGGCCGCGACGGCCACCGCGGGCGCGGCGGGTGTGCCCGTGGCGGGCACGGCGAGACGGGCGGTCAGCGACCGCCGGGCGAGCACGAGCGCGAGCCCGGAGCCGAGGCCGGCGCCCGCCAGCACGAGGTAGTAGACGGGGCGCGGGAGCACCGCGGACAGGTGCACGAGCTGGCTGCCGATGCCGGCGCCGAAGGCCGAGCACATCCAGTACAGCCCCATCGTGCGCCCGGCGAAGGTCGATGGCGCGACGTCCACCGAAGCGCTGAGGCCGACCGGCGCGAGCACGACCTCGCCGAGGGCGAGCAGCAGGTAGACCACGATCAGCCACCAGGGTGAGACCAGGCCGACGGCGGCGAGTCCCGACGCGGCGCTCATCAGCAGCATCGACCCCGCGGCGGCGGCCAGCCCGAGAGCGATCTTCACGGGCAGCGAGATGCGCTGGCCCACGCGGGTCCACAGCACCGCGAGCACCGGCGCGAGCACGAGCATGAACAACGGGGTCGCGGAGGCGAACCAGCCGGCCGGGATCGTGAACCCGCCGAGCCGCCGGTCGGTCGCGTGCTCGGCGAACAGGCTGAGCAGGGAGTTGCCCTGGATGACGAACATCCAGAACAACGCGGTCGCGGCGAGCACCCAGCCGAACGCCGTCACCCGGCTCCGCTGCGGCACGCTCAGCGCGGGGCTGCGGCGCAGGACCAGGAAATAGGCCACCGGCGCGATCAGCGAAAGCAGGCCCATGGCGATCACCACGTGCATCAGGGTGAACGTGCCCGCCAGCACGTCGGCGGCCGCCAGCGCGGCCACGACGCCTGCGGAGATCCCCGCGATCAGCGCGGCCTTGCGGCGCTCGGCCGCCGAGGCCGGGTGCCCCGCTGCCCGCCCCAGGTCGCCGAAGGACCGGCTGCCCAGCACGAACTGCAAGACCCCGAAGGTCATGCCGACCCCGGCGGCGGCGAACCCGAGGTGCCAGTCGACGGTCTCCCCCAGGAACCCGGTCACCAGCGGCGCGACCAGTGCCGACAGCTGGATGCTGACGTAGAACAGCGAGAGCGTCGACTCGCGCTGCGCGCTCTGGCCGGGTCCGTGGAACCGGCCGAGCAGCGCGAGCATGTTCGGCTTGAGCAGCCCGGTGCCCGCGGCGATCAGCCCGAGCCCGAGCCACGTCGCGGCGGCGGCCGGGACGAGCATGGTGAAGTGCCCGAGCGCGATGCCCGAGCCCCCGATCACCACGGCCCGGCGCTCGCCGAGCACCCGGTCGCCGAGCCACCCGCCGGGCATGGCGGCCATGAAGACGAGACCGACGTACGCGCCGAAGAGCGCGGCCGCGGTTCCCATCGGCAGGCCGAGCCCGCCGCGGGCGGGTGGTGCCGCGGCGTAGAGCGCGAGGATCGCGATCATGCCGAAGAAGCTGAAGCGTTCCCACATATCCGTGAGGAACAACGTGACGAACCAGCGTGGGCGACCTAGGACCATGCGGCGAGCATGCGGCGGCCGCTTCGAGCACTGCTGGAGAAGGACTCGCGGCCTCGCGCGCGCGGCCGGCCACGCGCGCGAGGCCGGCCGGAAGAACCGCACCGCACGCGGACCCGAGTCTTTTTCGAGCGCTCGGTGGTGTGGTTCCGGCCGACGCCCCGAAAGGAGACCGATGTGAGCGGTCCGTCCACTTTGAACGACATCAACCGGCTGGGTATCGCGTTCGCCGAAGCGAAGGTCGTGCTGGCCGCCGTCGAGCTCGGCCTCTTCACCCGGCTGGCCGCCGGGCCCGCGACCCGGGACGAGCTGTGCGCCGAGCTCGGGCTGCACCCCCGCGCCGCCCGGGATTTCCTGACCGCGTTGACCTGCACCGGGCTCGTGCTCCACGAGGACGGCAAGTACGCGGCGAGCCCGGCTGCCGACACCTACCTCGACAAGACCAAGCCGACCTACGGCGGCGCGTTCCTCGAACGCGCGAACCGGATGATGTACCCGGCGTGGGAGAACCTCTCGGGGCTGCTGCGCACCGGCGAACCGCAGCTGGCCGGCCGTGAAGACCAGACGGCCGCCTTCGAAAAGATGATGGGCAACCCCGGCCACTTGCGGAACTTCCTGCGGATGATGGACGCCGTTTCCGGGCCGCTGGCGCCGGAACTGGCGGCGAAGTTCGACTGGAGCGCCCACCGCACGGTGCTCGACGTCGGCGGCGCGCGCGGCAACCTGCTCGCGCAGGTGCTCAAGGCCCACCCGCACCTGACCGGGACGGTGTTCGACCTGCCCCCGATCGAGCCCATGTTCGACGAGCACATCGCCGGCTTCGGGCTGACCGACCGGGCGCGGTTCGCCGGCGGCGACGCGTTCACCACCGAACTGCCCGCGGCCGACGTCGTCGTCACCGGGCACGTCCTGCACGACTGGGGCGCGGGCGAGCGGACCGAACTGGTGCGGCGGATGGCGCGGGCGGTGAACCCGGGCGGTGCGCTGCTGATCTACGACATGCTGCTGGAACCGGCACCGTCCGACCCGTGGAACACGCTGATCAGCCTCAACATGCAGCTGCTCTCGCCCGGCGGGTCCGAGTACACCCTCGCCGAGTGCGAGGAGTACCTGGCCGCGGCCGGGCTGTCCGATGTGGACACCGTGCGCCTCGGCGACCACGACACCCTCGTCATCGCCCGGAAGCCCGCATGAGCTCGGCACGGGTGCCCGTCCTCGTCGTCGGCGGCGGCCCGGTCGGCCTGTCCACCGCGCTGTTCCTGACCCGGCACGGCATCGCGCCGACACTGGTGGAGCGCCGCGACTCCACGTCGTGGCTGCCGCGCGCACCGGGCATCCAGGCCCGGACGCTGGAGATCTTCGCCGCGGCGGGGCTCGAGCAGGAGATCCGCGCGCTCGAGATGGGGGACTCCCACCCGTACTTCGAGGGCGGCATCCTCCGCACCCCGACCCTGGCCGAGATCGACACCGCCGAGGTCGTCGAGGCGCCCTCGCTGGACGGGGCGGAGATCAGCCCGCAGCGGGTGATGGGCTGCGGCCAAGACCGCTACGAGCGCGTGCTGGCCGAGCAGGCCCGCGCGGGCGGCGCGACGCTGGAGTTCGGCACCAAGCTCGTCTCCCTCACCACCCACGAGGACGGGGTGACCGCCGAACTGGAGTCCGTCGCCGACGGCACGCGGCGGACGATCGAGGCCGATTACCTCGTCGCCGCCGACGGCGCGAGCAGCTTCGTCCGGCGCACGCTCGGGATCCCCCAGGAGGGGCGGGGCACGGTCTTCCACGCCCTGAGCATCTACTTCCGGGCCCCGCGCCTGGAAAGCGTGATGCACGACCGCAAGTTCATCCTGTGCTACGCCACCAAGGGCCCGACGGTGATGACGTTGTCCCGGCTGCACGGGTGCGACCCGTGGGCGGGCGCCGCGCTCTACGACCCGGCCGAGGAGTCCCCGGCCGACTTCACCGAGGAACGCTGCATCCAGGTGGTGCGGGACGCCGCCGGGGTGCCGGACCTCGAGGTCGAGATCGTCGGCACCGTGCCGTGGGAGGGCGCCCAGCGGGTGGCCACCACGTTCCGGTCGGGGCGGGTGCTGCTCGCCGGGGACGCCGCGCACGTGCACCCGCCGGCGGGCGGGTTCGGCGCCAACACGGGCATCCACGACGCGCACAACCTGGCGTGGAAGCTGGCGGCCGTCCTGCGCGG
The DNA here is from genome assembly GCF_030285645.1 of Amycolatopsis sp. DG1A-15b. Classification (GTDB taxonomy): domain Bacteria; phylum Actinomycetota; class Actinomycetes; order Mycobacteriales; family Pseudonocardiaceae; genus Amycolatopsis. Next base: position 4,000,757 of record NZ_CP127296.1, read on the forward strand.
CTGGGGCGGGGAACGGCTGCTCGACAGCTACGACGCCGAGCGCCGTCCACTCGGGACGGCCATGGCGGACCAGGCGTTGCTGCGCAACCGGATCCGGCACGGCCACGCCTCGGAAGCCGACCGGGCCCGGATGGTCGACGACATCATCGTCACCCTCGGGTACCGGTACGCCTCGTCCGCGATCGCCGATCCGGACGACGGCCCGGTGCTCACACCGCACCTGGAGCTGACCGGCCAGCCCGGCACCCGGGCCCCGCACGTGTGGCTCCGCCGTGACGGAAAGCGCGTCTCGACGGTCGAGCTGTTCTTCGGCTCGTACGTGCTGCTGGCCGGTCCCGAGGGTGACCAGTGGCACGACGCGGCCTCGGTGGTGGCGACGGAGACGGCGGTGCCGTTGCGCTCGTTCCGGATCGGCCGTGAGCTGGTGGAGGACGAGGGTGCCGACTGGGCGAAGGCCTACGGGGTCACCCCGGACGGTGCGGTGCTGGTGCGGCCGGACGGTTTTGTGGCGTGGCGCACGACGGCTTCCGGGCAGGACCCGAAGGCCACCCTGCACGCGCTGCTGGCTTCCCTGGTCTGACCGTTCCCCTGATACCACTGAAGCGCCTTCGCCGGTTGATTCCGGCGAAGGCGCTTCAGTGTGTTCAGGCGGTCACCGGCTCCCGGCAGTCCAGCGCCGCGAGCACGGCGGCCAGCTCCCCGGGTGTGAAGCCGGTTTCCTTGCGCCAGGCGACGAACCCGTCCGGACGCACCAGCAGCGCGCCGGTGGCGGTGATGCCGTGCCGGGCGAGCTGGGTGCCTTCGAGCACGGAGGACTGGAGCCCGGTGTCCACCTCGGTGCCGGTGAGCAGGACGTACTCGCGGCCGTAGCGGTCGAGGGTGGATCCGCTGCCGAGCGGCAGGTGCGGCGCCCGCGTGCCCGGCTGCCCGGTCAGCTCCGCGGGCTCCAGCGCCACCGGTCCGTCGCCGTCGGCGAACGGGCCCGGGTAGCGATACCCGAACACCGCGGCGTCGTACGGCACCAGTGAGTGCCCGGCGGGCGCGGCCACCTTGGCCCCGCCCCGCGCGTTCATCAGCAGCAGCGCCTGCCCCAGGGTGAACTCCGCGACCGGACGGCGCTCGGCGTCGTAGGTGTCCAGCAGCGCCTCCCCCGCCCGGCCGCTCAGCACGTGCGCGAGCTTCCAGGCCAGGTTGTGCGCGTCCTGGATGCCGGTGCCGGCGCCGAACGCGCCGGTCGGCGGCATGACGTGCGCGGCGTCGCCGACGAGGAACACCCGCCCGGCGCGGTAGGTGTCCGCGACGAGCGCGCCGACTTCGTAGCCGAGCACCCGCACGCCGTTCTCCAGCTGCGGGACGAGGGAGACGGGCAGGTCCGGCACGCCGGTCGCGGCCCGGATCGCGGCCACGCAGCGCTCGTCCCCGAAGTCCTCGATGCGCTCGCCGCGCTCGGGGAAGTACGGGGTGTTGAACACCCAGCGCCGGTCGCCGCCGTGCGGGAACAGCACCGTGCCTTCGGCGGGCGTGGTGAGGTGGCACGACGCGACGAACCGGCCGTTCGCCGGGTCGTGGCGACCGCGCATCGGCCCGGACAGGTCGGCGTCGAAGACCATGCTCGCGACGTGGCTGAGCCTGCCGGGACCGTGCCGGCCGATGCCGAGCAGCGACCGCACCGTGCTGCCGTTGCCGTCGGCGCCGATCACGTAGGCGGCCCGGATCTCGCACTCGCCACCCACCGTGGACACGGTGGCGGTGACCCCGGCTCCGTCCTGCTCGAGCCCGACGAGCCGGTGCCCGAACCGCACGTCCGCGCCGAGTTCCCCGGCCCGCTCCCGCAGCACGCGCTCGAGCCGGTCCTGGTCGATCATCCCCCAGCCGGACGGGCTGACCTCGGCACCGCCGCCCGCGTCGGCGGGCGGTCGCTGTTCGGTGCGGCTGAGCTCCTCGCCGGCCAGGGTCACCGCGCGCAGGAGGTACACCGAGGGCAGTTCGCTCACGTAGCCGCCGCTGTCGGTGACCGCGGACGCGAGACCGACCTGGCGGAGCAGCTCCGCCGTCCGGGGGTTGATGCTGCGGGCCCGCGGGTGGATCAGCGTCCCGGAATGCCGCTCCACCACGGCGGTGCGCACGCCGAGCCAGGAGAGGAAGGTGGCGGCGGCGAGCCCGGTCAGCCCGCCGCCGGCCACCAGGACGTCCACAGTGGTCGTCGGCTTCACCGCGGGGCCTCCAGCAACGCGTGCCGCAGCTGCCGGGTCAGCTGGTCGGTGACCCCGAGCGCGGCGAGGTAGTTCGGGAACGACCCGTAGTCGAGGTTGACCTGGTCGTAGGCCGCGTCGAGGTAGGCGCCCGTGGTGCCGGAGGACAGCAGGTAGTCCTGGCGGATCACGTCGTCGGGCACCCCGAGCACCTTCAGCAGGAGCACCGTCATCCAGCCGGTGCGGTGGTTGCCGCCGGTGCAGTGGTAGAGCACCGGCCGCTGGCGGGCGTCGGCGATGTGGGTCAGCGCGTCGACGAACTGGTGGCCCAGGTTCGGGTTCGACACCAGCAGCCGGTAGTTGTCCATGATCAGGTCCCCGGTGGACGGCGGGGTCTTCGGGTCCGGCGGCACCGCCTGGTCCGGGTCGCCGACCGGTTCCGCGACGTGCGTGACGCCGGCCGGGATCGGGTCCGGGCCCTCCGCGGTCGCCTCCGCGGTCGAGCGGAAGTCCACGTCCTCCTTGATCCCCAGGCCGGCGAGCTCTTCGCGGCCGGTCGCGGTGGCGGGCGTCAGCCGCGCGGTGCGGAAGATCGTGCCCCACCGGATGCGCAGGCCGTCCGCGGCCGGGTAGCCGCCGAGGTCGCGGGCGTTCTTGACGCCGTCGAGGTCGACCAGCTTCGCGGCCACCCCCTCGCCCAGCCTCGCCCCGCCGGGCACGATGGTGAAGTACCAGCGGGACGTCGGCGCCAGGCCGGTCACGGTCACCACCCCCGTGGCGTCCTTCGCGACCAGCACGCCGTCCTGCGCCTTTTCGATCGGGTGGGTGGCGGCGTACACCGACGCCGAGCGGACGTCGTTCGCGGGTGACCAGCTCAGCTGGTAGCTGCCGTCGGCGGCCCGCACCGCCGTGGCACCGGCGATCGGCAGCGTCCGCGGATCACAGGCGAACGCGGAAGCACCGCCGGCCAGGACGGCGGTGGCGGTGAAGACGGCCGTCACCACCCCACCTCGCCGCAGGGACAAGCGCAACATAACGGTCTTCTTCCTCTGGTCGGATCACTCACACGAGCGGGACACGCGCGCGGCCCCAGGCTCGTCACCACCGGTCGAAGCGCGTTGGGACCCGGCTCGACGGCGCGGCCGGAAGTCCCAGCCGGGTCCCAACGAGGTTCGAGTCCGCGCGCCGACCATGCGAGGCGAAGCTGCCACCGGAAGACTGGAGACCGGCATGCGGATCGGGGTCGGCCTGCCCGCGATGGTTCCCGGCACCCGCGGCGCGGACCTGCTCGGCTGGGCCGTGACGGCCGAGGCGAGGGGCTTCTCGACGCTCGGGGTGCTCGACCGGATCGTCTACCCGAACCACGAGCCGCTCACCACGCTGGCGGTCGCGGCCGGAGCGACGCGCCGGATCCGGCTGTCCACCACGGTGCTGCTCGGCGCGACCCGCAACCCGGCCGTGCTGGCCAAGCAGGCGGCGACCCTGCACGAGCTGTCCGGCGGGCGGCTGGAGCTCGGGCTCGCCGCGGGCGGGCGGCGCGACGACTTCGACGTCACCGGCACGTCGTTCACCCGGCGCGGCCGGAACCTGGACGAGCTGATCACCACCTTGCGCCGGACCTGGCGCGACGGCGAGATCGGCCCCACCCCCGCGACGCCCCCGCCGGTGCTGCTCGGCGGGCACTCCGAAGCGGCGATGCGGCGGGCCGCCGCGAGCGCGGACGGGTGGATCTCCGGGAGCGGCTCGGCCGAGCCGTACGCCGACCGGCTCACCCGGCTGCGCAAGGCCTGGGCCGAGGCCGGCCGCACCGACGAACCCCGGCTGGTCGCGCTGGCCTATTTCGCGCTCGGACCGGACGGGAGCACGCTGGCCCGCGCCTACCTCGGCGGCTGCTACCGCGGAATGGGCCGCTACGCCGAGCGGGTCATCGGCGAAACGCTGCTCACGCGGGAGGCGCTCGCCCGGGCCGCGGCCGAGTACGCCGACGCCGGCTGCCAGGAGCTCGTGCTGTTCCCGTGTTCGGCCGAACTCCGCCAGCTCGACCTGCTCACCGAGGCCCTGTCCGGTGCGGGCCTGCTCGATGAGGGGCTGTCGTGAGGGCGCTGGTCACCGGGGCGGGGCGCGGCATCGGGCTCGCCGTCTGCCGTCACCTCGCCGCCGTCGGCTTCGAGGTCGTCGCGTCGGCACGGCGCCTCGCCGACGCCGAGGCCGCGGGAACCGGCCGGGCGGTGCGGCTCGACGTCACCGACGCCGGCTCGGTGGCCGCCGCGCTCGAGCAGGCCGGTCCGGTCGACATCCTGGTGAACAACGCCGGGGTGCTCCTCGACGCCGGTGCGCCGCCCGAGTCCGTCCCGCCCGAGCTCGTCGCCGAAACCCTGGCGGTCAACGCACTCGGCGCGCTGCGCGTGTCCCAGGCCGTGCTGCCGGGCATGTTCGACCGCGGCTGGGGCCGGATCGTCATGGTGTCGAGCGGCACCGGGGCGTTCAGCCACGGCCTGTTCACCGGCGCACCGGCCTACGCCCTGTCCAAGACCGCGCTGAACGCCGTGACCGTGCTGCTCGCGAACTCCGCGCGCGGCCGCGGGGTCCTGGTCAACGCGGTCAACCCCGGCCGGGTGCGCACCCGCATGATGCCCGAGGCCGACGGGGACCCCGCGACCGCGGCCGCTGACATCGCCTGGGCCGCCACGCTGCCCGACGACGGGCCGACCGGCACCTTCTTCCGTTCCCGCGAACCGATCGATTGGTGAGGATCCCGATGACCGAAGCCGTGACGGCACTGCCCGCGTTCCCCTTCCGCGTGCGCACCCCCGGGGAAGCGCTCGACGAGTACTCGAAACTGCGCGGGCGGGCGGCGGTGACCCGGGTCCAGCTGCCCGGCGGCCACGAAGGCTGGCTCGTCCTGCGCCACGCCGAGGTCAGGACCGTCCTCACCGACCTGCGGTTCAGCAAGGAAGCGATGACCAGGCCGGACGCGCCGAGGCTGATCCCGGTGCACCGCGGCTCGCGGTCGCTGGTGAACCTGGACCCGCCGGACCACACCCGGTTGCGCAAACTGGCCTCGCGCGAGTTCACCCAGCGGCGGGTCGACACGCTGCGGCCGCGGATCGAGGAGATCACGGCGGGTCTGGTCGACGCGATGACAAGCGGTGCGCAGACCACCGCCGACGCGGTGACCGCGCTGGCCCTGCCGCTGCCGATCACGGTGATCTGCGAACTGCTCGGCGTCGAACCCGCCGAACAGGCGCAGTTCCGGCAGTGGGGCGACAAGGTGCTCACCGTCGGCGGGCCGGGCGCGGACGCCGACGCGGCGCGCGAGGCCGCCGGCGCGCTCATGGGCTACCTCACCGGGCTGATCGAGCGCAAGCGCGCCCGGCCGGGCGAGGACCTGCTGACCCGGCTGCTGCAGGCCCAGGAGGACGGCGACTCGCTCGACGACGGGGAACTGCGCACGCTCGCGATGACGATCCTGATCGCCGGCTACCACACGACGGTCAGCGCGGTGTCGCACCTTCTCGTGCACCTGCTGGAAGATCCGGCGCGGTACCAGTCCATCGTGGACGATCCGGGACTGATCGGCACCGCCGTCGAAGAGGCATTGCGCTACAGCCAGGTCGCCGGCGGGTTCGGCTCGATGCGGATCGCGCTCGAAGACGTCGAGCTCGGCGGGGTGACCATCCGGGCGGGCGAGCCGGTGATCCCGCTGATCAACTCCGCGAACCGCGACGAATCCGTGTTCGCGGCGGCGGACGGGCTCCGGCTGGACCGCACCGACAACCCGCACCTGGCCTTCGGCGCGGGCATCCACTTCTGCCTCGGTGCCGCCCTCGCCCGGCTGGAACTGCGGGTGCTGCTGGAAACCCTGGTGGCCCGGCGGATCCCGCTCGCGCTGGGCGTCCCGGTGGACGAGCTGTCGTGGCACCTCGCGACCGCGTTCCCCCGCCCGGCCGAGCTGCCGATCCGATGGTGACCGCGCCGAGGTTCGGCATCCTGGGCTGCGCCGACATCGCCGCGCGCAAGACGGCGCCGGCGATGGCCGCCGCGGGCCTGCGGGTCACCGCGGTGGCGAGCCGGTCGGCGGCGAAGGCGGCGGCCTTCACCGCCCGGTTCGGCGGCGAGGCCGTGACCGGCTATGCGGCGCTGCTGGAGCGGCCGGACGTCGACGCGGTGTACATCCCGCTGCCGATCGCGCTGCACCAGGAATGGGCGGAGGCGGCCCTCGAAGCGGGCAAGCACGTGCTGGTGGAGAAGACGGCGACGATCGGGACGGCCGCGGCCGCGCGGCTGGTCGAGCTCGCGACCGCGCGTGGGCTGGTGGTGATGGAGAACTTCGCGTTCCCCCACCACTCCCAGCACGCCGAGGTGGCGGAGCTGGTGACCAAGGGCGTGGTCGGTGAGCCCCGCCTGATCACCGCGGACTTCGGCATCCCGCCGACGGCACCGTCCGGGATCAAGTACTCCTCCGTCCTCGGCGGCGGCTCGCTGCGCGAGACCGGGTGCTACCCGATCCGGGCGTCCTGGCCCTACCTCCGCACCCCCGAGGTGGCCGGCGCGGTGCTCGTGCGCTCCGGCGAGGTGGACGTGTCCGGCAGCGCGCTGCTGAGCGACGGGAAGGTGGCGGCCCAGTGCTCGTTCGGGTTCGTGCACACCTACCGGAGCACGATGTCGGTGTGGGGCAGCGAAGGCCGGCTGACGTTGGACTGGGCGTTCACCCCGCCGGCCACGACGCGCCCGGTGCTGCGCCTGGAGTCCCAGGACGTGCGGGAAGAGCGGACTCTCCCGGCGGACGACCAGTTCCGCAACGTCCTGCTGCACTTCGCGAGCCTGATCGGCGACCCGGCCGGACGCGCCCTCGAGTACGAAACGCTGCTCACCCAGGCCCGGCTGCTCGAACAGGTCGTCGCGCGGGCGTCGTGAACCCGCTCGTGCACCGTGTCGTGGGTGGCGAGCGGACGCCCGCCACCCACGACCCCGGCGTCAGGCAGTGGCCACGAACGACATGAAGTGCGGGTGCACGTCCAGCTCCAGCACCTCGGTGAACACCTCGTTCAGGATGGCGGTGCCTTCCGAGCTGGTCAGCAATTGCGTCCGGTACGCGCCGGTCTTCATCCGGCCGCCCGATGCGCGGATGACCACCGCCGTGCTGAAGAACGCCGCCGTGCGCCGGAGGTGGTTGAGCGTGCCGTAGCGCTTGCGCTCGAAGTCGTGGAAGTTGTCGCCCGTCCAGAGGTTCCCGACGAAGATCCCGCCCGGCGCCATGAACGTCTTGAGCCGCTCCAGCACTGCGCGGACGTCGCCGAGGTGGTGGATCGCGTCGACGCACATCACCAGATCCGCGGTGCCGAGGTCGTGCTCGGCCCAGAAGTCGCCCAGCACGAGCTCGAGGTCCTCGTGGTGCACGCGGCCGCGCACGATGTCGAGGCCCTGCTGGGAGATGTCGAGCGCGGTGATGCTCTTCGCCGCGGTGCGGGTCGCCGCGAGACCGGTGAACTCACCGGTGCCGCAGGCGAATTCGAGCACCCGCCCGGTGTCGGCGCCGTACTTCTCGAGGTACTTGCCGATGGTGTCCTTCTGGCTGAGGAAGTGCTCGCGCAGCAGCGGGTGCTGCTCCGCCGCCGCCCGGTCCCAGAACCGCGCCGCCCAGTACTTCCGGCCGTCCGGTGGCACGTTGTCGAGCAGCACCTTGCCGGAACGGGCGAGCATTTCAGCTAACATTCGGTCCCTCGCTCTGCAGTCGGGGTTACTCCGGAACAGCTTGGTCAGATCGTCTCGAAAATCGTTTGGAGCTCGTTGACCCCGGCGGTGACGGCCGCGCCGGCGAGCCACGACCGCCAGGTCGCCGCCACGCCTTCCTTCAGCGACGTCTCGGGCCGCCAGCCCAGCACCCGCTCGGCCTCGCCGACGTCGAGCCAGACGTCCTGCCGGTCGAAGAGCCGGCTCGGCTGGAACTCCACCCGCAGGTCGAGCGCCACGACCGAGCGCACCACGTCCAGCAGGCCCGACAGCGAGGTGCGCACGCCGGAGCCGATGTTGAGGATCAGGGGTTCCGCGGGCCCTGCGCCCCGCAGCCGCCGCATCACGTCGACGACGTCGTCGACGTAGACGTAGTCGCGGGTCGCGGTCACGTCGCCGATCAGCCGCAGCGGCCGGGAATCCAGCGCGGCGGACAGCCAGTGGGCGAGCACGCCCTGGCCGCGCCCGGTCGGCTGGCCCGGGCCGTACACATTGGACATCCGGAGGATCACCGCCGGCAGCTCACCCGCGTGGCTCAGCAGTTCCTCTTCGAGGGCGATCTTCGCCCGGCCGTAGGCGCCCGAGGGCTTCAGCGGCGAGGTTTCCGCGTACGGCGGGGCGAACGCGGGGTCGTACACGGTGCCACCGGAGCTCGTCAGCACCACCGTCGGCGGGTTGTCCCGGCGGCGCAGCCGGTCGAGCAGGGTGCTGAACAGCACGTGGTCGGCCCTGGCCAGCTCCGGGTGGGTTTCCCCGAGCGCCGGGTTGATGCTGGACGCGAGGTAGAACACGGTCCCGGCGCCGGCGATCGAGGCGGCCAGCTCGCCGTCGCACAGGAACCTCGACTGCCGGGTGAAGCACGCCGTCCGCACCCGCGCGTGGTCGAGCGTCGCCGAAAGCCGGCGTCCGATGAACCCCGCACTTCCGATCACCACCGCCGTGTCGGTAGCGCCGTCCGCGACCACCCGACCAGACATGAGCACCACAGCCTCTCCCCACATCCGCGCCTCCGCGACCGGACGGCCACGACCGTATGGCGCGCGGGTCCAGCCGCATTCGAGTCCGGGCCGAGCACCGCCGAAGACCGTGGGAAGCCACGAGACGCAGGAGGCGGAATGCGAGTTCTGGTGACGGGCGGCGCCGGGTTCATCGGCCGGAACGTCGTCGAAGCACTGGTGGCCGGCGGGCACGAAGTCCGGGTTCTGGACGCGCTGCTCCCCCACGTGCACCCGGCCGGGTCGCCGCCGAAGTTCCCCGACGGCGTCGAGTTCCGGCACGGCGACCTGCGCGACGAGTCCACAGTGGTCTCGGCGCTGCGCGGGGTCGACGCGGTGTGCCACCAGGCCGCGATGGTCGGCCGGGGCAAGGAAATCCGCGACGCGGCGCGGTACGTGACGTGCAACGACCTCGCCACCGCGCGGCTCGTCACCGCCATGACCGAACTGGGCCTCGGCAAGCTGGTGCTCGGGAGCTCGGTGGTGATCTACGGCGACAGCCGCTACGACTGCCCGGTGCACGGCCGGGTCCGGCCCGGCCGCCGTCCGAAGGAAGCCCTCGACGCGGGCCGGTTCGAGGTGACCTGCCCGGAATGCGGCCTGACCGTCGTGGACAGTCCGGTCGAAGAGGACGATCCGCTCGATCCACCCCGCAACGTCTACGCGGTCACCAAGCTGGCCCAGGAACACCTGGCCGGCGCGTGGGCCCGCGAGACCGGCGGCCAAGCGGTCGCCTTGCGGTACCACAACGTCTACGGGCCCGAGATGCCCCCCGGAAGCCCGTATTCCGGCGTGACGGCCGTCTTCCGCACGGCCGTGGACCGCGGCACGGCGGCCCGCGTCTTCGAGGACGGCAAGCCGTGCCGCGACTTCATCCACGTCCGCGACATCGCGACGGCCAACGTGGCGGCCCTGACGGCGGCGAACACGGGATTCCGCGCCTTCAACGTGGCAACCGGCGACCCCCGCAGCATCGCGGAGGTGGCGGCCGCCCTGGCCGCGGCGGCCGGAACACCACCGCCGGTGATCACCGGCGAGTACCGCATCGGCGACGTGCGCCACATCGTGGCCTCACCGAAGCGGATCAAGGCGGAGCTGGGCTGGCTCCCCTCGACCGGGTTCGACGAAGGCATGGCGGAATTCGCCAGGGCCCCGATGCGCGCCCCCGTTCCGGTTTAGACCACATCTCATTCGGGGTTGCGGTGGGCTGGAAGATCCGGCTTGATCGCCCGGCGGTAGCTGATCATTGCGCAGACCAGCTGGGCGAAGCCCAGGAAGTGGGCAGCCTTGCGCTCGCCGCGTGCAGCTTGTGCGGCCGGCGCCGCGGCCGTCCGACCGGCCCGGCGACCGGCGCGACCGCATCGACCACCGCCTCGAACGTCAGGTGGTCGTTGCGGTTGGCCGCGGAGATGACCACCGACAACGGGATGCCACCACGCTCGCTCATCGCGTGAATCTTCGAGCCCGGCTTGCCCCGGTCAACCGGGCCGGGGCCGGTCAGATCCCCCTTTTACCGCCCTGACCTGCATCGCGTCCACCGACGCTCGTGACGACTGTTTCCCGATGCGCCGCAACGCCACCAGGGCGGAGGTCGGCGTCGCCGGTTGTGCCTGGTCGGCGCTACCGGCCTCGTTCGGGGTCAGTGCTGCGACCGCGCATCGCCGGTTCACCGAGTGGGTCGAGGCGGAGGTGTCCGCCCGGCTGAGATGCGGTCTTAGCACTCCAGTCCCCGGATCGGTGGGAGGGCGCTCAGACGACAGGCAGGATGCCGCCGTCCACCCGGTACTGCGCGCCGGTCAGCCAGCGGGCGCGGTCCGAAGCGAGGAACACGACGAGTTCGGCCGCGTCTTCCGGGGAGCCGGGCCGGGCCATCGGGACGTTGAGGCTGGTGGCCAGGTCCCGCTGGGCCTGTTCGAGGCTGACGCCGCGGCTCTCGGCGATCTTGCGGTGGTGGGCGATCGCCCCCGGCGTGGGGATGAAGCCGGGCAGCACGTTCACCACCCGCACGCCGCTCGGGCCGAGTTCGGCGGCCAAGGCCCGGCTGTAGGTGTTGAGCGCGGCTTTCGCCGCCGCGTAGGCGACCTGGCCCGGCTGCGGCAACCGGCTCGCGATCGACGAGACGTGCACGACCACGCCGTGCCCGCGTTCGACCATCCCGGGCACGAGGTGCCGGTCGAGCCGGACCGTACCCAGCAGGTTGAGCGCCAGATCGGCCTCCCAGCTCTCGTCGCTGCGGACGAGGGTGTCCGCCGGGGGTGAGGCGCTGCCGGCGTTGTCGACCAGGACGTCGACGCCGCCCGCGGTGTCGAGCACCCGGCGGGCCAGGTCCGCGGCCCCCTCGGCGGTGGCGAGATCGGCCGCGAAGAACGTCGCGGGCAGTTCACCCGGCTCCGGCGGTGTGCGGGCGGAGGCCAGGACGGTGGCGCCGGCGGCCGCGAAGCGCCGGACGATCGCCGCGCCCAGTCCTCGGCTGCCGCCGGTCACGAGCACCCGGCGGCCGGACAGTCCTTCGGGGACGACGTCTTGATCGGGTTCCATGCCACCGAAGATACCTGACTTACGTGTAAGTCAGTTTCCCGGGTGAGATGCTGGCGGCATGAGCGAACGCGCCGACGGCCGGCGTACCGACACCCGCGACCGCATCCGCGCCACCGCCCTGGAGATGTTCACCACGCAGGGGTACGAGCGGACCACGCTGGCCGAGGTCGCGGACCGGCTCGCCATCACCCGTCCGGCCGTCTACCACCACTTCCGCAGCAAGGAAGACGTGCTGACGAGCTCGTACGGCCGGCTCCTGCCCGAGCTGGCCGAGCTCACGGAGTCCCTGCAGCCGTCGCCGGCCCCTTGGCGCCGGCGCAGCGAGGCATTGGACCGGTTCGCCGCGCTCATCCGCGGCGAGCACGGCGCGTTGCTCGTGTGCGCCCGGGTGAACGAGCACGCGCTCGCCGGCCTCCCGGCGGCGGCGGAGCTGCTCCACCACCTCGACGCTCTCACGCGATCACTCGGCCCGGGCACCGACATCGACGGCCGCATGCGCGCCCGGCTCGCCCTCAGCACCCTGGTGATGGCCGAATCGCGCGGCGCGCAGCTCGGCGGAACAGCGGAGGAACGGGCTACCGCGGGGCTCGCGCTGGCCCGTGAACTGCTGAACCGGAAGTAGCGTCCCGGACGGCGAACCCCGGCCACCTGCTCGCCGAGCGGGTCACCTACCTCGGTGAATCAGATCGCGATGGTGAGACGCCGGGATCGAGGGCCGCACCCCTGACGTCGAGTCGGCGCGGGCACACCGAACCGTCGGCTTCCCGCCATCCGGCCCGGGCCGCGCTCCGCCGGGTGGCGTAATCCGTCAGTTTCTGCCCGGAGTGTGGCACGACGGTGTTAACTTCCGTCCGTCATCCGCTGCCCGAGCGAGGTGTTCGAGTCACAGTGACACTGCACAGGGACAAGTTCGCCGCCTACCTGCGCATGCTGAAAGACCGCAGCGAGCAGGGCTATGAACGGCTCGGCAAGCAGGCCGGGGCCAGTGGCTCCAGCCTGCACCGCTACTGCTCCGGCAAGAGCGTCCCCGCCGACTACCGCGTCGTCCACTCCTTCGGCAAGGTCTGTGGCGCCTCCCCGGCGGAACTCCGGGAACTGCACCAGCTGTGGGCCCTGGCCGACGCCGACCGCGTCGATGAAGCGGAGCAGACCGAGACCAGTGAGGACGCCGCGACGCCACGCCGGCGGCGCGCCTACGCCGCGACGGCCATCGCGGTCGTGGTGCTGCTGGCGGGCGGTCTGGTCTGGCTCACCGCCGACGCGTCCCCACCGGCCACCGGCCGGTACGCCGACCGGATGCTGTTCTCCTCGGGGTGCCAGCCGCCGGTCAGCATGGGCCAGCACGACGAGTGCGTCACCGAGGTGCAGAATCTGCTGGTCGCGGCCCACGGGCGGCTCTCGGTCGACGGCTCGTTCGGGCCGGAGACGCTGCGCCGGGTCACCGCGTTCCAGGTGCTGGCGGGCCTGCCCGCGCGCGGTGTGGTCGACGAGGCCACCAAGACCGCGCTGTACGACCGCCGGACCAGCATGGCGACCTGGTCGGCGGCCGTGGTCGAGCAGCGGGTCCGGGCCGTGTTCACCGAAGCGCCGGACACCGCGGTCGCGATCGCGCGCTGTGCCTCGTTCCTCGATCCGCTCTGGGTGCTGCCGAACACGAACGGCAGCCGCAACTGGGGCGTCTTCCAGATCTCCGACGCCCGCCTGCTGGAGCTGGGTGGCTCGCCGCGGCAGGCGTTCGACCCCGTCTGGAACATCGATGCGGCGCACCGCCTGTGGAGCGTGCGCCACGACTTCCACGACTGGCCGGCCTGCTCGGCGGCTCTGACGAGCCCGCAGGCGCACTGAGGACGGGCCGGCGCCGGAAACCCCGCGCGGTTCCCGGCGCCCGCCCCGGCCGGCCGGTCAGACCGTGCCGTTCTCCCACCACCACGACCGGCCGAGGTCGGCCCGGCTGTCCACGTGCTGGTGGTCGGTGTTGTAGGTCTCCAGGCCGGAGAACCCGCACGTCTCGGCCTTTTGGTAGACGGTCTTGTTGGCCACGCCCGGCACGTTCAGGTCGGCCGCGGTGCCGTACAGGTGCATGCTGTCGCTCGCGCCGCCGATCTCCGCGTTGTGCGCGATGCTGCGGAACCCGGAGTTCACCGTGATCGGCTTGTTCCCGAGTTTCTTGCGCAGCGCCTCCAGCTTGTACATGCAGCGCCGGGCGTTCTCCTTGGCGGCGGCCGCGCTGACCTTGCCGCCGTTGAAGGTGCCGCTGTCGCGGTCGGTGAACTCGCTGAAGTTGAAGTGGACGGTGGACCCGTCGCTCTGCTCCAGCGCGTTGAGCGCGGCCTGGGTGGCCGGGCCGGCCTGACCGTCCGCGCCCAGGCCGTAGGCCGCCTGGAACCTGCGGACCGCCGCCGCGGTGCCGGGACCGAATTCGCCGTCGATCGAGACCCGGCTGTGGCTGGGCGAGTCGGCCGCCCAGCCCGCGACGCGGATCTGGAGTTCGGTGACGTCGGCGCCCGTGCTGCCCTGCGTGAGGGTGCGGGACCACGGGTAGGCCTGGGCGGTGCCCGGCAGCAGCAGCGGGCTGACCGCGGCGGCCGCGCCGACCACCACCGCGCCGCGCAGCATCGTGCGGCGGCTCATGGGGAGACTCATTCTCGTCCTTTCCTAACGGGGATTCAGCGGTTGGCGAGCTGGTCGAGATCGGCCTGGGTGCCGTTGAAGACGTCGCCGGTCGCCGGCGCGGGGATGCCGTCGGGGATGGCGGCGTCGGTGTACTGCCACATCAGCCAGGTCTTCGACCCGGTGGGCAGCGCCGGCTGGGTGACGGACTGCCGGTAGTCGGCGAGCTGCATGGGGTAGGCCGAAAGCGCCGTGGTGCCGCCGAGGCAGGCGTCCAGGAACGACTTCTGGGTGTAGATGATCGGGGTCCGGCCGAACGCCGCCTGCACCCTGTCCAGCCAGGCCTTGGCGTCGGCGACGGTGACGTACGGCGGGCAACCGCCGGAGCCGTCGTCCTTCCACTCCAGGTCGAACACGGGCGGCAGGTCGCCGGCGCGCTTGCCGGTGTACCCGGTGGCCTTCACCGCGGCGATGAACCGGTCCGCCTGCGCGCCGCCGGTGCCGGCCGCCGTGCCCGTGTAGAAGTGGTAGGGCCCCACGGCCAGGCCGGCGTTGCGCGCCGCGGGCAGGTCGGTGGCGAGGTAGTCGTCGGTGACGTTCAGGCCGCGGGTCGCCTTGACCGTCGCGAACTCGACGCCGGACGCCTTCACCGCGCCCCAGTTGATCGGCGCGCCACCCGGGTGCTGGTACTTCGCCGTGTCGACGCCGTCGATCGGGTGCCCGGCGGGCTTCGGCGGCGTGCAGTAGGTGTTGCGGCTGGACCAGTCGGCGACCTTCGCCCACGTGGTGGGCCCGGCGACGCCGTCGGCACTGGCGTTGACGCAGTGCTGGAACTGGATCACCCGGTTGCGGGTGCCGTCACCGAAGTTGCCGTCCACCGTCAGCGGCGGGTAGTGGCCGGGCTCCATGGCGAGGTTCAGCCGGCACTGGAGTTCCTTGACGTCGGCGCCGGTGGATCCGCTCTGCAGGGTCGGGCGGGCGGTGGAATGGCCGCACACCACGCTCTGCGCGGTGCCCGCCGTGCCCTGGGTGGCGCACTTGCGCGGCCGCGTGGACCACGAGTTCAAGGCGGCCCACGTGTTCGGCCCGATCTGGCCGTCCACGCTCAAGGCGGCGCACTTCTGGAACACGCGCACGCGGGCGTCGGTCGCCGGGCCGAAGGAGCCGTCCGCGCCGATCGGCGTGTACCGGCTCGCCTTGGTCGCCAGGTTCAGCTGGCACTGCGCCTCGGCGACCGCGGCGCCGGTCGCATCTTGTTTCAGGGTGGGCTGGGTACTGGTGTGCCCGCACACCGCAACGGGTTCGGCCGCAACCGCGGCTGCGGCGGGGAACACCAGCAGCACCGCGACGGCCACAGCGAGTCTTTGCATGGCGAGAAGGCTGGCACCGGCCGCGCTGCCGATCGCCCTTCAGCGGCCGACCCGGGACGCCGGGACGGTCCCACCCCACCGGACCAGCGGGAACGCCACCCCGCTGGGACACAGCAGGGACGCTGAGCTCGATCGGCCCGGCCGTGGCCGCCAAGCTGGACGAAGCCCGCGACCGACACCGTGCCGCTGGGGCCGGCCCTGGTCGCCGTCGGCGACCTCGCCGCGGTCGAACGCCGGCACGGCCCCCGCATCCGGACGCACACCGAGCAGAACATCGCCGACCTCCTTCCCGCGGCCTCCGCCCGCTCGACCGCGCGGTGACCAGCCGCTGCGCTTCTTCGGGCTCCGACGACCGCGCGAACACCTCAGGCGTCCACGCCATGACTCCCTTCCACCGGCAAGCCTCACGGCCACCACCTCGCGTCAACGCACCGGTGCCGTGGCCCGCTCGAGCGCGTCGAGTTGCCGCTGCACGCGCCGGGCGTCGTCGTCGCGGCCTTGCTGCCGGCAGAGCGTGAGGGCGTCTCTCCACGTCTCGCGCGCTTCGCCGTGCTGTCCGAGCGCCGCGTACGCGGCGCCGAGCCGGTCGAGGGTGCCGGCTTCCTCCGTGGAGGACCCGATTTCGCGGAGCTGGACGAGGGCCTCGCGGTAGCGGGCGACCGCCTCGGCGTGCTGCCCGACGTGGTGCGCGATGTAGCCGAGACTGTCCGAGGTGGTCGCCTGGTCCTCGGCGTTGCCTTGGCGGCGGAACAGGTCCAGCGCGGCTTCGCAGCTTTCCTGGGCCTCGTCGTAGGCACCGAGCTGGGCCGCGTACCAGCCGATCGCGTTGAGCGCACCGGCTTCCCAGTCGGCGTTGCCGACGTCCCGGCTGATGCGCAGCGCCTGCACGGCGTGCTCACGGGCCTTGCGGTGGTCTCCCCGGGCACCCCAGGCGGCGGCGAGGTCCGGTGGGTGTGGGCCTGGTTGGTCAGGTCGTCGTGCCGCTCGGCCAGGGTCAGAGCTTCCTGCAGGTGGACGTTCGCCTCCGTGTGGGCCCCCAGGTCGGCGTGCGCGCGGCCGAGCAGGCGGTGGGTGAGGATCCGGGTCGCCGGGTCTGCGAGGTGCCCGGCCGCCGTCATCGCGGCCTGCCAGGTGGCGAGCCGGTCGTGCAGGTGTCCCTGCTGGCGGTGGAACGTCTCGAGCGCCTAGGCCAGGTCCCACGTCGTCCGGTGGCGCCCGTTCTCCGACGCGGTGTCCAGGGCCGCCAGCAGGCAGCCGTGCTCGGTGTCGAACCAGCTCAGCGCGGCCGAGTCGTCGGACAGGTCGGGGACGGCGTGCCGGGGCGCGGGTGGTACCGCGTGTCTCGGTTCCCGCTGCGGGTTCAGGAGCCGGTCGGCCCGGAGCGCGGTGTGCAGGTAGAAGTCGACGACCCGGTGCTGCGCCGCGGTGCGGAGGTGCGCGGGCAGCCCGGCGACCGTGTCGGTGGCGTGCCGGCGGATCAGGTCGTGGAGCCGGTAACGGCCGCGGCCGGTCCGGGTGAGCAGTGACGCCTGTTCCAGTCCGCGCAGGATCCGCCGGGTGTCCGCGGCGGGCCGGTCGATCAGGGCGGCGACCGCCTCGGGGCCGTGGTCGGGCCCGGGCGCGACCCCGAGCAGGGCGAACGCGGTCGTCTGCTCCGGCTCCAGCGCGTCGAGGGACCACGACAGCACGGTGGGAAGGCTGGCGGTGGGGTCGTCGTCGGCGAGGGCCTGGAGCCCGGCGTCCCGCAGTTCGTCGGCCAGCACTCCCAGCCGGAGGTCCGGCCGCAGCTGGGCGCGCGCGGCGACGATGCTCAGCGCCAGCGGGAACCCACCGCAGAAGGCGATCAGCCGGTCCACCGCTTCCCCCTCGGCCGTCGTGCGGGCGGCACCGAGCCGGCTGGTGAGCAGGAGGCGGGCTTCGTGCTCGGGCAGGACGTCGAGGCGGAGGGGATGGGCCGCGTGCCCGGTCACCAGCCCGGTGAGCTGGGTGCGGCTGGTCACCAGGACGGTGCAGGTTTCCC